>CAHJWM010000038.1 GCA_903642325.1 Myxococcales bacterium | reverse complement strand
CGGCACTGGCGGTGGCAGCGGGACTGGTGGCACCAGCGGCGCGGGCGGCACTGGCGGCGCGGGCGGCACCGGCGGCACCGCGGGTAAGGGCGGCGCTGGCGGCACTGGCGGCACTGGCGGCGGGTCTGTTTGCGCTCCCGCCCTCGTGAAGCCGACGGGCGTCCCGGTCGGGATTGCGGTGAGAGACGCAGCGGTGCTCGTCGCCGCCTACGCCGCACAGGGCGTGCAGACGTATACGTGCACCGCCACGACCAGTGGGACCACGACGACCTATGCTTGGGCAGGCGTACCAGCAGCCAGTCTCTACAACCACGAGTGCACGCTTGCAGGTACGCACTACGTAGGACCGCACTGGAAAGCGAACGACGGCAGCATCGTCAAGGGAACGCTCGTTCGCAACGCTCCGTCGGCGACTGCGAACGCGGTCCCGCAACTGTTGCTCAGCGCCACTGTCGACGGTGGAGTGGCAGGCCTCTTCACTTCGGTAACCGCCGTGCAGCGCTTACATACCACCGGGGGCCTCGCACCGACCACCACTTGTTCGCCGACCAATCTGAACGCGGTCTTCGCGGCCCCGTACACCGCGACGTACTACTTCTATTCCGGCACCAACATCATCCCGGCGCCCACACCGTAACGCTCTGTGTGGGTCGTCGAAGCCTGCTACGCTCGAAGCATCTCATCGCCTTCGAGCGTCGCACGCTGCGACCTCGAAAGCGTCGTTCACCCGACAGCAAGGTGGGCGTGTTGCCAGGGCCGGGCGCTCCTTCGTCGCGCGCGGCTTGCTGTGATAACCAACGGCGTGGCCACCAAGGAGCGCGTACCTAACCCCGAAGCGGGCGAACTCCACCAACGAGTCTTTGAAGTCGGGGTGAAGGTCCATGGTTGCCTTGTAGCGCTAGCCCGTCCTCGACGAGCGACCACACCATGCGTAAGCGGTCAACTGGCTCCAGCGTGAGCCAAAACTGCAAATCCGCCTGCTCCATTTCCGAAAAAGACCGGGCCACCCCGCCGCTCCACTCCCGCTGGCGAGATCTTCGGCGCTCTTCTGCACTCGACACGGCAGCAAGCGTAGCACTACGAGCGGATCCGGGCTTGTGGCGACCATGCACCGGTAAACGGCTCAACGCGAGGTCCTACCTCTATTACAGCCGCTGACGCTATGTCCACTTTAAGAGACAAAACGCCATTAGCCCCGCGGAGCGCCCGCAACACGCAGCTAGGGTGCAGTCTTGCGCAGCGTGTCGAGCACGAGGTTTCCGGAGCCATCGTCATGAAAGCTAAACTCGAGGTGATCGCCGGCCCGGACCAGGCGCCGGAGGGCCGAAGAGGCCACGAAGGGCATGGTCATCGCTTTCATGTAACCCGGAATGTCGTCGTGAGCGATCCAGAGCATCGACTTTTCGTCGTCGACCGAACGCACCACGCCACGAGCCGCGTAGCGAACCGCGGCCGCCAACGGCGGAGCCGCCGGTTTAGGAGCTTCACCGACGGCTCGTCCTGCGGCCTGCTCTGGCTTCGCGCAGCTGCGCAAAGTGATAAGCAATAGGGTGCGCGCCAAACCCAGCATGGGTCGCGGTCTAGCGCATGCCTTTCTGGAGCGCGAGCAGACAGATTGACGCAGCCGACGAGCCTTGGGTGATGGTCACGCGGCCGAGCTCGGTGCGTCGCAGCCTTCGGCGTCACGGTCACGCGGGGGTGTCGTGTTCATGTCGCGGGGACCGCAACTGTCGGGCAGCACGGCTTGCCGCAATAGAAAAGCCGCGTCCGACGCCAAAAGACGATTGCGGTCGGAGCTGCCTCGACCAAGCGCACCCTACCCATCGGGACAGCGCTCCACGAGTGCACGACGAGGGGTCCATTAGGCCACGCGCTGATCAGCGACGCCCTGGTACTGCGCCTGTCGGACGCCACCCACCGCGACTTAGTGCTCTGCGCCGCTGATCAGCGCGGGTCGCCGCAGCTCGCGAGCAACCGGTCAACCACGACTGCCACGCCGTCTTCTTCGTTCGAAAGCGTGACTTCGTTGCTTGCCGCGAGCACGCTCGCATGAGCGTTCGCCATGGCAACGCTGTGGCCGGCCCACTCCAGCATGGGCAGATCGTTGGGCATGTCGCCGAAGCTGATCACTCGATTCGGATCGATTTGGCGCTCTTGGCAGTAACCCGCCAAAGCCGACGCTTTGCTGACCCGGAGCGCACTCATTTCGAGAAAAGGCGCTCCCGAGTAGCTGGCTGTGGCCCGGTTGACCAACACGCGCTGACAGCGAGCAGCCAGCTCCTCCGCCGCAAACTCGGCGTGTCGTGCGATCAATTTGTTGACGCCCTGTGCGCAGAGCGTCAGCGCGTCAGCGGTAGGCAGACCCGGCGGCTCCGTGCGCTTGCGCTGCAGCCCGTAGCTCGGCTCCCACCCAAATTCGAGGCCGACCTCCACAGCAAAGCAAATGCCCGGCAAATGTTTGCGCAATTCCCGCACGAGCTCGCAGGCCATGAGCGGGCTCAAGCGGGCTTCCTCCAGCACGCGCTCATGGTCCAAGTCATAGATCAACGCGCCGTTGACGCAGATGGCCAGGCCACCGAGCTCGCGCGCCCCCTCAATCTTCTCCACGTGGCGTACTGGGCGACCGGTGACCATCACCAGCTGGACGCCGGCTGCTCGCGCTCGCTGCAAAACGGCCCGGGTACGAGCCGATATCGAACCATCACGCCGCAGGAGCGTGCCATCCAAATCCGTCGCGATCAAAAGCGGCAGCGCGACCGACAACAGCATTCTTCGGCTTCTAGCACGCCGCCCGAATCTAGACCGGGCTCCTTCCGAGGCTTATTCTCCTATGATAGACGCGGCCATCCGAGCGACCGCGAGGGGCAAAGCTTTATTGCGCTCGCCCTTACCTTGGCTCACGATCTCTACGCAACGGCCGCCCCGAGCCAGGATCCGCCCACGGATGTCCGTCGAATTCATTGCCGTGCTTCGCCGCCGGCTAACAATGCCAAAACGCAGCGAGTGAGCACTCACTCCGCGCTCCGACGCGAGCTCGGGCCAACGCTGGCCCTCGCTCTACCTATCGTCGTCGGGCATGTCAGCCAAATGCTGATGGGCCTGACCGACACGGCGTTCATTGGGCGCTTGGGTGCAGCTCCGCTCGCGGCAGCCGCGTTCACGCAAGGTGTCTTCGGCATGTTCTACGTCGTGTGCGTGGGATCGCTCGTAGGCTCGGGCGTGTTTGCAGCTCGCGAGCACGGGGCCGGAGACGCGGCCAGTAGCGTGTCCTGGTTGCGTCACGGACGCGTCCTCTCGCTCGTCGTGGGGCTCGCGGGCTTCTGCGTGCTGGCCGGGATGTCGACGCAGTTCGATCGCTTGGGAGAGCCGGAGGACGTGATTGCCCTCGCCAAAGGGTTCTACCTGCTCATCGCCGCGTCACTGCTCCCGGCACTGATATTTCAAGTTCAGCGCCAGTTTGCCGAGGCCGTGGGGCAGCCGTGGGGGCCAACCCTCATTGCCATTGGCAGCGTCGGCCTCAACGCACTTCTGAACTGGTTGTTCGTCTTCGGGCACGGCGGTTTTTCGCGGCTGGGCTTGGTCGGCTCCGCGTGGTCGACTTTGGTCGCGCGGCTGGTGTCTGTTTTAGCGATCACGGGCTGGCTGCGGTTTGGGCGGCCCTTTGCGGCGTGGCGTGCTGCGCCGCGCACGGCTTGGCAGACCGCGCGACTCGTCCAGCTGGTCCGCTTCGGCGCGCCGGTCGCCGCGATGCTGGTGTTCGAGACCGGCGCCTTCGCAGCCTCGACCTTGATGATCGGATGGCTCGGCACCGTGCCTCTGGCTGCGCATCAAATCGCGCTCGGCTGCGCGTCACTCACATTCATGGCGCCACTTGGCCTTTCCTATGCGGTGAGCATGCGAATCAGCCGCGCAAACGGGGCGGGCTATACCGGGAGCGTGCGAGCCATCGGCCTCGGCGCGCTAGGCGCTGGGCTATGCCTGATGTTGATCTTTGCCGGCCTGTTCGCTTGGCAAGGCCGCTTCATCGCGGGCTTGTTCACGCCGATAGACAGCGTTGCGGCGGTAGCGGCTGAGTTGCTCTCGGTCGCGGCGATCTTTCAAGTATTCGACGGTAGCCAAGTGATTTGCCAGGGCGCGCTGCGGGGGCTTGCCGACGTGCGGGTGCCGGCCCTGCTGACATTTGCGGCCTACTGGCTGCTCTCGCTACCTCTCGGCTACCTGTTGGCTTTTCACACCCCACTCGGCGCACGCGGGTTGTGGCTCGGTCTTGCCGCTGGGCTCGCGGTTGCCGCGCTGTCACTGACGCTACGCTTTCTGCACGAGAGCGCTTAGCCACGACCCATTAGCTCGACTATCATCCATCCACGTGACCTACTTGTTCGCTCCCGAGCGGTACGTTGGCGATGGATTTGTCTTGCGCTCCTACGATTTGGGCGACGGTCCGCTTCTTTCAGAGGCCAGCGACGAGTCGTACGAGCACCTGAGGCCCTGGATGCCGTGGGCGGTGCCGCATATGCCGGTGGAAGACGGCGAAAAGCTCGTTCGGCAGTTCCGCGCGCGCTATCTGTTGGCAGAGGGCTTCGTCATTGGCGTGTTCTCCAGTGACGAAATGCGCCTACTCGGCAGCGCTGGCTTCCATTTGCGAGAGGGTCCGATAACGACCGGCTGCGCAGAGATCGGAATGTTCATTCGCCAGAGTGAAGCGGGCCGCGGGCTCGGGCCACGGGTGGTGACGGCCATGCTCGAGTGGGGCTTCAGCGCTTGGCCATGGCTGCGCCTCGCCTGGCGTTGCGACCAGCGCAACCTGGCATCGATCCGCGTTGCCGAAAAATGCGGACTACGGCACGAGGGTGTTCTTCGTGGCCAACTGGCACACGTGGGTAACGGACGGCGCGATACCGCCTGCTACGCTCTGACCAAGCAGGACTGGCTCGCCCGCCCGGCTCGTGGCGCCGACGCCACTCCCCCGCCTGCGTCGCCCAAACCTCTCGGCTAAGGGCCGGAAAGCCGGTTGTCTCTTGGGCTTGAGACCTCGTGAATTCCTTCTTTTGCTACCATAACGCCTTTCGTCTTGTATGATAGACGAGGGTGAAGGGTGAAACAGGGTTGTATCCATCTGCTAGGCGCTTCGGGCTCCGGCACGACGACGCTCGGGCGCGCGCTCGCCGAACGACTCGCGGTCAGGTTCCATGACACCGACGCGTTTTATTGGCGGGCGACCAATCCTCCGTTCTGCGAAAAGCGCGATGGGCCCGAGCGCTGCCGCTTGCTGCGCGCCGCGCTTTCCGAGAGCGAATCTTGGGTGTTGAGCGTCTCGCTGTGCAGCTGGGGGCATGAGCTCGTGCCTGACTTCACGACGGTCGTCTTCGTCGAGCTCGACCCAGCCCTTCGCATGACGCGACTGCGCAAGCGCGAGATTCGACGCTACGGGGTCGAGCGTCTCCAAACTGGCGGCGATTTGCAGGCGCAGCATGTGGCGTTCATTGCCTGGGCGGCCAAGTACGAAGAACCGCACAGTGTCGGTCGAAGTCGCGCCGTTCACGAACAGTGGCTCGAGGAATTGCCGGATAACTGCCAAGTGCTGCGGGTCAACTCGGAACGGTCCGTTGCGGAGTTGGTTCACTTCGTTACGGGACAAGTGCGCGGGAAGAACGAACTGAGACGAAGGCTAGGCCGATCCTGACGAGAGTGAGCTTTCCGATCGCCAGCCGACTCGACGCTGACCCATGACACGAGCACATTGGTTTTTCGAGGAACGCCCATTTACGATCACGCGAACGCATGAGCTAACTCCCGCGTTGCCGAACCCAAAGCAAACATGGACTTTTTGCGTTCCCAGCTCAGAGCGTTTCTCGGCCTCGCCGAGCCGAATCTCGACGCCAATCCACTGGTCGGCGATGAGTTTCGCGGCGACGGATACCTAAGGAAGTCAGTGACGTTCACGTCCGACGGTGACTCCGTGAGCGCATTCCTATTCGAACCGCTGCGCCAGCGCCGCGCCGGCGCCGTGGTGGCGCTGCACCAGCACAACAGCCAATGGCAGGTGGGCAAGAGTGAGGTCGCCGGCCTGGCTGGTGATCCGTTTCAGGCCTTTGGCCCCACGCTGGCGCGGGCTGGTGTTACGGTACTCGCACCCGATGCAGTGGGGTTCGAGTCGCGGCGTGGCGCTGTCGATCAACGTACGGCTCCCCAACTCGCTCCTCCGCTGAATCCCGATCGCGGCGCCACGGCGGGCGACTGGCTCCAGTATTACAACCACGCCATGCATCGTTTGGCGCGGGGGGAGTTGCTCATACGAAAGGTACTCACTGACGTGGAAAGTGCAGTGAGCGCGCTCCAGAGCCTGACGCATAGCACTCAGGTCGGAGTGATCGGTCATTCCTACGGGGGAAATGTGGCACTTTTTGCAGCGGGGTTGGACGCTCGGATCGCGTTCGCCGTCTCGAGTGGTGCGGCCTGCTCGTACCGCTACAAGCTGAGGCACGGCGTGGGCCTCGAGTTGGCGTTGGTAATCCCGGGATTTTCGGCGTGCTTCGACTTGGACGATCTCATGCGCTGTGTGGCGCCGCGAAATCTATTCGTGGTGTCCTCGGAGGGCGACCCCTACGCCGCGGACGCTGACGACTTGGTGACGCGTGCAGAGCCCGCGTTCCAGCTCGTCGGCGCTGCGGATCATCTGCGGCATCTGCGCACTACCGGTCCTCACGCGCTCGATGCCGAGCGCTTCGACGCGATCGTCGACTGGGTCATCGCGCAAAGCGCGGGCACTTCCGTAACACGCGGTCACTCGCGCTGGGTCTGCTGATAGATCTCGCCGCTTGATTTCAGCGCATTGAGTAACAGGGCTCAAACGAGTCCACTCGGACGCAAGCCGCATTGTCCTTCGCCCAAACCTGGATGGCACGGGGCGGCTCCTCGATGTGCGAGAACGCCTTGTTCAGGTGACGATAAAGTCGGAATAAGTCATGGAGGCTCCCGCTCCCCGAGTCGGCGGCCGCCCTACGACGACCGGGTCTCATGCAACGCGTCTGCGCATTGAAAGCGGGACGAGCACGAAAGCCAACGACAGTCCCTACGCCCAGTAAAAACAAGCCGGCGTAACCCAATCGCTCAGCGAGCAGCCCGGACAGCCACGTTGCCGGCGACTTTCCGAACACCTCGACACTGGCCAGCAGCGTGTAGTGAGTGGCGCCAATGCGCCGATCCACCCGTGCCATCATCAATGCGAACATCACTGTCGTGACAAGCCCCCGGCGAAGTGCTCCGCGCACGTCACGGCGATCACCGCGCTCGGCGTAACCGTCACGCGCGTGATCCACCAGCAGAGAAACAACGGAACTACGTGCATCAGCGCGGCCAGAATCAGCGCGTCCACCAAGGACAGCCATCGGCCGAGCTCACCGCCGAGTGCCGAGCCGGCGAGCGACGCGAGCATGCCGTAAGTGCCGATTCAGAGGTCGATCCGCGCCAGCGGGTAACCCGCATCGACCAAGAACGGCTTGAACATCGCGCTGACCAGGTACTCCCCTGTCTTATAAATCGCTACGGCCAACAGCAGTAGGCCGCTTCCGGGGGCACGGGCTGCCGCGAGCAAGCGTTTCAGGATCACGGCGATCGACGAACGCGCCAAGGTGTCCACGACCGGCGGCTCGCGGAACAGCAATGTAGCCAAGAACACCAATGCCATCGCCCCGGCCAACACCAAAAACAGCCCACGCCAACCGAGATACAAGCTCGACCAGGCCAAGAGCCCGCCGCCGAACAGCATCCCGAGCTTAAAGCCCACGACTTGTACGGCATTACTGCGGCCGACCTCGTGCGGCTTGAGGATCCGCACGGCCAGGCCGTCGACCGCGATATCTTGCGTTGCGGCGAAGAGGTTCATCACGAACACCAACGCCAAGAGCAGTGGGAGCTGTTTCGCCGGCACGAACGCAGCGGTCAGGGCAACGACGGCGAGGCCTGCCTGAAGGGGCAGGATCCAAGAGCGGTAGTGGCCGAGCCGCACGCTGCCATAGCGGTCGACCCAAGGCGCCCCCAGCGCCTTCAACAACCAAGGCAAGCTCAAGACGCCAACAAAACCGATGTCCGCGAGCGACGCGCCCTGAGATCGCAGGTAGACCGGCAGGAAGATGACTTGAAAGCCGTACGGCAGCCCTTGGGCGAAGTAGAGGGCCAAGAGCAACGCGATGCGCAGCATCGGCTTTATCTATCGTGTCGCGCGGCCGGATGTCGCGCCGCGACGACGCGCGCGGCTGGATTGAGTGACCGCGCGCAGCGCCGTCGAACCGGAGCTCGTGTCAGGCGACCGACTCGAGCGGCACCTCCAGCACTTTGCGCACCGCTTCGAGCACCGGCCCTGCCTCGCTGCGGGCCATCCAGTTCGGGGTCACGTCGACGTAGCGCACCACGTGATTTGCATCGATGACCACGACGGCCGGGTGGGTCATCTCCGCCAAGCCTTGGGCGACCGACTCGGGCTTGGGCGCGCTCTCTGACTTGAAAGTCAGACCGAAACGGCGACCGAGAGTAGCGCCGATGTCAGAGGCGACCTTGAACGTGAAGGAGTGACGCTGACGGACGTTGATCAACGCCTCCGGAATTTGCGGGCTGATGGCGACCAGTTGGACGCCCAGGGACGACAACGTCGGCCATAGGTTGCGGTCGTAATACGGCAACGCGATGTTGCAGGCCGGGCAGCTCTCATGCCGGAAGAAAACCAACACCACGGGCCCGTTTTCGAGCAGGTCCTGTGAGCGGAGAGTCCCGCCCTCGACACTCTGAAGCTCGAAGGGCGCGATCGTTTCGCCCACCTGCGGGGCACTCTTGGGATCGAAGCGCTCGACGTTGATTCGCCGTTGATCGATGTTGCGCTGCAACTGCTCCGGTGGCCAGGTCGTCAGGCGTTCGGTGTGCAGTGCCCCCAGTAGCTCGACTAAACGCTCGCTCATGACAGTCTCCTTTGTAATCTAAAAGTCTTTCAAAACAGACAGTAAACCCTAGTCGCGTTCCGAGGACCAGTGTATTTTGGGGCGCGGGGCCTCAACTTTGTGCTGGACGCATTACCGTCAAATAATCCGCGGAAAAAACCTGGCTTCTCGCAAGACCAGGTCTGGTTGACGTGATCTTGCAAACGAGACCATGTCGCCCTCATGGGGCTGTGCCGCGTTGCGCTGAGAGGTTTCTCTTGTTCGGCAAAGAATCCCTTGGCAGTTGCGCTCGCGCTGCTCGCCGCTATTGCCGCACCTTAAGTGGCGCGACCAAGGTGGCAGAGCTGGCGGACGAGCTGCTCGTGGTTGCTGCCGTCATCGAACGACGGGCGTCTTTTGATCGGTAAACGAAGCGCAGGCAAGCGGAGCGCGCCAGGGTCTGGCATGCGCTCTGTGGTCGCGTAAAGCCCGGGGAGTCCGAAGCCGAGGCCGTTCAACGCGAAGTCCCCGAGGAGTCAGGCTTGTTGGTGCGCGCGACCGAGCAGGTCTGGGCGGCTGATGTCCGAGATGGGACGGCGCGCATCCACTGGCGGCGCGTGCGAACCCTCGACGAGAGGCAAGCTCTGCTGCTTCAAGACGAGCACACCGAGCTACGTTGGGTCACCTTGCAAGACATGCGCGACTTGGATCCAGTATTTGCCGAAGATCTCGAACTATTCACACAGATGAGCGGCTAAGCACACCCGGCTCAGGCGCCTTCGGAGAGTGCCGCTTCGATGGCTTGCGTCAGCTCCGCATCCTCAGGCTCGACTTTGGACGGAAAAAACTTGAGCACCCTACCCGAGCGCGAGACCAGGTACTTGCCGAAGTTCCACGACGGCAAAGTGCCCGCCGCCTGCTCCAGGGTCGCATAAATTTCGGCCTGGCCCGGCCCAGCTTTGGTCTGCACCTTCTCGAACATCGGAAAATCAACCCGATATTTGCTCACGCAAAACTCTCGGATTTGCTCGGGCGAGCCCGGCTCTTGCCGACCGAAGTCATTGCTGGGAAAGCCGAGTACAGCGAATCCCTTGGGCTTGTACTTCGTATAAACGCGCTCGAGGCCGGCATATTGCGGCGTGTAACCGCAGGCGCTCGCAACGTTGACGAGCAGGGTGACTTGCCCACGGTACTGGCTGAGCGGCGCCGGCTGCGCCTCCAGCGTGTTGACAGACAGCGCATAGATATCGGCGGCGGACTTTTCGATGGTCATGGGCTTGGATTCCTGCGCTGGAGCGTGTTGGCAAAAACTGCAGAGCGACGCCCCAGCTAGGACGAACGTGACGGAAAGAGGGCGGCGCATCCCCAACACCTCGTACCTCGAAAGCATGGCGTCAAGGCGAGTAGGCTAATGCTAATCTCTGTCTGCCGTGAGGCTTTGGTTCGCGTTTGGGCAAGCAGGTGCTGGCAAGAGCTACATCGGCGCGCTGTGCGTCGAACAACTCGGGTTCAATCTTTATGATGGCGACCGTGACCTCACACCGGCCATGAAGCAAGCGGCTCCAAACCTGGCCAGTGTCGCCGATGAAGTCGATGGTCCAGTCGTCCCGGATTCGGGAGTCACGCAGCTGAGCCAGCGGGACGCAGCCTTGGGGTGCTCCGACGGTGATTGCCGCCGGAGTGACGGGCGGTCGTGTGATCGCCGCCGCTGCACAGTCAACAAGGGCAAGGAAACGGCAGCGGTGATCGCGCGGCGTACGAGAGCTCGAGGGCTGACACGCCGCATTGCTCGGGGTCTAGAGACCTTGTTTGGGTTGACCCGGTACGCCCTGATCAGACGTTTCACTGCGTTTTGCCTGTTCAGCGATGCGCAGTTTGACGCGTTCGACGGAGCGCTTTCCGCCGGCCTGGATGTAGGGGCCGAGCTGCCAAATCTGGTTGTCGTATTGCGGGTTGCTCGCCCATTCATCCCAACCCGAGTCCCGCCGGTATTGTCCGAGCAGGCCGGAAGCCGCGATTTGTGCCTCGTTCACCGGCTCGCGCTTGTCCCGATCAGGGCCGACGTAGATCGCGTCCTCTTTGCAATAGAGCTCGCACATGAAGCAGGTCTGGCACTGCTCGACGCGCGCGCCGACCGGAATCCCCTCGGGTCCGGGCTCGAGCACGTTCGTGGGGCATACCTCGACGCAGCGATTGCAGCCATTGCAGCGGTCGCGAATGATGAGCTCAAACATGCGTGGGCTTCCATTGCGCTTGAGCTTCGGGCCGTGTCCATACCTCGTCGAGACCACCGACGAGGAGACGGCGCGCTTGCTCAGGTTTTTGTTCGGGTGCGTCTTCTCGTTGGTGCATGCCGCGACTTTCGTCACGAGCCAGAGCCGCGGTGTAGGAGAGGCGAGCCGTGGCCACGACACTCGCCGTTTCGCGCGCGATGACGGCATCAGCGCCTTGAGCAAGATCATGGTCGCGTAGCTCACGCCATGCGGCTTCCAGAACGCCCAAGGAATCACGGAGCTTGCGGCCGGAGCGAAACACGTTCTTATCGAGGGGCAAAATTTCGTTTTGCGCGGCCTCGAGCACGCGGCGCCGATCCACCGGCTTCACGCTGCCGCGCGGGCGAAGACCGGCGGTACCTTGGGCGCGAACCTTTGAATCAGCGCGACGGCCACGGCTCTGCGCGAGCGCGGCCGCGCCCGCGCCAGACAATAGCCCCGAGGTCAGCGCCCACGCGGAGTTCGGGGAACCGCCGCCACTCGTCGCGCCGACGATCAACTCGCGGGTCGCGGTGTCGCCGGCGGCGTACAAGCCCGCGATCGTGGTTTCGCACTGGTCGCCGACGATGCGTAACCCACCCGTGCCGCGGATAGTGCCTTCGGCGAACAGCTTGACCTCGAACGGCTTCTCGTAAACGTCCGTGATGCCCTTGCGCACGAACGGCAAGAGCGTCATCGGCTGGATCTGGGGTAGGGTTTTTCTGAGGCCAGCAGGGCACTCGTTGAGCAAAGCGAACACTGGGCCAGCGATCAGCGCGCGTTCGAGCACATCGTTATCGGGCAGCACATCCAGCTCTTTGCCGTCGGCATCGAAGTAGCGCGCCCACGAATAAATCAGCGTGCGGGTCGAATTCCAGCGCGGGGAGATGGAGTACTGGTTCGAAAACTCCATCCCCGAGAGCTCTGCGCCCGCTTCGAGCGCCATCAAATGGCCGTCACCCGTGTTGGTGCTGCTGCCGAGCAGCCCTCCGAGGAAGCCGGCGCCGCCGGTTGCGAGGACGACGGCACCCGCTCGCACCGAGTACTCACGATGTTGTTGGCGTTGCACCCCGTTGGCGCCTGCCACGGAACCATCGTCGTGGAGGAGCAACTCGAGCACGGGGCTCTGATCCAGGATGGTCACCCCGGCATCGACCGCCGCGTTGCGAAGCGCACGCAAGTACTCGGGGCCGCGCAGCGCATTGTAAACCGTCTCGCCCTTGTCATTGACGCTGAACTGATAATAGGAAGCGAGCGTCGGGAGCACACGCCAAGTCGTCTCGATGATGCGCTCCATCCAGGTCGGGTCAGCGAGCCCGTACCCCGTCAGCAACCGTTTATCGATGGCTTGTTTGCGCGCGTCACCCTCGGGCGAGACCCACCAATGTCCGGGCCCTCCCGTCGCGGTGACGCCGCTCGTGCCGACATAGCCCTTGTCGACCAGCACGACCTTTGCGCCGGCGCGCGCTGCGGAGATCCCAGCCCAGCACGCGGCCATTCCCCCGCCCGCGACGAGTACGTCTGCTTCGATTCTTAGCGGCTCGGGGCCACCAGCTGAAGTTTGGGCCAATGGCTTACTCGGCTGCTTGCGTGTTTTGCGCGGCGGCCCAGCGGTTCCCCGGACCCGGCAAACAAAGGTGACCCCTCGGCGTTTCCGCGAGATACTCGATCTTGAACAGCTCCACTAACCAACGCTCGTCGGCCACGTCGCGCCTAGCTTCAGTTGTCGTGCGTTCGCCATGGGTCAATCCTCATCTAACTTAAGAGACGTATAGTCCTTCAAGCGAGACGCTGTCAAGCGTCTCGCTTGGGCGCAGCGCGTTCAGCTCACTCAAACGCTCAGAGATTGATGCGAAGGGTCGTGCCATAAAAGCGCGGATCGCCAAGAGACCCGCGGTAAGTATACGTGATGGCCGAGTCGACGGAGCCGTTGACGTAGTACAGCGTGTTGAACAGGTTCTGGCCCCAAAACTTGAGGTCCCAGCGGTCTCCCGCGTCACGCAGACCGATTGAGGCGCTCGCGAGCCCGTAGCCTGGCACCCGGCTGTACGGGTCGTCGTTCAACGCGCCGTAGTAATGGGAGCGCTGAGTCCAGTTGCCGCCGACGTAGGCGAGCGACTTGAGGCCGAACAACGTGCCAACGGGGTACGCGTATTCGGCGGCTACAGTGTACACGTACTTCGACACACCCGCGAGGTGGTGTCCCGTCAAGTCGCAAACACCGCCGTTTTGTGCGGTGACCTGCGAATAGGCGCATTGTGCATTGTGATAGCTCGTGAACCGGGCGTCGTTGAAAGTGAAGCCCCCGGTGACCCACAGGCCCTCGACTGGCCTCGCGCGGAGGTCGACCTCGATACCCTGGCTCCGTACGTCACCGACGTTGGTCAGATATTGGCGTAGGATTGGGCCCGTGGGTGTATCGACTAAAAGGCTCTGGTTCGCCTGATAACCGCTGTCGTCCGAGCGGAATAGCGCGACGTTCGTGCTCAGTCGTCGGTCGAGCAAATTGGTCTTCAAACCGAGCTCGTAAGCGTTGACGATCTCCGGCTTGAAGGTGAGCGGGGCGGGTCCGTTCGCAAGCTGCACGGGCACGGACAAGTTGACCCCCGCGGACTTGAACCCGCGCGAATAGCCCGCATATGCGTTGACCTCTTTCGTGATGTGATAAAGAACGTTCAGCGTGCCCGAGGGCTCGCCGCCGCTGGCTTTCGTATCGAATGCAGCCTGCGGCGCGAAGATCCCGCGGCGCGTAGTGATCGCGGTGAGCTGGGCGGGCGTCAGCGCGGAGAACGCCGGGTCGGTCAGGGGCAACGCGTTATCCAGCGGAAAAGACCGGTATTTACCGGTGCGCGTCTCATACGTGTAACGAAGGCCGCCATTTACGTCGAGGCGGTCCGTTGCATGCCACGTGGCGTTTCCGTAAGCCGAATAGCTATTCGTGATACCAAGCTGGCGGCCACTTTGCGTGACGTTGGTGAGCGCGGCATCCGGAAAGGCGGCGCCAAGCAACCACTTCGCAGCATCCGAGCCGTACGTGTTGTACGGAACCTCTTTGGTGCGCTGCCAGAAGTAGTAGAGGCCACCGGTGTACTCGACCTGCTTGCCGCTCGGCGAAGCAACGCGAAGCTCTTGGCTCCATTGCCGCTGTTGAGTCGGCAGGTTGGCCTGAGTTACAATCGCGAGCGGCGTTCCGTCGCCGTCGAGTGATGGATTCCAGTTCCAAAAGCGCGCGGCAGTGATCGATGTGAGCGTATGATCACTGAACGCGGTTTTGTCGAGCTCGAGCGAGGCACCGCCGGTTTGCATGTTCACGGTGTAAGGCGTGTTCAGCTCTACCCTGCGCGCACCTGGGTCGATGGCGGCGGGCGTGTAACCCAAGTCCGTCGCACGATCATAGTAGCCGCGGGCTGTGCCTACGCTGCCGTCTGTCCGCGTTTTCGGCAACACCCCGCGGTTTACCTGGAAGCCTTGGTACTCCTTTTGGCTGCTGTAGTCGCCGATCAATCGCGCCTTGAAGCTCTCGTCCTTGGTCCGGTAGGCAAGCTCCGCCCGTACGCCCTGGTTATGATAGTCCTGCCAATCTGCCTGGGTCTTCGTATTGTAGATCGTGCCATCGCGATCGGTCTTGATGCCGGCGAGCCGGAACGCGAAGCCAGTGTCACCGATTGGCCCCGAGCCCGCGACTTTGATCTGGCTGTAGTTGTAGTTGCCGTAGCTCAGCTCCGAACGGAACTCGGGTGTGTAGGAGGCGGGATTGCTCTGAATGTCGATGGCGCCGGCGACGGTGTTCTTGCCGTAAAGCGTGCCCTGCGGGCCACGGAGCACTTGGATGTTCTGAATGTCGAACAGGTCGAAGACGGCAACCGACGGCCGCGCGTAAAACACGCCGTTCACGTACACGCCGACGCCTGGCTCGATGCCGCTGTTCACGGTCCCTGACGTGGTGCCAAGGCCTCGGATTTGAATCGTGATGTTGCGCGGATTGAAGCCCAGGATCTGCAGGCTTGGCACCTGGTTCTGAACTTGACGGATAGAAAAGTTACCCGACGCTTCCAAGTCACGCTCCGTAACGGCGGTGACGGCGATCGGCACTTCCTGAAGATTTTCTGCGCGATGGCGCGCCGTTACGGTGATCTGCTCGAGTGAAGTGTCTGGCTCGGCAGGAGCGGGAGTCTCGTCAGGGGCTGTTCCGCCGGACGGAACCGTGATCGTCGAAGGCGTTGAAGCACCTTCAGCAGGCGCAGCTGAAGGCGGGGCTGGCGGCGCCGCGTCCGGCGCAGGCTCGGCGGCCTCAGGCACCGGTACCGGCGCGGGCGCCGGTGCAGATCCGGCAGCGGCTCGCGGCTGCCCTCCCGCCGGGGGCTGCTCGGGGGCCGCAGATGGCTCCGGCGGCGGCACGGGCGGCGCCGGCTCGGTTGCAGGCGCTTGCGCGTGCGCGAGCCCAAAAGAAAGCAGAACGGTTGCGATAACCCCTATCGGGGCCAGCACAGGAACCAAGGATGATCTGTGACCCAACACTGTTGTCCGCACCTTTCGCTCGCTGGCGTCGCTTTTATCGGCTGCGAGCGCGGATGCTGCTTCGGCGCCGAGTTCTTTGTCAAGGACATACATCTACTGCAAGAGACACGTCTACTGGGCCGAACGCGGCCACAATCGGGCCAGGCGCGCGCGGAGCGATTCGCGGCACTGATCGGTCCCACGCGTTCCGGGATAGCGCTCGCAACAACAACCAGCGCTTGAACTGCCGCACGTCTAGCACAATAGACCCGCGTTGGCCCGGTTGAACGCACCACGCACGTCTATGACTACCCTTCTCGATTCAACCGCCGGAAAGGCTTTGACATGCCGCCTGCCGTGTGTCTTTTATCCTAGACATCATTCGCCGAGACGCGCCCAAGATGGCTGCCGGCTCGAAAAGGACCAACGTGCTCAAGTACAGCCTCGGAATGTGCCTGTTCAGCGCGCTCACCCAGTGCGCGCCGGCCGCCTCCCATGCGGACGCACCGACCCCCAAGACAACGCCGCCGCCAACGGTCGTTGCCACGGCTAAGCCTCCCGCGGTCGACGCTGCAGCTCTGCACGTCGCCAAAGCGGAGCAACTTGCCGGTTCGGATCTGACGCAGCCGCTCGTGCTGTGCAAAACCGTCGAGGAGGCCAAGGACGTCATCTTGGCCAAAGCCAAAGGCGACGGAAAAATCGTCGTGACCCCGACCAAGCTGTTCGACAACCTGTTCTTCGTCGGCAACCAATTCGTGGGCGTGTTCGTGTTGAAGACCAGCGCCGGGCTGGTCTTGTTCGACTCGCTGACCAGCACGGACGACATCAGGACCGTCCTCGAGCCTGGCCTGAAGCAATTGGGGTTGGCGCCCAAGGACATCCGCCAGGTAATGGTCACGCACGGGCACTTCGACCACTTCGGAGGCGCGGCTTATCTGCAAAAGACTTACGGCGCACACATTCTGCTGAGCGCCGCAGACTGGAAATTCATCGAACAACAGAAACAAGCGCCCGGGGTCGGCCCGGCGGAAATCCCAAAGCACGACCTCGAGGTCACCGACGGCCAAGTGCTCACCGTGGGTGACACCAGCGTGACGTTGTACCTCACCCCTGGCCACACACCGGGCACTGTTTCGGCGATCATTCCCGCACTCGACCGGGGCAAACCTTACAAGCTCGCTCTATTTGGCAGCGTGCTGTTCCCGGCAACGCGCGAACCGAGTCCAACCAATGGCGGCCTCGAGCTGTATCAACGTTCGATCGAGCATTTCGACCAGGTGAGCCAAGCCGCTCATGTCGACGGCATCTTGAATACGCACACCTTCATCGACGGCACGGCGGAGCGCCTCGCCGAGGCGAGGACGCGTACACCCGGACAGCCCAACCCGTTCTTGATCGGGACGGCGAATGCGCACCGCTATCACGAAATCTTGGGCGAGTGCGTGGCGGCCGCTTTGGCGCGCCTCGAGCCGGCACCGAAACAAGCTTCAAACTAGCGCAGGCTCGTCGAAACGGTTGGTTTCGCCACGGCGGCCTGCTACCCCTGTCCACCAAAGGAGACAATGCCGCGATGCAACGCCGCCGCTTGGGAACTACCGGTCTAATTGTTTCGGAGATTTGCCTCGGGACCATGACCTTTGGCTCGCACGCTGATGAGGCGGCCAGCTTGAAGATCCTCGACAAGGCGTTCGACTCGGGGGTCGACTTCTTGGACGTTGCTGAGATCTATCCCGTACCGCCAAAGGCGGAGTACGCCGGTCAAAGCGAGATCATCGTCGGCAAGTGGTTGAAGGATCGCAAGCGTGACTCAGTGGTCATCGCAACCAAGGTGGCAGGCCCGGGCGGCGGCTGGTTCGTTCCTCCGGTGCGGGACGGTCGCACCTCTCTCGACTTCCATCACATCGAGCGAGCGGTCGAGGGCAGCCTCAAGCGCCTCGGTACGGACTACATCGACCTCTACCAGACGCACTGGCCCGACCCGGAGCTGCCCATCGAAGTCACGTTGGAAGGGCTCGAGCGCGTGATACGTGCCGGCAAGGTGCGCTATGTCGGGGCCAGCAACGAAACGGCTTACGGTTTGACTAAGGCCCTGCTCACGGCGAAGACCGCCGGCCTCCCGAAGTACGAGACCATTCAGAACAATTTCTCTCTCATGAACCGCCGCTTCGAGGACGAGCTCGCCAACGTGTGCCGGCGCGAGAAGGTCAGCCTGATACCGTACAGCCCGATCGGCGGAGGTGTGCTCAGCGGCAAATACAACGGCGGAAGGTGGCCTGAGCCGGCGCGCTTCAGCACTTACCGCAACGACCCAGTGCGCGGGCAGACCATGAGCAAGCGCTTCATCAACGAGAAAACCCTCGCCACCAGCGAGCGGGCCGGAAGGCTTGCCGCTGAGCTCGAGCTATCTGCCGTGACCTTTGCCGTCGCTTGGAGCCTGGCGCACGACTTCGTCGCCTCGACAATCATCGGAGCCACACGCTTCGACCAACTAGACGACATTCTCCGCGCGAGTGAAGTGAAGCTTTCACCCGAAATTCTAGCGAGGGTCGACGATATCTCGCGCGATTATTTATACCCCATGGGTTAAGCAGGAGGCCACCGGCAGCCCCCAGACCTTTGTTCTGGGCAGCGTCGCGGCGGCATCCTCTTCGGTTCGTTACTCGAGTACATCGGCTACGGCGCAACGTTCGGCATGGCCGGCCTGCTCTTGTTCTTGTCCACTGGCTTCGCGCTCACCGCCCTGAGCCGCGAGCCCGAGCTCGGAACCGGCTGAGCGGCGGTGCCGCTTTTTCAGCGCTCGAAAGCGGCTTCTGATCTGGCTTCCGGTACGCTTTGAGCGCCGCGTTCGGCGATCTCGGTGACGAGCAGCGCGCACAGCGCCGAGGTCGTGAACCCCGCGACCAGCGGCAGCACCGTCCCGTCGTAAGCGCGCCCGAAGAGCGTGCCCATCGCAAGCGCGAGCGCGCCAGAAATCGAGCCGATGACGGCGGATGCCACTCCCGCGACGTGACCCATCGGCTCCATCGCGCGCGCGCTGAAATTGCCGAACAAAAGCCCGTTGCAAAAGAAGCAAATCAGCATGAAGGCCACGAACGCGAACAACGGCGGATGCCCACCCAGCGCCCAAGTGCCCAGTAAAGCGCACACGCACAGCGTGCAGTTGGTGAGCAGCGCGGTGCGTGCCAGGCGCCGCAAACCGAAGCGCATCACTAGCTTCCCATTCAGGAACGAGGCCGCGCCAATGGCACTCGCCAGCAGCCCGAAGAATAGCGGGAACCGTGCGCCCAAGCGGTACTGCTCCTGAAGCACTTGCTGCGACATCGACAAGTAGCTGATGAAGCCACCGAACACGAAGCCGCTGCCAAGGGTGTAGCCGAGCGCGATGCGGCTGCGGAAGGTTTCCGAGCAACCGTAGCCGATGCTGCGCAGTGAAAACGGAGCGCGCAGCGCCGCGGGCAACGTTTCGGCCTGGCGTAGCGCGAGCCAAGTCACGTTGACCACGGCCACGCCGACGAGCCCCACGAAAATTGCTCGCCAGGTCGTGAAAGTGAGCACGGCTTGTCCGATGGAAGGCGCAAGGACCGGAACCAGAATGAAAACGGTTTGCACGAACGACATCACGCGCGCCATGCTCGACCCAGAGTGCGCGTCGCGCACCAAGGCTACAGAGACGATGCGCGGGCCCGCCGCCCCAAAGCCCGCGATGGCACGGCCCGCCAAGAGCCAGGCCAACGAGTGCGCTAGAGCGCAGGTTGCACCACCCACCATGAACAGCGCGATGCCCAAATACAGGGCCGGCTTTCGCCCGGTGCTGTCGGAGAGCGGCCCGTAAAGCAATTGACCCACGGACATGCCGGCAAAAAAGACGCTCAAGATCAGCTGTCGATCATTGGCGTGCGCGGCCCCGAGCTCCGAAGCCATGGTCCCCAGTGCAGGCAGCATGGTGTCGATGGACATCGCGACGAGCGACGTCGTGAGGGCAACGAGCGCGATGAACTCGCCGTCGGACGCCGGGTTGCGAATCAGATGAGTCATGAAATGCGTGGATAGCTTAATCGATCACGGCTTCTTGGGGGCGGGCGGCGCGCTTTCGGCGAAGGGTTTGGCCTAGTCTGAAGCGACCTGCGGCGCGCCTTGGCCGCCTGTAAGCACTCGTGCAAAATCGAGTAATAGCGAGCAGTGGCCTCGGCGCCGACCCAAAAACGCTTCACGGACTCGTCGTACTTGCGTAGGGCACCCACGCGCTCAGGGGCTCGAGCGAGGGCGGGAAGGCCACTTCCGGAACAGGGACAATGTGCGGAGCGTTCCCGCACCACGCGCCGGCAAGATGGCTGAACCCGTCGCCGGAGTGTGGCTCGGAGTGCCGAGCTGACCTGCGCCGACGGGAACCATGAAATCGTTACTCACTCGCCAGCCCACGGCTTGACTTCGACATTATGCGACCATAGCGTCTCATTTAATAGACATGACGGATACTACTAACGAGGTCGCCTGGATCGCCGGTGTCGGTGCCAGCGCGGGGCTTGGGGGAGCTCTCGCCCGGCGCTTCGCTAGTGCGGGCTATACCGCGGCCATCACGGGCCGCAACGCAGGTCGCCTCGAAGCCGTAGCCGCTGAGATTCGCGCCGCCGGCGGCAGCGCCGTGGCGCTCGCGGGGGACGTCGGCAGCGAGGCGGATGTCTTGTCATTGGCGCGGCGCGTCTCAGAGCTCGGGCCGCTCGCTGTCGGCGTGTTCAACGCGGGCAATGCCGATCGCGCGCCCACGCTCGAGCTGGGCGCTGATGCCTTCGAGCAGGCTTGGCGCACCAGCACCTTTGCCGGATTCGTGTTCGGGCGTGAAGTGGCCAGGAGCTTGGTCCAACGCAAGCAGGGCTCGCTGCTCTTCACTGGTGCCACCGCCTCCTTGCGCGGCAAGCCGCCGTTTGCGGCGTTCGCGTCGGCCAAAGCCGGCTTGCGCTCGCTGAGCCAAAGTTTCGCGCGGGAATTCGGACCGCTGGGCATTCACGTCGCGCACGTGGTGATCGACGGCGGCATCGACGGCGAGCGGTTGCGTTCGCGCGCGGCGGACCGCGTAACTCAAGCCGGCCCTGACGGGCTACTGAAGCTCGAAGCGATCGCGGAGGTGTACTTCCAACTGCACCTCCAGCACCGTAGCGCCTGGACTCAAGAGTTGGATTTGCGCCCGTATAAGGAGCCATTTTGAAATGATCGATCTACATTATTGGACCACGCCCAACGGCCACAAGGTCACGCTATTCTTGGAAGAAACGAAGCTCGAGTACCGCGTGTTGCCCGTCAACATCGGCAAGGGGGAACAGTTCCGGCCGGAGTTTTTGCGCATCGCACCAAACAACCGCATTCCGGCGATCGTCGACCAAACGCCAGCGGGCGGCGGAGCGCCGATCCCAGTCTTCGAATCGGGCGCCATCTTGCTGTACTTGGCAGACAAGACCGGTCAACTCATCCCAAAGGACCTGCGCGGCCGTACCGAGGCGCTAGAGTGGTTGTTCTGGCAGATGGCGGGCCTTGGGCCAATGGCCGGACAAAACGGCCATTTCAACCACGCCGCCCCGGAAAAACTGCCGTACGCCATCGACCGCTACGAGCGCGAAACCGCCCGGCTGTTCGCGGTGTTGAATAAGCGCCTTCAGGATCGAGACTTCGTCGCCGGCGCCGGCCGCGGCGAATACAGCATCGCCGACATCGCGAGCTATCCGTGGACGCGCAATTTCACGCGCCTCAACCAAGACATCGAACAGTTCCCGAACCTGAAGCGTTGGCAAAGCGTGATTGCCGCGCGCCCCGCCACGGTGCGTGCTTACGCGCTCGCGGATCAGCTGAATCCGCCCACGCCGCCCGCGCCGTTGACGGACGAACAACGCAAGCTCCTGTACGGGCAAGACGCGACCACCGTCCGCACGTAGAGGCTCTGCCAGGGTTGGAGGGGCGCTCGCGATCCAGCAGCGCAGCGCCCGCGGCGCCGAGGTGTCCGCTCTTCAGGCCAGCGGCAAATCCGCCCAGCGCTTGAAACCCGGGCGCTCTTTGACCTTCTGATACCAGGCCTCCACTGCCTTCAGGATTGGCCGTTCGATGGGCAAGTTGAACCAACGCTGCGCAGTGGCAGCGAGCGGCAGGTCACCGAAGCTGAGCTCATCACCGGCGACGTACGGCCTCTTGGCGAGCTCGCGGTCCAGGATGTGCAGTGCCGCGAGGGCTTTTTCGTGCGCGTCGGCAACCTGAGCTAGATCTCGCTGGGCTTCGGGCGTGCGGATCAACTGCACCTGGATCTTCTGCACCTGGGGCCACAAGGTGAGCGAGGTCCATTCATTCCAACCATCGGCGCGCGCGCGCCGCGCGAGATCTGCCGGTAAGAATGGCGCACTGCCATACTTGGCGGCCAAGTAGCGCACAATCGCGTTGGATTCCCAGAGCGGGACCCCATCGTCCTCGAGCGTTGGCACCAAGCCGTTGGGGTTCAAGGTCAGATAGTCGGCTTCATTTACGCGGCCGAACTTCCCGCCCGCGTCCACGCGCTCGTAGTCGAGCCCGAGCTCGTCGAGCGTCCACAGCACTTTGACGACATTGATAGACCTGGGTTGACCCCACAAACGCAGCTTGCTCATCGCACGATCTCTTTCAACTTTACATTGGACGAACGGTCCGCAAGCGGCTTGCCAGCGTGATCCCCGTTCTAGATTTCAACGCCTCCACTGTCAAGGATCCACGTCTTTTATACCGGACCATGGTGAAAACAGGAGCAGGCAGGCAAGATTCTCTTTCGCCGACTTCGGTCGGTGGTAGACAAGGTCTCCAATTAGAGACACGAACCCATGGCAAAGAATCACGCAAAGCGGCAGTTGAAGCTCGGGCATATGATCGAAGGCGCAGGCCGCACTTGGACAGACTGGCGGCACCCGGGTGCCCAGCCCGGCGCCAGCACGAACTTCCAATATTACCGGCACCATGCGGAGCTGGCCGAGCAGGGCAAGTTCGACTTCTTGTTCATCGCTGACAGCCTATTCATCACTGAAAAGTCTAGTCCGCACTACTTGAACCGATTCGAGCCGATCACGCTGCTATCCGCCCTGGCCGCTGTCACCTCGCACGTCGGGCTCGTGGCGACCGTGACCGCGAGTTACGCGGAGCCGTTCAACGTGGCCCGTCAGTTTGCCTCGCTCGATCACCTCAGCGGCGGTCGCGCGGGCTGGAACGTGGTCACGTCTTGGCTCGACGGCACCGCGGCCAACTTCAGCAAGACCGAGCACCTAGGCCACGACGACCGCTACCGCCGCGCCGAAGAGTTCGTGCAAGTCGTGCGCGGCCTATGGGATAGCTGGGAGGATGATGCTTTGGTGCACGACAAGCAAAATGGCGTGTTTTTCGACGCCGCCAAGCTGCATGCCTTGAACCACGAGGGTGAGTTCTTCAAAGTCCGGGGTCCGCTGAACATCGCGCGCTCAGCTCAAGGTCAACCCGTCGTTTTCCAGGCGGGGACGTCAGACAGCGGCCGAAACTTCGCGGCACGCAATGCGGATGCAATCTTCGTCGGTCACGACGGCTTGGAGGAGGCGCAGAGCTACTATCGAGACGTCAAGGCCCGCGCCACCGGCTTCGCTCGCGATCCGAACACGCTCTTCATTCTGCCCGCGGTTGCGCCGGTCATCGGCAGCACCGAGGCCGAGGCGGATGCTTTGTGGCACGAGCGGGCCAACCTGGTTTCGCTCGAGGCGGCGCTGCGTATGCTCGGGCGCAACTTCAACGACTATGACTTCACCCGGCACGACCCCGACGCCGCTTTCCCTGCGTTCGGCAGCGATGTCCTGAACAGCTCACAAGGCGCCGTGCTCAAGGTGACGCAAGCCGCCCGCGTGGAAGGCTTGACGCTGCGCGAGGTCGCGCTGCGCTTTGCTACACCGCGTGGAAACTTCGTTGGCACCCCCGAGCATGTCGCAGACAAGTTCGAGCTGTGGCTAGAAAGCGGCGGCTCGGACGGCTTCGTGGTCGGCGAATCACTACCGGGCCAATTTCAACGGCTAGTGGAAACCGTCGTTCCCATTTTGCAAAAGCGTGGCTCGTTTCGCCAAGACTACACGAGCGCCACGTTTCGCGGCAACCTCGGCATCCCTGTGCCCGAAAACCATTACACGCAGCAAAAGCGCACACGCGACGTGGCCTGAGCGCCGCGGACGTCAGCACGCGCCTCGAACCGCGGCTCTTGTGTCAGGCGCTGCGAGCGGCCAAGGTCAGGTGAGCGCCGCCTGCTCACCGCCGCGCTCCCAGCCGCGGAATAGCGCTGCGTACTGGCCCCCCTGCGCCAAGAGTTGCTCATGGCTGCCGAGCTCGGCGATCTTACCATCAGCCACGAAGGCGACGCGGTCGACCTGCTCCATGGTCGACAGTCGGTGGGCGATGAGGACTACGGTGCGATCGCACATCAAGCTCTCCAGCGCCAGGTTGACCTCGCGCTCGGTGCCTGGGTCGAGGCTCGAGGTCGGCTCGTCCAAGATCAGTACGTCCGCGGCCAACAAGGCGACACGCGCTAGCGCCACGAGCTGCCGTTCACCCGCCGAAAGCAGCGCGCCGCGTTCACCCACCGGCGCGTCCAACCCGCCATTTTTATGCTGAAAACGCTGATGGGCACCAATGCGCTGCAAAGCTTCCGCAACCTCCGCATCCGTAGCCTCCGGACGTGCGGCGCGCACGTTGTCGGCCACACTGCCCTGAAACAGATGCTCCTCCTGCGACACCATCACGATTCGGCGGCGCAAGGAGCGGAGCGATGCCCGGCGTAAGTCCACTCCGCCGTATGTCACGTAGCCGCCAGTGGGATCGTAGAGCCGCGCCGCAAGCTTAGCGAGCGTCGATTTGCCCGCGCCCGTCGGACCGACCAATGCCAAGCGTTCGCCGTGCGCAAGGTCGAGCGTCACGTCCGACAGGACCGGCACGCCACCCGAGACGTAGCCGAAGCCGACTCCGCGCAGCGACAGCGTCTGACGTGACGCTAGCACCTCGTTGCCATCCTCGAGATCGATCGGCTCGTCGAGCAGGCCGAACAGCTTTTGTAATGCGGCGCCCGCCGATTGAATTGTGTTGAAGAGGAAGCTCAGCTGTTGCACGGGCTCGAACGCCATCAGCAGGTAGAGCGCAAACGCGCTAACCGTGCCGAGGCTGGTCTGGCCGTGCAGCACCAGCCAGCCTCCGCCGCCAACCGCAAGCGCCGTGCACACGGCGGTAGTGGTCTCGACGATTGGCAGGTAACGCGCCTGGATCTCGACCGCCGCGAGGTTGGCGGCCAGCTGTAGCTCATTTTCGGACAAGAAACGCTCGATGCGGGGCTGCTCCTGACCGAAAGCCTGCACCACTTTGGCTCCCGCGAGGTTCTCGACCAAGGTCGAGGTCGTCGCGGACACGCGCTCGCGAACTTCTAGATAAGCACTGCGGGAGCGGCGCTGAAAGTCACGCGTAAGGACCACCAACACCGGCAACGGCAGCAGGCTTATTAGGCTGAGTCGCCACGAAAGCAACGCCAGCAACACGAGCAAGAAGCCGAGCGTCAGCACGCTTTGCACGAACTGCACGAGGCCGAGTTGAATTAGGTCCTGAAGGGCGTCGATGTCCGAGGTCAACCGTGACACCAAACGACCGCGCTGGTGGCGGTCGAAATAGCGCACGGACATCGAAAGCAGGTGGGAGAACACCTCCGCGCGCAGATCGCGCACGAAGCGCTCACCGACTAAACCGGTGAAACGCGTGT
Organism: Myxococcales bacterium; assembly: GCA_903642325.1. Taxonomy (GTDB): domain Bacteria; phylum Myxococcota_A; class Polyangia; order Polyangiales; family Polyangiaceae; genus PMG-095. Next base: position 21,939 of record CAHJWM010000038.1, on the reverse strand, counting down.
GCGTGCGGCTCAGGACCCCGGACACCACGGCCAGGCTCAAGAACAGCAGGCCCGCGCGTCGAATCACGCGCAGATCGGGATGTCCATCGCGCAAGCCGTGGTCGACCGCATAGCGCAAGATCCACGGGCCAGACAACGCCCCGCCCGTCGTACACGCAAGGAGCAGCACGGCTAGGACAGCTAGTGGCCAGGAGCGAGCCAGCAGCCTGAGTGCACGCCGGAGCGTCGAGGGACGCGCGGCGTCAGGCATCGCTCGCACCGAGTGCCAAGGTCGTGGGCAACCCGTCGAGCTCGGATTCGCGCGCGGCGGCTAGGATCTTGCGATACAGCGCAGATTGCTCGAGCAACTCGGCGTGGCTGCCCGAAGCGACGATTCGCCCTCCGTCGAGCAACAACACCCGATCGGCCAAGCGCAGCGTGGCGGCGCGGTGGGCTATCAAGATCGTGGTCCGATCGTGCATCACACGCGCCAACGCCGCGCGGATCTCGGCTTCTTTGCTGGCGTCGACCGCGCTCGTGGCCGAATCGAGCACGAGCACACGCGGGTTGGTCAGGAGCGCGCGCGCCAGTGCGATGCGCTGCCGCTGTCCACCGGACAAGCTCAGCCCGCGCTCACCCACGAGCGCGTCATAACCCCCCTCTAGCTGGGCGATGAAATCATGCGCGCCCGCGGCTCGGGCCGCGCGCTCGACGTCGGCCGAAGACGCCTCGGGCGCACCGAAGGCGACGTTTTCTCGAATCGTGCCACTGAACAGCAATGCATCCTCGAAGACCATGCCAACCCGAGCGCGCAGCTCGCTCAGGCGCATGCTCCGCACGTCCACCCCGTCGAGCGTCACGCGGCCCGAACTGACGTCGTAGAAGCGCGCAATGAGCTGAGCCAGCGTCGTTTTCCCGGAAGCGGTTGCCCCAACGATGGCCACCGTTTCGCCCGCGCGGATCTCGAGCTCGAGCTTGCTGAGCAGCGGGACGCCATCGCCGTAACCAAAGTCGACCTCCTCGAAACAGACCTGACCGCCACCCGGGGGACTGAGCTCCGTGACCTCCGACTCGCGCTCGTCCAGCCCCACACGTCCTATCAGTGCCTCCGGAAAGCCATCACGGATCGTCGGCACGATGCTGAGCAACGATTGGATCAGACTCGCCGAAACGCTGGCCCTTTGAAATTGCGCGACGGTAATCCCGGTGATGCGCAGCGGGCCGACCAACATCAACAGGTAGTAATTGAACTGAACCAGCTGGCCCACGGTCATCGTGCCCATGGCTACGCGTTGGCCGCCGAGCCAAAGCACCACCGCCAGACCGACCGCCGGCAGAAACTCAATCAAGGGCATGAACGTCGCGCGGGTCTCGTTCATTCGGAGTGCGGCTTGATACGCCTGTTCCGCTTGAGCGTTCACTCGCTGCACTTCCACACCCTCCAGCCCGAGGCCCTTGATCGCGCGGACCCCGGAGATCCCCTCTTGAATGATGCTGGCGAGCGACGCTACGGCGCGCTGCAGAATCTGCGCTCGTGGGCCAAGTTGCGACGTGAACGAGCGCGCCACGACGAAGATTAGCAGCGCCGGAGTCAAGGCGACGAAAGCGAGGGTGGGGTCGATGCGAACCAGTAACGTCGTTGCGCCGACCAGCATGACCGCGTTCGAGACCGTCATCGGCACGCTGGCGAACGGTTGCTGAATTTGCTGCAGATCCGAGGCACACCGCGACACGAGCTGGCCCGCTGGCGTGCGCGCATGGAAGGCGAGGTCCAGACGCAGTACGTGCACGAACAGGCGCGCCCGCAGATCTGTTTCCACGCGTGCAGCGAGCGAGATGGCGAAATAACGACGAAAACCCGCCAAGCCGGCTTGCAGCAAACCGATGACGAGCAAGCCCGTCACCGCTCGCGCCAGCTGTCCGGGATCGTGACCGCGAATGCCGAGGTCGATTCCGCGCCGAACCAGCGTGGGTGCCGTGAGCTTAGCGACGCTCCAGGACACTCCTGCCAATACGCCGAGCAGAGCCGGGCGCCATTGCGCGCGGAGGGCACTGAGCAGCAAGGCCGCGCCAGTGCCTTCGGCGGTTGGGGCAGGAAGATCCAGGCCAACCTGGGCGGAGCTACTCGTCATCGTTCAAACGCATCCAGCGCAAGCGCTAGCGCCTCTCGAATGCAAACTCGGCCACGTTCAACGGGGAAAGTGACAGGCTACGGCGCGACCAGGCTCGAGCTCGCGCAGGGGCGGCACCTCTGCGCGGCAGAGAGCGGTGGCGGCCGGGCAACGCGGGTGAAAGTGGCAGCCCGACGGCGGCGCCGTCGGTGATGGCAGCTCACCGAACGGAGCCGCGAACTCGCGACGACGCGTGGGATCGGGGATTGGGCTCGAGGCCAGGAGGGCTTGGCTATAGTGATGTGCCGGGTGCAGGAACAATTCCTCCGCCGGAGCGACCTCCACGAGCCGGCCGAGGTACATGACGGCCACGCGATCCGAGACGTGACGTACTAAATGCAGGCCGTGCCCGATGAACAATGAGGTGAGCCCCAGTTGCTCGCGCAAATCCAGGAACAGGTTGATGATCTGCGCCTGCACCGACAAATCGAGCGCCGAGACGGCTTCGTCCGCTAGAATGAATTTGGGCCGCAAGGCGATCGCGCGGGCAATGCCGATGCGCTGCCGCTGACCTCCCGAAAATTCGTGCGCATAGCGGGTACGATAAGACGGTTGCAGACCAACCAAGGTCAAGAGCCCCTCGACCTGACTTTGCACCTCTCGACGACTCAGCCGGTCGTAAGAAGTCAGCGGCTCCGCGATCACGTCGCCGACGGTCCACCGCGGGTCGATCGAGCCATACGGATCTTGAAAGATCATTTGCATTTCGCGGCGCACGCGCTTCTGCTCCGCTCGACCGAGCCCAGCTACGTCGCGGCCTTCGAACTGGATTTGGCCCGATGTCGGCCGGTCCAACTGCAAAAGCAGCCGGCCGAGGGTGGACTTGCCGCAGCCTGATTCGCCGACCAGACCGACCGTTTCGCCCGGGTTGATTGCGAGCGAAAAGTCATCCAAGGCGCGCACGCGGCGCGTGGCACTGAACCGACCACCCCGGGCGTCGAAAGTTTTCGTCAGGTGCAAGGCTTCGACGAGCGCGCGATCCGGCGCCGTAGCAAGCGCACGTACCGGCGCGGGTGGAGCGGCTGCAATTGGCAAATGCACGTGCCGGGCGAGCTCTGGTTCCGGCTCGAACGCGTGCCAGCACGAGACGTCGCGGTCGCCAACGGCTTCCAGCGCGGGTGCCTCGACCCGGCAGCGTTCACTAGCGAGCGCGCAACGCGGATGAAAGCGACAGCCGTCTGGCATCTCATCCAGGCGCGGCATCGAGCCGGGGATGGCCGCGAGCCGAGTGCCCCGCGCTTGGCCTACGGGCAACACCGACGACCGCAGAAGACCACGCGTGTACGGGTGCCCAGGGCGCGCGAACAGCTCGGTCACGGACGCTTGCTCCGCAATCCGACCTGCGTACATCACTACCACCCGATCTGCCATCTCCGCGGCGACGCCAAGGTCGTGGGTGATGAGCAGGATTGCCATGCCCCGCTCACGCTGCAGCTCCTTGAGCTCAGCCAGGATTTGCGCCTGAATCGTCACATCCAGTGCCGTGGTGGGCTCGTCGGCGATGAGCAAATCAGGGTTGCAGGCAAGCGCCATGGCGATCATCGCACGTTGGCGCATGCCGCCCGAGAGCTCCTGGGGGATCTGCTTCATGCGCAGCTTCGCGTCCGGGATGTGGACGCGTTCCAAAAGCTTCACGCCGCGTTGCCAGGCTTCTGCGCGACTGACTCGCTCGTGGCGCACGATCGTCTCTACGATTTGCTCGCCGACGCTGAACACCGGGTCGAAGGCGGTCATCGGCTCTTGAAAAATCATCGCGATGCGTTGACCGCGCAGCTTGTCGAGCTGCGCCTGAGACATCTCGACCAGCCCGCGCCCGTCGAACAGGATGTCACCGCCCACGATCCGACCGTGGCGGTGCACCTCTAGCCGCAGTAGCGACAGCGCCGTCACCGTTTTCCCGCACCCGGACTCCCCGACCAGGCACACGGTTTCGCCGCGAGCCACGCTGAATGTGGCGTCGTCCACGGCGCCCATCGGGGTTTTCTTGCCCCCAAAATCGATCGCCAAGTTCTCGACGCGCAGCAGCGTAGCTGCGGCAAGGTCTGACTTTCGACTGGAGAGTGGCGCTGCGGCAGCTAAGCTCATGGCCATTCGCTCAGCGCGGCGCGCTGCGTGGGTCGAAGCGACGCCGCAAGGCATCACCCAACAAGTTCACGGAAACGACGAGCGCGGTGATCGCGAGCCCGGGATAGGTGACCGTCCACCAAGCAACGGTCAGGTAGCTGCGGCCTTGCGTCAGCAGGTATCCCCAATCAGGCCGCTCGTCGTTCACGCCCAGGCCCAAAAAGCTCAGCCCCGACCCGACGAGAATCGAGCCACCGACGCCGAGCGTGGCCATGACCAAGATCTGCACCGAACAATGTGGCAATACGTGTCGACGCAAAATTGCCCAGTGCGATGCACCGGCCGCGCGAGAAGCCTCGATGAATGGTCGACTGCGCACCGACCGCGCCTGCCCACGCAAAACGCGCGCGTACCTCGGGATGGCTGCGACGCTGACAGCCAAGATCGTATTGTGCAGGCTCGGCCCGAGCACGGTGGACAAAGCGATCGCGAGAAGGATGGCGGGGATGGCCATCCACACATCGATGAAACGCATCAGTATGGTGTCTATCCAGCCGCCCGCGTACCCGGCAGTGAGGCCAATGGACACCCCCACCCCGCAACTGATCAGCACGGCGAAGACGCCGATCAGCAAGGATTGACGAGCGCCGTAGACCACCAAGGTAAAGACGTCACGACCAAATTGATCCGTGCCGAAGAAGTGCGCCGCGCCGGGAGCGACCAAGATGGCGTCGCTGCGCATGTCCGTCGGCAGAAACGGTGCGATCAGCGAGGGCACGCAGGCACACGACAGCACGAAGGCGAGCACCAGCAGCGAGATGCCGACCAACACGTCGGCCAGGCGTAGTTGGCTGAGAAAGCCGAGAACCTTACGGCTCCAACTGGGCTCTTCGGGAGTTTCGGGCGCGCTGCTCGCGCTGCGCCGAACCGCCGACACGCGACGCGGCGCGGTCGCTCTCGGCGCCTCGAACACAACGTCCGGCAGGGAGCCACCGGACGCACCGCCGAGCTGTTCCAACGCAGACTTCATCGGGTTCCTTTCGACGTAGCCAGACGGGTGCGCGGGTCTATCCAATTGTACGAGAGATCGACGAGAAGATTGACGAGCACGTATGAAACCGAAGCAATCAAGATTGCCCCCTGCACCACCGGCATGTCCTTTTGGGTGATCGCCTCGACGGTGGTGCGGCCGATGCCCTGACGCGCAAACAGCGTTTCGATGATGACGGCCCCAGAAAGCAGCTCACCCACCAGCACACCAAGCAGCGTTACGGTTGGCGTCAACGCGTTGCGCAGCACGTGCACGTAAAAGATGCGCCGTTCGCCCAGACCCTTGGCGCGTAGCGTGGTCACGTATGGTTCATGCAAGCCTTCCAGCATGCCGTCGCGCACCATTCGCTGGAGCGGCACGCTGACCACCATGCCCAGGGTCAGCACCGGCAGCACCGAGGGCAACAGGCCGCCGTCACCGATCACGGGCAGCCAACCCAGACGCACCGAAAAGATCAAAATCATCAAGATCCCGAGCCAGAACGAGGGCATCGAGACCCAGAATAGCGAAACGGCCTGGACCACTTGATCGAACCAGCGCCCGTGGTTCAAGGCAGAGAGCACGCCGAGCCCGACCCCGAGCAGGATGGCCACCGAGCACGCTGCCAAAGTCAGCGCCGCGGTCGCGGGTAACTGAGCGGCGAGGCGCGAAACGACCGGTTCGCGCGTGACGTAGGAGGTACCCAGATCCCCGTGCACGAGGCCCGCGAGGTAGCTGCGATATTGCGCGCCGAGCGAGCGATTCGTACCGAGCTTGGCTCGCACGTGAGCGATCGTCTCGGCGCTGGCATCATCGCCTGCGACCAGCGTAGCCGCGTCGCCCGGTAGCCAGTTGAGGACCAGAAAAATCAGCGTCACGGCGCCGAAGATGACGCCGAGGGACACGAGAACCCGCTCCAAAATCCGACGCAGCATGATGAGCTCGCCTATTGCAGCCAGGCGTCACTGAGCACAGGAAACCCGTGCGCATCAACGCTGATTCCCTGGACACGATTGGCCGCGGCGACCGAATAGATCAGCACGTATGTCGGAATGGAATAGGTCTTGTCGACGATCAGGCGTTGGGCCTGTTGGTAAAGGTGCACGCGCTCGTCGTCCGTGAGTGCCTGCGAGCCGGCCTCGAGCAGGTGGTTGAGCTCGGGGTCTGCGCCCTTGAATATGGAGAGCAGCGTGGGCCTGCCGGAGGCGTAGATGCGCTGCAGCACGTCTGGATCTGGGGCGAACAAGCTACCGGCGACCAAGTCGAACTCGCCCGACTGAGTTTTCTCTATCCACGCGCCGAGTGACTCGCTGTCGATCTTGAGATCGAACCCCGAATCATGGAGCTGACGGCGAAAGATGGTGATCAGATCGAGGCGCTTCTCGCGGTTGCCCTGCGCGTCCAAGAACGACACCGTGAGGCGTTTGCCGTCCTTTACGCGGATGCCGTCGGGCCCCGGCTTCCAGCCTAGGTCGTCGAGCGCGTGCTTTGCCGCGGCGCGGTCCTGCTTCCATCCGCCCTCTAGCGACGCGTCGTACCCGAGCAATGAAGGGGACAGGGGGGACCAAGCGCGCCGCGCCGTGCCCAAGTAGATAGTCTTGACCGCGGCGTCGACGTCCAGAGACAGCCGAAACGCTTTCCGCACGCGCTCGTCCGACCACGGCTCACGGCGTGAGTTCAGGTACAGCGAGTAGTTGTGATTCAGCAGCTCTCGTTCGATCAGGTGAAACTTGGTCGACGTGCGGAGCTGCACCAGGTTCTGCGGGGGGATCAGATCCACCGCACCTGCTTGGCCGTTCTCGAGCACGGCGACGCGGGTGGCTTCTTCGGGCACGTTCTTGAACGTCAGCCGATCCAGCCAGGCAGGCCCATTGTGCGCGGCGCCACTCGGGGACCACTGGTAGTCCGGATTGCGCTCGAGGGCGATTTCCGTACCCGGCGCCATGGACGTGAAGCGAAACGGCCCCGTGCCGACCGGGTGCAGCGGGAATTGATCTCCGTACTTTTGAACCGCTGCCGGCGAAACGATGCCCAAACTAGACTTGGAGAGGTTAGCGAGAAATGGCGCGTACGGCTGAGCGAACTCTACGCGAAGCGTGAAATCATCCACCACGCGGCTCGCTTGGTAGCCACCAATGTCCGACAGCGCGTACAGCGCATTTTTCGGTTCTTTGATGCGGTCGAGGTTGAACTTCACGGCGACGGCGTCGAAGCGCGTACCGTCGTGAAATTTGACGTCATCCCGCAAGTGAAAGGTGTAGCTCAAGCCGTCTGGCGAGATTTCCCAACTCTTCGCGAGCCAGGGTCCGATGCGATGCCCCGGCAGCAGCACCACCAGACTGTCGAAGATCGAGCGAATGACGCGCGCGTGTGGTGCGAACGCGGACTTGTGGGGATCGAGCGCGAACTGCGTCAAGGACGCGCCGTCGAACGCGAAGACCAGCTCTCCACCGGAGTGAGGCTTACCGACGACGACTGGGTTTGCTGATTGGCTGGCACTCGCCTCGCCGCCGTGCTTGCCACAAGCCACGAGGCACAGTGACAGCATCAGCGCGGGTAGGCCGAGCCGCGGGTCGAGTCGCATCGCGTATGGTATTAGCCTCCCTGGCGGCTCCAGTCTATTAAAATAGACGTTCCGGGTGATGAACAGGCGAAGCGCAACGCGTCGCGGGTCCCTCGGCGCCACATAGAGCGAGCGACTGCCGGTAACATACGGAGTCCTGACGAAATACGCCGCCCGCCCACGCCGGCTACCAGCGCCTGAGTCTATTAAACGAGACGTTGGTCCTTGACATTGGATTGGGCTCTTCGCCATACTCGATGGTGCTGATGTGCGACAGCGATGTGGGCCCTGACGAGGGCACGCCTCGGCACAGATCGTCAGGACGCTTCATGGCCGAATACAACGCAATCGAGATAGAAGGGCTCAGCGGACCCGAGAGTGGGCGAGAAGGCGAGCGGGACAGCGCGCCCTCGCCGTTCGCGATCTCTTTGGACCCGGGCCGGCGCTCGTCGCGGCGCGCGCTGGAGTGGAGCGTGTTTGCGGCGTCGGTCGCGGTGCACGTCGCGTTCTACCTGCGAATTCACAACGACGTCACACCGCAGGTAACGCGCTTCGTGGTCTCCCAAGTGGAGGTCGAGCTCACGCCTCCGCCACCCTTGGAGGAGCCGAAGATCAAGGAACCCGAGCCGCCGGCGGAGCCCCCGCCGAAAGCGGAAAAAGCCGTACCGCGCGTGCAGACTCAGGCATTGGTTGCCCAGGCGCCCATAAACGTGCCGGACAACAGCAACTTGCCAGCGAGCGACGAGGGACTGTTGCCGCCCACGCCGGCGGGAACGGGAACGCCAGGGCCAGCTCCTGTCGTGGCGCCGCCACCCCCGCCACCTCCGCCGCCCGCTCCTGTCATTCAAGCCAAAGTCGGAGCCGACTTCGCCCACAAGCCCGGCCTCGAATATCCCCGCCTGGCAAGGCGCGAGGAATGGGAGGGCACCGTCGTGCTACGCGCACAGATCCTGCCGAACGGCCATGTGGGAGGAGTGAGCGTGCAAAAGTCATCCGGGCATTCGGTGTTGGATGACGCCGCTTTAGCTGCAGCCAGAACCTGGTCTTTCCAACCAGCGACGCAAGGAGGTCAGCCGGTTGCCGGAACCGTGATCTTCCCCGTCCAATTCAAACTTCAATAAAACCCGCGGATCGCAAAAGGCAACCATGTCAGACGCAGTAACCCTCTATATCGTGAAAGGGACATTTGTCCTTTTGATCGCCGCCTCGGCGCTTACCTGGGCGATCATCATCGTAAAGACTTTGCAGAATTGGCGGCTAAGGCGCCAAACGCAGAGCTTCTATCGGTCGTTCGAAAAGACGAGCGGTCTTCCCTCCGCGGACGAGCTCGTTAAGTATGCAGGCCCGGTCGCGCGCGTGGCGCAAGCCGGGCTCGACTCATGGCAAACCAGCGGAAGTGATGCGGACGGGGCTCAGGTCGAGCTGCCGATTCGCCGAGATTTGCTGGAGCGCAGGCTGATCCAGCAGCTGCAGCGCGAGAAGAAGGGCGTCGAAATCGGCCTGCCCGTGCTCGCGAGCATCGGCTCTACCTCGCCGTTCGTCGGGCTGTTTGGCACCGTGCTCGGCATCATTCACGCACTGCAGCGCATTGGTGGCTCCGGGTCCGCGAGCTTGGAAGTGGTGGCAGGGCCGATCGGTGAGGCGCTCGAAGCGACCGCCGTCGGTATCGCGGTGGCGGTCCCCGCACTCATTGCTTACAACTTCTTTTTACGACGGCTCAAGTCGTTGGTGGGCGATCTGGAAGACTTCAGCAACACGTTCATCGGCCACGCCGTGCGGAGCTTCATCCGTGTGCCTGCCGAAACGCACCGCCGCAGTGACCCGGCCATCGCCATCGGGCAGGAAGCGAGCGCCTGATGGCAATGAATTTGGGCGACAGCGAGGAAGTGGTCAGCGAGATCAACGTGACGCCACTCGTCGACGTCATGCTCGTGCTCCTCGTCGTGTTCATCGTTGCGGCACCGCTGCTCACGAATGCGATCAAGGTCCAACTACCGCAGACCTCGACCCACGCGCCGACAGAGCCCAAGCCGGCGATCACCGTCAGCGTGGACGCCAAAGGCAAGGTCTACATAGACAAAAGCGAAGTCTCGCTGGCTACACTCGAACCGCTGCTGAAGGGCAAACGAGCAGCAACTCCGGATTTGATCGTGCACCTGAGCGCGGACGAGGCGAGCAACTACGGCATCGTTGCCAAAACCATGTCCGCCATCGACCGAGCCGGGATCACCAAGCTCTCGGTCCTCACCATCAACTGACGCACGACGCAGCGCCAGAGCTTCCGGCGCGCACCTCGAACAGGAATTCGCCATGACAAGAACCGACGACGAGCTCGAGATCCTTGGTCTGATTTCGACTCAATATGCCTCGGAAACGCATGCGCCAGAGGGCGATGTGGTGGACAAGAGTTACGTGGCTGCTCTGGCCGCGGCCCACGAGCACGGAAAGTTCGACCGCGTGCTCATTGGCTACCACAGCTCGGCGCCGGATGGCTTCCAGGTGGCCGCCTACGCCGCGGCCAAGACCACCCGGCTCAAGTTCTTGCTCGCCCATCGCCCGGGCGTCGTTGCGCCTACCCTGGCGGCTCGCCAACTCGCGACGCTCGACCGGTTCAGCGACGGCAGGCTCGCCGTGCACATCATTACTGGCGGCTCTGATGCCGAGCAGGCGCGCGATGGGGATTTCCTAACCAAGGAGCAGCGCTACGCCCGCACGGAAGAGTACATCTCCATCTTGAAGAAGGTCTGGACCACCTCTGCCCCGTTCGACCACGAAGGCAAGCACTACACCGTTCGAGACAGCTTTTCCGGCGTAAAGCCCGCCCAGTTGCCGCACCTGCCGGTGTTCTTTGGCGGTTCCTCCGACGAGGCAATCGAGGTTGCCGGCAAGCACGCGGACGTTTACGCGCTGTTCGGAGAAACGCTGCAAGGCGTCTCCGAGACTCTGAACAAAGTCCGGCAATCTGCGGCAGCCCACGGCCGGCAGGACCAGATTCGCTTCTCGCTCTCTTTGCGGCCAATCCTAGGGCGCTCAGAGGAGGAAGCGTGGAACCGCGCGCAGCTCATTTTGGCCGAGGCAAAGGCGCTACGCGAACGTGGCGCTGTCAGTTTATTCCGCGCCGCCAAAAACGAGTCGACGGGCTCGCAGCGCTTGCAGGCGACCGCAAGCGGCGGTGCCATTCGCGATAAACGGCTGTGGACCGAAATTGCGAAGCTCACCGGCGCTCAAGGCAATTCCACCTCGCTCGTGGGCACCCCGGAGCAAGTCGTCGATGCGTTGCTCGACTATTACGACCTTGGCATCACGAAGTTCCTTTTCCGCGGCTTCGACCCGCTCGAAGACGCGATCGACTACGGGCGGAACCTTCTGCCTCTACTTCGGGAAGCCGTCGCCAAGCGAGAAAAACCGCGAGTGGCCGCGGCGGGTTGAGCATGAGCATGGCCTCCGCAGCCGCGTTTTTCTCGAGCCACAACCTGACGCGCTTGCGCGTGCTCGTGGTCGGCCTGGCAGAGCTCATCGAATCGACCGACGACGAGCACTCATTACTCGATCACGGCACGACATTGCTCTCCGAGCTCGTCGCGCAGGATGACTGGCTGCCGGCGGAGTATGCCAAGCCGGATCCCACACGTTATCAGCAGTACCTCCTGCACTGTGACAGTCGCGAGCGGTTCTCGGTGGTGAGCTTCGTGTGGGGCCCAGGGCAATTCACGCCTGTCCACGATCACCGGGTTTGGGGCTTGGTCGGAGTGCTACGCGGCTCGGAGCTGAACGAATCGTTCGAGCGCACTGCACAAGGCCAGCTCATCTCGGCAGGGCCACCCGAGCGCCTCAGCACGGGCTCCGTTGCGAGGCTGTCCCCAGGTCTCGGTGATATCCATCGCGTGAGTAACGCGGAGCGAGACCGCGTCTCGGTCAGCATTCATATCTACGGCGGCAACATCGGAGCAGTGGAACGCGCCACGTACGACGCAGTCGGTAGCCCCAAACGCTTCGTCTCCGGCTACGCCAATCGGTCGACGCCCAACATTTGGGACAGGTCGTCGTCGTCATGAGCGGAGGCGTCTCCGTACGCGAAGTTCGCGCCGCGTCGTTACTCCGGCGCGAGCTTGCGCTGATCGATTTGCGGGACGAGGCCGAGTTTGCATTGGGTCACCCGCTGTTCGCCGCGCAGATTCCGCAAGATCGCCTAGCGCTGGAGGCCCCCGTGCGCATCCCGCGCCGCGATACACCGATCGTCCTTTACGGCGACGACGTGGAACAGGGCCGCGAAACGCTGCTCTCGCTCGGCTACTCGCAGATTTCGAGCTTGAACGGTGGCCTCGCGGCTTGGCGTGACGTCGGGTTCGAGCTGTTCCAGGACGTGAATTCCTGCAGCAAAGCCTTCGGCGAGCTGGTCGAGGCGCGGCGCCACACACCGTCATTGTCCGCTCCCGAAGTCGCCGCATTGCTGGAATCGAAGGCGGATGCGGTCGTGGTGGATGCGCGCCGCTACGAGGAATACGCGACCATGAGCATTCCCACTGGGACCAGCGTGCCCGGGGCGGAGCTCGTGCTGCGCGTGCCGGCGTTGGCGCCCGACGCCAACACGACCGTGATCGTCAATTGCGCGGGGCGAACTCGCAGCATCATCGGCGCACAGTCGCTGATCAACGCGGGAGTCCCGAATCGCGTGGTCGCGCTCCGCAACGGAACGATCGGCTGGAAGCTTGCCGAGCAGGCCCTCGACCACGGGCAGCGCCGGCGCGCACCCGAAGTAGCAAGCCAAGTGATTGCGGAAGCCCGCCGTCGCGCGCGAGACGTCGCCTACCGTGCGGGCGTTCGCCACATCGGTGCAAGTGAGCTTGCGCTGCTCGCAGAAGACACAAGCCGAACGCTGTATCTGTTCGATGTGCGTACGCCCGAGGAGTTCGAGGCGAGCCCCATCCCCGGGTTCCGAAACGCGCAAGGCGGGCAGTTGGTACAGGAGACGGACTTCTTTGCGCCGGTGCGAGGCGCGCGCATCGTTCTTTCTGATCCCCTGGGCTCGCGTGCCGAAATGACCGCGTCTTGGCTCGCGCAGATGGCCTGGGAGGTCTACGTGTTGGAAGGCCCTCCCGACGCGCGCACCGCGAAGAGCGACACCACACCACTCGCCGCGCGGTCGGCAAACGGCCGCTACCGGCGGCCCTATGAAGGCACGGACTCCCCGGCGTCGGCGATGCGCGCTTACCTGGATTGGGAATTTGGCCTCGTCGAGCAGCTCGAGCGCGACGGCACGCACGGCTTCTACGTGATCTGACTGGCAACGGAGACCTCATGAGCGTTCAATTCATCGGTTATATTGGCTTCAACAACAGCTCCGAAGTCGACCCGACCCACGGTCGGCAACTCGACCGTGACTATGTGGAAGCGGCAGCCAAAGCCCAAGAAGCAGGCGGGTTCGATCGTGTGCTAATCCCGTTCGGGTCGTCCTCGCCGGAGAGTCAAATCGTGGCCGCGCACGCCGCGGCCATCACCAGCAAGCTCGGCTTCCTCATCGCCCACCGGCCCGGCTTCACTCAGCCGACCCTCGCTGCTCGACAATTGGCGACTCTCGATCAGCTGAGTGGCGGCCGCATCGCCGTCCACGTCATCACCGGCGGCGCGGACGAAGAGATGGCTCGTGACGGCGATACCTCTAACAAGACGCTCCGCTACGAGCGCACGGACGAGTACCTGACGGTGCTCAAGCAAGAGTGGACTTCGGCCGAGCCGTTCGACCACTCCGGGCGCTTCTACAACGTGCGCCAAGGCTTCAGCGCGATCAAGCCGACGCGCGTACCCATCTTCTTCGGCGGTGCGTCGGACGAAGCAATCGACGTCGCGGGCAGACATGCCGACGTTTACGCTTACTGGGGGGAGACCCACGCCCAAACCCGCGAGCTGGTCGCCCGCGTGCGCGCGTCTGCCGCTCGCTATGGCCGAAACGTGGGTTTCAGTATGTCGCTGCGACCGATTATCGCTGGCACCGAGGAAGGCGCTTGGAAGCGCGCGGACGAAGTAGTCGAGCGCGTGCGTTTCCTGCGCGAAAGCAAAGGCATCCAGACCAGCGACCACACACCGGTCAACGTCGGCTCACAGCGGCTGTTGCAAACTGCGGCTCATGGCTACCGCGCGGACAAGCGCTTGTGGACCGGGTTGGCCGCAGTGGGCGGCGCTCAAGGCAACTCCACCGGCTTGGTCGGTACACCCGAACAAGTCGCCGAAGGCCTGCTCGACTACTATGACCTGGGCGTTGACCACTTCTTGATCCGTGGCTTCGACCCGCTACAGGACGCAATCGGCTATGGCCGCGAGCTCTTGCCGTTGGTGCGTGAGTTGGTCGCCAAGCACGACGCGACGCGCGCCGTGGCGAGCTGAGCCGGCACGCACCGGCATACCGATCTTCGCAGACAGCACAGTAGGAGGAGAACCGATGTCCAAGAGACAGTTGCGACTGGGTGCGATTTTGCAGGGCGTGGGCATGACGCAGGATGGCTGGAAACAGCCGAATGTGCCGTCGAACGCCAGCATCGACATCGACTGGTACCGCGAGGGCGCGCGGGCTGCGGAAGCGGCGAAGTTCGATTTCATCTTCATCGTCGACAGCCCTTACATCACACCGGATTCCGCGCCTCACTTCCTGAACCGCCTCGAGCCGCTCACGTTGCTATCGGCGGTGGCGGGGGTTACCTCGCGCATCGGGCTCGTGGCCACGCTGACTACCTCCTACAACGAGCCCTTCAACGTCGCACGTGCGTTCGCCTCGCTGGATTTAATCAGTGATGGCCGCGCCGGCTGGAATGTGGTGACGACTGGGCTGGAGGGCGCGGCTGGAAATTACGGTCGTGAACAGCACTTCGCACACGATGTCCGGTATCGGCGCGCCAAAGAGCACCTGGCCGTGGTGCGCGCGCTTTGGGACTCGTACGAAGACGACGCATTCACGCGCGACAAATCAAACGCCAACTTCCTCGACAAGAGCAAACAGCACGCGCTCAACCACCGCGGCGAGTTCTTCTCCGTCGCGGGGCCACTCAATATCTCGCGGTCCAAGCAAGGTCATCCGGTGATCTTCCAAGCGGGCGGGTCGGAAGACGGCCGCGAGCTCGCGGCCACGAGCGCCGACGCCATTTTCACCGGGCACGAAACTTTCGAAGAAGCGCAGGAATTTTACCGGGACATCAAGACGCGCGCAGTCGCCGCCGGACGGCGCCCCGAGGAGATCCTGATCTTCCCGGGCATCGGCGTGACCATCGCCGCCTCCGACGAGGAAGCACGAGCCATCCAAGCCGAGCGCAACTCGCGAGTCGACTTGAAGAAGGCCCTCGCCCAACTCGGTCGGCCCTTCAACTACCACGACTTCACGCAGTATCCTCTGGACGAGCAGTTTCCGGATCTCGGGGATCTCGGCGCCAATGGCTATCGCAGCGCCGCGGAACGCGTCAAGCGGGTCGCGCGTGACGAGAAACTGACCGTGCGCCAAGCGGCGCTGCGCTTCGCGACACGTCAATCACCGTTCGTCGGCTCGCCCACCACGGTAGCGAACGAGCTCGAACGCTGGTTCGCCGAAGGCGCCGCGGATGGCTTCAACATCGGGGTCGGCGAGCCGACTGAGCTCGAGAAGTTCAGCGCCGAAGTGGTGCCCGTGTTGCAAGCGCGCGGCTTGTTCCGGCGCGAATACGAGCATGAAACGCTGCGCGAAAATCTGGGCCTCGCCATTCCCACGAATCGATACAGCGTCGCACGCGCCGCCGAAAATCCGGCGGAGCGGCCCACGCAAGGCCCCCCGCGCAGCGTGTCTGAAGCTCGTTCGGCACTCTAAGCTCGCTCGAGACCCCGCCCACTCAGGAGAAGCACGATGAGCCAGAAAGAATCACTACATCAGATCTTCCGCGACCTGCACGCCGAGCGCGTGAAAACGATGGATCCCGCGAAACTGCAGGTCAACATCGACCAGCGACGAACTTTGGTCGACACGGCAGATCCTTCGAGGTGGGTGAAGGCCGGCGACAAAGTGAAGCCGTTCGACCTGCCCGAGGTGGACGGCGGGCGCGTCACGTTGAGTGGGCTCTTGGAACGCGGTCCGGCGGTCTTGGTCTTCTTCCGCTTCGAAGGCTGCCCCGCGTGCAACTTGGCCTTGCCCTATTATCAGCGAAATCTGCTGCCCCGCCTGCGCGAGCTCGGCGCCAGCTTGGTGGCCCTGAGCCCTCAAGTTCCGGAACGGCTCAAGGCAATCAAAGAGCGCCACTCGCTGCAGTTCGCGGTCGCATCCGACTTGAACAACGAGCTCGCTCGTCAGTTCGGCATCGTGTACACGTTCGACGAAGCCTCGCAGAAGTCGTCGATCGCCAGCGGTACGACAATCGGCGAAGTCACCGGAACGGGGACCTGGGAGTTGCCCCAACCGACCGCAGTCGTGATCGGTCAAAACGGCGTGGTGAAGTTCGCCGACGTGCACCCGGATTGGCTGCTGCGCACGGAAGCCGAGCCGATTTTGGCTGCAGTGTCGGCGCTCGTCGGGGCCAAGGGCCAGGCTCCACAGGTCTCGCTAGGTGCCTGAAGCGCTCGCGCAGTACCAAAAACCCGAATACCAGGTTCGCTTCTCGTGGCACTCCGGTTCGATCGCTTTTGGGTCAACCGCGCTGCTGTGCACATTGCCGTGCGAAAATTTGGGCGATTTCCCGCGCGTGCTCGCATCCTGATCGCCCACGAGCCGCAATACGCAGACTTATGAAATTCGCCGACTCGGCGCCGGCCCAGGTATCGGGCTTGGACCGGACCGAGTCGAGCATTCCGTGGAGAGACGATGTCCGATCGATACTTGAAGCTTGGGGCTATCTTGAGTGGCGTCGGTACGACGCAAAATGGCTGGCGTCATCCTGATCTGCCGGGCGATGCGAGCATCGACATCGATTGGTTCTGCGAGAACGCGCGCAAAGCCGAGGCTGCGAAATTCGACCTCGTGTTCATCGTCGACAGCCCATACATCACGGCCGACTCCGCGCCGCATTTTCTCAATCGTCTCGAGCCGTTGACGCTGCTCTCGGCTGTCGCCACCGCAACGTCTCACATCGGCCTGGTCGCCACAGTGACGACTTCCTACACGGAGCCATACAACGTCGCGCGCCAGTTCGGCTCGTTGGACTTGATCAGCCGCGGGCGTGCCGGTTGGAACGTGGTCACGACTGGGCTCGAGGGCGCCGCCGGTAACTACGGCCGCGAAGAGCACATCGATCACTCGGTGCGCTATCGGCGTGCGGCAGAACACGTGGCCGTCGTCCAGGGGCTCTGGGATTCGTACGAAGACGACGCCTTCCCGCGCGACAAGCAGAGCGGTGTGTTCCTCGACAAGGGCAAGCTTCACCCCCTCAATCACCGCGGCGAGTTCTTCTCCGTGCGTGGGCCGTTGAACCTGTCGCGCTCGCGACAAGGCCAGCCCGTCATCTTCCAAGCCGGAACCTCCGAAGAAGGACGTGACCTCGCGGCACGCATCGCCAATGGCATCTATTCGAACGAGGAAACATTCGAAGAGGCCCAAGACTACTATCGCGATATCAAACGTCGCGCGGTCGCGTACGGGCGAGATCCGAACGAAATCCTGATCTTCCCCGGGCTCGTACCGGTCGTCGCTGACACCGACGCGCAAGCCAGGGCACGCGAGGAGGAAATCAACGGCAAGCTCGACTTGAAAAAGGCCCTGGTACAGCTCGGGCGCCCCTTCAACTATCACGACTTTTCTCAGTATCCGCTGGACGCGCCCTTTCCCGACCTCGGTGACTTGGGATTGAACGGTTACCGCGGCGCAGCCGACCGCATCAAGCGCGTCGCGCGGGAAGAGAAGCTCAGTCTGCGTGAGACAGCGTGGCGCTTCGCCGCACGCCGCTCGCCGTTCGTCGGCTCACCCCTGACGATCGCGAACGAAATGGAGCGTTGGTTCCGCGAAGGCGCGGTAGATGGCTTCAATTTCCGCATTTCGAGCCCCACGGACTTCGACGAGTTCTTGAACCGTGTACTGCCCATCCTGCGCGAGCGGGGAGTGATCCGTCGAGACTACGAGCATGACACTTTGCGTGGTCACCTCGGGTTACCCATTCCGCCCAACCGCTATACCGTGCTGCGCGTCAGTCGCGAACGCGCCGTGAGGACGGAGTCGCCACGCGAGCCCTTCAGCGTCGGCGCGAGTGCGTCGGGAGACATCGAATGAGCAAGTTATGCGAGCCGCTACGGGTCGGCGCGTTCGAGCGAACACACCGACCGGGGCTCGCCTCGACCGCACGCTGCGGCAAGCCTTCGGTGCCCTGTGCGGCGGATTCGAGCGCGCCTCGGCCGACCGTGCGCTGAACGAGATCGACAGCGGCTCGACCGGCGGCCCTCGGCTGCACGACGCGCCAGCCGGAGCAGCGCTAGCTGACGCGGCGGTCGCCCACGTGAGCCCGTAACGGGCAGCGCTCGGGTGCTCTTCGATTCAGTGGCTCGCGGCCGCGTGACGAGCCTGACTCCGAGCAGGTCAGGCTCACTCGCACCGTCGTCACTCAGCGGCTTTTGCCGCAAACGCGTAGCGGTTGACCGGCACATCGAGCCCCAAGTTCCCGCGTAGCGTTTGAGTGTCGTAGTCCTTGCGGTAGAGCCCGCGCGCCTGAAGAACCGGCACGACCTTCTCGACGAAGGCTTCGAGCTGACCAGGCAGGGATTCGAAGGTCACGAACCCGTCCGCGCCGCGCTCGTGCAGCCAGCGCTGTAGGGCGTCGGCCACGTGCTCCGGTGTTCCCACGAACTGAGTGCGCGGAGTCGCGAAGCGCAACGCGATTTGCCGCAGACTGAGCTGCTCCTCGCGCGCGATGCGCAAGATTTTGAAGGCCGCGCTTTGATTGCTATTGGCGCCGTGCTCACTCACGTCGGGAAACGGAGCATCCAGGTCGTGTTTGCTGAAATCATAGTCGTTGAACGGTCGGCCCAACATGGACAGCGCGTTGTCGATCGAGACCAAGCTCGCGAGCTCCTGATACTTGGCTTCCGCGTCCTCGGGCGTGTCCCCCACTACCGGGCGGATTCCGGGCAAGATGAGCAACTTCTCCGGATCGCGGCCGAAGCCCGCGGCGCGCGCCTTGACGTCTGCGTAGTAAATCTTCGCATCTTCCAATGTTTCGTGGGCCACGAAGATGACATCCGCGCGCTTTGACGCGAAGTTCTTACCGTCTTCGGATGCGCCGGCTTGGAAAATCACCGCTTGCCCCTGCGGCGACCGCGCGATGTTCAACGGCCCTCGGACCTGGAAGAATTCCCCCTTGTGGTTCAGGGCATGAAGCTTGCTCGGATCGATGAAACGACCCGACGCTTTATCGTGGATGAGCGCGTCGTCTTCCCACGAATCCCAAAGGCCTTGCACGACGTCCAGGTGTTCGCCAGCGAGGCGGTAGCGTACGTCGTGCGCGTAGTGATTCGCCTTGCTGAAATTACTGGCAGTGCCTTCCAACCAGGACGTCACCACGTTCCAGCCCGCACGGCCTCCACTCAGGTGATCGAGCGAAGCGAACTGGCGCGCCACGTTGAACGGCTCGCTGTAGCTCGACGTCAACGTGCCTACCAAGCCGATGTGCTCAGTGACTGCGGCCAAGGCCGACAGAATGGTCAGCGGTTCGAAGCGATTCAGGTAATGCGGGCTCGACTTCTCCGTCACGAACAAGCTATCCGCGACGAACAGAAAGTCGAACTTTCCAGCCTCTGCGAGCTGCGCTTGACGCTTGTAGAAGGGGAAGTTGGTGCTCGCGTCGGTTTGTGCGTTGGGATGACGCCAGTCCCCCCAACCTGGGCCCACCCCATGCAAAATGAACCCGAGCTTCAATTCTCTCTTACTGGCCATGCTGGTCTCCTAATGTCTTCTAAGCGAGACAATATAAAAGATCTTTGACCAGATCAATCACTCGATCGAGATCCGTCCGGGCGACGCCTCGTGACCTCACGCGCGACTAGAGCTGGTACTTCAGTGTTAGCAGCACCGTGCGAGGGTCCGGAAAGTTCAGAAAGCGGACGCCCGTGCCCGGCGTGAAATTGGAGCTCACCCGCTTTTGACTGTCCAGGATGTTTCGGCTGGTCAACACCACGACGTATCGGTCGTTCGGCGAGGTCCAGCTGAACGTCCCATTGACGAATGCTTGATCGGGAACGTGATCCTGTGGGCGTGTCAAGGCCGTGTTCCAGAACTCACTCGTGTAGTTCACGTCACCCGCTAGGCGGAACAGACCCGGCGCCGGGAGCGGCACGTCGTAACTCGCGCCAACCGAGTAGTTCCACTTTGGCGCGTTGACCAAGGGGTTACCGTCGGCGTTCACACCAGCGCCGCCTGCATTCTTGTACGTGTCGTAGACGGCGCGGACATAACCGCCCGCGAATTGCACACCCAAGCCAAACGGCAGGCGAGCATCCGTCTCTAGTTCGGCGCCGGCTGTGTGCGCTTTGCCGGCGTTGCCGCGCACGGTGGTGCCGGGATATGCAGGGTCCGTATACGAAACCTGTAGGTCTCGGTAGTCATTATAAAACACTGCAACATTGGCACGAAGGTGGCGGTCAAAGAACTCGTTCTTCAAGCCGGTTTCATAGCTGTTCACGTATTCTGGGTTGAAGCCGCGCTTGGCCAAGTCGATATTTGTCGCGCGATTGTCGAAACCGCCTGACTTGAAGCCGCGCGAATACGTGAAGTATTGCAATGTGCTCTGCGCGTACTGCAAGGCCAACGATGCCTTTGGTGTCAAGGCCCCCCAGTGGTCGCTCCCGTCGCCTTGAATGGATTGGCCCGTGACGTTCCCGGCCAGGTCGATCGTCTTGTTGTTGAAGCGGAAACTCTTATGCTCGAGCGTCTCGCGGATGCCGCCGGTAATCGTCGCCCAATCCGTCACCTTCAGGTTTGCCTCGCCGAAGAGCGCAAAGCTGTCGGTCGTTGTGATGTTGTGCGCACGCAACGTTCCGTAATTTTCCGGGTTGAGTGCCGGGTCCGTGGGCATGGCATTTTTCCGGCTATATCCGTCACGCTGAACGTAAAACCGCTCGTGCAAATAAAACGCACCCGTCGTGAAGCTGAGCGCGTCGTAGTGACCGTTAACCTGAAGCTCCTGAGTGAAGTCCCCGCTCGCGTAATGGATGAGGTTCTTCTGGATGAGCGTGGCTTCGCCGTCGTTATCGTAAAAGACCGGGTTCAGATCGAAGCCGTTTACCGAGCTAATCGACTTCAGGTCGATGTGTTTGTCAGCGTGGAAGATGGCGCGCAGCGAGGCACTGCCGTTGTTTAGGTGTTGATACGGTTGAACTTCCGAGAAAGACGTCGTCTTCGAGAGGCCTCCGCCGGGCTGCCTTATCGGAATGTAACTACGCGTGTCGCTGCGGTCTACCGTGCCGGTCAATGTCGCCTGGAGCTCCCATTTCTCGCTGGGAGTCCAGCGCAGCTTGACGCGCCCAGAGTCCACGTCGATGCGGTTCACGTCACGGCGCAACGTCGGGTCGTAGTCGATGCCATCACGCCGGTTGCGCGTGTAGGCGATGCTCAGCGCAAGCTCGTCTTTGATCAACGGTCCACTGACCGAAGCCTGGGCTTTGATGGCGTTGTAGTTGCCGTAGGTGAGCGAGTCGGACGTATGGAATTCGTTGTTCGGGTCGGCGCTGATCACGCGGATCGCCCCCGCGCTGGAGTTGCGGCCGTACAACGTGCCCTGCGGGCCGCGCAACACCTCGACGCGCTGCACGTCGTTGAAGTCGAACAGTGACGACAACTGCCGCGGTTGGTAAACATCATCTATGTACGTCGCCACGACAGGTTCCTGAATTGGATCCGTTTCACCGATGCCGCGCAATGAGTACGTTTGTGTCGTGTAGCTGAGCGTGGTGCGCGCCACGTACAAGTTGGGCACTTGTCCAGCCAAGTCACGAATCGACCCGGCGCCCCGCTGCTGCAAGAGCTCCGGACTGAACACCGTAATCGCGATGGGCGTCTGCTGCAGGTTAGTTTCACGGCGCTGGGCCGTCACGATCACGCTGCCGAGTTGGTCATTCTTGGATTCTTCGGTAACCGCGGCGGTGGCGGGCGCACCGGGCTCGGCGTCCGGGGTCGCAGGCGGCGCCGCCTCCGCGGGTGCAGCGGC
>CAHJWM010000037.1 GCA_903642325.1 Myxococcales bacterium | reverse complement strand
GTCTTGCCGTGATCGATGTGACCGATCGTGCCCACGTTCACGTGCGGCTTCGTGCGTACGAACTTTTCCTTAGCCATCTTTACTTTCCGACTCTCTTAATTGCTGGGATGTGACTACGGTTGGACGCGGTTCGAGCCCACCATCAGGTTTGAACTGATGACCTCGTCCTTACCAAGGACGTGCTCTACCAACTGAGCTAGGTGGGCGGATACGTTGGCTCGAGTGTTGGCACCTCGCGCGATCTTGGCCGGGGGCTGTGCCTCGGCTCCGCTCCGGTGCTCACGTACAAGAGTACGCTCCGCTCCGGTGTTCGCCTCGACTAAGCTCGCGCAACGGCTTTGCTTCGGCGTCCTCAACGTCGCGTGGCGATAGGAGAGACGAGAAACACATGAAAAATCAGAGCGGGAGAACGGGCTCGAACCGTCGACCTTCAGTTTGGAAAACTGAGACTCTACCAACTGAGTTACTCCCGCAGAAAACCTAGCCGACGAGGGCCGTGAGTTTTGGTGCCGGGCCACCAAAACCTGGGGCGGGGCCCCGCGGAAATGGATTCCGCGGGGGGGAGCGGGGCTCCCGAGAACAGACGAACCGACACCCCCACCCGAGACGGGGTGGAGGCTGGGGGTGGAGGGTGTTGGATTCGAACCAACGTAGGCGTGAGCCGGCAGGTTTACAGCCTGCTCCCTTTGGCCGCTCGGGCAACCCTCCGAAGTTTTTGTTTTTTGCGAGGTCGAAAGCCGAAGGCCGGAGCTAGCGAGCGGAATCGAACCGCTAACCACCTGTTTACAAAACAGGTGCTCTACCAGTTGAGCTACGCCAGCGAGGCCACGCACGGATCCCGCCGGACCCGGATTGGGGCGGAACGTGAGTGGCGACACTTCTTGAGAGCCGTGAGCCTGCATGAGCAACTCTGGCGAGCGAACTTGTTTCCGGGGGCCTAGGAACACAGTAAAGACGAACGACACTTCCCACGACGGGCGACCCGTTTAGCACCAATTGAGCAGGCCGCCCAAAAGGGGCACCCCACCCGTCCTCCGGCCCGCTGTTTTGCTGGTCGGGGATTGTTGGGCGGGGACCGAGGAGAACCGCGCTCTGGTAGCGCCAGCCCCCGGGGGTGTCAAGCACATTTCATACCGACCGGGCAGTATTACGCTGACACTGTCTGAGCCGCCCAGCACTGAAAATTCACTCAGTAAAATCAACGAGTTAATCGCAACTCCTGAAGGCAGTGCGATAGCGCGTCAACCCTGAGCAGCTTGCCCTAGCCTGCATCCGCCTTTTCAAGGTGGCGGTTTGCCAGCAGCAAAGCTGTCGAGTGCGGCCTGCAATTGATCGCGTGTGTACGGCAGGCGTGCGAGCGCCTCGTGCTCGGCGTGAGTGGCACTCGTGATCGAGTCTCGGGCCTGACGCGCTTTCAGAATCCATGGCGACGGCTCGCCCGTGCGGTCGCCGAGCATGACAGTGTGGTCCATCATGGCTTTCGCCTTGTCGAGCAGGATGGAATAGCGCAGCCGCATCGCCCCCTCGAACAACTGGCGCCGGTGCTCGTTGTCGGCTGCTTTGGGAGCCGGTACCAACATCAGCTCCTCATGTAGATTTTGATAGAGCTCGCCCACGCGAAAGCCCGCCATTGCCGACCAGTGCGCGTCGTACGCGCGCATGGCGTCCGAGTAAGCGCTCTGCGCGTCGAGCAGAAGCTGGCAGCGCCGTTCGAGCGCCGCGGCAAAGTTCGCGGGCACCGGGGTGAAGTGAATGCGCTGCGCGCGGATGCGACGCAGCTCACCCAGCGCAAAGTACACCGGCGCCAGCTCTGTAGGCACGCGACCCGCGGCGTCCAAGCTCTCGCGCTCGATGATGTCCCGCGCTTTGCCGATAAACACATCGGCTTGTGCGTCGTCGTCTCGTGCGAGCCGTGAGAGAGCGCGCGCGGCAAGCACGGTCAGCTGATCAAAGCTCAAGAGGTCTTTGTACTTGAGGGCGGTTTGTTCCGCGAGCTCGCCCGCGCGCTCATAATACTCGAGGTAGGTGAGCAAACGGAGCGCCCGCACGCGCGCCACTCGATCGAGATCCGAGCTGGGAAAGCGGCGCGCCACTTGCTCATAGCGCGCCAGCGCGGGCTCGTTTTGGCCCGCGACATCGTACATCTCTGCGGCTTCGAAGAGCGACTTGTCGGCTAGCGGCCCGTCGGGATCGAGCTCGAAGGCACGCTGGAAGCCGCGTGCAGCGGCTTCATGATGCAGGGCCTTGCCCTCCGCGGTCGCTTGCGCAAAGAGCTCCGGGATGTCGGTAGCGCGCGCGGGCGTCACCACCGTTCGCGCCACCGACACGGGTGCCGCAGACGGGCTCACGAACGCAGCGCTCTGTGGAGGACGCGTGGCTTGCGCTCCGGAGGTGCAGCCAATGGCGGCAAGGGGCCCAAATGCAACACAGAAGACCCGCGCTGAGCTCGAGTAGTGGCAGGAATGTTTTCTGTTGCTCACACGTTCACCAACGAAGCCCTAACCGCGCAAGTTCTTGTTTCTCGGCCATTTCGTAGCTAGCACGCTCGCGCTCCGCGGGGCGAGACTTGGAGACGAGGCCAGTTTGCCATTGACGCTCGACGACAGAGTTTTAATCTGACTCGGTGTTGAAGGGCATCTCGCTCGGTACGAATGCGCACAACACGCTGGGCAGCAGAGGAGGACGTAAATGGATACGATGACGAACGGGCTCGTGAGCGAACTCGAACTGAAGCATCGAACGTTGAATGAGCAGGTGGATCGCTTCGCGCGCCGCGCCTATCTCACTCCGGCGGAACAGCAAACGGTTGCGGCGTTGAAAAAAGAAAAGTTACTGACCCGGGATTTGCTTACGCGCATGCGGGGCGCCTAGCGGCCTCGCGCTCGATGACTCCCGCCCTCGGCCTTGGTCAGGCGGCGTGACGCGGTTAGCGAGAGCGCTCCTACCCGGGCGCTCTCGTTTTTTTGTGGGTCGAGCCGGCGCTCAGAGCGGCTGGCACGACTTGCCATCGCACACCTCACCCGTTCGGCAATCGGCGTCGGCACGGCACTCACCGAAGCCGCCTTCCGGCGCGACAGCCCGCGGTAGGCCCGCGCTGGGGCTTCCGGCGTCACTGGCGCTCAGGAGCGTTCCTACCGCCGCATCGCTGGCTCGCGGTGGCGGAACGACTCCGTACGCTTCCTGATTCAAGTCCGAAAGCGATTGGTCCAAGCGCCCTTTCCAGTCCGCACGCAGTCGCCCTGGCTGAGCGTCTTCCCTAGCTTTGGCGATAGCGAGCCAATGACGCGCGTCGGCGCGGAAGCCGAGCCGGTAGTCTGTCATCCCGCGAAAGTAGGCGTAGCGCGCTTGATCGCTCGGGCTCAGGGAGTCGCTGTCATCGTCGAGTAGACGCCAAATCGCCAGCGCATTTTCGTATCGATTTTCTTCGTACATGCGCTGCCCGCGGTTCAGCTCCTCACGGTACGTCGCGCATGCGGTAAGACTGGCGGCGACGAGCAGCGCCGACAACGAAAAGGTCAGGCTGCACATCGCGACGGTGACACTACCCATACGCTGCAAGCCGAATCAAGCCGATGCGCGCTCGGGCCCGCCCTATTGCAAACGGAAATGCAAGCGATAGATAGGCAGACCATCGGCGATGGCACGGTGCTCGCGCGGGCTCCGCGCCGAAAATGGATTTTCGGCAGCGAAGCCGAGCTCCGGATTCAACGCGCGCAGGCGGGGCTCGAGCGCGATCAGTGCCGCGTAGGCCGTCGCGCGTTCGCTCACGTCCGTTTGGATGAACAGCTCTCCGCCGGACCCGAGCACGCGGCACACTTGGGTCAGCAATTCCGCGGTCACCACGAGCCGCTTGTGGTGTTTTTTCTTCCACCATGGGTCGGGAAAGTGCACGAACACGGCGCGCGCGCAGGCTTCGGGAAAGCGCGGCAGGGCAGACTTGGCGTCTTCGGCGAACACGCGAGCGCGGTCGCCGCATCCGCGCTCGCGTAGCTTTTGATCCACGATAGTCGCCCATTTGCGGCGGATTTCCAGGCCCAACATGCAAACCTCGGGGTCTGCCGCAAGGCGCTCGAACACGAAGCCGCCGCGCCCCGGGCCAATCTCGATTTCAATCGGGCGCGTGCCGCCTCCGACCAGAGCTCGGGGATCGACGCGCTCGCCTTCGGGTAGGCGCGGCGCGTCCGCGTACGGATTCGTTTTCATGTGGAGGTCGATGCTAAGACTCGGGCGGTGTTAGCACAGGCCGATTGCCCTCGCTGGCTCCGGATCGCGCGCTCGCCTTGGAGTTATCTCCTCGGCGCAGCGCTGGCGGCATGGCCCGCCATCCATGGCATCCTCACGCTGAACGGCGGGGACGCCGCGGTTCCGCTGGACGACAGCTACATTCATTTTCAGTTCGCCCGTTCTTTCGCGCAGGGGCACCCCTTCGTCTATTCCCTGGGCGCCTCGCCCGTGCCCGGCGCGACCAGCCTCCTTTGGCCGTTGCTCTTGGCGGTGCCACAGCTGTTTGGCGTGCAAGGGATGGCGCTGATCCCGTGGGCCTGGGCCTTCGGGTTCATTGCGCTCGGTTTGCTCGCTTACGAAAGCGCGCGCGCGGCCGAGCGCGTTACGAGCCCACGCATGGCCTGGCTCGCCGGCATTTTGGTCCTGTCGTTCAGCGCCAACACTTGGTTTGCCGCAAGCGGCATGGAATCCGTTCCGCTCTCTTGGCTGCTGATGCGCTGTGCCCGCCGAGCCGCAGAGTGGTTGGAGGGCGATCGGCGGCGTGCTTGGGAGATGCTGTTGCTGGCGTTGCTTACGCCCTTGATGCGGCCGGAGGGTGCACTCGGCAGCGTGCTGATCTCGGCCGCGCTACTGATTGCCGCGAGCGGTCGCCGACGCGCGCTGGGCCTCGTTTCGCTGGCATTCATCGGCGTGCCTCCGGCGATCTATCGCGTATTCACGGGCTACGCGACGCAAACGACGACGCTCGTCAAATGGCTTCCCTTCAATCCCTACCTCGATCGCGCACAACTGGTCGAGCAGGTGCTTTCGAACGCCCGCCTGCTAGTGTCGACGTTGCTCGACGGGCAGCTGTGGAGCTCGGCATACCTGCCCGCGCATTCTCGCTTCTTCGCGTGGCTGGCGCTGCCGGCGTTGATCATCGCGGGTCAAGCTCGGCGCAGCAATCGCCGAGCCTGGCTGCTCGTGGCGCTCGGGCTCGGAATATTTCTGCCTACTACGTACGACAGCTTCTTGTGGAACCGGCTCCGCTATTTGTGGCCGTTCGCGGCGCCCTGGCTGATCGGCGTCGTGGCATTGGCCGACCAGGCGGGAGAGCTTGCAGCCCTCTGGCGGCCGCGCGCCGGTCTACTGCGGTACGCACTGGCGGCGGCCGCCGGCTTGGCCCTTGCAAGCAAATTTTCGTTTGCGCTCGAAGACTTGGCGGTCAGCGCGCACGCGATCTCCAGCCAACAAGGCACGCTCGCGACGTGGGCTCGCGACTCACTCGAGCCCGAAGAGCGACTGGGCGTGAGCGACACTGGCGCCATCGGCTACCTGTCGAACCATGCGTTGTTCGACGTCGTAGGGCTGACGACCGTCGGTGAGGCACGGTATTGGTCCGCCGGTCCCGGATCGCGCTTCGAGCACTACGAGCACCTGCCGCGCAGCGCCCTGCCAACATACTTCATCGTCTATCCCCAGTGGTTCGCGATCCCACCGCTGCTCGGCGTGTGCGTCCAGGAGCGCACGGTGCACGCCACGATCTTGGGCGGCGAAACCATGCTCGCGTGTCACGCCGACTACAGCAAGCTTGGCACCGGCGAAGACGCACAGGCACCCGAGTTTTGGCACCGTTCAGCGCTCGACGCGCTGGACGTCGCTGACTTGGAAAGTGAGGTTTCTCACTACTACGTCGTGCGGCCCGCGACACAGGCGGATGACGTCGTGGTCTCCGATGGGGTGATACTGGACGGCGCCCGACGCAACCGCCGGCAAGACACGTTCCGAATGCAGCTGGCTCCGGGAGCCAAGTTCGTGTCACGTTTGGGCAGCGACACCGCGACCCGGGTCAGCTTGCGTATCGGGGGCAGGCGGATCGAAAGCTGGACGGTCAGCAGACCGGGCTTCGAAGAGCACTCGCTCACCTTGCCCGCGGACATGCCGCGCGGGCCGGCCGAGGTCGTGGTCAGCGCGGACGGCGCACCATTCAATGCGGCGCACTATTGGGTGTACAGCGCGCGAAAATAAGTTTGCGGGCCGGCCCTCGCGAGCTTTGCTATACACCGCGCCATGCGTAAACGCGTCCTCGGCAGCACGGGTCTGCTGGTGTCAGAGCTCGGGCTCGGCACCTGGGGGCTGTCGGGTGACGGCTATGCGGCTATCCCCGAGGCCGAGCAGGACGCAATCATCGATCGGGCGCTAGCGCTCGGCGTGACGTTGATCGAAACCGCGGACAGCTACGCCAAAGGCGAGATGGAAACGCGGCTCGGAAAGCGCCTCGAGAAGCACGAGGATGTCGTGCTGGTGACCAAGCTCGGTACGGATCGCGACGCTTCGCCGGCGCGAAAATCATTTGCGCCGGCGTTTCTCCGGGACAGCTTCGAGCGCTCGCGCGAACGTCTGAAACGCGAGGTCATCGACGTGCTTTTATTGCACAACCCATCCGAGCGCAGCCTGGAACGCGGCGAGGCCACGGCGCTGCTCGAAGAGCTGAAGGCCGCGGGGGCGATTCGGGCCTGGGGCGCCAGCGTGGAGGGCATGGACGCGGCACGGTCCGCGATCAAGCAGGGGGCGCAGGTGATCGAGCTCGCCCACAACGCGTTTCACAGCCGAATCCTTCGTCAGCTGGCGACCGAGCTTCGCGCACCGAATATCGGAGTGCTCGCGCGCTCCGTGTTGGCCCACGGGCTGTTGTGCGGGCAATGGCCAACGGACAAGCAATTTGCGAGCACCGATCACCGTGCCGAGCGCTGGACCAGCGATGACTTGAAGCGCCGCATCTCGCAGCTGAACGCGGTGCGACCGTGCGTGAACGGAACCACGGTCACTAGCCTGCGCTCGGCTGCGCTGCGCTTCGTGCTCAGCAACGAGTTAGTGACGAGCGCCGTGCTCGGGCCTCGTAGTGCGCTCCAGCTGGACCAACTGGTGCGTGACTCCGGGAGAGAGCCGCCCTATCTGAGCGAGGAGGCCATCGAGGCACTGATGATTCGCCTCGACAACGTGGGGATCTCCGCGTGAGCCAGAGCCTCGTGGAGACGCTGGACGGCGTCGCTCGCGAGGCAGCCGTGCTGATACGCGAGGTCTACGCCAGCAATTTTGCCGTCGATTACAAAGGCCCGAGCGACCCGGTCACGGAAGCAGACCGGCGAGCCAATGACCTAATCTGTGAGCGCTTGACGACGCTCTTTCCGAACGTGCCCATCGTCGCTGAAGAGAGCGAGCCGTCCTCGTTCGAGGGGTACCGCAACGCCGAGCGCATTTTCTTCGTCGACCCATTGGATGGCACGCGCGAATTCGTTGCGCGAAACGGCGAATTCGTGGTGATGATCGGCCTCGTGGAGGGCGAGCGCGCCATTGCTGGCGTCATTCACGCGCCGGAACTGGGCATATCCTGGCTAGGGGAAGTTGGAAAGGGCGCTCAGTCGATCGACGCTCGGGGCGCACGGTCGGCGATCCTGGTGAGCTCTCGGCCGGCATTGGTCGAAGCGCGCGTCGTTGGCTCTCGCTCTCACCGTAACCCGGCCTTGGAGCGCACGCTCGCCGCGCTCGGCGCCCACGAGCTGATCGCGCTCGGGAGCGCTGGTCTAAAAGCTGCGGCGATCGCCCGTGGCACCGCCGATGCCTACGTGGCGCCGCACTACGCGGGTAAGCGCTGGGACGCTTGCGCTTCCGATGCGCTGGTCACCGCTGCCGGCGGGAAGCTGACCAACGCGAGCGGTGAAAGGTTCGACTATCGCGCCGCCGAGCTCGACAACGACCGCGGCATCGTCGCCAGCAACGGGCTCCTGCACGACGCCATCATCGACCGCTTGGCCGTCGCACGCGCCTAGCAAATTCGGAGTTTGCGGTGACTTGCCGGCTTGGCTCGCCGCCCGACGTAAGAAGGTGTAGGTGCGGAGCCTTCGTTGACAGCGCCGACACCCTCCGAGTAGCGTCCGCTTCCTCGGTAACACAGGGATTTTCAAGCCATTTCATGGGGCCGGGGCGACCGTGTCCGGCCCTTCACCTGCCTCGGGAGGCATCTTCATGCTGCGCACCTCGCGTACCATCGCGTCGCTCATCCGCTCGCTCGTCCTGGGGACCGCGACCGCCACCACGCTAGTTTCGGTCGCCGCCTCCGTAGTCGGTTGCAAAGACGAGAGTCAGCCCGACTACTGGGTCGAGAAACTCGACGACGCCGCTTGGCGCGCGCGCGCAGTAAAGCGCCTCGAGCAGTTCTTCGAAGATTCCGTGACGAAGAACGGAGACATGAAGTCCGAAGGCGTTCAGACACTGATCAGCAAGACGGTGGACCCGCTGACCAAGACCTACGTGGACAGCTACGACACGCTGGATGACAAGACCCGCGTTTCGCTGATCAAGCTGCTCGCCGCTTACAAGGACACGCGGGTCGAGCCTGCGGTGAAAAAAGCCTTCGAAGAGTTCGCCAAGCACCCGGCCACCGCCAAGGACGACCAGGACATCAAGTGGGCGGCAATCGCCACCGCGGACTTGAACCTCACGGGGGTATCTGACCAGCTTTTGGCCGCTTTTTTGAAGCTTCGCGCCAGCACTATGTTGGGCGGTGTCGCCATTCGAGACGTTCAGGACGCGATGCGGGTTGCGCCTTCCAAGGCCTGGGTCGGGCCGCTCGTCAAGGTGCTCGACGCCGAAATGGTCCAGCCGAAGACGGCGAAAGACAAAGACTTGATTGACCCGTACCGTGACCAATCCTTTTGGCAGCCGGTATCGGCGGAGGTGTTGGGGCGCATCGGAGATCCGGCCGCCGTTCAGCCACTGCTTAAAATCATGCTCGATCCCAGCAAGGCCGACGTGCAGGTCACGGCCTTGCTAGCTCTGGTCAAGCTCGGCAAGCCCGCCGCTGACGCGGCGGTCAAGCTGCTACGCGGTCAAGACCCCGAGCTTGCCGCATTCTCCGCGCGGCGCATGAAGGATCTGACGGGCACGGAGGTGAAGGGCAAACCGTACGTGACGACGGCGGCATTGATTGTTGGAACGATCGGTCGCGGTGACACGACCGGCCCCATGATCGATGCGCTGAAGGCGGAGACGGACGACGGCAACAAGGCGGTCATTGCGCGAGAGCTGGTGAAAATTCCGGCCACCGACGAGTCCAAGCGGGCTTTCGAGAAGGCGTATGAATCGTTGCCTATCGACGCCGAGATCCCGCCCTCGGGGAGCGCGCTCGAAACGCTAACGGAATCCGCCGGCCAATTTTTCGACTCCTCGATGGTAGGCTGGCTCCTCGATCGCGCGGCAAAAACCAAGGGCAGCGAGGACGACCGGAAGGCACTGCAGAGTGCAATCACCATCACGGCGCTCAAGATCGCCAAACCCGATCAGCTGCCGCAAGTGAAAGCGGCGGTCGATAAGTACGGCACGACCCTGGAGAAGGCCAGCTACACGACCGTCGACAACTTGCTAAAGGCGTGCGGAGACCGCGTGCCTTGCTACGTTGCCGCTTTTCAAAAAAGCGAAAACCAAACTGCGGGCAATCAATTCGCTGGCATCAAAGCCGGCTACATGATCGGTATCTTGGGCAACGAGCAAAACCGCGATGAAATCGTGAGCGGGATCGATGCAGTCACCAATGCGGCCCTCCGCTTCGTGGCCGCCGAGGTGATCGATCACTTATCGCCCAAGGGCTCGAAGGAAGCCGCGGCCAAGCTCACGGCCGTTCTGGAGAAGAACGCAAAGTCGCCAAATCGTGAGAAATCTGCGGGAGATTCGCCGCTCAAGCAGGTCGTGTATCGTCTGGAGGCGCGCGCGGACTGAGGGCGGAGGCAAACTGGCGCGCTCACAGCCGCGTCGATAGCGGCGGCTTGGGGCGGCGGGTGTACGACAGTGCCCAGGCGATCAGCAAGCCTTGAACCGGCAACCGCGCCCAGCGCAGAAACGGCGTCCACGCGGGATGAAGCCCTGGGTGCAGCGCCATCTGCACGTTCGCGGGGAAGACCGCCACGAGATACGCCACCAAGCCCCAGGCGGCCAGTGGTTGCCAGCGTGGCAACAACACGGCGCCGCCTAGTAGAAGCTCGCACGCGCCACTCAGGTAAACCAACAGGAGCGGCGCCGGCAAGTACGGGGGAACGATGGCGACAAAACCTGCCGGCCGTAAAAAATGAGTCGCGCCTGCGGCGAGGAACAATAGGGCGAACAGGCGCTCGAAAAGTCGCCTGCTCGCGCTACGCGGGCTTGCGGCACGCTCGCTCACCGAGCTCATCGGTTACGCGCTCGCACCGCGCCAGTCATCGATAGCCGCGGAAATGGCTTTGGATGGTCACTCGTCACGGCCGTCGTCGTCTCAGCCTTCGGCGTCCGAGCACGCTACTGGATGCCATACTCCCTCAGGCGCCGATAGAACGTTCGCCTGGGGATTCCGCTGATCTCGGCCGCTTTGACGCGGTTCCAGTTACTTTCGCGCAGAGCGTCCATGATCCGGTCACGCTCGTCCCGGCGATGCTCCGAGACGCTGGCCTTCCTCCGCTTTAGCGGCGCGCCGCGCGGCGGCGTCACCTCGTGGGCGACGCGCGACGGGCCGGTCGCGCCGAGAGCCCAATTGTCGGGAATGTCGAAATCCGAGGCATCGAGCTCCGGGTCTTCGCTCATGACCCAAGCATTCAGCAGCACGTTTTCGAGTTGGCGCACGTTGCCCGGCCAAGAGTATTGCCCGAGCCGCTGCAGCGCCTGCTTGGTCAGGCCATTTTTCTCGCGCTTGTAACGCGCGGCAAACAAGCCCAGAAAGTAATCTACGAGCTGGGGGATGTCGTCCGGGCGCTCGCGCAGGGCCGGCACGCGTACTTCGACCACGTGAATGCGGTAGTACAAATCCTCGCGGAATCTGCCGTCGGCCACCATGCGTGACAAATCGCGATTGGTCGCGAACAGAAGACGCACGTCGATGTCTTCCTCGCGGTTGCCGCCGACCGGGCGTACTTTCCGTTCTTGCAGCACGCGTAACAGGCTGGCCTGCATTTTGAGCGGCATCTCGCCGATTTCGTCGAGCAAAATGCTGCCCCCTTGGCAGTCTCGGAGGAGGCCTTTGCGATCGCGATCAGCGCCGGTAAAAGCGCCCTTCACGTGGCCGAAGAGCTCGCTCTCCAGCAGATTTTCCGGGATCGCGCCGCAGTTGACGCCCAGCGTGCGAGCCTTCGAGCGGGCCGAAGCGCTGTGTATGGCGCGGGCCACGACCTCCTTGCCCGTGCCGCTCTCACCAGTGATCAGCACCGGCACATCGGTGTCGCGCACCCGGTCGATCAACGCGTACACGCGGCGCATGACCTCGCTCGTGCCGACCAAGCCCTGATAACCAAAATGGCCGTACAAAGCTTCGCGCGCATCCCGCAACTTTTGCCGCGCGCGCTTGAGCTGCTCGGTGCGGCCATCGAGCAGCTCGCGCAGGCGCTCCTGGGCCTCTTCCAGAGCAGAATTGGCGCCCGCCAGAGCGTCGGCGCGCGCCTTGTTTTCGTTGATCAGCCGAGCATTCTCGAGCGCTATCGCGACTTGATCGGCGAAGGCAAGCAACGTGGGGAGCTCACGCTCGAAGTGCGCCCCCGGGCGCATTCGTGTCTCCAGGTAGAGGGCACCGATTGCCGTGCCCGCGGGAGCGAGGATGGGCACGCACACCACCGACTCCAGGTTCATCTGATGTACGGAGGCGTAGCCCTGCATGCGCGCGTCGCTTTGAGCGTTCATCGTGAGCACGGGCTCGCCCGTTTCGATCACGGTCTCCGCGATCGAACGAGAGAAGTCGGCGTGCGCAGGGTCGCCGGCGCGCGAACGGGAGGTGTGTACCGTGAGCGCACCCGAAAGTTGCTTCAGCAGCACGAAGCCGTGCTCTGCGCGTGCCAGCTCGACGGCATAATCGGTGATGCGCTCGGTCAGCCGATCCAAGTCGAGCTCGCCGACCAGCCGAGCATTGACCTCCAAGATGCGCGCCAAACGTTGTTCTAGGGGCGTGGAGCTGAGCTGCGAGATCGACGCGCTCGCGCTGGCGGGCAAAGAGCTCCCTGCGCGCGGTAGCGCCCCTGCCGCGCGCAGGGTGTTGAACGGCAAAAACTCGGTTGCGGCGACGCCAATTGCCGCGGGTACGGAGGCGCGCAGGGTGCGCCGGCGGGCATCGTTCCAGTACACCTCACGCAGATCGCGCGGCAGGCGAGCGCCAATTTCTTCCAACACGGCGAGCGCCTCTTCGCGATCACGCCGAGACAAGAGCGGCTGGCCCCCCGCCTCCTCGAGCTCGGCGCGCGCTTCGAGCGCGCGCCAAATCCAGTCTTTCTGAGCCGCGCTGCGGGCCGCCTGCAGCGCTTCGTCCAGGTTTTTACGCGCGCCTAGCTCGTCGCCCAGCAGATTCTTCAAACGAGCAGAAGCCAACAAGAAGAGCGACCGGTGCGCAGAAGCGTCGGCTAGCTCCAGCTCGGCTCGATTCAGAGACGCGCGCAGAGCGATCAGATCGGGCCGTAGCGTGCGGGCGGCGGCCAAGACGCCTTCCAGGCGGGCTTCCGCGGCGTCCACCGAGCGACCGAGCACTTCGTAAGCGCCTGCGCAGTCATCGAACTTCGCGATAGCGGCCTCGAGATTACCTTGGCGGAGCTCGAGCTCGGCTTCCAAGCCGAGCAACTGGGCGCGGAGGACCGCGCTCAGCTCGGTGCGCTGTTCTTGCAGCATCTCGATGCTGCTCCGCGCGCGCGCCAACCGTCCAAGGTACAGATCGGTGTTCGCGAGATTGAGCAGCGCCTGCAGCGCGCTCGATCGTCGTCCCGAGCGCCGGCCCATGTCGACGGCCGCTTCGAAGTGCTCGATGGCGCCCGCTATGTCGCCCCGGATTTTCAGCAGTCCGGCCAAATTGAGCTGCACCGTCGCCAGCACGCCCGCGTCGCTGGCGCGCTCGGCGGCGGCAATGGCTTTTCGGTAAGCATCGCCCGCGTCGTCGTTGCGGTCGCTCCGTTGCAAGACCAACCCAAGCGAGGCGAGCGCCAGCGCTTCCAGCCGCGGAGCCGCGAGGTTCGAAGCCTGCGCAAGCGAGCGCTCGAGCGCGACGCGCGCTTCGTCGTGCTTGCCCAACATGGACAGCGCCAGCCCCGCATAAGACAAAGATTCGGTAGATACAGGCGGGGGCTCGCCGAACAGCGGCTCGAGTACCTGCAATGCGAGTTGGTAGTCGCCGACGCCGACCTCTGAACGGCCAAGGTACAGGCGAATGATCAGCCGCTCGTGCGCGGTGCTGTCGCTTCGGTCCGTGGTTGCCTCGAGCAGCGCTCGCGCGCCTGCCGCGTCACCCAAGCTGAGTCGCAAACGGCCGCGCGCGATGTGGACCAAAACTCGGTCGTCGCCAGCCAGCGCGTCGAGCGCGCTGCGCGCCGCGTTGAAGCGCCCGCGATCGAGGAAATACAGCGCACGTTCCAGCGGATCCGACGGCACGACGGAGCTCACGTCGACGGAGCCGAGCACTCGCTCCAAGTCGTCCGCAGACGCAACCGCGTCGCTGGCGATGATACGCACGAGGCGCCGCAACTCGCCGGGCCGAGCGCCGGAAACCTCGACGATGCGCTGCAGGAGGCTCTGCGTGAGCGACGGCACCGCTCGCCGCAGTAAGTCGATCGCGCAGTGCTCCTCGAGCGGCGGCACCACGAATTCCGGGGCGTCCGCCGGCAGTGGCGCGCCCCCTACCGTGACCAAGCGCGCACCTTGCATTTGCGCGTTTGCGAGCGCGCGCAGGCCGTCGTCGCCGAGCGCGTCGGCATCGTCGACCAACACGAGCACCCCGTGCAGCGACGAATGCGCGGCCAGCTCGGCGTTCAGGCTCGAAATCGAGCTGACGTCTTCGAGCCAGGCCAAGGCCGCGCCGCGCACCCCGAGTGACCACGCCACACGGCGCAGCAGGGCGGTGCGGCCAGAGCCCGGAGCGCCGACCAGACGCAACCGCTGACTGGGCCGGAGCGCGCTCACCCGCTCTAGTAACTGCGCCGATGTCGCGTCGATGCCAAGCACGGGCCAAAACGACACTTGCTCCGCGCCCGCTTCCGGACTCGCAGGTAGACCAGCGGCGCGCCTCAGTGCGCTCGCGAACTCATCGACCGACGGAAAGCGGTCGCCCGGCGTACTTAGCGTTGCACGCTTGGCAACCGCGCCGAGCTCGCGCAGCACTTCCACGTTGAGCTCAGAGCGACGGCTGGCGCCGATGATTTCGTTCAACGTCACGCCGAGGGCATAGACTTCGGCGCGCACGGTGAGCCGAGCATCGTGAAAGAGCTCGGGTGCGGCGTAGCGGGGCGTGAGTCCTTCGGCACGAGCACCGGCCTCACGGAACGGAGTCGCCAAGCCCAGGTCGACGAAAGTCGCGCGCCCGCCGAGCTCCACCACGATATTGCCGGGCTTGACGTCGCCGTGAAAGAGCCCCGCCCGGTGCAGCACCGTCAGCTGGTCCGCGGCGCGAGACAGCGCCGAAAGCGCGCGCAAGCTTTGACCCTCGGCCATGATCTCTTCCAAGCTTTGGCCGTCCACCAATTCTCGGACCAAGAACGCGCGGCCCGAGCGCGGCAGGCGCCCGAAGCGCACGACCCGCGGCACGCCCAGCCCCTCCAGCCCCGATAACGCAACGGCCTCGCGGACGAGCGCAGACGTCTCGCGCTCGCTCGCTTCATCGGCCAAGACTTTGAGCGCGTACCTGCGACCCGAATGTCGATCGCGCACCGCCCAAACCTCGCCCCCGCCGCCCTTGCCGAGTCGGGCGAGTGGCTCGTACCGTTCCGGTAACTCGAGCTCAGCCACGGCCGCTCGACTCAGAGACCGTAGTCAGCGCCAAGCCCGAGGAAAAAGCCGCTCGTCCCGAAGCCGGCGTCG
Organism: Myxococcales bacterium; assembly: GCA_903642325.1. Lineage (GTDB taxonomy): Bacteria > Myxococcota_A > Polyangia > Polyangiales > Polyangiaceae > PMG-095. The sequence goes on along the minus strand of CAHJWM010000037.1, from coordinate 34,041 downwards.
AAGCGCGCGATGAAGTTGCGATGCGGCTTCCAGCGCAAGCCGGTCTGTAGTACGAGCCACGGAAACACGATGGGCTTCGAGCCGCCATTGGCCCAATTGGGCTCGTTGTAGTCGTAGTGCTTGCCCTGGGCACAGTTGGCGGGGCCGCCCTGGCTCGCGGTCGGCCCCGGGCACGGCAGGTAGCCCTCGCCCGTGTTGTCGTTGCCGCTGGCTCCTGGCGAGTAAGCCTGCTGGCGTTTGAGGTCACCCCACACGAACCCTAGGCCGGCGCCTAGCCCGTAATTGAAAGCAAATTCAGGCGCCAGATCGTGACTCCACAGAAAGTCTGCGGTCACGTACAGGACTTTTATTTTGCTTTCGACGAGCTCCCAAGCATCGGCGGTGTCCGACTTGGATTTGAACGGGGTCGGGTCCATGGCGTACGACGCGAACCAGGTCGAAAAGCCGTACTCGAATGCGTTCTTTCGGATCGTGAGCTCGGGGCCGATGCCGTGCGCGAGCACGGTGCGCCCGCCGTCACCGAACAAGTTCATCATGAACTTCGGCACGATGATGGCCCGGTAGCGCAAGCCAACCCCGTAGTAGGTTTTACCGGGGAGCTCGACGGGCGAGCTGCCTGCTTCAGCGTCGGGCACGGTCGCGTCGTCCTTGGCCTCGAGCTTGGGCGGAGCATCGGGCACTTCAGCTGGCGCGGAGTCCGCCTCTGCAGGCGCTGCGGGTTCGGTGTCGGTCGTTGGCGCGGCGCGGGCCGCAGTTTTCGGGGCACCTGCCGGACCCGCGGCGAGAGCCGGACGAGCGAGGGCGAGCAACACGAGACAGCAAGTAACCGCCAAGCTGCGCACCGCGAACGAGCGTAGGGACATCTGATCTCCTTGAAAGCGCGCGGATAGTGCCATGGCACAGTGCCAACACCAATGCCCACCTGCGTGCCCGTTGTTTTGGCTACGGGAGCGTCGCCACCGGGGGCGAGTGGCACAGCCGCGCCAGCCACGCGCCCCATCACAAGTATCGGGTGCGTGAAGGTGAGACAACGCCAGATCGCGCGGCAATTTGCAGAGGAAGGCCGCGGCCTTCCAGTGTGGACCTACCTTTACGCGAGTAGCGCCGTATGCTTGAAGTGATGAGACAACGCGTCGCGGTCCTGCTTGGCTGTGGAACGGCCTGGTTGCTGTCTGCGTGTGGGGCCAACCACTTCGTGCAGCGGGGGGCCGATTTGTACGGAGAGGGCCGCTACGTAGAGGCCGACGAGGTGTTCGAACGCAGTGAGGCTCGCGTAGCACGCGCGCCTCTCACCGCTCGCGCCGCCTACGCGGCCTATCGCGGCGCCACGTTCATGGCTTTGGGCGATTTCGAGCACGCCGAGCGCTGGCTCGGCCTGGCGTCGACCATCGAGCACAGCCGGCCCGGCACGCTGAGCCGCAGAGAGCTCGGCTTTTTGGAAAGTGCGTTGCAAGCCCTCAATCGACACCGAGTGCAAATTGCACCCGGCCAATCCGCGGCGGTGATCGCCTCGACCGGGCAGGTGCCGAACATCGACAGCGGGACGCGGGACCCCAGCTCGACGCGGCGCACTCTGGTCGAGCAATGAGCTCGCGCTGCTCAGCGTTGGCAACCACCGGCGTTGCACAAGGCGCGGATGCGGCGCGAGCCTCTAATTTTCAGCTCTTCGCATCACCGCGCGCGAAGATGCTCGCAACGTAGTTCAGCACGTCCGTGGCACTGACTTCGTTGTAGCCGAAGTAGCGCATCAAGCGCGACTTGATGATGTCGATCTTTTCCTGCGTTTCCTTATCGACTACGGCCGAGACGAGGGTCTTGAGCTTGATGCTGTCCTTCTGATCCTCGAATAGCTTGAGCTCCAGCGCCCGGCGAAGGCGGTCATTGGTTTGCCAGTCGAACTTCTTGCCTTCCACCGCTTTGGCGCCAATGAAGTTCATGATCTCACGCCGGAAGTCGTCCTTGCGATTTTCTGGAATGTCGATCTTCTCCTCGATGGAACGCATCAAGCGCTCATCCGGCTCCTCGTCCTGGCCGGTGTAGCGATTCTTGACCTTTTCCTTGAGGGCGTAGGCCTTGATGTTGTCGATGTAGTTGGCGGCGAGCTTGCTGATCGCGTCCTCGTCGGCGCTGATCGCCCGCTGCACCTCGTTTTTGACGATCTCCTCGTACTCGCGCTTCACGACGCCGATCTGATCGCGATAGCGCTTCCGGCCTTCCTCATTGGTGATCAAGGAATGGTGGGTGAGGCCTTTCTCGAGCTCGTTCAAGACCATGAAGGGGTTGATGGTGCCCTCGCCGACGTCGCTCACCAGCGCGTTCGAGATCTTGTCCTGCACGTAGCGCGGGCTGATGCCCTCCATCCCCTCACGCTTGGACTCTTTGCGCAGCTCTTTGACCGTGTCCTGCGTGTAGCCAGGCAAGACTTTGCCGTCGTAGAGCTTCATCTTTTGGAGCGTCGCCAAGTTGTGCTTCTTCGGCTCCTCCAGCCGCGACAGCACCGCCCACATGGAGGCGACCTCCAAAGTGTGCGGCGCAATGTGCCGACCGCGCACCTTCTCGTGGTTGAAGTCTTTCTCGTAGATTCGAATCTCGTCCGAGAGACGAGTGATGTACGGCACGTCGATCTTGATCGTGCGGTCTCGCAGAGCCTCCATGAACTCGTTGTTCAGTAGGCGCTTGTACTCCGCCTCGTTCGTATGACCGATGATGACTTCGTCGATGTCGGTCTGCGCGAATTTTTTCGGCTTGATTCGGTGCTCCTGCGAGGCCCCGAGCAAGTCGTACAAGAAGGCCACGTCGAGCTTGAGCACTTCCACGAACTCAACGATGCCGCGGTTGGCGATGTTGAACTCACCGTCGAAATTGAAGGCGCGCGGATCGGAGTCCGAGCCGTACTCGGCGATCTTGCGATAATTGATGTCGCCGGAAAGCTCGGTCGAGTCCTGATTCTTCTCGTCTTTGGGCTGGAAGGTGCCGATGCCGACGCGATCCTTCTCACTCAAGGTCAAGCGCCGGACACGAATGTGATTGGCAACGACCTTGCCCCAATCTCCGTCGTGGCGCTTGATCAACCCTTGGAAGATGAAGCGACTGGCCGGATCCAGATCGCCGTCGACCTTGACCCTGAATTTTTCGTTGGAAAGGCCGAGCTTCTTGATCGCCTGTTCCCGCCACTCCTGCGGGATCAGGCGCAGCGGCTCTTCGTGCATGGGCGAGTCGAAGACGTCCGCCTCACCGCTGGCGAGGCCCGTTTCAGCCAAGTTTACCCAGCGAAAGGTAAACAGCGCCCCTTCGTGGGTGGTCGAATAACGCTCGACCCCTTTTTTCAGAAGTCGAGCGATGGTGGACTTGCTGGACCCGACCGGACCATGCAGTAAAATAACGCGGCGTTCCGGACCGTAGCCCTCGGAGGCCGCCTTGAGCACGTTCATCAAACGCATGAGCGGGATGTCCAAACCGAACACCGCGTCCTTGCCCTCGTCGATCTCGTCGCGGAAGAAGTTGTAGCGCACGAGCTTCTTCTTGTTGTCGATGTACTCCTCGGTACCGTAGGAGATCACCATGTCGTAAATGCGTTGGAACGCATTGCGCGTGACTTGCGGACGCTCACGGACGATCGCGAGGTACTCCTCGAAACTGCCTTCCCACGCCAGATCGCGGTAGCGATCGTAATCCTGCATGGCGGCAATCTGCGCCACCATGCTGCCTGCGACGGAACCACCGCTTGCGCTCTGATTTTCTGCCATCGATTACCAACTCATGATTAAACCACACAAAGCGCTCCCCGTCACATCGTCGCCGGGCGCGTCATTCGCGAAGCCGCGCTAGAGCGCGATCGCTTGGCCGCCACTGCGGCCGCAAACGGTTCGCCGCAGGCCAACGCCAGACGATCCGCGATGCGTTACTCGGCGGAGGGGATCAAGGCCAACGGATTCGAAGGCGAGCCGGAGTGGAGCGCGCCGTCACCGACCCAGAAAAAGAAATGCACCGCTTGCGTGCACGTTCCGTCGAGCAGAGCGTCGAAACTAATGGCCGCGCCCGGATCGCCGTCGAACGTGAAACCATCGATATCGGAGCCGGTGTTGGCGACGAGCTGGAACGTGCCCGGAGCGTCTGGATACGGCTGCAAACTGTCGTCGGCTTCCAGATCCTCGCTCGCTAAGTTCGACAATGAGTGGCCGTCCTCGGGCGAGACGAGGATATCCCAGGGACAACCCACGCCCGTTCGGTCCGTGTCGCAGCTCGTGCGTACATGCCAATGTCCGCCGGCCGCGTACTCCACGTACACACCAGCGCCGATACCCTGATCGACGTCAATCTTGCGGTCAGCATCGATGGTGGAGCGCGCCGACGTTCCGCATTCGACCTCCGGTTTTTCCGGATCGAGGGCAACGCGCCGCGCGTCCCCGTTATCGTAGGAGCAGGCGGAAAAGAGCAGGCAAGCAATTCCGAGCGCGAAACCTTTAAGCATGATCAGCGCCTCGATGGAGCGTGAAACGAGTGGGCGGAGCCGGAGTTGAACGCGGGAGCCGAGTAGTGAGTGGCGGGAGCCGAGTAGTGGATGGCGGGAGCCGAGTAGTGGATGGCGGGGGCCGAGTAGTGAGTGGCGGAAGATGAACGGAAGGCGGGCGCAGAATACGATTGCGGTGCAGAATACGATGGTGAGGGCGCGGTGTAGCTGCGCGCAGGAACGCGGAGCGGCGCGGCGGATGAAGCGTCGTAACGTGACACGCTCGGCGCGGACGACATGCGCACTGGGGGCCGGTAGGTGCTCGACGGCGCTGAAGAGAGCGGTCGCCGGATTGGGTCCGAGCCGTTGGCTGAGGCGGCGCGGTAGCTGCTTGTTGACCAGCCGCGGACTCCCTGCGAGCCGGAGTAAGGCGTTGGCGTGCGGAGCCCGGCGTTATTGCGGAATGCTGCGTCGCCGGCTAACCGCGAGCCTGCGGAGGCCGAGCGAATCGGAAGCCGACTTGCTGGCGCCATGGACGGCGGGACGTGGGCGTATTGCAGGCTGGGCCCGCGCGGCGGGGCCGAATTAGCGGGCAGAACGCGGGGCGCAGCGGCAGCGTGCTGCATGCCGCCGCGCTCGCGGTCCGAGTAATTGCGCGTGTGCGCTGCGACGTCGCGCACCATATAACGGTCGTGCACGATGTATGAATGCACGCGGTACGAGAACGCGTAACCGCTCGGGCAGAACACGTAGGCCGCAGGCGGATACCAAGAAAGCGAAACCGCAGATCCGCCATACCAGCCCCAAGCCGGCGGCATGGGTGCCCAGCCCACATAGCCGTAATCGTCAGTGGGCACGCGCCAAGTGACCCAGGCGTTCGCATAACGACGCCCTGCGACCCAGCTCCAGCCCGTGCCTGGGATCCAGACCCAACGCCCGTAATGAAACACGACATTGCCGAACGGGTAGTCGCTCTGCCACACCCAGTCGTTGTCCTCGCTCAGCGACCAATGGCCGGCACTTACGTAGGGAGCGAAGTCCTCCCCGACCGCGTCGCGGTTGGGAACCCAGACCGTGCCGTACTTAGCGTCGTCGACCCAGCTGCCGTACGGGTCGAGGGTGGGGCGGAATTCAGTGATGGCGCGCGGATCCGTCTCGGCGCTGTTATCTTCCGGCCCTTGTTCCGCGCCGGGCGCAGGAGCGCTCACGGGGGATGGTCCGGGCGAAGCAGAGGGCGACGACGACGTGGGCAGGGCCGCGCCGTCCGGGCCGGCGACGGGCAGCTCCGGCGGAGCCGCGGCTTGCGAATCCGCAGAGCTGGGCTCCTCGAACCAGGTATCGCTCGTGCCGTCTTGCGCGAAGGCCGGGCGGCTAGCCACCATGAAGACCAAGCCGAGGAGCATGGTCGATCCTGCAACGCGCTTCATGTTGGAGATCATGCGTCTTCCTCATGGCTCGAGCAAACCCGTGTTTCGAGAATTTTGGCGCACCGGGTGGAGCGGCCCGAGCTCGACGCTTGCCGCCGATCCGGAGTCAACCGCGCGCGAAGCGCAGCCCGAGCACGGTTCGGCATACAAGTCAGACGGATTGCTCACTGACTGCATTCCAACGAAATCCGACAACGGGCTATGATCGCCGCGCCATGCTTTCATTCGACGACGCCCTCCGACGTATTCTCGAGTCAGCTCCGGCACTTCCGAGCGAACGCGTGAGCTTGGCCGAGGCCGGGGGCCGCGTGCTGGCCGAGGACCTGGAGGCGAGCGCGCCGCTGCCTGGCTTCGACTACAGCGCCATGGATGGTTACGCGGTGCACAGCGGCGCGTTCCTTGGCATAGGGCCGTGGGCATTCGTGCTTCGCGGGGAAAGCCGGGCCGGCGCGGCGGCCCCGCCGCTCGCGCCGAACAGTGTGTGTCGCGTCTTCACCGGCGCGCCGATCCCCGGCGGCGCCGACGCGGTGGTTATGCAGGAAGAGGTCACACGCGACGGCGAGCTGGCGCGCTTCACCGCCTTGCCGGCCACAGGCGCGCACATCCGTCGGCGCGGAGAAGATCTAGCCGAGGGAGCGATGGCGCTGAAGCGCGGCACACGGCTCAATCCGTTCCAGATCGGGCTGGCAGCGGCGGTGGACCGGAGTGAGCTGCTCGTTGCGCGGCGGCCACGAGTCACGATCCTGTGCACGGGGGAAGAGCTACGGAGCCCTGGGACGCCGGCCGTGCCGGGCAGCATTCCGGATTCCAACGGCCCGAGCCTCGCCGCCCTAGTCGCGAGCGCGGGCGGGGCTCCAAACGTCGCCTCGCGCATCGGGGACGATATGGCTGCCACCGAGCAGGCGCTCCGCGCCGCCCTGAAGGGGTCGGATGTGTTGATCACGGTGGGAGGCGTCAGCGTCGGAGAGCACGACTTGGTGCGAGCCGCATTGAGCACAGTGGGCGCCCAACTCGATTTCTGGAAAGTGGCGGTTAGGCCCGGAAAACCGCTGGTCTTCGGCCGCTTCGAGCAGACGTTGATCCTCGGCTTGCCCGGCAATCCGGTGTCGGCTCAACTTACCTTCGCGCTCTTCGGCATGCCGCTCCTCCGGGCCATGCAAGGCGATCGCCGGCCGCTACCCCCACGCGGGCAGGCGCGATTGCAGAGCGCGCTCCGCCACACTCCCGGTCGGACCGGCTTTTATCGCGCTCAATTGCAAGGCGACCTCGCGGTAACGGCCGCAAATCAAGCGTCAGGGTCGGCGGCGAGCTTGGCGCTCGCCGATGCACTGTTGATTGCGCCGGCACACAGCACGGGCTTCGCCGCCGGCGAGAGCGTGGAAATGATTCGTTTGGTGGAGCTGTGAGCGAAGTGTTGATCGGTATCTTCGTCGGTGGCGCCGGCAAACGCATGGGTGGCGTGGCCAAGGGCTTGCTCCGAGCGCCCGGCGGAAACGAGACATTGCTCGCGCGGCTGCTGCGCGTCTGCGCCGGCGCCGCGCCCGAAGCCAAGCTGTGTTTGGTCGGCAGCTCGCCCGCGTATGCCGAGCTCGGCGTGGCGCAATTGCGTGATGATCCAAGCGGCGTCGGACCGATCGGTGGCCTGCGGAGCTTGCTGCGCTACGCGCACACGGAAAGCTGTCAGGTGGCGCTGGCCTTGGCCTGCGATCTGCCGTTCCTGGATGACGCGGTGATCGGCGCGTTGCTGGAGCCTCTGCACGCTGCAGCGCGCGTGCCGGTCGTCGACGAACGGTTTCAACCACTGGCGGCGGCGTATGCACCGAAGCCAGCACTAGCGGCGCTGGAGCGCTCCTTGGCGGCCGGCAGGCACGCGCTGATGCACGTACTCAAAGAGCTAGGAGAAGGCGTGGTGCAGCTGGAGCTACGGGGCGCCGAAGGGCGCAGCCTGCGCGACTGGGACACGCCGGAAGACATGAATCATTGATCGTGTCCGTGGCCGGCGTGACCGGTGCCGGGCCCACAGCGCGCGTCTTCCCAGCCTACCCAATACGGCCCGCTCGGCCCATGCTCGCGTTTCCAGATCGGAACGTCCGCTTTGATGCGGTCGATGAGCAAACGGCAGGCATGGAAGGCCTCGGCGCGATGCGCGGTGCTGGCCGCACAAATCACCGCGACCTCCCCCACCTCGAGTGAGCCCACGCGGTGCAGCACCGCCAAGCGCACATCGCCCAGCTCTTGCTCGATCTCCTGCGCGATGCGCGCCATCTCCTTTTCGGCCATGGAGGCGTAGGCTTGATACTCCAGCCGCGTCACCGGCTGACCCGCATTTTCGCGACGCACGGTGCCCACGAACAGAGCGAGGCCGCCTGCCTCTGGCCGCGTTACGGCGGCGACCACCTCCAGCACGGACAACTCGCGGTCGCGGATTTCGAACAAGCTCATCGCGAGAAATCTCCCGTGCGCCCGCCGCTTTTGGTCAATAACCGCGTGGGCCCGATCTCCATCGCGCGGTCGATGCCTTTCAGCATGTCATAGACGGTGAGCGCCGCCACGGAGACCGCGGTCAAGGCCTCCATCTCGACGCCGGTGCGATCGAATGCTTCCACGATGCCACGCACGGCGATGGCACTCGCGCCGTCGTCGAGCTCGAGCGACACCTCGACCTTCGTCAGCGAAAGCGGATGGCAGAGCGGAATCAGCTCCGACGTGCGTTTGGCGGCCATGATCCCCGCGAGACGCGCCGTGCCGAGCACATCCCCTTTGGGCACTGTGGCGCTCTTGACGCGCGCGAAGGCGTCTGCGCTTAGGGTCACACGTGTCTCCGCCACCGCGCGCCGATGAGATGCCGGCTTTTGCGAAACATCGACCATGCGCGCTCCGCCTGCTGGCGAAACGTGCGTGGAAAGGGAGCTGTGCCCCACGATCTCGGCGTGCGCGGCGATGATTCGGTCTGGCTTGCCCCGGCTGGCCACTTTCCACAAAGCGTATCGGTCGAGCGGTGAGAGCGACTGCCAAACGGCTGAAGAAATGGGCAGAGCCGCCCCGAATGCCCGCGCTACCTCGACGGGAATGGTCGCGGTGCCGAGCTCGGCCACGGGCTCGACGCGAGCGGCCGGAGTGGTCGCTAACAGACTACTCACCCGCTGCGAGTCGACTGACCACTCCGCGCCGACTTCGACCAAAGCCCGGCGCTCCGGGAGCGCCAGGTTTCGCCAGGTTTCGAGCGAGATTTTGAGCCCGCTCAGATCCAGGGCGCGGCGCGCCGCCAACGGCACGAGGTCGAGGGCCGCGTCGACCCCGTCGAAGGAGTAGAGTTTCACGCTCGTAACGATAGCAGTTGTTTGGATCCTGCGCGGCAGCGATGCGGCGTGGGCCAGCGATGCTACACCGTTGCACATGTTCCCCGCACGCGACCAGCTCGGTAGGCCCCTCGCCGACCTGCGGGTGAGCGTCACGGACCGCTGTAACTTCCGCTGTCGTTATTGCATGCCGCGCGAGCACTTCGGTCAAGAGCATCGCTATTTGCCGCGGACCGACATCCTGAGCTTCGAGGAAATCGCGCACGTGGTAAGCGCACTGTTGCCTCTCGGGCTGCGCAAGGTGCGCCTGACGGGCGGCGAACCGTTGCTGCGCAGTGAGCTGCCGAGACTCGTTCGAATGCTGCGGGGCTTTCCGGAGCTGGAGCTCGCGTTGACCACGAACGGATCCTTATTGAGCAAGCACGCGCACGCGCTGCGCGACGCCGGCTTGGACCGGATCACGGTCAGCTTGGACTCGGTGTCGCCCGAGGTATTTGCGCGCATGACTGATTCCGAGCTGCCAGTGCGCGATGTGTTGGCGGGCATCGAGGCGGCGCGGGCGGCGGGCTTTCCGCCGCTGAAAATCAACGCCGTGGTTCGCCGCGGCGTCAATGATCACACCTTGGTCGAACTGGCTCGGCATTTCAAAGGCAGCGGCCACATCGTGCGCTTCATCGAGTACATGGATGTGGGGCTGAGCAACGGTTGGCGCATGGAGCATGTGGTGAGCGGCCAAGAGATCATCGCGCGCATCGACGCGGAAATGCCCGTCGTGCCCCTCGTGCCGAACTATCGCGGGGAGGTCGCCAAGCGCTATCGCTACCAAGACGGCAGCGGTGAGGTCGGGGTGATCAGCAGCGTAACCCAACCTTTTTGTGGCGACTGCGCGCGCTTGCGACTGAGCGCGGACGGCCAGATCTTCGGCTGCCTTTTCGCCCGCGAGGGCCAGGATTTGCGCGCGCTCGTGCGCGCAGGGGCTGATGTGGGGGCGGCGGTGACGAGCTTTTGGAGCGCGCGAGGCGATCGCTACTCGGAGCTGCGCTCGCTCGGCAAGAGCGTGCGCCGGCTCGAGATGTCTTATCTAGGCGGCTGAGCCTCAGCGCGCGTAGACCCAGATTACAGGCACGCCATCGAACGTGCCCACGGCCGCGGGCGCGTCGTGACCGTAGTCCACCCATGTTTCGTATTCCACGCGCCGCATGTGGGGCTCGTGCTGATAAAGCGCCAAGCTCGAGCTAGCGATGTCGAGAGTGCCGCGCAAGTCTTCGCGGATGCGGCGGTCCTGGCGCAGCATTTCCCAGCTTTGCAGCGCGGTATCGTGCACGTAAACGTTGCCGCGCCGCGGTGCGCGCTCATTGATGAAGCCTTGCAGCGCCCCCGTGGTGTAGCCCCAAAACGTGCGGTTGAGGCCGAGGCTGGCCGCGCCGGGAGCGCCGCCGACGAGCGGGGTATAAAAGCTAAGACCCCAGGGCTCGGAGTGCAGCGTCATGCATAAAGGACCGATCAAAACGGCCGCGGCCACCACGGGTGGCGTGAGCTCTGCCCAGAGCCGGCCTGGGCCGAGCGCGCGAATGCGCTCGGCCACGAAGGCAAAGCCTTTCCCCGCGAACAGGCACAGGAAGGGATAGGCCGTCATCCAATGCTTCGTGCCGCCGAAGATAGGAGTGACGTCCGACCACCACGGCGCGTAGCAGGTCAGTAAACAGAACAGCCACAGCAGCGGCGTCGAACGTGCGCGCCCTTTCCAAGCGACGACTAACCCTATCGCAAACAAGAGCAGCGTAACGCCGGGCACGGTACCGAGCGTCATGACCCAGGCGTACAGACGTGGCATGGGCGGCTTCCAGTACGTGTGCCCGAGAAACTCCATATTGTAATATTCATGACCCGTGTGGAAGGCGACGTACTCGCGCAGCCGCGGCAGCGTGTCGTGCCAGATCCACGGCCAGCCTGCGTAAAACACGACGGGGGAGATCAGCGCCATAGCCACGAATGCGTTGGGAACTGCCCAACGTTTTTGGCGCAGCTCGCGCGCGGCGTGGGCCGCGCCGGTGACCAAGAAGTGCGCGCCGAACGCGGCTGGCAAGAGCCACGCGTTGTGCTTGGTATCGAGGAGCAACCCGTACAGCACGCCGGTCGTCAGGGCCCAGCCCCACCTACCTTTTAGGGAACGCGCAAAGGCATAGCTCGTCACGAGCACCAGGGTCGTCACCGGCATGTCGAAGCACGCCAAGTGCGAATGGTAGAAAACCCGCGGCATGAGCGCCAGTGCCAGCGCCGAGACGAGGCCCGCCCAACGTCCGCCTTCGCGCGCACCCCAAGCGTACGTGAGGGCCACGCCCAGAGCGCTCATGGCCATGCCCGGAAATCGGTAGGCCGTACCTTGCTCGCGAAACAGCCCCAGACCCGACCACAAATAGCGGTGCGACAACGCAAAGAGCGACTTCATCAGCGCCGGGTGTTCGTGGTTCACGGACCAATAACCGTCGATCGTGCCCGGCTCGAGCGCCCGCGCGGCATCGGAGTGAAGAAGCGCGAACCAGGCTTCGTAGCTGCGCGCAGCTTGAAAATAAAAGCCTTCATCCCGCGCGTAACCAAGATCGGCGACGCTGTTCAGGAGCAACGCCAGATAGGCGAGGGTCAGCACTAAAGCGAGTACGAAGTCGAAGGCGTCGAGCCGGCGTTTCTCGGTCATCGTGTGTCCGCATAGAAGCAGAACTGGCGATCGCTTGGATCGTCACTGCGCACGTCGAATTCGACGTTGGCACGTTGACCTGCGAAGCGCTCGGTATCGAATTCGAAGTGGTGCCAGCCGCGCTCGTCGCGGTGCTCGTAGCTGCCCACCGGCTCGCCGGCGACGTGCGCACTGAGCGTCACTGGGTCGTGTTGGCCGTCGCGAAAGAGGAAGTAGGATAGCCCGGCATAGCCCGATATTTTGCGACCTAATGGGACGTTCGAAAAGCTCAAGCGAACGCTCTCGCCCTCCGGCGGCTGCGCCCACACGCAGCGCCGCGGCCGGTAATCCTGGTCGTCCAGAATCGTGACGCCCACGAAGAACGCCTCTCCGCCGCACAGGTAGCGCTCGCGGGGAAAAGCCAAGTGCCCGTGCAGGCCCCCCGTGCTCGAGGGCGCGTGCTCGCTGTACACGCAGCGGCGCTCGCTCGCCCCCGCATCGCCGGCCGTGACGTCGAGAAAGGGCGGGTGCGCATTGCTCAGAAACGAAAATAATACGTGCTCGGGCTTGGGATTTTCGCGCACGCGGATCCGAAACCGGCCGGAACGGTGCTCCGCGGTCACGCCCCAGCCGTCGAGCTCCGGGACCGAGGCATCGAGCGTGTCGACCTCGACGGCGCGTGCATAGGTGGTGACGTCGGCCCGCGCTTCGTCCGCGACGGGCATGAGCTCGTCCCCGAAAGCAAAGCGCGCGATCGGGTCGGCCCACTCGGGGGCCACGACCAATAGATCACTCGCTCTTTTGAGTCGGGCAACCTCGGTACGCATGGCTTGCCACTCAGTGATGCGCGGCGCACGGCTGGCATCCTTCGCAAACAGCCCTAGCTCTACGAGGCCGGCGAAGGGCACGAGCAACCAAAGAAAACGCGCGCGATGCATGGCCTTTGAGCGCGCCGAGCCTGCCACATCGGCCGAAAGAGCGGTACGCTGCCCGAAGCGCCCATGTCCCTAATCAAAGCCTATTTGCGCGACGCGGCCCGGATTCTCGAGCTGATCGACGAGAACGCGGTGGAGGCGTTGCTCGCGGAGCTCGTCGGAGTACGCGAACGGGGCGGGCGGCTGTTCGTGCTGGGCGTCGGGGGCAGCGCCGGAAATGCATCGCACGCGGTCAATGATTTCCGCAAACTGTGTGGAATCGAAGCCTACGCGCCGACTGACAATGTATCAGAGCTCACTGCGCGCGTGAACGACGATGGCTGGGAGGCCACATTTTCCGGCTGGCTCGAGGTAAGCAAGCTAGCGAGCCGCGACCTCCTGTTGGTGTTTTCCGTGGGCGGCGGGGATCGCGAGCGCAACGTCAGCCCAAACCTGGTGCGCGCGCTCGAATACGGGCAAAGCGTCGGCGCGCGCCTGGCCGGCATCGTGGGCCGCGACGGCGGCTTCACCGCGCGCGTCGCTCACGCCTGCGTGATCATTCCGACCGTGAATCGAGCTGCGGTCACGCCGCATAGTGAAGCATTCCAGGGCGTGATCTGGCACTTTTTGGTGTCCCACCCGGCGCTTCAACGAAGCGGCATGAAGTGGGAAAGTGAGCGCTCGTGACCCGCTCGTTCGTAGTGGGCGGGGCCGGCTTCATCGGCAGCCATTTGGTGGAGCGTTTGATCGAGCGCGGGCCCGTCACGGTGTACGATAATCTGTCGGTCGGGAAGCGCGCGTTCCTCAGCCACGCGTTGTCGCGCGGTTGCGAGCTCGTCCTCGGGGACGCCCTGGATCTGCCTGCTCTAGAAGGCGCCATGCTCGGGCACGATACGGTTTTTCATCTCGCCGCCAACCCGGAGGCGCGCTGGGGGCTCGAGAACCCGCGTCTGGATTTGGAACAGGGCACTATCTCGACGTGGAATGTGCTGGAAGCCATGCGCCGAACGGGGGCAAAACGCCTGATCTTCGCTTCCTCCGGCACCCTGTACGGGGACACGCCAAAGGCCTGCGCCGAGGTCGATTTAGGGAGTCTGCCAATCTCACTTTATGGCGCGAGCAAATTCGCGGGCGAGGCACTGATCAGCGCGTTCGTGGCCTGCTTCGGGCTTTCAGCTTGGATTTATCGCTTTGGCAACGTGGTGGGGCCGCGCGGCACCCACGGCGCGGCGCTCGACTTTCTGAACAAACTGAAGGCCAGCCCACGAGAATTAGAAGTGCTCGGCGATGGCCGGCAGTCGAAGCCCTATGTGTACGTGGCAGATTGCGTGAGCGGCGTGCTGTTCGGCCTCGACCACGCCCGCGAGCCGCTGAATATCTACAACATTGCTCCGCCTGGTTTTACATCGGTAAAGCGCATCGCCGAGCTGTGCATCGCCGCTTCGCCGAATCCGAATGCGCGCATCCGCTACACTGGCGGCGAGCGCGGTTGGCCGGGGGACGTGCCGCACTCGCGGCTCGACGCGGGCAAGCTCGCCGCGCTCGGTTTTCGCGTGTCACGCACGAGCGACCAGGCCCTCGAGGAAGCAGTGCAAGTGCTGGCCCGCGAGGTATTCGGTTGATGCAGGTCGTGATCCTGGCCGGGGGCCTGGCCACGCGCCTGTCTTCCCGCACGCGAGAGCTGCCCAAGGCGTTGTTGCCCATCGCCGGCAAGCCGTTTTTAGCATGGCAGCTGGAGGCGATCGCGCGATGTGGATTTTGCGACGTGCTCTTGTGCATTGGCCACCTCGGCGCTTCCATCCGAGAGTTTTTGGGGGATGGCGCGGCGTTTGGCGTCACTATTGCTTACTCGGAGGACGGCCCCACGTTGCGTGGAACGGGAGGCGCGCTGCGCCGGGCATTGCCTCTGCTTTCGCCGATTTTTTTGGTGACGTACGGTGATAGCTACCTGCCCTTCGACTACTCGGCGCCGCTCCGTGATTTGGAAGCGCACCCCGAGGCTTTAGGCACGATGAGCGTGTTTCAGAACGACGGCGCATGGGACCACAGCAACGCGCAGGTCAGCCGAGACGTCGTGCTGCGCTATCAGAAGGGCGGCACCCCGGACGCGGCGCTGCGCCACATCGATTACGGCGCGCTCGCCCTCCGGCGCAGCGTGCTCGCCGCGCGTCCCGCCGATGTACCCTTCGGGCTCGACGAGCTGCAGGCCGAGCTCGCGCACAGTGGGCAGCTGCGCGCGATCGAGGCGAGCGAGCGCTTTTACGAGATCGGCTCTGAACGCGGCATCCGGGACTTGGAGGCGAAGCTCGCCGTGCACTCTGCGTGCTAACTTCGCCCGCGATGTCCGGCAGCCCGATCCGCGTGGAGCGCGTCTGCACGGCGCTAACAGTGGTCCTCTGTCTCGCCTTTGCCGCGGCGGCGCTTTGGGAGCTGGGCGATAGCTTCGGCGCGGGGCACTTTGCGTCAGCCGCCGCGGTGTGCACCGGTGCCGAGAACATGTGGCGCTGGGGCGTGATCGCACCGGTGACGCACGACTTGGCGCGGCCGCCCATGGCCGCGGATTTTTATTGTCATCACCCCTGGGGTATATTTTGGGTGACGGCGCTGTTCATGAAGGGGCTTGGCCATCACGCTTGGGCGTGTCGGTTGCCTGCGGTGCTCCAGAGCGGGCTCACGCCCCCCGCCCTGTATTTCGGAGCGCGAGCCCTCTGGGGGCCGGTCGCCGGCCTAGTGACGGCGGCAAGCTTTGCCACGCTGCCCATTGCGCTGAGCTTCTCGGACTTCAATTCCCTGGAGGTCCCAGTCTTGTTCGGCGTGGCACTTTCGGTGTGGGGCTATGCGCGCTTTCGGCAAGGCTATGCGCGTCGCTTCTTGGGCTTATCTCTGGCGGGTCTAACCTACGCCGTGAGCTGCGACTGGGCCGCCGTGGTCTTTGCCGCGGGCCTGCTGGCGGCGATCTTTGCCAGCATGCTCGCTACCCCAGCTTGGGGCATGGGCGTAGACCGCCGCCGCGTCGGCGTTTTTTTTGGGCTCGCGCTCACGCTTTGCGGCTTGGTGATCGGGCTTCATCTGTTTACGTTCATGCAGCTCGGGCAGCTGAACGAGCTATTCGCGCAGGGCAACCTGCGCTCGGCGGGCGCAAGCTCTCCGCTCAGCCGCGTGCTCGAGGCGCGCAAATTTTGGATCGAGGTATCGTTTACGGGACTTGCCATCGGCATCGGTAAGCTCGCGCTGCCGGTGCTTTCGGCACGCGTCGTACTGCGGCGGAGTGAGCTCGAAGCACTGCCCCTGGCGGTGTTCGCGATGGCCACCGTGCAGTACGTGGTGTTCAAGCAAGGCGCGGACGTTCATATCTTTTGGCCCCAGTATTTCGCGCTTTATTTCGCGTTCGCCGCCGGGGGTCTGACGCAAAGTGGGCTCGACCTCACGCAACGAGCGCTGAGGGCGCTTTCAGGGAGCTACGGGTCGGCGGCGAGCTACACCTGGGGCGCGCTCGGGCTGCTCGCGCCGCTTGCTATTTTGCCTGACGGGCTGCGGGCGCTTCGATACGCCCACCGCTCGGGCGGGCGCTTCAACGAGAACGGTCATCTGATCAAGCCGGACAAAGACAAGGTGGCTGCGCTGGAGTGGCTGACCGCGCGCATGGCCCCAGGCAGCAGCGTCGCCCTGCACCCGGGAATGCGGCAGTCGTTGTGGGTGGATTGGTCTCTGCAGCGGCCCGTGACCACCGTCACGCGTTTGCCACTGCGGGCAAGTGATGGTCCCGAGCGCTACTACGTCGCCGACCAACGCTTCATGTCCGCCGCCGAGCAAGAAGCCCTTGCTAAAGCCTTTTCGCTCACGCTGCTCGGGCCCTTCCTGGCCGTCGATCGGACCGCCCACGGCGCGGCTCTGAGCGCGTTCACGATACAGCGGCGCGAACCAACGACACTCGAAGCCTACTTCGTTTCGAGCAGCCATGCCCTGCGCGATGTCCTTCCCGATCCGTATCTTGCTTGGGAAATGCGCGATCGCTTCGAGCTGAGTCCGAATCCGTCGCCCAACTTCGAGCCTCGAAACTTCGAAGAGCTGCGGGTAGCGCACAACATCGCCATCGCGGCTGGAGACGCCGCTCGAGCCCAGCATTGGCTATCCCGCCTGCTGAGTGGGTGCGATCGCCGCCACGCGCAGCCATTTGACGACGGGAATACACTGCTCGGAACCCGGCTCGAGCGCGGAGCCTCGCTGGTCTTCAGCGTGTACCTGCAGGCGTCGGGCCCCGACCCGCTGGAGCCGCAATTGCTCCTGCACTCACGCGTGGAAGCCGCGCCTAGGTTCTCGCTGGTTGCCCGCGATGAGACCCTCGCGGACGTGGGCATGCCGTTCGCGATCCCGGCTAGCCGTTGGAAGCGCGGCTTCGTCTACGCGTCGGTCACCGAGATCATCCGACGCCTGGGTGACGAGCACTGGGACGCCGCGTTTCGACCCGCGGGCGCGGGCCGGGATGTCGCGGAGCGAGAGATCCTACGCCTAGAATGACGCGGGCACGGCGCCGGTCGGCTCCCCCCGCGATACGGCGAGCGCAGGCCCCAGAATCCGATCCCGCTGCCCTAAGCCCTTGCGCAGACCACGTTTTGTTCTTCAAAGCGGTTGGCCTGTCGCTCCAAAAACTGACTTCCTCATCGCTCCAACTCCGAAACGACGATGCGCGCCGTCTCCGCGAAGGCTGCATTCAGCTCCTCCGTCGAACCTCGCGAGCCCATCGCGTAGGCCGCAATCAGCAGCGGCCGTCGCGCGGGCGGCCACGCGATCAAGAGGTCGCAGAAGGCGCCTCGCTCCCCCGTGCCGGTCTTGTCACCGGCGCGACAGTCGCGCGGTAAGCCCGCGCGTAAGCGCTGTTCCCCAGTTTTGGTCGCGATCAGCCACTGACACAGCCGCGCCCGGCTCGTTTCGCCGAGCGCCTCTTCTCCAACCAGCAGCTGGCGAAGATTTCCGAGCATGGCGTTCGGCGTGGTGGTGTCGCGCTCGTCGCCCGGTAGCGCCGTGTTGAGCGTGGGCTCGTTGCGATCCAGACGCGAGGTCTGATCGTGCAAGCTGCGCATATAGTGGGTTAAACCTGGCGGCCCGCCCAGGGTGGCGAGCAGCAGGTTAGCGGCCGTGTTGTCGCTGTGGCTGATGGCGGCGGCACACAGCGCCTCGACGCTGAGCTCGCCTTCCGCGACGTGCTCGCGCGTTACGGGGGCCCATTCGAGCAAGACGTTTTCGCCGTAAGCAATGCGTCGCGCGAGCTGTTCCTGTCCGTGGTCGACCCGCGTTAGCACTGCGGCCACCAGCGCGACCTTGAACGTGCTGCACATCGCAAAGCGCTCGTCGCCACGAAGCTCGAGACGTGCGCCGCTTTCCGTATCGAGCGCCGCTACGCCCAATCGACCGCCGATGGTTTGCTCCACGTGAAGCAGCCGGGCCGTAGCGGAACGCGAGCGGAGCGTAATGGAGGCTGCCGATGGTGCCGGCGCGCTCGCGCAGGATGTTAGGGTCGAAAGTGGAAGCGCCGCGATGCCGCGCAGCAACGTACGCTTATCGAGATCGTACCTGAAGGACATTTTATCCAGAACAATTCATGTGGGGTGTTTGCAAGATCGCGGCGACTAGCTGATCGAAGCGTGGCGCGCGCAGATCGGGGCGAACCAGTGGGCCGTCGCGGAGGGGGCATATCTCGCAACGCTCTTCGAGAAAGACGAGGGCCGAGCGCACGTGCGCGGCGCGCGCGGCGCCGACGTCGGCCGCCGAGTCACCGATCATCCAGGTGCGAGTCGCGTCCAGGCCGGCGTGCTCGATTGCCCTAAAGAGCAGCCCGGGCTTTGGTTTGCGGCAGGCGCACTCCGTTACCCAGCGAGCGTCGCCGCCAGGGCCGCCGCTCGGGTGATGCAGGCACACCTCGAGGGCCGCGATCTCGATGCCTTCGGCGGCGAGCAGGCCGAGCAAGGCGCTATTGGTGCGTTCGACCGCGGCCAGCGAAACTTGGCCCTTGGCCGGCCCGGGCTGATTCGTTGCGATCGCCAAGCCGTAACCTGCGGCCGCGAGCAAGTGCAGGCCCTCGACCACGCCGGGCAAAAGTCGGAGCTGGCTCGGGTGGAACGCGACCTGCACGGTGCCAGTTTCCTCGTCGCGCACGACGTCGATCAGCGTGCCGTCCCGATCGAGGATTGCACCGGGGCGCGCGGCCATAGCGCTCATGGGCGCCGACCGTCGACGCCGGGCCAACTGTCGTAGCTCTCACCGCCGCGCGCCCCCACGCGCAGCGTGCTGGCGAGGCGGATGAAGGTCCAGACCGTGCCCGAAATTTTTCGCAGCTTCGAGGCGCCGATGCGTTCTTGATACTCGATCGGAATTTCTACCACGTGGTAGCCAGAGCGCGCTGGCCAGAGCACCGTGTCGATAGGCAGCGCGTCTCCTTCACCATCGAAGTCGAAGGCCCGGATCACCGAGGATCGATAACCGCGCATGCCGCTGTGCAAGTCCGCGACCGGCATCCCGTTCAGAAGCTGCGCCAGGAGCACGAACGTCTTATTGGCCAGATAGTTGGGCAGCGGCATGGCGGCCGGGCGATGGCGGACCCGCGCCGCGTTCACCACGTCGGCGCCGCTTTCCAAGATGCGCCGAATATCCACCAGCACGGGGGGGGGATAGGTGAAGTCGCAGTCAAGGTAGATCAGCGCATCACTCTGCTGGGCCGCCTCGTACATCAAGAGCTCCATGGCGGGCCCGTGGCCTCGCGGCGGAAGTTGGCGCAGCACGCGCGCGCCCATGCGCTCGGCGATGACCGGTGTCTGATCCTTGAGCGAGCTGTCAACGAGCAAAACTTTGGCGTCCGGCGCGTACCGACGCACCTCGTCCATCATGCGGGCAACGCTCGGCTCTTCGTCCATGGTGAGCAGGCCCACGGTGAGCGAGAGTGGACCCGGCTTGGGCGTTTTGCGAGCGACGAGCACGTGTTGAAAGGCCAGCAAACGCGGCGCCAAACGAGCCAGCGCAACCTCGAACGGGCGGATCGCGAAGAGATATGCCTCGTACGCGGTCAGATCGCGGAAGCCGGTGTCCATGCTCTCGCCATGACGCAGGGTGAGGAAAAAGTCCTCGTCCAGAAGGAGGCGCAGACCCCGGAGCAGCATGGGGTTCAGGCTCACCTCGAGCAGCTCGAGGCCCGAACGCCGTACCGCGCGCAGCGCCTCCTCTCGGGAAAACAGGCGGGGCACGCCGCCGGTGGCGGTGACATAGCCGGCGCTCGCGCGGTCGGCGTGCAGACGCACGGGCCAAGCATCGCGATTGGTCAAGGAGACCAAGAGCCGCCCCTCCTCCCCTACGAATTGGCCGTAGAAGGCGAGCAGACCCTCCGGGTCCCGGGCGCGGTCCAACAGATCCGGAACGAGCACGAGGTCGAACTGGCGCTCGCCGAGCGCGGCGCTGACGCTCGCCCGATCTTCAGGGTCGAGCGCGAGCACTTCGTCGAGCGCGCGGCTTGCGCGCGCCGCGAGCACCGCGTCCAGCTCGATGCCGGTGACGCGCGCTCCGCGACGCCGCGCTAGCATGCCGTGGATGCCGGACGCGCAGCCCACCTCCAGCACCGTGCGCGGCCGGCCGAGCAGCGCGGCGAGCGCAGCGTTCAATCGTGCGGCGGGCTCCTGGACGGGCATCGGCGAGTGGGCCACGGAGGCGGGGGTCGAAGCAACAGCGAGCGTGGTGTACCGGAGGCGAGCGTCGCGCGCGGAACTATATTCGCGGAGTCGAGGAGGAGCTTGTCGAGGAGGAGCGGGACGCTACCCTGAGCGCGAGGCCCAGTCGACCCTCGCGGGCGCGGTTCGTCGTTGATCGAGCCTTTGCTATGCTGCGCGAGCAATGCACCGTGAGGCTGGATTTCCCCTAGATTATGAGGCGAGCGGCTACGCCTACGTCGAGCGACCGAACCGGGTGTTGATCGAGCTCTTGCACGAGCATGTGCTGAGGCAGCGACCCCGCGCGCGCATCTTGGACATTGGCTGCGGCGCGGGCGCCAACGCGCGATGCATTGCCGAGCTCACGTCGGCAGTCCAAGTCATTGGCATCGAGCCCAACGCACACGCGGCCGCGTTGGCAGGCGCTGCGTGCGCTGAGGTCTTCGAGGGCACACTGGCCGCGTTCTTGAATCGCAAAGGCGGCGCGCTTGGCGCAACCGGCGCGCTTGGCGCAACCGGCGCGCTTGGCGCAACCGGTGCGCTTGGCGCAACTGACGCCCTCTTCGACGCCGTGTTGCTCTCCGACGTGCTCGAACACATCGTAGATCCGATCGGCATGCTGCGAAGCATCGCGCAAGCGCCGGAAACGCGCCAAGCTACGCTGCTGATCTCGGTGCCGAACTACGCGGTGTGGTACAATCGACTGCGCACGCTGGCCGGGCAGTTTGCTTACGCCTGGTCTGGCTTGTACGACCGCACCCACGTGCGTTTCTTCACGCGCCGCTCGCTGGGCGAGGCCCTTCGCTATGCGGGCTTCGAGGTCCTGGCGGATGACTGCACGCCCGCCCTCGTGCAGTCGGCCGCGCCCTTATTGCGTCGGTTTTTCGAGGGCGACGTGGCCCGCGGCGATCACTTGTCGCTCGCCGCTTCACCGGCTTTCAAAGCTTATGAGCGCTGGGTCGAGCCCTATGAACAGCGTCTTTGCGGGGTCTGGCCGGAGCTGCTCGGTTTTCAAATCGTGTCTGTCGCGAAGCCACGCTGAACCGAGACGCCGAAGGCTAAGGGAGCCTTGCCCACTAGGTGACCATCAATACTCATGCAACCCGCTGAGTTATGTAGGGCTGACGCGTTCTCGCGTTCGCCCCAGGCCCCAAGCCGCGCCGAACAGCGTGCATGAAAACAGGAGCAGCGAATAAGGCAGGGTGCGCGGAAAGTAGCGGAAGTCGACCTGGGCGACATCACCCGTTAGACGCGTCGCCACGAGGCCTCGATAGTCGAGAGCGGGAACGCCGTTCGCGCTCCAGCTCGGGTCGTAGTTCATGTTGTACACGACGAGCGAGCCCGCCTGCGCGCCCGCCACGCGCACGAGCGCATGGTTCGGTGACCAGTCGCTGATTTCGGCTGCCCCCGCGCCTTCGACGTACACGCGGCCGCGATAGCCCGGGGCATCGGCGGCGACGGCGCCAGGTTTGAAGCTCGGGTCGACCCCGTAACAGGCGATCACTCCGGTGTTGGCCATCATCGAGAGCAACATGGGCGGCGCCCAGTCTCGTCGGAGGTAGTTCACGGAGCCGTTCGTGTGGTGCTCGAACAAAGGCAGCGCCTGGATGTGCTCGGGTTTTTCCATCCAAAACGCTTGCTCGAACGGCTGCCGAGCAACGCGCCCTATATCCATGCAAAAGAGCGCAAGCGGAAGCAATAGCCAAAGGTCTAGAGCGGGGAATCGGTCCAGCCAACGATCGACATACGGCCCCACGGCGGTCAGGAAGGCGAGCCCCCACAAGAGCAGCATCGGGTAGTGCCAGCGTGACGGGACGTGCTGGGACGCGAACACGGGCAACTGATGCAAGATTGACCACGGTGCGCTTTCGTGAAACGCGCCAAAGCCGAGTAAAAGCAATAAGAGCGCGATAATTTTGAGCGGTTGGCCGCGTTGGCCGCGCGCGAAAACTACGGCCACGCCCAACAGCGCGACGCCCAACGGGCCGATGTAAATGCCCCATTCATGCCAGTTGTAAGCGGGCGTGCGCACGGGTCGCACGCCA
This sequence comes from Myxococcales bacterium, assembly GCA_903642325.1. Lineage (GTDB taxonomy): Bacteria > Myxococcota_A > Polyangia > Polyangiales > Polyangiaceae > PMG-095. The sequence continues at coordinate 11,541 of CAHJWM010000037.1, read as the reverse complement.
AAATGTTGATCGGGCGCGGTGAACATCACCAGCAGTTCCGCGATGCCGATCACCTCGCGTGATTCGATCAGGCGGGGCACGCGATCCATGTGATCGAGGATCGCAAACAGCTTCGGTGCCCCAAGGCCAATGGCGACGGCGCCGGCCACAGCGAGCGCAAGCGCGGGCCGCGCGCTGCGGGTGAAAGCACAAAGCAGTAGCGCGTAGCAACTCAGGATCACCGCCGACTGCGGGAGCGGATAGATGCCGCCCCAGAGCACCATGCAAGCCAGGGCAACGCCGGTGCCAATCGCGTTCTGAATGCGGCCCGGCTCGAGCGCGCGCTCGTAAAAAAGTAGGGCCCAGGGCAGGAGGCCATACTGCAAATGCCAGGTATGGCCGGCGGCGGCCTGCAATGCCCAGCGCCCGTTCAGCACATACAGCGCGGCGACGAGCGCGCACAGCGCGGCGCTGCGGCTGAAGCGTCGGGCTAAAAGGAACGTGCCGACGAGGCCGGTCAGGCCCCCGCCCAACACTTCTAATCGCATCGCCACACGCAGATCGGTGAGCAGGTAAAGGGGCAGATACGGAGAGAGAAAATTACTCGCGGTCTCGGTATCACCGAACGCGGGGAACCCACCGCATAACCAAGGATGCCACCAAGGGCCCTCGTGGTACTGCTTGAGGCTAACGACGGTGATGTAGCGATACGCCGCTTCTACATCCCAGTCGTGGAAGCCGTAGGTGTGGAAGTCCGAGAGCATGGGCCCAAGGATCATCAGGAGAGTGATGAGCAGCAGGCTGGCCGCGCCCGCAAGCGCAATTACACGGGTCTTGCCGCCAGGGGCTCGCACTCCACGATGCGCGGCTCTGCCACGAGTCGCGAGGCGAGTGCACGCGCGACGGAGCGATGAATCGAGCTTGTACAAGCTCGCCCGAGCCTAATGCTCTCACCTGTTCTGCCGCAACCGCGCTATCTGTAGAAGCGATGTCCACCTCGGTCACGAGCTCCCCCGATGTGCCACCTCTGGAGTCAGTTTTGCTCTTGGGCGCGTCGCGCCGCGCCGCGGCCTTTTCCGAGGAAGCCCGGGCGCGCATGAAGCCTTACGCGGTTGCCGCGCAGGCCCGCTACCGCGCCGCGCTCGAGCTGCGTGATCTCGAATCGCAGGCCGCCGCGTTCGGGTTACTGCGCGAAGCCGCGCTCTTGGCGTTGTACGCGCTCTCGGCGGCCAACTCGGGCGCAGTGCCGGAAGCGCGCTCGCATCGCGCCATGTGGGACGGCTTTTTGGTGCAAGAGCGCCCAGGCGCGCCCGGCGCGCTCGCGGAAGCGAGCATCGTGCTCGGCAGCGACGATGTGCTAGCCGCGGATTCCGTCGCTCCCAGCGACGCGCCGGTACTTCGCTCGAAAGCCGAGGAGACCGTAGCCTGGCTGCTGAGCCTCGCGGAAATTCGATCACCGCGCGCGTTAAAGCGCGCGCGCATCGTGCGCTCCTCGCTGCTCTTGCTGGCGCTGATCGCGAGCGTATGCGCCTTGGGCCGCTATTGGGCATTCTTGGTCACGTTGCACTGACGGGACCTCGACCGAGCTGCATAGGTACTCAAGGTCATCGGCCGCGGTGCAGATTGGCAACGATTTTCGCCCCGTCCAGATCGAAGTCGAAACGAAGCGGACGAAGACCGCGCCCGATTAGGGTGTCTTGCACCGCGCGCTTCTCCGCCGGCCGCACGTAGAGCATGAAGAACCCCCCGCCGCCCGCGCCGATCAGCTTGCCGCCGATGGCGCCCGAGCGGCGCGCGGCGTCGTAGTAGTCGTCGAGGCGCTCGTCGCTCATGGTGCTGGCTAGTTTCCGCTTGTGTTGCCAATGTTCGTGCAAGAGCTCGCCGTAACGGTCGACGTCTCCTTTCACGAGCAAATCGTACACGTCGCGGCCCAGGGCCTTGATGCGGTGCATGCCGGCAAGGCTCGCCGGATCATTGCTCGAGAGCCGCTCGCCTTGTTCACGCAGCACGCTCTTCGCCGGGCGTTCGATGCCGGTGTACATGATCAGTAGATTGTTTTGAAGCTCGTCCAGCACCTCGTCTCGAACGGGTACGGGCTCGACTTGCACGCGGCCGTCGGTTTCGATGGTGAGAGCAATGACGTTGCCGAAGGCGGCAATGTATTGGTCCTGTTTTCCGACGGGCTCGGCTAGGCGCTGCATTTCCAGCGTGCAGGCGTCTTCGGCTAGGCGCGCGGACGAGACGAAGTTCCGCTTGTAAGTATAAAGGGCGTTGAGCAGGGCGACGGTGAAGCTACTCGATGAGCCGAGGCCGCTATTGGCCGGCAAGTCTGCGACACTAGTGAGCTCGATTCCGCGCTCGATGCCGGCCATGCGCAACGCCTCGCGGAAGATCGGATGGCGAATCGAGTCGACGTCAGGTGTGATCTCGGTCTCGGAGTAGGCCAGGCGGATGCTGTCATAAAAGCGACGGTTGGCCGTGACGTACACGTAATGATCGATCGCGGCGCTGACCACGAAGCCGCCGTAGCTCTGATAGTAGCTGGGCAAATCGCTGCCACCGCCACCAAGCGAAAATCGGACTGGAGCGCGCGAGACGATCACCGTCGCTTGCAATACCACAGCCCCGTAAGGCTATGCTCGAGGCGACGATGCTGCGCGATTTCAGCCCTGAGAACCTTGCGCTGCTGCAGCGCGCATTGCTCAGTGTGGCCGCGGCGTCCTTGCTCGCGCTGCTGGCCCTATCGCTACTCGGAATTCCGCGGTTGCACCAAGCGCTGAGCGCAGTTTTCTCGCGCGTCCCCCCGCGGGCGCGGGGCATCGCGTTCGGCTCGGCGCTCGGGCTGGCGATCCTGGGTGCGAGTTACGCCTTGTATCGGCGCTCGACGGCGAACGGCTGGCCTGAGCGCTTGCCGGACGCCCTGCCGCCCGACTTTGCGCCGGCGTTGCTCGTGCAAGTGCCAGCGTTCCTAGTCGGTCTCGCCCTTACGTTGCGATTACTTGGCGGGCGGACGCCCCGCGCATTGCGCCTACTGGCGGAGGCGGCACTGGTGCCGTGCGCCTATTTGGTCGGCCTCGGCATCATTCACTTGACGCTTTCTTTGGTGGACTTGGAAATGTGGCCCGGCTTCAAGCGGGCGGCGTTCTTCTCCGCGGCGGTTTTCGCCCTGCCAGTGGCCGCGATTCCGAGTGCCCAGCGTTCGCGCGGCTTCGGGTTAGTAATGGCGCTGTTCTTGCTCGTGGTGTTCGGGGACCTGATCTATTTGCGCTACTTCGGCAATATTTTGCCGGTATTGGCGTTCGGCGCAGGTGGGCAGATCTGGGACGTACGCGATATCGTCCTCAAGTACACGCTGAAGAAAGACGCCTGGTTTTTGCCGGTGGCGGTGGCCAGCGTGGCGCTGCCGTTCGTCTGGCCGAAGGCGCCTAAACGATTCGTGCCACGGGCGCTGAGCCGCGCCCTCGATGCGCTGCTCCTAGTGAGCTGCGTGGCGTTCGTTCTTCCGATCTCCGACATCGTGCAAAAGTGGATGGATAGCGACCGCTCGTGGAAAGTGCTCAACGGGACCGACGCCGTACAAGATTCAGGCATCGTAGTCGCTCACATCAAAGAGGTGGCGCGCTCCATTCGAGACGCGCGGGAGCACGGTACGATCAGCGACGCGGAGTTTGCAAAGGTCAGCGCGTATCACGAAGCGCGCGCCGCCGAGAGCATGAGCGATCCGGATTTCGGGCTTGCCCGCGGCACGAATCTGCTGATTTTGCAAGTGGAAGCGATGCAAAAGTGGGTCATCGGCGCGCACGTGCGTGGCCAAGAGCTGACGCCGTTTTTGAATCGCTTGCGCGAACGCGCGTGGTTCTTCGATCACCTGTATGATGAGACCGGAGACTCATCGACTTCCGACTGCGAGTACATGGTGCTGAACTCTCAGTTGCCGATTCCGCAAGGCTCAATCGCGTTTCGGCGGGACGAAAACCACTTCGTCACGCTGCTGCACGCGTTCAAGGAACGGGGTTATACGACCTTCGCCGGGCACGCGTACGCCGCAGGCATGTGGAATCGTGCGGTTCTGTACCCGCGCTACGGCTTCGATCAGACCGCCTTCAAGGAGCAGCTCGGTGAAGGGCCGAAGCTCGGTTGGGGCATCGGCGATAAGCTCTTCTTTCGACGGGTGCTGCCGCGGATCGAAAAACTCGGGCCGCCATTCGCCAGCTTGCTGATCACCTTGACGTCGCACGGGCCGTATCAGTACGTGCCGCCAGCCGAGCGCAAGCTCGTCTTGGGCGCGATCGAAAGCTCCGATTTTGGCGGATATTTGCACTCGATGCGCTACGACGACGAGGCCATCGAACAGCTGTTCGGCCAACTGCGCGCGGACGGCCTCCTCGAGAACACGACGCTCGTGATTTACGGTGATCACGACTCGCGCATGAAATTCAACCAGTACTTGGCGAGCGAGACCGATCTCGAGCCCGACGTGCAGCGCCGTCTGGCGATCCGTGATTATACGACCAAGCAGATCCCCCTGTTCGTGGTGTTGCCGGAACGCCTGCATGCCGCACCGCGAGTGGTTCACAGCCTAGGCGGCCAAGTCGACATCGGCGCGACCATCTCGCACCTCTTTGGGCTGAAGCGTCCTGGCTCGTTCATCGGTCAGTCCTTGGTTCCCGAACGCGCGGGTCATGCGTCGCGCATCGACGGCTCGGGCGTCGATGACAAGCACATTTTCATCGCGACCAGCGGCGGACGTTGTGAATCATTTCCCGACTTCAAGCGCTTGGGCCGCGAGGACTGCGCCGAGCTGCGTCGCAAGACCCAAGAGGAGCTGAACATGAGCTGGGATGTGACGCTGCTCGACTTGGCCGGCAGATTGGCCGGCAAAGTTCCGGAAAAGGCGGCGGCGGAACGCTGATCTCAGACACGAGAAGGTCGAGCGAGGCAGGCGGACCCGCGCGGATCCGAGCTTCTCCACCCTAACGCAGGGAGGAGGCGGCCTTTCGTTGATACAGGTCGAAGTCCTCGATGCGCTTCACCGGCTCGTAGCCGCGGTCGATGAACGCCGCCAGCTCCGGGAAGCCCGGCAGCTCATCATGCGAGTCCCAAGTGTGGCCGGTGACGCCGGGGAATACGTCGTCGTGCTGCACGATGATGAGCGCCGGCACGCGTGCGTGCAAATCGCGCAACAACTCCGCTCGCGCGTAGCCCTTCTGCCACTCGCTGCGCTGCGCCACGTCATAAATGAAGCGAGACGACGGCGTGCGCTCCGCGAACCAATAGATCGCGGGCTCGAAGCCCCACACGAAGATGGGATCGGCACTTGCCGTGCGTGAGCGCACCTCGAGGCCCACATCACGATCAGCGGCCAGGTTGAAGTCAGCCACGTACGAGAGCTCGCGGTCGAGCGCTTCGCGTGAGGTATAAGGCGGAATACGGAGTACGTACTGCAAACGAATCGCCGCGCGCTCGGAGAACGATTGCGGCAGATCATGGATCGCGGTCAGCATGTCCGCGGCGATGGCGATGAACGAGGCAAACGCCAGCGCTCCGCCGAGGCCACCCGGCAGGCAGCGACGCCAAAGCTTGTACAGCCCGAGGCCCGCTAAAAATCCCACCAACTGCAGGGACGCCGCGTAGTGATACGCGAAGAATTTGCCTTGCATCGCCACGCCCGCAAGCTGAACCGCGATCACGCCCAGGACCAAGAACGTGCCTTCACGCTCCCGGCTATGAATGGGTGTGATGGAGGCCATGGCGATCACCCCCGCGGCGGCTAGGGCGGAAAAGCGAAAGAAGGCCTCTTCTAGCGCGTAATACAGCATTTTGGCGGCTTCGCGGCCTTGCCAGCCGAGCGCGGTGTAGCCCGGCGTGAACTCGGCGAGGGTCCAGTGCAGGGCGGGCCAGGAGCCCCGAGCCGCGAACCACGCGCCGCACGCCAGGATCGGCAACGCCGCGCCAACGCTCACGACGAGCAGCACGAGCAGCGTGCGCGAAGCGGACGCATCGCGCTGTCGCTCGCGCTTGATGAGGTACGCGCCGCACACGATCGCGCCGCCGCCAAGCGGCGGCTTGAACAGAAACGCCAGACCGAAGAGAGCACCGACGCCAAGCCAAAGCCAAACGCTTCGGCGCGAGTGAACCCGCGTGCTGACCATGACCAAGGCCGCTACCGTCAGAAAACCGCCGAAAATCTCGGGCTGCCCGCTGTGCCAAAAATCGAGCTCCGCGTGGATCAACGCCGCCACGGCCCCTCCGACCAACCCTGCGCGTTGACGCTCGAAGAAGGTCTCCGCGAGGCGCATGAAGCCAAAGACCATCCCCAACATGCCGAACGCCTCCAACACGCGCACGGCCGCCATGCCGCGCCCGAACAGGCCTTGGGCCAAGGCGTAGACCAAAAAAATCCCGGGCGGTTTGAAGTCCCACAGATCGCGATACGGCATTTTGCCGTGCAGCACGCCCTCGCCTACCAAGGCGTAGATGCTCTGATCGCGCCCGAACGAAAAAGTGAGCACTTGGACCACGCTGAAGGCGATGACCCCCCACGCAACCCAAGCCAGCCAGATGTCGGGATCCCGGATCAGAAGGCGCGGGACGACCTCTGCGGACGGCGGACGAACCGAGGACGTGCCCATGGCGGGCACACTAGACCGGTCGCGAGCACAGATCGCAGGCCGGAGCGCACATCAAACTTTGTGAGATCGCGCTGGAGAGAACTGACTGTCGGAAAGTGTCACTGCAATTCGGCTGAGACAACGCCTGCGCATTGCGCGGCCTCGTCGGAACAGTTTCTATTTTGTTGCAAAGTGCGCTCGCTCTAAGTCAGGCGCGTCACATTTTGCGCGAGCTAGGATTCCTGCTTCACAAATTCTGACGAAGGAGTATTTATGTTGCTCTGAGGGGACTTAAGGAAATAAATGCAAACTGTCGTCAAAGGTATGGTTCAAGTCGCGGGGACTACGTTCCGCATCGTCCGTATCTCGCGTGCCCATTACGAGGTCGTGCGCATTCTCGACGACACACGCATGGGGTCCTTCTGGACTGAGCCCGGCATCGCGGTATCGCAAGGCCCAAACGGTGACCTGCTGCGCGAGGTCGGGCGCTGCGCAGTCCAAGGCGGAAAGACGACTTGGGTGGGCCGCCTCGACCTCACGGGCTGAGCCGTGCGGGGTCACTGCCCTTCACGAGTGCTCCGGGTGTCGATCGACGCCGACGCGTGCGTGGATCGCCCACCGGCAAAGCCTTGCCGCGCCGCGCTGCAATTTTTTCTTGACCGCCCCCACCGCTCTCACTTGGATGGCGTAGCTCGCGCCCCTAGCTCAGCTGGATAGAGCATCGGACTTCGAATCCGAGGGTCGTAGGTTCGAATCCTACGGGGCGCGCCAATCTACTACGTCTGCGAGAACTTCTCCCTTGGCGGCTTCGGGAAGAGTCGTGCCTGACGCAGACATCATGGCGAGAGCTGCGCCCGCGCGTGCTTCGATGATGATTTCGTCTTCACCGACGACGATGCGGTCCACGAGATTTTGCAGATAGACGCGCGCGGTTGCACGGTCACCTCCAAGGAACGCTTCGCGGAGCCGAACCTGGAAGCGCTGGATGGTCTCGGGCTTGTACAGATACGGCGGCACGGAGTGCATGGGCCGCAGCTTGGCCAGCGTACGCACGACTTCGTCGCGCTTGGTCTTTAGCTCACGGAGGCGCTCCGCGCCGACGTCACCGAGCTCGGAATCCGTTTCGATACGCTCATACCAGCGCTCGAGGCGCTTGCCGAGCTCGTCTCTCTCTCGCTCGAGGACCCGTCGTTGCTCGGCGGTCTTTTGCCGTAGAATGCCCTGGTCTTCCACGAATTCGCGCAGGATCTCCCGATAGCGCTCTGCGGTGAAGACGTGCTCGGCGATATGGCTCAGGATCGCGCGATCTAGCGTGTCGACCGAGATTCGCTAGCCCGCGCAAGCTTTCTTACCGCTCCGACAGAAGCGCCGGCAATTGTAGTAGCGATAGGGCTCACCGTCTGGATCGAGCTTGCCGGAGCTTTCGAGCTGGCAGGTATCACCGCAGCGCGAACAGCGCAGCCGACCCGCGAGGAAGAGCGGGCTCGATGGCGGGCGCCCTGGGTCGCGGCGGGAGCCGCAGCTCTTGGACCATTTGAAAAATCTCGTCGTCCACGATGCGCTCGACTGCCATCGGGATCCATTCGCTTTCAGGCCGAATACAATTGCCGCGGGAATCGAGCCGGCCCCAGTTGTAGGTTCCGACAACGCCTGGATCGCTAATCACCCTCAGCACCAGATCGCGAGTCCAGAGGTGCTTGCGACAGAGCAGGCCGCGTTGGTTCATGTGGCGGGCGGTGGATTTCGCGCCGCTGCCCGCCAGGTACTGACGGAAGACCTCGCGCACGAGCTCTGCTTCTGCCGGCTCGATGACGAGCTTGTTCTTCGGTCCGGCGGATGTAGCAATCTTCTCGACGCAAAAGCCGAAGGGCGGTCTCGAGCCATTGAAGTAGCCCTGGCGCGCGTTTTCGGCCATCCCAGCGCGCGTGCGCACGCCATTGGTTTCGCTTTCGAGTTGATCAATCAACTCGAACATCCCCTCCGCAAAATGCCCGTTCGGATCGTCGCTCACTGTTTGCTGAATCGCCAGAACGCGGATGCCACGCCTGCGCAGCTGCTCCTTGTGCACGCGGGCCCTCGTCGCGTTGCGCATGAAGCGCGCGCCATGCGTGACGATGACCATTCCGACTTCGGAGTTTGGTCGATAAATCTCCTCGAGCATCCGACGAAACTCAGGTCGGTTGTCGTCGGTCCCGCTGACGCCTCGCTTGACAAACTCGCCCGCGAGCGCGAGGCCGCGGTCCTGGGCGTAGCGGCGAATGCTCGCCATCTGCGCCGGGAGTGAGAGGTCTTTTTCTGCCTGCTCGGGCGTGCTGACGCGCGCGTACCCGACCGCCTTGATCCTGCCCGCGACCGCCTGACTATTCGTCTTCTTCACTCGTATTCCCCGACAAATGCTGGGTCAGGTCGACCGCGAGCGCCAGCAAGAAGTCGCATGACTACTGGTGTTCGTCATCGAATTCTCCAGCTTCTTCATTCGTATTCCCTACGAAATCTTCCAATGCGTCGACGGCCAGCCCCAGCAGGAAGTCCCGCTCCCACGATAGCACGCCCGCCGGCTGCGCCAGGTTGCTTCGCCACTCGTGGGGACGAGCCGCGCTGACGCGCTGCGCCGACGCTGCCCTTCGTGTGGGCGAGCTGTGCCGGATGTTCTTCGCGGGTAAATGTCTCGCTAGGATCTGCGGGCGCACCTACTGCACGGCGTCCCCGGCGCACGCAGAGGCGTGGCCGAAACCGTTTTCGACATGGAGCCTGCTTTCTCGGCTCACACCATGAACTAGTTGATCAGAGCTTGGCGGAAATCTCGGAGGCTATTGTTCAGTCATTACCAGCGCTCAAGCCAAATCAGGCTTCAGAAAATCGTACCAATTGATCGCGGAATAGGTCCGTCATTGCCGCATGGCCGTCAACGTCGCGTCCACATGGGCGACGGCTCCCGGGAAATGTCATCCCACTTGCGCAGACGCTTTGTCGACGCCACGCTCGACATGTCATGGCACACGCAATTCGTGACACGGGGAGAAGGGCGCCATAGAAATGGGGAAAGACGAGGCTACACATGCGCCTTTTGCGGTTGAGATCGTGCCGCCTGCCATGCTGGCAGGCCCTGCCGGCAAGCTCCTGACACGGGGAGAGGTGGCGCGACGCCTTGGTCTGAGCTTGAGCACCGTGCGCCGGATGGAAGGCGTGCAGCTCAAACCCATCGTTGGCGAGCGCGGTGTCCGTTACTTCGAGGAGACCGAGATCCAAACCGTTCCCGTCCGAGTAAGACGGACCCGGGTACCGGTGGGCGAGCGCGCTGACGGCACGCTCGCCGCGGCGGCGTTCACGCGATTTCGGAACGGCGCCGATGTGGTGGCTGGTCACTGAGCTTCGAGTGACCCCGGAGAAGATCGAAAGCTTGTTCGAACAATGGAAGCGCTTGCGGGGAACCGTCTTGCTCGATGCGAAGAGCGTCGCCGCGCTTGCTGGTGCTCTGGGGGCACCGAACCTCACCGACGAGAACGCGCTCCTGTCGGCGGTGTCCGAGTTTAAGAAGAGCACCGAGCAGCAATGCATCCTTTGCGAGCGGGAGCCCGCCTATTGGTGCCGTGACTGCGCGCAAGAAGCTGGGCGAGCTGACGTGCTCGAGCGCGAGGCGCGAAAGCTTTTCTGAGACAGGGTTCAAGAATGGCGAACACGGAGATCAGAAAGTCGCCGGATCTGTCGACGTCACTCGACTCGACAGCCGCAGGCGATATCGCCGCGAGCGTATTCACGCGCTTCGATCGTGGCATGCCGCCCGACGAGGTCGTCACGGAATTGGTGTTGCCCGTCGACACGGTCGAATCCCTCTGGTGAACCTGGGCTCGGCTTCGTGGCGCTGTGTTGCTCTCGGCGGGGGCCGGGCAAGCGCTCCGTGAAGCCTCATACAACCACCAGCCGATAGCCAGCGGAGGCGACGCCGTTGCGGCCGTGCGGCGCTTTGTCGAGCGCCCGTCGAAGCCATGCCCGCGATGCAAGAGTGGCTTCCGCGAATACTGCGCGACTTGCACCGCGCGAGAGGCAGCGCGAGCGGCTCGGGGCAGGCTTCGCGGTGTGCCTCCTGCCACCTTGGCGGCACCATCGCCCGGGCTTCTGACGCGCGGGCGGGTGTGTTGCGGGGCGCCCGGTCCGGCGGCTCACCACCGAATTGCTCCGAAAGGTTTGCCCAACATGTCGCGTGCGAGCAGCAGGGGAGCGCCAACCGGTCCCGAATCGGCTGTTTCCTTCGCTCGCTGCGGTCCGATAGCCGACCGGCGGTCGCCGGCCAGAACCTCCGCTTGGCCACCGCCGCGGGGATGAATTAGCCGGAAATTTGGTGCCGTTCAGGTGGCACGCCGCTCGCTGATTGTTCCCTGGTGGGACCGCACGGAACGCGCCATGGACCAACGCCAGCCGCGTCCAAACGCTACCAGCGGCACGAGGCCGAGGCTACGCCACTCTACAAGATTGTCGCTGAGCACCTCGAATCGTTTCTGGCAGAGGCCCGCGAGACGCACGAGCGTGCCCTGCCGCGATACGTCGAGCGCGAGCTCCGCGAGTACTTGAAGTGTGGGATCTTGGCGCACGGCTTTTTGCGAGCACGCTGCCGCTCGTGCGGCAAAGACCTGCTAGTCGCGCTATCGTGCAAGAAGCGCGGCGTGTGCCCATCCTGCAATGCGCGACGCATGTGTGGGACCGCTGCCCAGCTCACGGATCACGTGGTTCCCGAAGTGCCGATGCGACAGTGGGTGCTCTCGGTGCCGTTCGAGCTGCGTCTGCTACTCGCCCGCGATCCGCGTGCTCTGACCGCAGTGGGGCGAACTCACCGCGTGATGTCGCCACTGCAGTTCCTTGCCCGCCTGGCGGCGCTCATCCCGCCGCCTCGCCACCCCCTGATCCGGTTCTACGGCGTGTACGCGCCGCCCTCAGCTGACCGACGTGGCTTTGG
>CAHJWM010000036.1 GCA_903642325.1 Myxococcales bacterium | reverse complement strand
GGCCGGTCGCGCCCTCGGCGGCGGCGGGGGAGCTGCGCGCCCGGCCCCGGGCTGGGAGCTACCTATTCGCGCTGGTGGTGGCGGCGGGGGCCGCAGGGAGCCTATGGCCGGCGGGGCCCTTCTGAACAGGGGTTTAGGCGGCGGTGCGATCCGCTCGTTGGCAGGCTCGGATGGAGCGGCGGCGGGCCCTGGCCCCCCCCCTTCGACACCGGCGCCATTCGTTGGCAGCACGGGCTCCGCGAGCGGCGCGCTCGTGGGCAGCGGCGGTGGCGAGATTGACGAGCTCGGAATTAAGACCGGCTCTGACGGGCGCTCGGCCGAGCGCCCGCCGGCCGCCGCATCGCTCAGCACAGCAGACTCGGTTGGCCGCGCATCGTCGGTGCTCGCTGCATCGTCGGTGCTCGCTGCTTCGTCGGTGCTCGCTGCTTCGTCGGTGCTCCCTGCGTCGTCGGTGCTCCCTGCGTCGGCCGCCGCATCCGTGACAGCCTTCGCGGCCGCGGGCTCTGGCGTGCCGGTCTCGATCGCGGCCACGGGCTCGACCGGCGCCGGAGTGACGTCTATCGCTCCGGGCGCGGGCGGCGCTTCGTGAAACGGCACCGATGAAACGGTTGCCGCGACTGTCAAATCCTGAACGTCAGCGGGTAGCCCCGAAGCTTTCTCTGCAGGCGGAGCATCGAGCGAGTTCGCTCCGTTCTTCACCTCCTCTGTGGCTGAATCCGCCTGGAGTTGGGCGTTGCGTTGCAGCGCGACCGGCCTTGTGGCCGGCTCTGGGACTGGGAGCGGGGCCCGGCTCGACCCCGTGGCAGAGTCCTCAGCGGGCGCGCGCCGCAGCATGTTGGTCTTAGCGCGATCGAGCCCGGCCGTGGCCTCTGCGTCGCCCGCTTTCATCCGCAGTACGCGCCGCCATGCGTCGGCTGCCTCGCGGGGGTCGCTGAGCCTCTCCTCCCACAGACGCGCCACGCGACGCGCCAACTCCGCGCGAGCCGCCGGCTCTTTGCCGCGCAGGATCTGGTCCTCGTACAGGTGGACCATGCCGCGATGATCGTCCAACTGCAGGTAAAGCGCTGACAGTTGATCCATCACTGCTGCGTCGGAAGGCGACAGATCGTGAAGGCGCTTGAGGTCAGCGGCGGCGCCTTGCGGATCAGAAAGCTTGTCCCGCCGAAGCGACGAGCGACGCGCGAGCAGCTTCCGGACGAGTGGGCCATCGAAGACCTCATCTAGCGCGCGGCTGAGCACGAGCTCGGCACGTTTCGGCTCGCCTAGCTCAGCAGCGAGAGCCTCCAGTGCCGTCAGCGGCTCGTCGTCGACGTGGCTGACGATGGCGTCCCCGAGCCAAGCAAAAGCAAGCTCCGTGTCATGAAGCTCGCGCTGCGCAAGCTCTGCCGCGCGATTCAGTAGCATGCCGCGCGTCCGGCCTCCGTCGCGCGAGCCTTGGCCGCCATTGGCCAGCGCCTCGGCCAATGTGCGCGTCAAGGAGTCGGTTTTTCTTGCGCTATCCGCAGCGCGCGCCACCGCCACGAGAGCGTTCAGGGTCTCTGGCTGGACCACACCCGTCAGCGCGATATCGAACAGATTTCGCGCCTTGTCCAGGCCGCCGTGACTAGCAGCGACTGCCGCCGTTCGCGCCAGCGCCGCAAGCTTTTCGCTCGGAGTCTTGCAGCGCGCGATCTGGCGCTCGTAAAGGTCGATGATTCGAGGCGGCGAATCGGCCAGCTTCGCCAAGCGAGCCAAGAGCGGCTCGGCGTCGGCGGGCAGGATGCTGGTCAACGCTCGCTCGCCGTGATTGATGGCTTCGCTCGCCTCGACTCCGACCCCTGCCAACACTTCCGCTTGACGCACCATTTGTTCGGCACGAGCGGATCCGCTCAGGTCCTGGATCATCAGATCATGTGCGATTCCCAGCGCATCTAGATCCTTGAGCTTGACCGCTATCTGTTCGAGTGTTTCAGCGATATCGGGGGTCGCAGCGCGCGTCCTTGCCAGCTCTTTGGCGACGCTCGCCGCATCTACGTCGCGACCGACGCTGACGAAGCGCTCGAAGGCTCCACGCAACGACGCGTTACGCGCTGCGCCGCTGGGTGCCTCGACGTACCAGTCGACCAACTTTGACGCGACCACGCCCTTCCAACCGAGCTCGTCGCCCAGGCGCTCGTACTCTCGTCGGCAGGCTTCGTCGCCGGTATCAGCCACCACCATCAGCGCCGCCAGCGCCTCATCACTCTTGTTGATCTTCTCGTGCAGGACTTGGGCGAGCCGTCGAGTCATCCGGCTCACCTCTGCTTCGTCGCCCTCGACCTCGATCAGCTCGGCAAGGTGCCCAGCAAAGCGCGGCCAGTCTCCCAGTTTCTCACACAGCTCCGCAAGCCGCGCCACGACATCGAAGCTCTCACGGTCGAGCTCCCGGACGAGATCCAAAGCCCCCACCGCGGCCTGCGGATCATCCAAGGTGCCTTGGTATAGGTCGGCTAGGTTTTGCGCCACCTTGAGCTTCTCTGCCCGATCCTCCAGTGTCCTGAGCCGCCGTTCCCAGGCCACGGCCACGCCCTTGGGCTCATCCAGACGCTGATACAACTCGGCAATATTGAGCAGTGCTCCGTCGTGCTTGGGATCGAAGTCTTTGAGCACACGCTCGTACAGCGCGATCGCGCCCTTTAAGTCGTCGAGCTTTTCGCTCTTCAAGCGCGCTTGGCGGAGGATCACGGCCACCTGTTCGCCAGGCCCCGGTGACGCACGCTCCAGGCGCTCCAGGAGCTCGATCGCCTCTGACAGCTCTGAACGCTCTTCCGCGTCGTCGGCCAACATCTGCAGGGCCTCCAGATCGTCGCCGTCGACCAGTAGCTCGTGCAGTGTTTGCCGCGCCGCCTCGGCATTGTTCAGCATTTCGCGTTGGATCTTGGCCGCGTGCTTGCGAAGCTCGGAGCGACGGACGCGGTCATCGAGCTTCTCCGCCCGTCGAAGTAAGAACCCGCTCAGCTCTTCGTAACGCCCGCCTTCCACGTAGCGACGCTCGAGCTCACTCGCGTACCCCTCATGCGCCGCGTCGAGCTCAGTCGCCTGCTCGAGCCTCAGCACCGAGCTCGATTCGTCACCCGCTCGTAACAAGTACGAGGCTTCGGAGGCGAGTAACGCGGCTTTGTCGACCGCGCTGTCCGTAAGCAGGGCGCGCTCGTCGGTGGCGGTCGCGGCTTGGTCCCACGCTTCGGCCGCCACGAAGCAGCGCTCGGCCGCTTCCCATAGAGAAGCTCGCTTCGAAATTGAGGCGGCCTCGGCATAAGCCTCACCCGCACTCACCAGCTCCCCCGCCCCCTCCCGCAGCTCGGCAAGCTTTTTCAGGAGCGGGCCGCGCCGGCTGTCCGCTGACACTGCGTCGATATTATCAGCGATTACCTGCATGGCTCGCTCGGGCCGCTTCACGCGCTCGAAGAATTCCACGGCGGTCGTGATCGCTTCTTCGTCGCCGGCCGCGAGAGCGGCGATACGCGCCCAAGTCTCGCCGGTGGCCAGCGGATCATTGCGCTTTTGCTCGTGGAGCTTGGCCAACGTTTTCTCGAGCGAAAGCCGTGCTTCGACATCGGGCGTCTGTTCGGCTTCGTCCGTCAGAAGAGACGCGAGCTCGTCCCAACGCGCCTGCTTTTCCAGCAGGCGCTTCAATTGGGCGCGCGCAAGCTCGTCGTCCGGTTCCAGCGCGAGCAACGTCTTGAGGCTGCCGATCGCGCCATCCGCATCTCGCAGCTGGGTTTCGCTGAGGCCTGCTACTTCGCGCAGCCAAGCCTGCCGCTGCTCAATGCCTGTGTTCTCGTCGGCCGCGGCGGCCCGCAGTAGATCGCGCAGTTCTTGATATTTTTTGCTTTGCCGCAGAAACGGCTCGAGAAACCCCAGAGCATCCGCATTCGCCGGCTCGATCGCCAACACCTCGCGAAATTTCGCCGCCGCGTCGTTGCGTTTGGCCTTGCGTACGAATGTTTGCGCCATCTCAATCAGCGCCAGAACGCGCTCGGAGTCGTTGGCGCTGAGTGGGGGCTGTAAAGCTTCGAACAGCGAATCGTCTCCACCCGCCGCCATGACTTCGGCGATCAGCTTGCGAGCGACGCCGGCCAGGGCGCCGTCCGGGGTCGCTTTCAAATAGGCTGCGGCGCGCGGTGCGACTTCTGGCCTACGATCGAGCTGCTCGGCGTAGTGCATGGCTAGCTGAACGGCGCGGTCATGTTGGGGCGCGAGCTCCAACGCGCACAGCGAGTAGGAGAGCCCGTGCTCGCCGGGATATTCCTCGGCGAGCTCGACGAACAACCCCGCGGCCTCGGCGAGCTCGCGCTCGGCCACCGGTTGTCCCGCTTGCACTTGTTCGAGCACGATGCTGCCGAGCTGCTGCTTCAAAGTCGCGTCCGCGCCGCCCTCGATGGTACGGGCCAGGCGAAAGGCGCGCGCAGCGCCGGCCAAGTCGAGTGCGTTCTTGCGAACGTCCCCTTCGTCTTGATAGAGCGCGACCTGACGCTCGGGGTCGCTAATCAGGGCTTGCTCGAGCTGAAAGTAAGGGATCGCCTCGCTCCACTGACCCATGGCCTTCAGCAGCTCGCGAAGCGAATAGATGGAAAACTGGCTCTCTGGGTCGAATTCGATTGCCCGTCGGTAGCTTTCGAGCGCTTTTCGCGCTTGTTCGAGGGGCGGATTTTGCCAGAGCTGTCCCAGCTCTTCGTGCAGAGCAGCCACCTGGCTGCGAAGCGAGGGGTCATGCTCTGAAAGTTGCGTCAGCGCCTTAGCCCGGCGCTCCAGTAGCGCGACCAACGCCTTGGTGTCGCCTTTGTCACGGTACAGGGCGGCGAGGCGCTCTGCGGGCGTGGCCTGCGTCGGATCGCGGTCGATGGCTATCATCAGCGCGCGAGCCGCGCGGTGCGCGTCTCCCAGCGTTGTCCACCAAACGTTCGCCGCTTCAGTTAGCCAATGGCAGGCGAACGCTGGATCGCTGGTTGCCGTACCGACTTTTTCCAGCAGTGTCGCATAAGACTTGGGGTCACTTTGACCGGCTTGATGAGCGACGGTGATCGTTTCCTGATCATGCGGGTTTTGGACCAGACGCTGAATCAGCGTCTCCATGTCACGAGGGTCCATATTACAGCCACGCTAACACGCGGCTGGAAGGGCCTGCAACGCGCAATGGCCGGCCGTTCCGCGCGATTTTGTGCGCTCAATGAAGCACAGCGAGCGCCTCGGTCGGCTGCGCTCGAGCCGCGCAAGCGCTCGCGACGCGAGTTCAATCGAAACGATAGAGACGCTCGCTGCGTGTTCTCTCGAGCGCGGTCGGGGCGCGCGGCGGGGACGTCCGCGGAGGATGTGTTTCAACGGCCTGCGGAGCTCGCTGGAAATTTCCAGCAAGGTCCCGAGAGTGAGCGTCACGCTTGGAGCCCGAGCCAGCAACGCGTTAAACGCCCGAGGAGGCGCAAAATTGCGCTGAAATGTGTGCACGACCGAGCATTGCGTGAGTCGGCGGGGCGTTGGCGAGCTATAGTTCTCGCCATGCACAGCCCGCCGCTCGGCGCGCCGTGGACCCCGCACGAGCGCAGCAACACGAACGGCACGTCGATCTTCGCTTTGGTCGCGAGCCTGCTGGGCTACGTTTGTTTCGTGGGCGTGGGCGGTGTGCTCGGTATCGTTCTCGGCCTGATCGCACGAAACGAAATTTCGCGCTCGGCAGGGCGCGAGAAAGGCCGCGGGCTAGCCAACGCGGCGATCGCGCTCGGTACGGTCAACCTGTGCCTTACCGTGGTCGGGCTGGCCGTTGGCATCGCCTATCTGGTGAAGCCCAAGCCGGCGTCGACAGCGCCCCCCCCCGCGACTGCTCTGGGCACCATCTGGGCGCCCCCGAGCCCAAGCTCGTCCTCACCGCATGCCCCTCTCCGCAACGCGCCGGTGGCCCGCGCCTCGCGCGAGGCGGGGAGCCAGGTGACCACGCTCGGCACTATCACGCTGGCAGACATCTCCAATAATCTCGAGCTCGAGCTGAAAAAGCAGCGCATCGCCGCCGACGCCAAACGCGAGACCCTCGTGCTCTGGTTGGTGGTGTCTGGTTGCCGCCCCTGCGATGGCGTCGCAGCCGCGCTGTCGAGCCAAATTTCTCAAAAAGCTCTCGCCCATGTACGTTTAGTGCGCGTCGACCGTGATGAGCTACAAATCGACCTCGAACAGCTGGGTATTCCGACCGAGAAAATTCCTGCGTTCGTGCTTCTGGACAGCCACGATCGGCCGCGGGACTTCATGCACGGTGGTGAATGGGACGCCGATATTCCCAGCAATATCGCGCCAATATTGGGAAAGTTCGCCCACGGCCGGTACGCGGTGCGTCGTCACCCGTGGCATGGCCCCGTGCGGGAAGACGAAACGCCTCTCTAGCCATCGACAGCCGAAGCACGGGCCTGTCAGCCTACGGTGATCGCGGGCCGCGGAATTTTTTGGTACTATCCGACGCCCTGGAATGACGAGCGCTCAACACTTGGTTACGCCCCTGCCCGTCGGTGCGTCTGTCGCCCCCGGCACGCTCCGCGCG
This sequence comes from Myxococcales bacterium, assembly GCA_903642325.1. Classification (GTDB taxonomy): domain Bacteria; phylum Myxococcota_A; class Polyangia; order Polyangiales; family Polyangiaceae; genus PMG-095. Next base: position 42,945 of record CAHJWM010000036.1, on the reverse strand, counting down.
CGACTCCAGGAGTTGCGCGTGCGCGGCAGCTCACTCGACCTGAGGCAGGCGGTCCGCGTGATCGTGCCGCTGTGCGTTCAGGCAGCGGAGCTGCATCGGGCGGGGCATCGGTTGTATCTGCACCCCTCGAGCCTGCTCGAAGACGATTTTGGATTTTACCAGATCTCGCTCGCGCTTGCGCAGAAGGCGCCCGTCTTGCCACGCGACAAGGCCTGTATGGCCCCCGAGGAGCGAAGCGGAGAGCCGGGCGGCGCGCGGGCCAGCGTATTTGCGCTGGGCGCAATGCTTTATGAGCTCCTCACCGGGTTGAGCGTCGGCCCCGGCATGCGCCGGCCGACCGAGGTCATCGCCAATTTACCGCATGGTGTGGAGGGCATGTTGGCGAAGGCATTGGTCTCTGACCCCAGCCATCGTCCCGATGACTTGAACGCGCTGGCGCAGGCGCTCCATCAGTTTGCTCCGTTAGCCAGCGCCGCTCCCCCGCCCCCGGCCGACACGTCTCATCTCGACCACGATGTGAACTTCGATGTCGACGTGTCTATGTCCATGCTGCCGCCCGCTCCGCCCGAGCGCAGCCCTTACGCGCTCGGTGTCGTCTCTCGACCGCAGCCGCGTCTGCTCAGCGACGCCACGAGTGAGCTCGCCACGCTCAAGGCGCGTCTCGAGAGCGACCCGCGCCCGCGTTACGTGGTGATCAAGGACGGCATGGATCACGGACCCTTCAGCGCCGTCGAGCTGCTGCAGCAAATCAGCACGCACACCTTCCTCGATGTGGACGTCGTGCGCGATTCGCTCAGTAAAGACGAGCGTGCCATAAAAGACTGGGAGGAGTTTGCGCCCTTCGCGGAAAATGCTCGCTTATCGCGCGACGTTAGCGCGGAGAAAGCCGCTATCGAGCGGGTCGTGGTGGAGGAGTCGCGGAGCACGCGGGGAAAGGCTCTGATCGGGGTTTTGGGCGTTGGCGCGCTGCTGGTCATCGCCGGGCTGTGGTTCCTCAAAGCACGCGCCAATCGCAATGACGAGGTAGCGGTGCAGGTGGACTCGCAATCGAACATTGAAACTGATGCCGGATTGAACACCAAGAAAGCGCACAAGGCAGGCGGCGGCGGACACGTGGTCGGCCACAGCGGCGCCTTTCCAATCCTAGGCGGCGGGCAAAGCTGCGAGGCAGCGCAAGCTTCGTACGTCGAAGAAATGAGCGTCGGAGGGCCACGCGGCCAAGCGGACATCACTGGTGGGCAATACGCGGCGATTTTGAACCGCGGAAGCTACTTTGCGCATTGCGGCGCGCCTGATTCTGCATCGATCAGCATCTGCGCGGCCGTGCAAAACGGCCGCGCCGTTGGCGTCACGGTGGTCTTGAGCCCACGTAATCGGGGCGTCGAGGGCTGCATCGCGGCAGGCGTACGCGGGCTTGGCTTCCCGAGCAATCCGAAGCTCGACGTCACCCACACGAACTTTTGAGGCAATGGACAATCGCGCGAAGTGCGCGAGCCGAGAGCACCATGAAGGAACGAGGGGATCATTCAGCGGGCGCGCCACGGGCCGTGCTCGCACTGTTCGGCGCGCTTTTCCTGACCGGGTGCAACGTCCCGATCGCGGTCGGGCTGGACGAAAGCGACGCCAATCACGCCGTGGTCGCACTCGAGAGGAACGGCCTCGCAGCGGATAAGGAACGAGATCCGGACAGCGAAGGGCACTGGCGTGTGAGCGTGGCCCGTGACGACGCTTCGAGCGCAGCCGGCGTGCTGAGCTCCGAGAGCTTACCGCCGCCCGCTAGCCCTGGCTTGCTCGATACCTTCGGTCAAAGCTCGATGGTCCCAAGCCGCGCCTCTGAACAAGCAAAATTCGTAGCAGGCACCGCCGGTGAGCTCGAGCGCTCGTTGCGAAGCCTGGACGGCGTGGTGTCGGTTCGCGTTCACTTGGCCATTCCGGTCTCCGATGCGCTCGCGGCCGAGGAAGCACCGCTACAGCCGTCAGCCTCGGTATTGCTTCGCCATCGGGGCGCCGCACCGCCCATAGCCAGCTATGATGTGCAACGTTTGGTCGCGGGCGCCGTTCCGGGCTTATCGCCCGCTCAGGTCTCGGTGGTCTTGGTTCCCGTAGCGAGCCCGGGGCGTCTGGCGGAGCGCGAGCTATCCCGCTTCGGCCCCGTGACCGTGACTCGCGGTTCGGTGTTTCCACTGCGCGGCATCGTCGGCAGCGCCCTGCTTGTGAACCTAGGCCTCTTAGCGGCGCTACTTTGGGTATGGGCCCGCGCCCGGCGTGCCGAAACTAACCTCGCCGAACAGCGAGCGGCCGAGGCCCAGGGCGCGCGTTGATTCGCCTCACCGGCGTCTCGAAAAGCTTCGATCGCGCCGTGCTGACGGAGGTCGAGCTGTACGTGCCCGAGCGCTGTCTATTCGGGATGATCGGGCCGGGAGCGTCCGGCAAAAGCCTCATTCTTCGTGCGATCACCGGTTTGCTCCGGCCCGATCGCGGCCAGGTCACGGTCGGCGACCAAAACGTTCTGGCCATGGGCGACTTGGAGTTGAACGAGTTCAGAAAGGGCATCGGCATGCTTTTTCAAAACAATGCGCTGTTCGATTTCATGACCGTGGCCGAGAACATCGCATTTCCCCTGCGCCGACTATTCGATTTGTCGGAGACAGAAATTGCGGCGCGCGTCGCGGAACGCCTGGCCCGCGTCGATCTGCCAGGCTTTCAAGATCGCTTGCCTGCTGGCCTCAGCGGCGGTCAAAAGAAGCGCATCGGTGTTGCTCGCGCCACCGTGACGCGCGCGCCGATCGTGCTGTACGACGAACCATCTGCGGGCCTCGACCCCGTCACGAGTCAGAAGATCTTCGATTTATTGCGGGCCGAGCAGCGCGCGTCCGGCTCGACCGTGATCATGGTCTCTAGCGATCTGGACCGCCTGCTCACGGTCACCGATCGCGTCGGCATGATGTTGGAGGGCCGCATGATCTTCGAGGGCAGCACCGACGAGCTCGAGAACGCGTCCGATCCGCGCGTTCATCAGTTCGTTCACGGTGCGCTGGACGGCCCCCTATGACGAGCCAGACCTCGATCGAGAGGCCCCCAACGTGCGCGAATCATGCGGTTCCTGGCTGCGAGTCGAGACCTTGGCGTACACTCGTCTGACATGTCGGCCGACTCCAGCGCGCGCTCTCCGCCGCCCTTGACGGCTCTCAGTCAGTGGCTGGGCGACAGTGTGTCGTTGCTCGGCGGCCTGGGCGTGCTCCTCGGGCAAATCGTGCGGCACGTGCTGAAACGCGACTTCGACGAGCGCGAGCTACTCCGCAGCCTGCACCGCATGGGCCTCAAGTCGCTGCCCATAGTGACCGTTACCGCGCTCTTCACGGGCGGCATCATGGTCATTCAAGCGGCGCCGATCGTAGAGCATTATGGCGCGTATGGCCTGCTCGGCTGGGGCGCAGGTTTCGGCACGCTGCGCGAGATCGCCCCTCTGCTCACGGCGCTCATGATCAACGGGCGGGTCGGAGCGAACAACACGGCCGAGCTCGGCACGATGGCAGTTACGGAACAAATCGACGCGCTCCGCGCCCTGGCTATCGATCCGGTGGGTTTCTTGCTGACGCCTCGCTTCCTAGCCATCGTGGCCACGCTGTTTTTGTCGACGATTTTCGCAGACACACTTGCGCTCTTTGGCGCCGCCTACGCCGGCTGGGCTTTTTTGGGGATCGAGCCGGGCATCTTTTACCGCGGACTCACGACCGGCCTGCTCGGCTTCGGCGACGTCGCCCACGGCCTGATCAAGAGCATCGTTTTCGGCATCGTCATTGGGCTGTCCAGCTGTCACTTCGGGCTGTCGACCCGCGGCGGCGCGCCGGGCGTCGGTCGGTCGGTGAACACTACGGTCGTCGTGAGCGCCGCCGGCATCTTCGTGCTCGACTACCTGCTGTCGTTCGCCTTGCTATGACAATTCTAAACGAGCTTCACCCCAGACCCAATGCGAGCACCCGGTCACGCGTTGCAGCCGCGCTTGGCCACTTTGCTTTGGATCAACTGCAGCAGGTCACTGACCTGTACCGAGTGTTCCGGCTGACACTTCACTATGCAGCGCGCGGCGCCCCCAATCGCCAGGCTTATATGTGCCAAATGTACGAGATTGGGAACCGCTCGCTCGCATTTTTAGCCGTAGTTATGGGCTTCATCGGCATGATCTCGGTGTACCAGGGCGGGCTGCAGACGCAGCGCGTGGTACCTGACTTGTCGCTGTTGGGCGCGACCTTTCTGCAACTCCTAGTGCGGGATTTAGCCGCCAGCATTTGCGCGCTGATGCTCGCCACCCGGGTCGGTGCGGGGATAGCCGCTGAAATCGGGTCGATGGTCGTAACCGAACAGGTCGATGCCTTACGCATGTGCGCGACCGACCCGATCGATTATTTAATCCGACCGCGCTTCTTGGCTTGCTTGAGCATTTTCGGAGCCTTGACCGTGATCGCTGCGGGCGTCGCGTTCCTGACCGGTATGTGGACGGCGTACGCGTTTTTCGGCTTGAACCCTCGCACGTTTGCCAACGTAAGCCTGGTCAGCGCGGGCGATCTGACGATCGGCCTGTGCAAGTGCCTGGCTTACGGCGCCGCAATCCCGGTGATCAGTGGCTACTGTGGGCTGACTGCCTTTGGAGGCTCGGAAGGTGTAGGGGCGGCGACCACGCGGGCGGTGGTGAGCTCGTCCTTAGCCGTGATTGTGTTGAATTTCGTGATCAGCGGAGCGGGCTACTTGGTCTTTGGCTGAGCTTTGAGCACGGTGCCCGCCGGTGTGCTCGAGCACCAGCCGTAACAACAGTCGGCCAGGAGCGTCTCTCGTCGCCGCTGCGCAGTCTGTGCCGTGTCCAACCGCGCTGAGGCGGGCGCCGCAAATGCCACCACGTCTGGCGGCTTGAGCGCGCTCGGGCAGCGCTCGAACGGGCTCGCCGCCGGCGCAGAGGTTCCGCTCTCCAACTCGCGCATGCAAAAGCCTTCGCGCAGCCCAGCGCTATTTTCGCAAGTAACGGGCGCCGCCGAGCTTGGGTTAGAGGTCTTCACGGCGGCGCACCAGCCGTAGCAGCAGCTGTGACCGGGCTGAACGCGCCGACGCGTGTATGCCGTGTACTCGAGATCGAACGCCGCGATTCGGCCGACCGCTGGGAAATTGCCGGCTCGTATGTCACTCGAGGCCGGACAGCTGTCGTACGGGGCGGGCGCCGGGCGCGCGGAAAATAATGGCAATAAGTCGTCGCAAAAGTACTCACGGACCTCGTCCTTGGCGCACTGCGCCGGGGCGGTGTCGCTCTCCGGCGCGATCACCGGTGCGATCGGGGCGTGGCCGCAGCCACTCGCGACGAGGCACGAGACGCCAAGCAACCAAGCGCGCGCACGGCGCCGCGACATGTGGCGAAAACGAGCCATTTCTCAGCCGCGTACCCCGTTTTCGCGCGTGAAGTCAACCGCGCACGGTCTTCGCTTCGCAGGCTCTGTGCCGGACGTGACTGCGATTGCACCGCTTTGAAAGTCGCGTCTAGTCTTTGACTTGCCATGATCTCTTTCCGCGACGTGTCGAAGTCGTTTGGCGACAAGCGAGTGCTCAGCGCGGTCAGCTTCGACGTCAATCCGGGCGAGGTCTTTTTCATCATCGGCGCCTCCGGCGTTGGAAAAAGCGTTTTGATCAAGCAACTGGTCGGTCTGCTGAAACCAGACGCTGGCGAAATATGGCTCGATGGCGAAGAAGTCAGCCAATTCGACGAGCAACGCATGTACGCAGTGCGCAAGAAGTGCGCGATGGTCTTTCAACACTCGACGCTCTTCGACTCGATGACTTGCGCCGAAAACGTCTGTCTACCGTTGCGTAAGCACCTTGGGCTCGGCGAAGCAGACGCGCTCAGCGAAGCTCATCGGCTGCTCGAGCGCGTCCAAATGCGCGACTTTGCTGACCGCTTTCCAAGCGAGCTCGGCGACGGCATGAAGAAGCGCGTCGCGATTGCGCGGGCACTCACGCTATCCCCACGCTACGTACTGTTCGACGAGCCGACCACCAGCTTGGATCCCATCAGTGCCCGACGCGTCGACCGCTTGATCCGTGAGCTGGCGGACACTTTGGGGGTGACCAGCATCGTGGTTTCCCATGATCTGAAGTCGATCTTCAGCATCGCAGACCGTATCGTCATGCTGTACAAAGGAAGGGTGAAGTTAGTGGGCCATCCCAGCGATTTTCGCGCGAGCGTGGATGGCGTCGTTCAGCAGTTCATCAACGGGCGGGCAGAAGGGCCGATGGAAGCGTGAGCGGCACATGAGCCAGCGGTCGATCGAAGTCAAAGTAGGATTTCTGATCCTGGTCGCCCTTGGCCTACTTGCCGGTTTCGTCGTCGTAATGGGCGGCTTGAGCTTGCAGCCCACGTTCACCGTGTACGTTAGCTTTCAAAACCCCGGCGGCCTGCAGGCGGGCGCGCCCGTGCGGATCGCAGGCGTCAAGGTCGGGCGCGTGAGCGAGCTAGAATTTCGCGGCGGGATGGTGGACCCGCAAACCCACGAGGCGGAGCCAATTATCCGCGCCGTCGCGAAGGTCGAACGGCGCTACAAGACGGCAATTCACGACAACGCGCGTTGGTTCGTGACCAGCCAGGGCGTGCTGGGGGAGATGTTTCTAGCGATCGAGCCGGGCTCCAGTGACCGGCCCCTGCTCGGCGAAGGCGCCACGGTGCAAGGCATTAGCCCACCCCGTCTCGACCTGCTGCTCAGCGAAAGCTACGAGCTACTGCACAAGGCGTACCTCGGTATCACCAACAACCAGCAGCAGATCAGCGAAACGTTCGATGGTCTCCATCGAACGCTGCATGCGAGCGGGAATTTTTTCGAGCACAACCAGGGCAAGTTGGATCACATCGTCCAAAATTTGGACGCCCTCTCCGGGGACGCTAGCGCGACGCTGAAAGCCGCCCGCGAGCGGTACATAGACAATCCGCAAATCGCCCGAATTCTCAACAACGTGGAGAGCTCGACCGGCACCTTGAACCAAAACCTCGAACCGCTCCTGACCGACGGTCGCGCCACGCTCGCGGATGCCAAGAAGCTCGCGCAGGCGCTGGCCAGCGCCGATCAACTTCAGCGTTACCAGCGCATCACCCAAAATCTGAGCGACGCAAGCGGTCAGGTCAAGACCATCACCAGCGACGCGCAGGGCTTGGTCGACCGCGTCAAGGCCGGCAAGGGTACCGTGGGGGCGCTGGTAATGGACGAAGCGCTTTACGATGATCTTCAGGAAATGCTCCGCGACCTGAAACACAATCCGTGGAAGTTCTTCTGGAAACAATGAGCCGAGAGGCAGTGCTAGCCGCCCGTCCCCGCAAGCAAGCCCTCCGCCGCGCCAGCACCCCCGCCCGTTCCTCGCCCGGCACTTTCCGCGCCCCCCGAGGCCGGCTCCGGTGCGCTTGCGACGGCGGTCGGCGTCGCCGCCGCCTCTCCTGGCGGAGCGTCACCCTTCGGCACTATGCCGCTCAGATCTGAGCTGCAGACCCGCTTGCTGGCGCCATTCGTTTCGGGGACGCAGGCGAAGCCAACTGCACAGTCGTCGGTGCGGAAGCAAATGGCACCGGCTTCCCCCTGCTTTTGCGGCCCGCCGCAAGCCAAGTGCCATAGCGCCGCTCCCAGCAACACAGACAGTGCGCGTGAGGGCCGCTTGCGTTTCTCAGCGTCCGCCATGCCCGATTTTACGCTACCGGATCCCCGGGGTCGGTCAAGGAACTACCACACCTTCATTCGAGCTCGAGGAGCAGGTCGCCCTCCTCGACGGCCTGGCCCTCACTCACGACTATTCGCGCCACTCTGCCCGCGCCCGGCGCCTCGACCGGCATCTCCATTTTCATCGACTCGAGGATCACCAGCGTCTGCTCGCCCGTCACGGTGTCCCCGACCTTGACGTCCACCTTCCAAACCGTGCCGGTGATGTGGGCTAACAACTGAACCATCCTCGCCACTCTAGCCGAAGCCGCGCTCATGGACGCCAATCAGCGAGACGAATAGTCGCACCCACATCCTCTCACCTGCCTGCCTGCCTGCCGTGCTGAAAGGCGAGCCAAGGAACGCGGATGTCGCCGCATCGAAGCAGTGAAGTCTTCCGGTCAACGCCCACGCTTGCTCCCGGGCCGAGAGCGGCGGATGTTCTAATTTTCGCGGGTGGGCGCCAGCGTCGAATGCTTGACGAAGGCTTTCCCCGATTGGTATGCGCGTCGTGTAAAGTGGATCGCAGGCGCTGCGCGACGGATTGAGGATACTCGAACATGGCCGAACAGAAGGAAAGCTCGGTTCTTTTCTCGCTCAAAGAATTGATGAGCCTGGAAGAGAATCGAATCAAAGAAGAAGAGGCCAACAAGGAGGCCGTCGCCCGCGCAGAAGCCGAGGCGAAGGCGGCCAAGGAGCGGGCCGCTCGCGACGCGGAAGAGCGCCGGCTGCGGTCTGAAGAAGAGGCGCGCCGGACCGAAGAGCTGCGCCGCAAGGAAGAGGCCGCGCGCCTGGAAGCCATTCGCCATGGCGAGCTAGAGAAAGCGCGCGCAGAAACCGAGCACCGCTCGCGGATGGAGGCCCTGGCCGCGCAGCAGGCCCATGAGCAACAGCTGGCCGCTTTGAACAGCGATCGCGGCAAAAAGCGGCTGAAAGTGGTGCTCGGGATCATCTCTGCAGTGCTGGTCCTGGGCGGCATCGCGATCTTCGTGGTGCTCACCAACAACGCCAAGGCCCAACAGGTGAAGGACGAGATCGCAGCTCGGGAAAAGGCCGAAGCCCAGCAACAGCTGGCCGCGCTGAAATCCCAGTATGACGAAGCGCAGCACCACCAGGAAGAGCTCGAGAAGCAAAGGGACAGCGCCAAGGACGAGGCCACGCGCGCCCGCCTCGAGGCCGAGCTGGCCGCCGCCAAAACGGACACGCAGAACGCTCAAAAAGCAGTGCAACAGCAGCACGCCCCGGCGTCCACCCCCACTAAGCCTTCGGCGGGCTCCAAGCCGTGCACGTGCCCCGCGGGCGATCCGCTGTGCTCGTGCCTGTGAGCGGCGAGCGTCATCCGGCTCGCGCCAAGCTCGCTTACGCGCTCGATTTCCCGACATTGGCCGAGGCGCAGCAAGGTGCTGGGCGCGTTGCTGATTCCGTCGGAGTGCTGAAGGTGGGCCTCGAGCTGTTCGTGAGCGAAGGCCCCCGGGTCATCGAGCTCGGCCGGGAGCTTGGCTGCTGCGTCTTTTTGGATCTCAAGCTCCACGATATCCCAGAAACGGTGGAACGAGCGGTGGCGGCTGCCTGCGCGCATGGTGTTCGCTACCTGACGCTGCACGCGGCCGGCGGGCCTAAGATGCTCGCTGCCGCCGCTGCACGCGCGAGCCGGGAAAATACCGGGCTAGATCTATTAGCGATCACTGTCCTCACCTCCCTCGATGCGGCGGACCTCGAGGCGGTGGGGGTAAGCGGCGATCCGAGCCACCAGGCGCTCCGGCTCGCGCGGCTGGCGAACCGGCACGGCATCCCAGGCATGGTCTGCTCCACGGCGGAAGTGGCGACACTGCGCGCAGCGTTGGGCCCCGACGCGATCCTCGTCACACCCGGCATACGGCCCACGGCCCACCCAGGCGGCGACGATCAGAAGCGCACCGGAACCCCGGAAGGGGCAATCCGAGCCGGCTCGAGCCTGTTGGTCGTTGGCCGCCCGATCCGCGATGCCGCCGACCCAGGCGCCGCAGCCCGCGCCATCAGTGACGAGATTCAGCGTGCGTCCGCAGTGGCCTAAGCGGCCCCCACGCGGCGGGCCCATGCCGCCCGGCGTCGAGGGCTTGCGTCTGATCGTCGGGCTGCAGCCGGTCCGAGAAGCGATCCGTGTTCATCGCTTCGCTCTGCAGCGCGTTGCGCTCGAAGAAAAGCCAAGCCCGACCCTAGAAGCCCTGGCTCGTTACGCCACCGATCAAGGTGTTCCGGAAGTGGTACGGGTAGCGCGCGGCAGCCTGGATAGCTGGACCGACGGCGCGCAGCACCAAGGCGTCATCGCCTGGGGGCCCGAGCTCGCGCTGCAATCGCTCGCAAGCATTTTAGCCGAGCCCAAACTGCTCGCACTCGCGCTCGACGGCATTCAAGACCCGCAAAATTTTGGGGCCGTCATCCGGTCTGCGGTGGGTGTAGCCGATGCGGCCGTGCTTTGGGGCGAGCACTCTTCGGCACCGCTGAGCGCCGCTACCGGGCGTGCGTCGGCAGGCGCCATCGAACATGCACGGCTGTGCCGGGTGCCCTCATTGACCGGGGCGCTGACTTCTGCGCGCGAGCTCGGCATCCTCGTGGTTGGTCTCGACGCGCACGCGCCCCAGCGCGTTGGGGAGCTCGACCTCGACCGGCCGACCATCCTCGTAGTCGGTAATGAGCACGAGGGAATGGGTCGCGGCGTACGACGCGCGTGCAGCGTCATTGGGCGGCTGACCGCGAGCGGACGTATCGACTCGCTGAATGCCTCGGTCGCCGCCGCCTTGGCGCTACACGAAGCGTCGATTAAACGTTTGAACTCGGGCAGTTGACCCACTTCATTGCTCAAACACCTGAGCTGTGTGTGAATTACTGAATAAATGCTCAGACGCCGGCGGGGCTCGCTCTCTTCAATGGAGCGCTCAGACCGTGCCCCCGACGACGCGAATGCCGAATCATCGTAAGTACTTGCTTAAACGTGCTGCACTCCATGCACGAGCCATGGGCTATCCGATCATCCATTACCTGAGGGATCGCCTGGCCCGCGGCCGAGCACACGCCAAAGCATGGCTTTTGCCGACTCGATCTGGTCCGCGGTCGTGCTCTCACCCAGGCTCACGCGAACCGCTCCGCGGGCGCGTTCGAGCCCGACCATGCCAGTGATCACGGTCGACGGTTCGGTCGTGCCTGCGCTGCACGCGCTGCCGCTCGACACGCAGACACCCAGTAAATCGAGGGCCGCCACCAGCTCATCGCCCGAGACCCCCGTGAAGGACAGGCTAGAAACGTGAGGCAGGCGCGGGACGCCCTCACCGTTGACGCGCGCGACGGTGGCAAACGCCCGCTCGAAGTCGTTCCGCAGCGGGCCTAGTGCGGCGTAGCGTGTCGGGCCGTCGCCCGTACGCCGTAGAGCGGCGAGGAAGCCAGCGGCGGCGACGGGGTCGACGGTGCCCGGCCGCAAGCCGCGCTCCTGGCTGCCGCCGACCAGTAGCGGCTTGGGCACCCTCGGGCCGCGAAACGCGAGGGCCCCAATTCCCTTTGGGCCTCGTATCTTGTGCGCTGCTATGGCCAGACTGTCGGCAAACCGCCAGCTCTCTGGGACAATCTTGCCCAAGGCCTGCACCGCATCCACGTGGAGCGTGGCGCCGAGGTCGTGCGCAACCAAGGCCACGGCCTCGAGTGGCTGCAAGACCCCGGTCTCGTGATTGGCCGCCATTAGCGCGGCCACCGAACCCCGAGGCAACGCCTGGAGGGCCTCCCGATACGCTTCCGCATCGACTCGGCCGCAGGGCGGGATCTCCACCCAAACCACCGGTACTCCACGCGCTTGCAGTCGTTCAGCAACGCGCGTCACGGAAGGATGCTCGAGGCGGCTCAAAGCCAAACCGGGCGCGTCCGAAAGCGCCAGGTTGTTGGCCTCCGTACCGCCCGAGGTAAAGAGCACGTCCCGGGCGTGGACGGCGCAGATCTCGGCCAACTTGTCGCGCGCGTCTTCCACGAGAACGCGCGCCTGGCGGCCAATTTGGTGCGTGCTTGCAGGGTTTCCCCAGGCTGATGCAGCCGCGTCAGCCATGGCCACCAGCACGAGGGGGTGCGGGGGGGTTGTTGCGTTCCAATCGAGATAGACGGACGCCGGGCTCATGCCGGGCGCGAGGGCGGCTCGCTGCCGGAGGACCTGCCGGGCGGCAAGATAAAGTAAAATGCCGCGCCGTTCAGCGGCACCCCCACGATTTCTTCGCCGGCGGGGGAAGCCAGTCGCACATCGCCGCCATGGCCGAGCGCGACCCCCCGCACCACCGCCAGACCGACCCCGGTGCCTCCGAACGCACGCGTGGGCGAACCGTCGACTTGGTAAAACGGCTCGAACAGACGCGACGCCTTTTCGTGCGGAACCCCCGGCCCGGTGTCCGCGATGCAGAGCTCCAGATGGCCCGAGGTTAGGCGTCGCGCGCGCACCCCAACCGTACCGCCCACCGGCGTAAATTTCCCTGCATTATCCAGCAGTTGGTCGACGGCGCGGCCCAACCGATCTACGTCTCCGTAACCCACCAGGGTAGCGCGCTTCGGCAGGTCCGTCACGAGCCGCAGCCGACCATCATTCAGATCGGGCGCGCGCGTGATCGCCTGGCGTACGAGCTCGGCGAAATCGAACTCGCGCTGCGCAAAGCGCATGCGCCCGGTCTCCAGGGCGGTGACGTCGAGCAAGTTGTCGATCAAGCGCCGCAATCGCTGCACACAGTCTGACATCGCTCGCAGCGCTTTGAGCTGCGGGGTCGCAAGCTCACCGAGCTCCCCGTCGATCAGGAGCTTGAGGTACCCGACGATGGGTGTCATGGGAGTCGCGAGCTCGTGGGAAATATTTCGGTAAAATTCCTTTTTTGCCTGGTCAGCGCCCAGCAAACGTTGGTTTGCGGCTGACAACTCGGCTATTTTTTCCTCGAGGTGCGAGACGATGCGTTGGCTCTGCAGGCGCAGGTGCTCACCGGTGGCGTCGGGCGACGTGCTCTCGCGGCGACCCTCCAGGTAACCGCGCAGCTTGTCCGCGAACGAGCGAGCGTCGATCGGTTTTTGCAGGAAACCGTCGCAGCCTACCGCCAAGCTCGTATCGCGATCGCCCTCGGCGGTGATGGCCACGATCGGCACTCCGCGCAGCTTCGGCTCCGAGCGCAGACGTAGCGTCACCTCGTACCCGTCCAGGCCCGGGATTGAGATGTCGACCAGCACCAAGTCGGGGCGCTGCTGGAGCGCCAAACGAATGCCCTCCAACCCATCGGCCGCGTCGGTCACTTCGAAGCCGGCGGGGGTCAGCAGCTTTCTCACGAGCAGGCGGTTTGCGGGATCGTCCTCGATGTGGAGGATATTCGGCATCGCCGGGACTATGGGCCCCGAGCCGCGCGCTCGGCAAGCGATCGACTCGCCAAAGGGCTTCTCGCGGCGCTGTTTGTCGGCGCGACGCGCGACGGGTGGCGCCCATCGCGCCGCTCGGCCAAGGTAGCGGCTGAATTTGCTAGCCCGTCGCAACTAGCTGGGCGCGCGCATGTCTGTTAGTCACTTTCCTTGGGCGCTCCTCGCCGTTAGCCTATCCGCCCAGGGTTGTCGTCGGCTGAGCGATTCAGATAATGGTGCGAGAGGAACGAAAGGTCCCTCACCTGCCACCTCCGCCAGCCGATCGGCGGTTGCGTCAGCGACGCTCGGCGAATCGGCGCCCGCCAGCACTGATAACGCACCGCCTCCGCTTACGGCACGTGAAAAGATGGACATCGCCGAGAACACGTTCCCGCCTCGCCCGCCCTCGGATCATGCCAAGGTCATCGCAGCCTCCCAGATCTTGATTGCGTATCGCGGCGCACTGAAGGCTTCGCCCAACGTGACGCGCAGCAAGGAGGACGCGAGGAGCCTGGCGATTCAGATCAGCCGTTATGCCCGGGCCGGCGCGGATTTCAGTGAGCTAGCTTTGAAGTATTCGGACGACCCGAGCGTCCGACAAAACCTGAGCAAGCTCGGCAGATTCAGCCGCGAACGAATGGAAAAGCCGTTCTCGGATGCCGCTTTCGGTCTGATCGTGATGGAGGTTACCGATCTCCCGGTCGAAACTGCCCTTGGCTTCCATATCATTCGCCGAACGGAGTAGCGCGTGCCAGAAGCCCCTCAAAAGCGGATCTTGATTGCCGAGGACGACCCGGCCATCGGGACTATGTTGTCCAAGGTACTGTCGCAGTTCTACGATGTCGTCCTCACGACTAGCGGCCCGGCCGCGCTTGCTCTCGCGCGGAAACCACCCGCTCCGGATCTACTTTTGCTCGATGTGATGATGCCGGGCCTCGACGGGCACGCCGTAGCCGCCGCTGTCCGTCAGCTGCCGGGCCTCAAGGCTATTCCGATCATCTTCTTGACCGCGAAGGCCGGCCCCTCCGAGATAATCAAGGGCATCCAATCGGGCGCTCGTCATTACATCACCAAGCCCTTCAAGATCGATGACCTAGTGATGCGCGTTAAGCGGACACTGGGCGGCTAAACTGCCACGGATGCAATGTCGTGAAGAGTGGGGGTACATAGCGTTACCTGCGCCGAGCTGCCGCTCTCGACCAATCTCGGCCTCGCGCAAGACAAACGAATAACCGCGGCTCCGCTAACGTATATTCTAGCAAGCGAGCCAAGTGTGGCCGCTTGCTTTCCTGTGTCAGGCGAAGGATGAGAGAGTCCTGGCACTCAATCGGGAGATAACGAATGCAACAGACTAAGTCTTATTGGTATCTGCTGGCAGCCCTGGGCGTCGCGGGGTCTTTCGTGGGCGCCGCTTGCACCGTTACGAGCAGTAACGACGTGGGCTTTGGCGATGCGGGCGCCGGCGACGTCGCGGGCAGCGCGAACGCAGGCAGCGCAAACGCGGGTGCGAGTGGCACGGCGGGCTCCGGGGGCGCGGCAGCTGGCACCGGCGGCGTCGGAGGCACGACCGATCCCACCACCGTGCCCGCGTGTGACACGGGCGATACGCCAGCCGGGACACCGGCCACGACCTGCGATCCCGGCGTGGTGGACGACTGTTCTACATGCATTCACACTCATTGCTGTACGGAGTACTCGAACTGCTTCAGCACGAGCCCCGGCGACGTGTGCGGCTACGGGGGCCCGGACAACAACGGGGAATTCGCCTGTTATCAAGGGTGCTTGCAGGATCTCTTCAAGAAGAACGGCTCGCTCGATTCCGAGGACGCCAAAACCTGCGGCAATCAATGCGTGACCTCGACGGACGCCAAAGGCGCCCTCGACTGCGGCGCCCTGGGCGTCTCGACGAACGCGTTGATCGGTTGTGTCATGGATAACGCCTGCAACGGAGCCTGTTACGGCAGCTAGCTCGCGCAAGCTACGCTTGGAAGCTCGAGCGCGGCGCTGTTTGATTGCGGAGCGCCTGGTCTTCGGGCGCTCAAATTTGGACACTGGAGCGATTTTTATGGCCCGGGCCGGGCGGCAGGCGTTGGCCTGTGTTACGGTTGCCGCCGAATGATGGTCGTCGGTTGCGCTGGTTTCGCGGTACCCGCGACTCGCTATTTCAAAGAGTATCTATTCGTCGAGGTGCAGGAGACGCACTTGGCGGTTCCAGGACCGGGAACGGTGCGCCGTTGGCGCCGCGAAGGTCCGCCGGGCTTCGAGTTCGCGTTGCTCGGCCCGCGCGAGATAGCGCAGGAGGGGTTTCGCGACGGCAAAGTCATCGAGACCGCTTTGAAGACCCTGGGTGAGGTGGCTAAGGAGCTGGCCGCGAAAACCGCAGTGTTCGTCGCGCCCCCTGATTTCCCCAGCTCTCGCGCGAACCGCACCGCCCTTCGGGATTTCTTGAAGAACGTCCGAAAGCAATTCGAGACTATTGTCTTCGAGCCCGGTCCGGCCTGGAATCCGGAGGAGGCCGATGAGCTGGCTGAGGAAACGCAGACGCTCTCAGCGCGCGATCCGCTGCATCATGGCTTGTCCACGCGCAAGGGCGCCTACTATCGCCTTCCCGGCCCGGCCGGTCATAAGTCGCGTTATGAGGACCCGGCTATCGAAAAGCTGGCGGCAATCGCGCAAGCTGGCGCTGAGCAAGACGCAACGTACGTGTTCACGAACGTCGACATGTTCGCAGACGCCAAGCGCTTCAAGCGCGCCATGGGCGCTGTTTAGGGCGCTTCATCTTCCGGCTCCGGCCGGCCGAGGGCGATCTTGGCAACTGCTATACCGGCGCGTTCGGCCGCCTCCCGCAAAGCGTCATCGCGGGCCGTGCTGTCCGCGCGAGGCTCGGCGTCACCGGCGAGTTGCGCGGCCCGCCGAACGTCGCCGGAATCGGCGCTGGGCTCCTGGCCTTGCGCCTCGAAGATTCGTCCGCGCACCACGACCGCGATGCTCATGCCGCCCGCGCGTGGCTGATCGCCCTGCTTGTAGACGCCCCTGGACAACTCGTCGACGCGGAGCACATCGACCACGAGGCGCGGGTAGGTTGACCCTTCCGCGAGTGCGCCGGCGGCGGCGAGCTCGGCACGTGCGGCGTGAGCCGCCGTTTCCGCGACCAGCGGTTCCGGAATGAGATTTTGCCCGATCTGGACCGCGAACGCGCGCTCGTCCGTTCGCGGGAAAACCGATCGATACCCACAGCCGAAAGCGAGCGTTGCCCACAGGCCGAGTGCCCAACAAAAGTCCAGGCGTTGAGGAGAGTTAGGGCTCAAGTTTCACGGGAAACAACAACCTATCCACAGCCCTTCGCCTGTTCAGCCAAAAGGCCGATAGAACGGCGACCGCGGGGGCGGCTAGACGCCTTGAGTGGCGACGTTCGTAGGACGAGTAGATGTGTTCGGCCAAATTTTGCGTCCTCAGCCCACGATGAAATTCAAGACTTTGCCCGGCACGTAGACCAATTTCTTCAACGTCTTGTCTTTCAAAAATTTGGTCACATTCGGGTCGGTGAGGGCCAGCTCACGGGCGACCGATTCACCCGCGTCGCGAGCGAGCGCCGCGCGGCCCCGGACCTTGCCGTTCACTTGCACCGCAATCTCGACGACGTCGTCCTGGCACAGACTCGGGTCGAACGCGGGCCACGCCTCGTTCGCGATAGACGGTGAGTGCCCGAGCGCCGCCCAAAGCTCTTCCGCGAGATGCGGCGCAAACGGCGCCAGGCAGAGGAGAAGCTTTTCAACCGCCTCACGAGCGGGCCGCTCCACGGCGTTCAGGTGGTTGGCCAGAATCATCATGGCGCTCACGGCCGTATTCAATGAGAGCGCCTCGATATCCCGACCTACCTTCTGCACCGTGCGGTGCACTAGCTTGGCGGTTTCGTGATCGAGCGCGGCATCGCTGAGCGGCCGCCGAGCGATGGCGTCCGTGCGGTCGAGGAAGCGGCGTACGCCTTGGATACCGCTCGCCTGCCAAGGCTTGGCCTGCTCCAACGGACCCATGAACATTTCGTACAAGCGCAGGCTGTCCGCCCCGAACTCATCGACGACGACGTCCGGGCTCACCGAATTCCCGCGTGATTTCGCCATCTTCTCGGCGATTCCGACCAGCCGTACGCCAAGCTCACGGTGGACGAGCCGGCCCTCACGCGCGTCGATCTCGGATTCCTTGGCCCAGCGTACTTGAACTGACTCCCCAGTCGCCAGGAGCCGCAGCTGCCCATCGGCATCGGAAGCAATACCGGGCTCGTCACCGGAAAGCGCGCGCAGCAGCTGGCCGTTTTCGCCGAGCACCGCGTAGTAGCGGTAGGCCATCCCCAAAATAATGCCCTGATGCACGAGCTTGACGAAAGGCTCGGAGTCCGTAACCACTCCCACGTCGAACAACACTTTGTGCCAAAACCGAGCGTAGAGCAGGTGCAAAACCGCATGCTCGGAGCCGCCCACGTACAGGTCGACCGGCATCCAGGCGTCGTAGGCGGCTTTCGAGCATAGCTCGCGCGGGTTGTGGGGGTCGAGGAAACGCAGGTAATACCAGCACGAGCCGGCCCACTGCGGCATGGTGTTCGTTTCGCGCGCGAACCATGAGCCGTCTTTGAGGAAGAAACGCCAGTCTACGGCGCGCACCAGCGGCCCCTGGGGATCGCCCGGACGGTAGTCCTCGAGCTCGGGAAGGAGCAACGGGAGCTCACTTTCTTCGACCGCGATGGGGGATCCGTAGTCAATTTCATACGGATCGCCCCGCCGCGGGTCACCCGCCGTGCGGACCGGAAAGTAGATGGGGATCGGCTCGCCCCAGTACCGCTGACGGCTGAAGACCCAGTCACGAAGCTTGTAATTGACGCGTCGGCGACCGAGGTGCTCCTCCTCCAAGAATGCGATCATGTTCGCTTTCATCTGCGAGGTGGCTTGGCCGTCGAACTGGCCGGAGCGGACGGCCACGCCGGGGTCGGTGAACACCTGTTCGACCTCGCCCGTGAGTGAGCCGTCTTTGCTCACGACCTCCACGATGGGTAGCGCAAATTTTTTCGCAAACTCGAAGTCGCGCTCGTCATGCGCAGGCACAGCCATGATTGCGCCCGTGCCGTAAGCGCCCAGCACGTAGTCGGCCGTGTAGATTGGGATGGCCTTGCCGGTCAGCGGGTTTTTCGCGAAAGCGCCCAGGAAAATGCCAGATTTTTCCTTGTTCAGAGCGGTGCGCTCCATGTCACTCTTGCGCGCCGCCGCTTGCGCATAGTCTGCGACTGCGCGGCGTTGCTCGGGCCCGGCCAGGCGAGTGGTGAGCGGGTGATCGGGCGCTATCACGAGATAAGTGGCGCCGAACAGCGTATCGGGCCGAGTGGTATAAACGGTGAGCGCCTCGGTGTGACCGACGATCGAAAAATCGACTTCCGCACCCTCACTGCGACCAATCCAATCCCGTTGCTTCTGTTTAGTCTCGGGCCACTGCACGGCGTCGAGATCGCTCGAGAGGCGGTCGGCGTAGGCGGTGATGCGCAGTTGCCATTGGCGAAGTGGCGTGCGCACCACCGGATAATTGCCACGCTCGCTGCGCCCATCGATCACTTCTTCGTTGGCCAGCACCGTGCCCAGCGCCTCGCACCAATTGACCGGTATTTCTGCCTGAAATGCTAGCCCGCGCGCGAACAGCTGGAGGAAGATCCATTGTGTCCAGCGGAAATAGCCGGGGTCAGTCGTATTCAGCTCACGCGACCAGTCGTAGGCAAAGCCAAGGGATTTGAGCTGACGTCGAAAGGTGTCGGTGTTCTTGGCGATGGTGAGGGCGGGCGGGGTCCCGGTCTCGATCGCGTGCTGCTCAGCGGGGAGGCCGAAGGCATCCCAGCCCATGGGGTGGAGCACGTCGAAGCCATTCATGCGTTTGTAACGAGCCACGATGTCGGTCGCGGTGTAGCCCTCTGGGTGGCCGACATGGAGACCAGTGCCCGAAGGATACGGGAACATGTCGAGGACGTAGTACTTGGGATGCCCGGGGCGGCGTTCTGCCTTGAACGTCTCGTGCTCGGCCCAGTACTGCTGCCAGCGCGGCTCGATTTGCTTGTGGTCGTACGCCATGAAGGTCGCTCTGATAGCAGAATTTGCGCGTTCGAGGCACACGCAACAGCTGCACTGAAGCGAGGCTCAGCGCTGTGCTTTGCTCGTCCTGCCGCCTTTTCCAGCTCTCTCGATCTTGCGAGATAAACGCATGCGCCGCCGCTCGGCTCGCGCGGGGTCTTCGCCAGTACCCTGGTCGAGCCAGCCAAGCGCGCTGCTCGGCGAACGCACGTGGTGCTCGTAAAGTTTGGCGAGCTCGAGGCGGATGGTCGGGTCGTCGACCTCGGCGGCGAAGGCCTCGAAGTGGGCCAGAGCCTGCGCGCGATCCCCGCGCGCTTTGGCGATTTCGCCATGGGCGCGACGCGCTTCGATCCCGGCCCCGCGTGAAAGCGCGCTCGCCGCCGCACGCTCTGCGTCGTCGAACGCTCGCGCCCGCTTCAACGTACGAGCCAGGCCGATCAGATCGCGTTCGTGCAGTAGATCGAACGGCTCACCGTACAAGCCGACCAGAGCCGCCATAGAGACCACGTCCCAGGCGTTGTGCTCGATGACCTGCTCGAGCGCGCCGTCGTCCCCCGTGCGGAGGTAATGCGCGTAGCGCGGCGCGATGTCGATACCGGCAATGTCCGGGCCGCGTACGAAGCCGAGCACGTCACTTTCCAGGCTGATCAGACGACACGCGCCCAACCGGGTTTTGTGTAAACGGCGGCCCACGTGCAGCAGGTCCAAGTGGGCCCGTTCCGGCAGCTTGGCGAGGCGATTCATGACCATGCGCCCGTTGAGCAGTGGCAAATCGAAGGCTTTGCCGTTGTACGAAACGAGCAGGTCGGCGTGCTCGACACGCTCGCTCAATGCCTCGAGCAGCGGCATTTCCTCGCCAGGGCTGCGCAACAAGAATTGTTCGGAGTGCAAGCGCAGGTCTTCATCGAACCAGGCCAACCCAACCAAAAACGCCAAGACGCCGGCGCCTCCGCCGAGCCCAGTCGTCTCCGTGTCGAAGTACAATGCGCGCTTGGGATCGGCCCGCGAGACGCGAGGATCGAGCGCCAACAAGCCTAAAAGCTCGGCGCGCGAGCTAGCCGCCGCGTCGACCGGTATCCGACCGACATGGTGGGACGACGGCAAGACCTGATGACGGCGGAACAGCGGACCGCTCGCTTTTTGCTCGCGAACGAAAGGTAAGGCCGAACCCGAGTACGAAAAATCGAGCTCCACCGGCTCGGGCCGGACGCGCGGCGCGAGCGCGGAACAGGCAAGAATCTCGGCCATCTTATGGCGCAGCTGAGCCAGCGTGGCCGAGCGCGGGCCAGTGCTACTCGCGCCGACGGAAAGCGCGGGCTCGGACAGCGCGCGCTCCATGACGGGCTGCGGCGCGCCCGGCTGCGGCTGAAGGTACATCGCGAGCTTGCTTTTGAAGTCCATGGCTCAGCGCGCCCAGTGATGCGGCGGCTCCAGGGCGACGACGAGCCCGCTACGAGCGCTGACGACCACGTAGTGAGCCGCCGCGGACCACGCCGGCGTGAACAGTGGCGAGCTCGTGAGCGTGAAAGAACAGGGCTCGGATCCAGCGCCGCTCAGCCCAAGCCCACCCGTTGCGGTCGCGCTCCAAATGCGACCCTCCGGATCCCGAAGCGTATTGGGCGTTGCAAATTCCAGCTCGTGAGGTGCATCGGGAGCGTAGCGGCGCACGACATGATCTCGGATACTCAGCCTCGACCCGACCGCATTTTCGAGCCAAATCGCGCCATCCGGAGCGGCGCTAGGCCCGGCCACCGGAACGCCGAATTGCGCTCGCAGCGAGATGCCGCCCTGCCCAGTCAGCCCATACAAGAAGCGATCGCTCGCGACGAAATACAAGACGCCGCTTGCATCGGTTGCCAGCTCACTCGCGACGCCGGCGGGGGGTTTGAAAACCCAATGCAACGTGCCCGAGCGAGTCAGCGCGTAGATGCGTTCGGCGCTGGTCGCGATGTACCAGAGCTCACCGGCAAACACTGGGCGACGCGCCACGGCGCCATGCACGCTGTAGCTCCAACGGTAGCTACCATCCGCACCGATCAGGTGAATGTAGCCGTCCGCTGTCCCCACGCAGACGGTACCGTCTGGCGCAACACCAGCGGGCGCCAGGAGCGGCGCGCCCGCATCGAAGCGAAAGCGCGGGCTCTGCAGCTCGCAGCACGGTTGCGCAACCGGCGGAGACGCGACTGAGGTGGCGTTCGGCTGACCGGACGCCAAACACGGGAGCGCAACAAATGGCCAGATGAACAGAGGTCCAGTCTTCACTCTCGACGGTTTTAAACCCTTTTGCCGAAAGCACCAGAGCCGCGAGCTTGCTTTCCTTCCCTCGCGCCCCGTGCTCGCGTACATTCGCCGGGTGGAGCCCGTAATATTTGGGCTGACCGGCGGCATTGGCTCGGGTAAAAGCGCCGTGGGCAAGCGGCTTCAGGGGCGCGGCCTGCCCGTCGTCGATGCCGACCAGCTCGCCCGTCTAGCGGTCGTTCGGGGCAGCCGAGGCCTGGCGGAGCTCGCCCACTACTTCGGGGCCGAGGTGCTGACGGCGACCGGTGAGCTCGACCGAGCACGCTTGGCCGAGCGAGTGTTCGCAGACGATGAAGCTCGCCGGGCACTCGATTCCCTGATTCACCCCATCGTGCGCGAGCTTGCGGCCGAGCGCTTCGTACGAATCGGCGAGCGCGGGGAGCCGCTGGTCTGCTACGAAGTACCGCTCTTGTACGAAGTCGGTTTGGAGCGCGACTTAGCCAAGGTCGTGGTGGTGCACGCTCCTGACCTGCTCGTGCGAGCCCGGCTCACGGGCCGCGACGCGTTCAACGACGCCCAGATCGACGCCAGAATCGCCGCGCAGATGCCCCTCGCCGACAAAGTCCGCCGCGCCGACTACGTCATCGACAATGGAGGGTCCTTAGCAGAGCTCGCGCAGCGTACGGACGCGGTGTTCGAAGCACTGTGTTCTTCGCTCGGTGTCTCCGTGGATCGCTATCCGGCGATCAACTGATCAGGGTCCGTGACCCGCGAGTCAGTCGCGCGAGCGCAGCGAGCAGTGTATTTTCGAGAAGCATCGCGATCGTCATCGGACCAACGCCGCCTGGCACCGGTGTAATCGCCGAGGCTACTGCAGATGCGGACTCGAAGTCGACATCGCCGCACAGCCTGCCCGCGTCATCGCGATTCATGCCCACGTCGATCACGACGGCGCCCGGCTTGATCCACGAGCCGTGGATCATTTTGGTGCGGCCAACCGCCGCCACCAAGACGTCCGCTTCCCGGCAAACCGCCGGCAAATCCTGAGTTTTCGAGTGCGCCAGAGTGACCGTGGCGTTGGCCGCCAGCAACAGGCCCGCGATCGGTTTACCGACCAAGTTGCTGCGCCCAATCACCACGGCTTTTGCGCCGCTTAGCGGCATGCCGGTTTCCGCGATCAAGCGCATGCAACCGCGCGGTGTACAGGGCACGAGACCCTTGGTCCCGGCCCAGAGCGCGCCGATGCTCTCGGGGTGCAGTCCGTCCACGTCCTTGGAGGGCGCGGTGGCGGCGACCACTTTGTGCTGACGGATGCCGTTGGGTACTGGAAATTGCACCAAAATGCCGTCGACGTCGCCGGTCTGATTCAGCTCGCGCACTAGGCCGACCAACTCCTCTTCGGTCGTGGTGTTGGGTAGGCGGTGCACCCGACCGGAGATGCCCACCTCTGCAGCGGCCTTCTCTTTATTGCGCACGTAGACCGTCGAGGCAGGATCTTCTCCGACCAGAACCACGTGCAACCCCGGGACCCGGCCATATTGAGCTTTGAAGGCCCCGACACCGCGCGCCACTTCTTCGCGCACGAGCTTCGAGATCGCCTTGCCGTCGATGAGGTTGGCCACGGCGCACGCTTATCAGAGGCTGGCCGCACGCGCCAGGGGCGCTCAGCGCTAAAGGGGCACGCTGACGTTGGCCAGTGTAACTGCGCCGCTCACGACTTGGATCGCAAACGTGCCCCCGGAAAGGGCCGGGCTGGTGGCAGTCACGCCTCGACTCACGGTGACGTTTTGCAAGCCCTTGCCCGACTTGCTCGCATCGACATTGGCGAAAACGACGAGCCCACTCGGCCCCGTCGTCGCCGTGCCGTCATCGGCTATCCAGCCTTTGCTCGACGCAAAAATGGCCGCCTGCGCTGAGCTCATAGCGACGTGCAAGCCGGAGAGTGCGGCGCCCGTGCTCGAGCTCCGGAAGAAGAGCACGACCTGCCCCCCGTCGAGGCTGCGCAGCGTCTGCCCAGCCGTGATCACTTCGTCCAAGATCGTGGCCGAGACCACGGCCAGATCCGCGGTGGACACCGAGCTCGTACCCACGGCCTGGTAGGTGATCAAGGCGTCTCCTTGCACGTCGTCGGGGTGCACGCTGACCCAATTGGGCCCGAGCAACGCGACGTCGGAGAGGACGTAGGGATCGGCGCCATCCCAGACGCCGCTCACGGTGGCGGCGGAGGCACCCACCGCGGATACCGTGGCGGACTTAACGAACAACGCGGCATTGATGAAGCCGTCATCCGTCAATTGCACGACCTGCCCGGTCAGGCTGCCAGAGCCTGCGTCCGCTGCGGGAGTAGTCGTGGACGCGCCCGTCGCACTGCCGCCAAGCGTAACGCCCGGAAGCGGCGCGCAGTCGGACTCGCACCCGGCCGCGTAGGGCGGGTGATCCTCCTTGCTGCATGCCGCGACCGACGTGCCGGTGAGCGCGGCAGCCAACAACAACCATGAGCTGCTTCCGAACGAACGCCGCGATCCTGATCCGAACCTCACCTGCTCAGTTTACGCAGGGCTCGCCACGCGGGCCAACCTCCCCGAAAGCACGCGGTGCCCGCCCACGACGGCCGCGATGAGCAATAGCCCGATGAGCTGCGAGGTGCTGAGCCCAAGGAGGCCGCCGCGATCATCACTACGCAGAAATTCGAGCCCGAAGCGAACTCCGGCGTACAGGGCCACGAATGCCATGAACACTTGCCCGTCGTAGCGCTTTCGCCCATGCAGATGCAGGATCAAAAGCGCTGCGATCGCAAAGCACGCTCCCGACTCGTAAATCTGCGTGGGATGGACGCTGAGCGAGGATTCGCCCATGGATTGTAGGAGGCCGGCCTTGAACTCGGACTCACTTGCCGGGCTATTGGGGGGGAAAATCAACCCCAAGCCGGAGCCCGTCGGCTTGCCGAAGCAGCAGCCGGCAAGCAGGCAGCCCATGCGGCCGAAGCCCAAGCCGAGCGGAACGACCAAGCCGGCCATGTCTGCGGCCTTCCAAAACGGAAAGCGATCGGCGCGCAGCAAGTACCACGCCGTAACCGACGCCCCCAAAAACCCGCCGTAATACGTCAGGCCGCCGGCGTAGAAACGCGCCCAGGCAAAGCAATCCCTAGCCTTCGGCTTACAGACGGATGCGGCACTATCCCAGAGACCAGCGTAGTCCGGGCTGAGGCACTGCGCTCGATCCAAGTGCCACGAGACCTTGCTCGGCTCGGTACACAGGTGCACGTAGTCCCAGAAGTAGCCATCGGCCAAGACGTGCAAGATGCGGCCGCCGGCGATGCCGGCAAGCAACATGGCCAGCCCGAGATCCACGATCACGTCCGGATCTTGCCCGATGCGTTTGGCCCAGATCGCGCCCATTAGCGTGGCGAAGACGAACCCCGTGAGCAGTAGTACGAAGTAGCTTGGCGCCGGGATGAAGTAGCCCGCACGAAGGAACGAGAGATCGATCGTGAACAGACGACCTTGCATGGGCAGGCCCCACTAGGCGGCGGGCGGCTTGCTGGAGCTTCCGCTGGAAAGGGCGGGCTCCGGCGAGAGGCCATGGCCAACGGAGCGCTGGCCACGCTTCGAGACGAACATGTCGACTGCCATCAAGCCGACCCCCACGCAAATCGATACGTCCGCCACGTTGAACGTCGGCCAATGGTCGGTAATGCCCCAGCCCGGCGCTAACTTGGCTATCCCTTGGTTCATGGTTTCGATCCAGTGGGCGCGAAAATCGATGAAGTCGATCACGCTGCTGCGAATGATGCGGTCCGAGAGGTTTCCGAGAGCCCCACCGAGCACCAACGGCAAACCCCATCTCAGAGCGCGTTGCTCCGACAACAGCCGCCCGTATAAAGACACGATGAAAGCGATGGCAAGCCCGCTGACGAGCAAGAAGAACGGGCGCCGGATCATCTCACTCGCGTTTTGAAGAAGGCCCCATGCGCCGCCGCGATTGTACGCGAGCATGAGCCCTAGGTGATCCGGTATCAGCACGATGGCCGGGTCCACCTGCGTGCGTTTGGAGAGCACCGTCTCGGCCCAGGCTTTGCTGCTGACGTCCAGCACGAGCGAGATCGCCGCCACGACTCCAAAAAATAAAAAGCTGGGGCGTGAGGGCGGAGATGGCAGGCCCGCCGCGTTGAACAACGGCGCGGGCAACGGCGCGGATGAGCGCGCGAGCGCGTCGGCTTCGAGCGCGCTCGGCACCGGGTCGGCGGTGGTGGGAAGATCGATGGGGTCGCGGCTCATGGCGGGTCGGTCTACGATGGCTCGAGGGCAGCCGCTACTTGTTCAGTACTTTGCGGAAGACCCCGATGCAGAGGATAGCTTAGCCGAACAAACGTCGCCACGAACCCGCGCATTCCCCATCGCAGTTTACAAGCACCGCACATCCGTTTAGTATTTCCCGCGTGCCTAGCCCGCCATGGACGCAATCACTCGGAGTGCGCACCGTCGTGGCAAATTGGCGTGCTTCGGGCAGCGTGCGGCCCTGCTTCACCGCCGAGCGCGTCGTCCCGTCCGCAAGCGCTTCATACGCAGAGATACCGGTGCGTTTAAAGGCCCCGCTGCATCGGGCGCTTCGAAAACGCGGCATCGCTCGTCTTTATACGCACCAAGTAGACGCGGTCGACGCCGCGCTGAACGGTCAGCACGTGGTCGTGGCCACGCCCACGGCCAGTGGCAAAAGCTTGTGCTTTCACTTACCGGTGCTGAACGCGTTGTTGGAAGACGCGGAAGCGACCTCGCTCTTCATTTATCCCACGAAGGCTCTGTCTCGCGACCAAGAGCATAACCTACGAGCGCTGATGAGCGACGCGGAGCTGCACGCGGGCGCCATGGTTTACGACGGCGACACGCCGGCCGACGCGCGGCGCGCCGCGCGCGAGCGCTGCCGGGTCGTGCTCAGCAACCCAGACATGCTGCACGCGGGCATTTTACCGAACCACGCGCGTTGGGCGAGCCTTTTTCAAGGCCTCCGGTACGTCGTGCTGGACGAGCTCCATACCTACCGCGGCGTGTTCGGGTCGCACATGGCGCATGTCCTGGCGCGCTTGCAGCGAGTAGCGCGTTTCCACGGCTCTAATCCCGTGTTCATTTCCGCCACCGCAACCATCGGCAACCCGCGGGAGCACGCGGCGCGCCTGATCGGCGTAGTTCCCGAGGACATCGTGCTCGTCGATCGCTCGGGTGCGCCACGCTCCACGCGCGAGATTTACATCTACAATCCACCCGTCGTGAATGCCGAGCTCGGCGTGCGCGCCAGCACGTTGAAGCAGAGCGTGAATCTGGCGGCCGATCTAGTGCGCGCCAAGGTGCCAACCATCGTGTTTGGGCCATCGCGCAATTCGGTGGAAATCATGTTGAAGTACCTGCGCGCGCGCGTCGGGGACGTGGCGGGTAGCGAGGCAATCATGGCCTATCGTGGCGGCTACTTGCCGGAGCGCCGCCGCGCCATCGAAGCGAGTTTGCGCAATGGCGAGATCCTGTGCGTCGTCGCGACGAACGCGCTCGAGCTCGGCATCGACATCGGCGACCTGGATGCCGTGGTGTGTGCGGGCTATCCAGGGTCCGTGGCCGGCGCGTGGCAGCGCTTCGGCCGCGCGGGCAGGCGAGGCGATACGAGCATCGCCGTGCTCGTTTGCTCGAGCGATTCACTGGATCAATACCTGGCACGCGAGCCCCAATATTTGCTTGATTCGAACGCCGAGGAAGCGCGCATCGAACCGGGCAACGTGGAGGTCTTGATTCAGCATTTGAAGTGCGCGGCCTTCGAAGCCCCCTTCGAGATTCGTGAGCGCGGCGCGCGCCCGGCCAGCCCCGAGCCGGCTCTCGGTGAGAGCTACCTCACGCTCGACCCCGACGCGACGCGGGATGCGCTGGATTATCTGGCGGGCCACGGCTTGGTGCACGCCGCAAGCGGACGCTATCACTGGGCCGGCGAAGCGTTTCCAGCCAACAACGTCTCGCTGCGCAATATCGGCTGGGACAACTTCGTGATCGTCGACGTCGCCAGCAACGTTTCCATCGCAGAGCTGGATTTTCGTGCCACGCACACCATGTTGCACGAGCAGGCCATCTATCAGCACGACGCCGAGCAGTATCAAGTGGAACGGCTCGACTTCGAAAATCACAAAGCGTTCGTACGCAAGGTGCTGCCCGACTATTTCACCACCGCCCTCACCTATCGCACCGTCGGCGTGATCGAAGAGCGGGCGAAGAGCGCGCTCGGGCGCGCGCAGCTCGGGTTTGGCGACGTGAAAGTGATCGAGAAGGTCACGGGCTACAAGAAGATCAAGTTTTTCACACATGAAAACGCGGGCTACGGCGACGTGCATTTGCCGGAAATGCAGATGCACACGACCAGTTTTTGGCTGACCCTGCCCGAAGCGGTGCTGGGCTGCCTGCCCTATCCACGGGCCACGGTTATCGACGGCCTTCGCGGGCTGGGCGCTGCGCTTCAAACTGTGTCGACCCTGGCCATGATGTGTGACGCACGCGACCTCGGCCAGACGCTTGGCGACGGCGGCTTGCCGGGTGGCGAGGGCGCAGCGGCCGCACCTGGCCGCGACTATCATGCGGGGCGTACGGGCGGATTCGACCCGACGGTCTTTTTGTTCGACGCCCACCCTGGCGGGGTCGGGCTCGCCGAACGCTTGTTCGAGCGCGCAGCAGAGCTCTTGGATCACACACGGCTTTTGATCGAGACGTGCCCGTGCAAGGGTGGTTGCCCGGCGTGCGTGGGCCCGGGCGCCGATGATCTGAGCTCTCGAAAACGCGTCTCACTGCATATTTTGAATGCCCTCGACCTAAGGCAGGCCACGCCTCGGCCGGGGCTGGTCGGAAGCTGATTCATTTGGGCCTTTCCTTGCTCACAGCCTGACGCGGGCCTAGCCTTGACGCCGAGTGTTCCGGCACACATGAGCAACCGAGCAATGACCCAATGGCGGCTTCCACTCGCGGCGGTGGGCGGCCTACTGCTCGGCGTCGGAGCGGTACCGGCGTGCATCTCGCGCGCCGACGCGCCCTTCACCCGCCAGACCGATCGCAATGCGGGCGGTGGCGCCCCGAGCACCATCAACGTCGAGGGCGGCACGAGCGACCCCAGCATCAATCTTTCCCCGCCCGCGCCTCATGCGGTGCTCAGCGTCGATCCGCCTCATGGCTCGTTCGCGGGGGGCGGCTTGGCTCTCGTGCGCGGCAACGGCTTCACGAGCGGCGCTCGGGTTTGGTTCGGGGACGTCGAGCTACCAGCCGCCGGCCGCGTGCCGGTGGATCCGCAGCGCATCCAGGTGACGGTGCCCTCAGGGCACGCGGGCGCGGTCGACGTTACCGTGCAGAACGGGAACGACAAGTCCACCAAGGCCAGCCTGAGTGGCGGCTACACCTACGATCGTTTCTACACTGACCCGCCGAGCGGGCCCACATCCGGAGGTAGCGCGATCACGCTCAAAGGTGATGCCACGAATTGGGGCGCGACTACCACCGTGCAGATCGACCACCTGCCCTGCGTGGTCAGCACCGTGAGAAGCCCCACCGAGCTGGTCTGCACGACACCGGCTGACACGCCCGGCAGTAAGCCGGTCCGTGTTACCACCGGCGACGGGGTGCAGGTCGACGTGCTCGATGGCTACAGCTACGGCAATAGCGACGACGGGTTCAAGGGCGGGCTCAGCGGCAACACGCTCAGCGGCAATCTGCGCGTGCTGGCGGTGGATAACATCACTGGCTTAGCAGTCGCCGGCGCCACCGTGGTCGTGGGCGCGGAGGTGGCAAGCGCCGACGTTTTGAAGACTGATGAAAGCGGCGTGGCCGTGGACGAGCGAGCCGGCTTGGGTCCCAAACAAACGGTGACGATTGCCCGTAAATGTTACGAGCCGCAGACCTTCGTCGATGTGACAGTGAACACCGTGACGGCGTTCATGGACCCAATTCTATCGCCTGATTGCGGATCGAAAGGGGATCTGCCGCCGAGCGGCGGAGTGGCCACCTACGGGGCCAACGTCGCTGGGCAAGTGGTCTGGCCGTCGGGTGGGGAGTTCAAGCGCGAGGGTTGGCGTGACGTCCCTAGGCCCAAGTCGAGTGACGAAAAGCTCGTCGCCTACGTGTTCCGCCTTTCGCCGAACCCAACCGATCGCTTTGCGCTGCCGAGCGCGGTGGACGCAATCACGCCCGATTCGGCGGGGGATAGCGGCTATTCGTTCACTACCTTCGGACAGCCCGGTAACTTCACGCTGTATGCGCTGGCCGGCCTCGAGAATCGATCGCGCACTCCGCCGACCTTCACGGCTTATCAGATGGGCCTCGTGCGTGGGGTCGCGGCCCAAGCCGGCGAGACGAAGAAGGATGTGTTCATTCAAATCGACGCGGATCTGGACCACACGCTCGAGCTCGACCTCACACCGCCCACGGTGACCGCGCGCGGGCCCAACCAGATGCAAGCGAGCGCGTCCATTCAGGTCGGCAGCGAGGGCTATGCGGTGCTGCCGAATGGCTATATTTCGCGCAGTTTGCCACTCGCCGGTGGCCTTTCGTTCGTGGGTGTTCCGACTCTTTCGGGCAGCTTGCTGGGGACGAGCTACATCGCAACGGCGCAGGCGGTGACCGGCGAAAGCGGGGGCACCCCACGCTCGGTCGTGGGGCTCGTGTCGTCGAAGAGCACGAGCCAGCCGCTCGTGATCGATCAGTTCGTGCAGGTCCCGGTGCTCACGGCTCCAACCCCCAACTCCGCCTGGAACGGCACGACGTTGAGCTCCACCCAGGCGGGCGGCGGCGCACCCGTGGACCTCGTCGTGTACGACATCGAGAGCGCTGGCGGATTGGTCGCCTGGACGGTGGTGGCGCCCGGCTCGAGCACTGGCTTCAGCATTCCGAATTTAAACGCTCTGTCGTCGGATCTCGGCATCAGAAAAGGCCC
Organism: Myxococcales bacterium; assembly: GCA_903642325.1. Taxonomy (GTDB): domain Bacteria; phylum Myxococcota_A; class Polyangia; order Polyangiales; family Polyangiaceae; genus PMG-095. The sequence continues at coordinate 12,563 of CAHJWM010000036.1, read as the reverse complement.
GATCAGCATCACCGTCAGCGCCGCTCACATCACGGGATTCACCTATAGTGCCCTGCGTTATCGCGATACTACCCAACGCGGCTGGACCGCGTACGCGACCGATGTCTTTTACGCGAGCTACTGAGCGGCTGGGCACAAACCGGCTTTTGCTCGGTTTCTGTGCTGTTTTAACCGTCAGCTGCGGCTTCGATAAAGGTGAGCGCTGGGTGGGTCAGGCCGCGACGGCGCCCATGTGTACGCTGAGCAGCGTGCGGTGCGCGCCCGAGCTGGAAAGCTGTCAGGCGGTCTCTGGGATCCCCACGTGGCAGCCGCTCGATGATTGCTCGAAACGGGGTTTAATCTGTTCCACGACGGTGGGCGCCTGCGCCAAATGTGAGCCGAACCAAAGCAGCTGCTCGGGTCAGACGGTGATGGTATGCGATGCGAGCGGCAGCACCCAGACCCCGAGCGATACCTGCGATCCATCGAAGCAGGGGGTTTGCCGCGAGGGCGCGTGTGTGAATCTTTGTGGGCTCGCGTCCACGCAGCGGAGCAACGTGGGCTGCGAGTACTTCGCCGTCGATCTCGACAACGCAAAGATCGACGATACATTGAATGCAGCCGCCCAGCAGTTTGCGGTCGTGGTGAGCAATCCGGAGTCGGATGTCACGAGCGCGGTCACGATCGAGCAAGACGATAGCGAGCCGGGCGCGGACAATGCACCGATGCCGATCGCTTCGGCCATGGTTCCGCCGCTCAGCTTGCGAGTATTTCGGCTTGGCCCCCGGGAAGTTGACGGCTCACCTCCCGGCGAATTCAACACCGGAACGCATACCGCATTGACGCGACATGCGTACCGTATCCGCTCGACCTTCCCCGTCGTGGCCTATCAGTTCAACCCGCTCGAGAACGTGAATGTATTCTCGAATGACGCTTCCCTCTTGAAGCCCATCGAAGCCCTCGCGCCGGCAAGCGACGACTTGACCCCCGCCTACGTCACGCTCGGCTGGCCGCAGACCATCGCCAACTCGAGCGACCCTGATACCAACTTCAGCCCCCAAAATCCCGTCAGCTTACGGGCATTTTTGACGTTGGTGGGCACAGCCGCAAACACCCACGTGCGCGTCGACAGCAGCACCCGTATTTTGGGCGGGGGCCTGGTCCCGGCTACCGCCAAGGGTGGGCGCCTGGACTTCGAGCTCGGCGCGTTCGACGTGTTGAACCTAGAGACCGACGATTTCAATGCCGATTTCACCGGCTCAATCGTGAGCAGCGACCGAGCGCTCGTGGTCTTCAGCGGCAGTGAAGCAAGCGACGCGCCCGACTTCACCAAGCTTGCCGACCGCAAGTGTTGCGCAGACCATTTGGAAGAACAGCTCGATCCGATCCGCACCTCGGGTCAAAGCTTCATCGCGACAGTTTCACCCAGCCGTACCGTTGCCCTGATGAACGCGGGGGCACCGGTCGGGCCAGCCGAGCAAGACGAGTACTTTCGCGTCATCGCGGCGACGGACGCCGGGGCGCACGTCACCACGACCCTCACCGGCCAATATCAAAGTTTCCAGCTCACGGGCCAGGGCTCGTTCGTTACCATCGCCAGCGCGCACCACTTCACGCTCAACAGCGATGAGCCGGTGATGGTGTCCAGCGTTTCGCCGAGTCAGCAGGCCGCGAACGTGCCCACTGGCTTCCCCGGCGGGGACCCGAGCTTGGTGATCATCCCGCCGATCGAACAATTTCGCAGCTCGTACGTGTTCTTGACGCCCGACAAGTATAGCTTCGACTTCATTCGCATCATCGCGCCGCGCGACGCGACCGTGCTCTTGGACGACTCATCAGTCGATAAAATCGCCGGCTGCATCGCGAGCGATGCCGACGGCATCACGGGCGCTGCCGCGCGCATTGCGGCAGGGCCATCGCCGTATTTGGTGTATGCCTGTCAGCTCAGCTTCCCCGTGATCGACCCGAACAAGGTTGCGCCACTGAACGTGTCGGCCGGCGTGCAAAATGACGGCGTGCATCGCGTCGAGTCCACGGCCAAAGTCGGCGTGATTGTAGATGGCTTCGACTCGTACGTGAGCTACGCGTACGCGGCCGGTACCGAGCTCGAGCTCATCGTGCCAAGGTAGCGCCGCTCGGCCTACGCGGCAGCAGCCACGGTTCGAGCAGGGGAACGCGTGCGTCCGGACCGCTCTCGCGGAGAGCGCGCTCGCAATCGGCGAGGCTCAAGCGCCGCGGACCAAAGACGGAAGCGTCGGACGCATCGGAGTCCATCAATGAGCTCGAGTGATCCACGCCGTAATCATCGGGGTGCCCGGGCATGTCGAGCAATACGTGGCCGAGCTCGTGCGCGAGCGCGTACGAGCGAGGCCCCGCGCGTACCGCCGCGCGATCGATGAGCACAGTATTTTGAATGCCAGCGCCGTCGTCATCGATGAACGACTCTCCGATGCGGCCCGACTGATCGAACGAAGGCACGAAGAAAACATCGATCGTGCTCGGGTCGCCGTCATCGAAGGCTTTGATCAAGGCGCGTTCCTCGAGTGTGCCCGCCGCCGCATCGTTTTCGACGAAGTGGGACAGGCCGTTGCTCAAATCGACTTCGCCCAGACAGATGGGTAACGTGGGGTCCGAGCTCAACGGTGACGTCAGATCGGCGGCCACCGAGACCAGAGCACCATGCGGGCCGCGCACCAAAACGTCGACGGCGCCCGCAGCGCCCGAGGTCGTGCGTGGGTTGGGGCTGAGCTGGGCGCTTAGACCAAGCGCGCGGAACGCACGCGCTAGGCGCTGCGCGACGATCAACGGACTGTCGCCCGGCCGCGTCGCGACTCGCAAATGACGACCGTGGACGGTGAGCGTCAGCTGACCGCCACTTGCCGGCAACCCCATCTCGCAGCCCACCGCGACGAGTTGGATGGGCGGCGGGTCGACGACCTGGACGTCGAGGCTGGCCGGCCCCTGCAGGTCGATGCCGCATTGCGCCCAGAGCTTGCTGGCGGCCAGCACTTCGGCTTTCGCGATGCGCAGCGCCGAGGAAACGTCGCTGCCAAGTGCGGGCGCGCCGCCCGGGCTGAGACGCAACACGCGCACACGAAGCTTGGCGCGCAAGCGTTCGAGCCCGGCGAAAACGGGGCTGTGGGGGCCGCCGACGCGCCAATTGCCGAGCACCTGCGCGCCCATTTCGACGCGGAGCTCACCGCCCAGCTCCCCTTCTAGTGAGCGCTCACACGCCGCGGGATAATCGCGATCCAAGCGATCCGGAGTCAGGCGCAGTGGGCGGGTCGCCCAGCACTTAGCCGAAGCGCTGACGGAAGGACACGGCCAGGGGCTGAGCGACGGATCATCGAGCACATCCAAGAGCGCGCCAGCGGCGCCGAGGGTACGGACTCGCACGACGGGCGGAGCGGCGGGCCCCGCGATCAGAAGGCGGACGGCTTCGGGCTCGAACGCGGGGTGCTCGGGATCGAAGGCACTCGGCAACTCTCGGCTGAGCGCGACGTGATCACGTGCCGGATCCCGCACCGTGACGCCGTCAGCGGCCAGAGCAAAGGCGTGGGCCGGCTCCGCGCCGGCGGAACGCGCCAAAGACAGCGCGAGACCGAGGCAAATCGAGGTCGAGCGCGCGCGTTGAGTCATTCGCTCCAGCCGAATTGGATCCGCCGCACCGTGGCCTCTGTGGCAATTTCCGGCTCATTTGCCGCGTGCGCGGCCTGAATCAGCGCGCCCCAGGCCACTGACGAGAGCGGGCACGAGCCGAGTAAAGTGGTTGCGCACCGCAGCGCTGCGTCCTGCTCACCCGCGTCGAACAGCATCGCGGCCGCGAGCCCGCGGACCGCCTCCCGGCGCGGGCTCGCGGCCGCAACGTGAAGCAGATCGAGGAGCTGGCGATCGCCGTAGTCTCGCACCAAGTGCAGCGCCGCGCGCACGCCGGACTCGTCACAGAGCGGGCTCTTGGCCAAGCCCTCGAGGGCCTCGCGTAGCACCGCAAGGGCAGGAGCGATAGCGGGTGTGAGCGGCTCCGACCAGCAGAGCGGCACCAACAGCTCTAGACACGGCGCGATACGATGGCTCTCGTTGATCGACGTGACCCGGATCACCATGCCTGAAGATCTCGACAATACATCCTTTGGAGCGGCCCGGTTAGGGAGCGGCCGGAGCCTCTTTCTTCGCGATTCGAGCTTCGCGATTCGAGCTTCGCGATTCGAGCTTCGCGATTCGAGCGGGGCGCGAAAAAGTGATAGGCTCCACGATTGCGTCACGCTGGAATGCGGCACGGAGGACTCGATGCGATGCGGGTAATAACGACGCCGTTTCACGCGTCCGGCTCATCAGGCTCGTTCGGGTCTCGGGCGGAGCGGCGGGGTGCGCTTCCGTGGGCGTTGATGCTGGCAGGAGCGAGTGCGGGCTGCGCGCGCAATGGGCCGAGGGCGGTCTCACAGTATTCGATCCCGGCGCCAGCGGCTGCGCCGGGCGCGCAGGTACCTGGGTTTGCTGACAGCAAGACGACGCTGACACCTACGCTCGCCTCTTCCCCCGCCGGAACGCCTGGGCCCGCGTCCGCCTTGTCGCAACCAAACTCCGTCGCCCTGCCGTGCGCGAGCGATGCTCAATGTTTGACCCATCGCTGCAACATCGCCGCTGGCAAATGCACGTGGCCCTGTCAACGGGACAGCGACTGCTTGCCTGGAAACGCTTGCATACCGCCTGCCTGCTTGCCCAAGCTACAATAGGTCGAAGCTACATGAATCCTCAGCTCACCGAGTTCGATTACGACGCTGTGGCCGCGCCCGAGCTTCAGCGTTTGGTCACCAGCCTGGATTCGCTACCTCATGATTCCATGGAGGCGGAGCTAGCCAGCGACATCTTGACTATCGAGTTCGCCGATGGAACCCGCTACGTACTCAACTCACACCGCGCCGCGCGCCAGATTTGGCTGTCGGCGGAACGCTCGGCCTGGCACTTCGATTTCTCCCCCGAGAGCAAGTCTTGGGTCGCGGCCAAGAGCGGTGACGAGCTATGGACCACGCTCACGAGGCTGCTTTCGGAGAAGCTGAGCGAGCCAGTCACGCTCGGTTGAGACGCCTCAAGAGCTCGCCCGGGCCACGTACAGGCGCAGGCTTTCGTCGCCGAGCGCATGTTCTTTGGCGGCCGCATGCGGCGCGAACCTCACTTCGTTGGCCAGGCATTCCTGACCCAAGTGCCGTTGACCCGCACGCAGCACGCGCAGCAAGCGCTCGCTGCCGTCGAGCCACAGAGCGATGCGCGCGGTGAACTCCAAGCCTAAGTCTTTACGGGCCGCCTGCACGCGGCTCACGACCTCCCGGAGTAGACCTTCATCGATCAATTCCTCGGTCAAAGTCGTGTGCAAAACGACCACGCCTACACGGCCGGTCTCCGCGGCGAACCCTGGGGCGGCTTCGGCGCTCACCTGGATTTCCTCGGGCCCCAGCAGGTATCGCTCGCCTTCGATGCTGATCTCTACGGTGCCGGAGCGCGAAAACTGCGCATACAGCGCGCTGCCATCCGCGCTCTCCAAAAACTTTTTGGCGGCCTGCACGTTCTTGCCCAAGCGCGGACCCAGCGCGCGGAAATTAGGTTTGATCCGGAAGGCGACGGCGCCCCCCGTGTGCCCGGGGAACATGAAGCGAACCTCGTGCACGTTCAGCTCCTCTTGAATCAGCGCTTTGTACTCGCTCAAGCGATCCATCAGCGCGGCGTCGTTGAACACGACGTCTGCCCGCTCGAGAGGTTGCCGGACCTTGAGCTTGTTCGCGGTGCGCACGCTCAAACCAAGGCTGACGATGTCACGCACGGCACGCGTTTCTTCGACCAGACGCTGATCGATCACGACCTCCGTGCACTCTGGGAAACGATCGAGATGAACGCTTTCCGCAGCGCCTGGGACGCCGGCGGCAACGGCCAAATTTTGATACATTTCCTCGCTCAAAAAGGGCACGAAGGGCGCGATCAGCAGGCTCAGGGTAGTCAGTGCCTCGTGCAGCGTTGCAAAAGCATCTCGTTTGTCTTGGTCCAAACCGGGGGCCCAGAAGCGCGAGCGACTGCGGCGCACGTACCAATTGGACAGACTATCGGCGAGGTCGATCAGGGCCAATGCCGCTTCGTAGCTTTGGTACTGGTCGAGCGCGCCGCGGACGCTGCGCACCGTCAGATTCAATTCGCTCAGTAACCAGCGGTCGAGTAAATTGCGCTCTGCCGCCGGCTGACCCGCGTGCTCGGGATCACTCGGGCTCCAGCCATCGATGTTCGCGTAGATCGTGAAGAACGAGTAGACGTTCCTGACCTTGAGCAAAAAATCCTTTTGCTGGGTGCGCACGTTGCGCAGCGAGTGGCGCGTGTTGGTCCACGGCGGCGAAGAGGCATAGAAAAACCAGCGGAACGCGTCGGCTCCGGGCGCCGGTGTATGGGTGTCTTCGACTGTGACGCGCTGACTGAGGGCGGCCCGAGGCACCTCCTGCGGCAGCGTAGCAAGGCCGGATTTGATTGGCTCCGCGCTGAGCGCGCTACGCTCGGCGTCCGAAAGCACGAGCACGCGACGCGGCAGCTTTTTCAACACCCGAAGCTTCACCGCGCGCGTTTGCTCGGGGCGATCGGGGCGGTACAAGACCACGCTGGCGCCGTCTTCCAAGTCCATGCCTTCCAGATCTTCGCGCGCGATCAATGCTTCCCCCTCGGCCGCCTGCTGACCGAGCGCTTCAGGGAGCACACCGAAGTCCATGCGTACGCGGTCGAGGATGATCTCCGGCGGCGTGTAATTGCCCTTGCTTTTCGACTCTTTCTTGCCTTCCCGGTCGCACACGTGGCCGAGCACGATGCAAGTTTGAAAGGGGTGCGGCCGCTCACGTACCCGGCTCAAACCGAGCTTCGCTTGCGTCTCGGGGTCAAAGATTAGAGAGGAAATCATGAGCAACGAATAAAACCAACCTCGGGTTTGATCGATGGCTTCGCTGATGAAATTCGCGGGGAACGCCGCGTCGAAGCGGGCTCGTGACTCCGGCTGATGCGGGAAACCCCACTGCGCGAACGGCATGCAGCCGGAATCGAACCACGCGTCGATCACCTCGCTCACGCGCCGCATCTCTGCGCCGCAGGTCGGGCAAGGGAACGTGACATGATCGATCCACGGCTTGTGCACCTGCAGGTGCGGACTGAGCTCTGGGCTCTTCCGCCGCTCCTCGTGAAAATACGCGAAGGCCTGCGGATTCCGCGCTTCGATCTCGGAAATGCTGGAAGGTGCGTAGCGGTGCTCCGCGTCCGCGCTGCACGTCCAAACGTTCAGCGGCGTGCCCCAATAGCGCTCGCGGCTGAGCGCCCAGTCCACGTTGTTCTCTAAGAAGTTGCCGAACCGTCCGTCCTTGATGTGATCGGGCAACCAAGTCACGGCCTGATTGTTGGCCAGCGCCGCGTCCAAGCGCGCGGTGGTGCGGATGAACCAGGCCGGGCGTGCCAATTGGATCAGCGGATCTTCGTCCGAGCGCCAGCAATATGGGTATTCATGGCGATAAATCTCTTCCAGCACCAAGAGCTGCCGAGCTTGCAGATCCTGGATGATCTCGCGATCCGTGCTCTTCACCCACCGACCGGCAAGTGCGCCGAACTCCGACTTGAAATCGCCGTTGGGCAAGACCGCGCACAAGAGCTCCACCGACGACGGATCGACATAGCGCGCGAGCTGCTTTCGATGTGCGTTGTGGTCGTCCTCACCAAAAGCTGGCGCCACGTGCACGATGCCGGTGCCCGCGTCGAGCGTCACGAAATCCTCGACGATGACACGCCACCAAGGCGCTTCCTCTCCCCCACCCTTCAGCGCGACGCGCGCCTCCATGAGCGACTTTGAATAGAAGTCGAACGGTGGACTATAACGCTTGCCCGCCAAGTCAGCCGCCGGCACCGTGCGAACGGTGTCGAGCTCGCAGCCAAGCTTCTCACTCAAAGCGGCGCGCAGGTCGCGCGCAATGATCAACTGAGAGACGCCCAATACCGGCGCCTGCGTAGGCTTTTTGCCCTTGAGCTCCAAAGGCGGACCAACGCGAACCACGTCATATTCCGTGTTGGGGCGGACCGCGACGTAGCCGTTCGAGGGGAGCGTCCAGGGCGTCGTAGTCCAGACCACGAGCGCAGTCTCGGGTTCGTCGAGCAGCGGGAATGCGACGTAGACGCTCGGGTCATCGACGGTTTTGTAGCCGAGCCCAACCTCTGCTGCGGACAACGCGGTGCCGCCTTGAGCCCACCACCAGACCACCTTTTGGCCCTGATACAGCAAACCCTTGTTGAACAGCTCGGACAGCGCCCACCACACGCTCTCGACATAGCTCTTGTGATACGTGACGTACGCGTCGTCCAGACTGACCCAAAACCCAATGCGCGCGGTCAGCCGCTCCCACTCGCTCGTGTAACGGAACACACTGTCGATGCAGCGCTTGACGAACGGCTCGACCCCGAACTCTTCGATGGCGGCCTTGCCGTGGATGCGCAACTCCTTCTCGACCTCCACTTCCACCGGCAGACCGTGCGTGTCCCAGCCGCCTTTGCGCAGCACCCGCTCCCCGAGCATCGCGTGGTAACGGGGGAACAGATCCTTCATCACCCGCGTCAGAACATGGCCGTTGTGGGGCAAGCCATTGGCCGTAGGCGGCCCCTCATAAAACACGTATGTCTTGGCCGAAGCCTCCCCCGCCGCGAGCGCTTTTTCGAAGATCCCGCGCGCGCTCCACAGCTCCAAAATGCTCCGCTCGTACTTTGGAAAATCGAGCTCGGTGGGGACGGCTTGGAACGGCAATTTCGTCATCGGATCGGCCTATAACGGGAGCCGTATAGCACAACCCGCAAGCCCTCTCGCGCGCCGCACGCCGCACTCCGACGAGAACGCGGGCCTAGCCGCTCGACGATTGAGGCTGCCCTCATTCAACGACGTCGCCGTACGACCTGCCGTGCTCGCGCTGCGCGCTCCGCCGCCAGGGGGTCCCAAACGCCGGCCTCCGGCCGCCGCGGGCCCCCAACGGCAAAGAGACTTGATCGACGCTGCTGTGAATTCGGAGGGAAGACCAGTGCGGTGCTGGGCCGTGCGGTGAGTGGCGATGGGCGACGCCGCGCGATGGGCGGCGATGGGCGATGCCGCGCCTTGCTGCGCCGGGCCCGATCAGCGGCGCGCTGCTCATAAACGACGACGCCGCGCGATGGGCGACGCCCGCGCGATGGGCGACGCCGCGCGATGGGCGACGCCGCGTCTCGTTGCGCCGGGCCCAGACCATCCCCGGAATCGATCAACATCGCGGAATGAACGGCCTCATGCAAACCCGGACGTTGCGAAAGCCGCCGTGCTGTCGAGCTTGTTGTCGTCGAGCTTGTCGAGCTCGTGTCGCCGAGCTTGTTGGTTGTCGAGCTCGTTGGTCGCCGAGCTTGAGGTCCCAAGAGCGGAAGACCTGCGGCGCTTCCGTGCGGTGCGCACCGCGACCTCAGTGCGTGCTGCGCGCAGCGCGATGCCAGCGTCGCCCTGCGAACCATCGGCGCCGTCCCCCGGGCCGGCGATCAGCGCTTCGACAACCTCTACCGATCCTAGGCTCGGCCGGAATCCATGACCCGTTGTGACGTAATCGTATCCGGGCTCATGGCACAGCTCCGCCGGCCCATCGAGCGACCTCGCACCGCTTGATAGTAGCACACTTCTGAATTGATATCGCCGTTTTAGAGTTCTTAAAAACCGCGTTGCTCTTCGTGAAACACCGTGCTGCTCGTGAATCCGCGCTGCTTGCGAATCACCGCGCTGCTTGCGAATCACCGCGCTGCTTGCGAATCACCGCGCTATTCGTGAGTCCGTCTCTCGTGAGTCACCGTGCTGCTCGTGAATCCGTGCTGCTCGTGAATCACCGCGCTGCTCGTGAATCCGTGCTGCTCGTGAGTTACCGCGCTGCTCGTGAGTTACCGCGCTGCTCATGAGTTACCGCGCTGCTCGTGAGTTACCGCGCTGCTCGTGAGTTACCGCCCCGCTCGTGAGTTACCGCCCCACTCGTGAGTTACCGCCCCACTCGTGAGTCACCGGGCTGCTCGTGAGTCACCGTGCTGTCGTGAGTCACCGGGCTGCTCGCGAATCCGTGCGGCTCGTGAATCACCGTGCTGCGGTGAATCCGTGCTGCTCGCTGCTCGTGAGTCACCGGGCTGCTCATGAGTCACCGGGCTGCTCGTGAGTCACCGGGCTGCTCGTGAGTCACCGTGCTGCTCGTTGAATCACCGTGCTGCTCGTTGAATCACCGTGCTGCTCGTGCTGCTTCACGAGGAGGATCAGCACGGTGATTCACGAAGAGCAGTACCAAGTAGCGTTTGCACGCGTCCCATTTTTGACATCCTTGGGCTGTCTATCGCATTATTTGCTTGACGACATTTTGCATCGACTCGCGCGACAAGGCGTCGATCCTCTGAAGATCGCTGTGCGACGACACGAGGTTGAGACGTAGCAAGCGTACGAAGGCCGAACGACGTGCGCGCATGTTTTCCGTCTGAGGACGCGGATAGAGGCATCTAAGAGGCACGAAAATCCGTGTGTTACTTTTCAGAAATGAAGGATCGATATCGGTTGCATCGACTGCGAAACGACGAACTGTTGACTGCACTATCCACGCTGGTTTACTGCGAAAACCAAGCGCTCTCTGACTTCCTCGCGCACTTGTCGGAGCTTGACGAACGGCGGCTGTACCTCAGTCTCGGACATTCGTCATTATTCGCGTACTGCACGGAAGCGCTCGGGCTATGCAAGTCCTCCGCCGGGCGACGGATTGCGGCAGCGCGGGTTTGCCGTCGGTACCCAGCGGTGTTCGCGCACGTTGCCCTTGGTGAGCTGAAGCTGTCGGTGCTGTGCGCGCTCAAGCAGCACCTCACAGCGGATACAGCAGGTGAGTTGTTCGAGGCCTGCCAGCACAAGAGTTATGAGCAAGTGGAGGAGCTCCTCGCGGCGCGCTTTCCCAAGCCTGACGTGCGCGACCTCATTCGTCGCTTGCCGGCTCGGCCGTCTTCGACTCCCCACATCGGGAGTGCTCTTGCCGCGGCGGAGGTTGCGGGTGTAACGAAACCGACCGGAGTTTCGGCGTCGCGTGCCGCGCCAAGTCCTTCCGGTCCGCAAGAAGCTTCGAGACCGCCGGCGAGCGCGGCCTCCAACCGCGCCGCGAACAACACACCGAACTTGCACGTTCCCCCGGCCGCGGGGAGCTCAAAGATCGAGCCGCTGTCGATCGATCGGTTTGGTGTTCACTTCACCGCAGATGCCGAGCTGCGCGGGCTCATAGAACAAGCGCACTCGTTGACGCGGCACCGGTTGCGCACCGATGATCTTTCGAGTTTGATGAAACTCGTTTTCAGCTGCTTCGTTCAGCACGAGGAAAGGCGTCGGTTCTCGCTGCATGTCAGACCTAGGCGCGAACATGTTGACAAGCTCGCCGGCACTGAACCGCAAGTCGCGGTCGCAAAGGCGGACGCCGAAAGTAAGCCGGTCACGGCTCGATCAAGCGGCCGCGTAGCGCTCGGCGGTGGCGCGTCGCACAAAAGCGCAGCTGACGGAGGTCTTCTCCGCGTAGACTTAATCGGGTTCGACGACAGAAGGATCGATGACGAAACGGTCGACGACAAAGTCACGCGTGCGCGCGAGATCGGAGCTCAGGAGCGCGCGGGCCAAGCAGCCTTGGTTGATGCGGCCGCGATTAGCGGAAACGCAGTCGGCGGAAGCGCAACCCGATTTGAGAAAAACGCGATCGACAGAGACGCGATCGACAGAGACGCGATCGACAGAGACGCGATCGACAGAGACGCGATCGACAGAGACGCGATCGACAGAGACGCGAGCGCGAACGTGGGGGCAGTGTCTCAGGGTTCGGCCGGTGCCGGTGGTTTCGTTGAATTGGGCGCGGTCGGCTTGAGCGCGGTGAGCGGCTTGCAGTTCGGCAAGCGTGGGCGGTACATTTCGGCGGCGGGGAGACGGGCGGTGTACTTCCGGGACGGAGGGAGATGCTCGTTTGTGGCGGTGGATGGGAGGCGCTGCGGGGCTCGGTCGTTTCTCGAGCTCGACCACGCCGAGCCGTGGGCTCGCCTGGGGGCGGCGGTGGTGGAAAACATTCGCTTGCGTTGCAGGGCGCACAATCAAATGCACGCCCGTGAGTGCTTCGGCGAGTCGCACGTGGCAGCGAAAGTCACCGCGCGCCGGCACGGCGTGCTCAACCAGAAAACAAAGTGCTTTCGCCCGGAAGTCATCGATGGGAAACGCGATCCAGGTGACGCGGGATCACGGCCATAGACGTCGTCGATGGACGTCGAGCGCGTGCTCGGCACTGGAAACTGGCTGCTCTCTGCAGGCACAAGGTCGTCGCCGAGCTTCTGTAAGAGGGGCGCAAACGGCCGCTCGAAGCAGCGCGTTTATCGTCCGCCACCCCGCCGCGCGGCTGCCAAAGCGCGCGCTTGTCCATAGGTTGGAAAGCGGTCAGCGAAATTAGCTTTCTCGCCATCGCGCCGAGCTTTCGCGATGGCGCCGAGCCCCGCCATCGCCGAGCCCCGCCATCGCCGAGCTTTCGCCATCGCGCCGA
>CAHJWM010000035.1 GCA_903642325.1 Myxococcales bacterium | reverse complement strand
CCCCGCCATCGCGCCGAGCCCCGCCATCGCGCCGAGCCCCGCCACCGCGCCGAGCCCCGCCACCACGCCGAATCCGGCCGAGGACGCGGTGGGCGCTGTCGCACGTGTCAAGTGCCGCGGCGCGACGACTCTGGAATCGTCGCTGTCGGCCGTCCGCGCGACGCCGCGAGCGGTTGGGGTGCGTGTTACTGCGAACGCAGGATATTTAGTGCTTCGAGTAAGGGGGCCGGATTGGGAGCGAGGGCGGCAGCGATTACGGCGATGCCGTCGGCTTGGGCGGTGAGGCATGCGGCGGCGTTGTGGTCATCGACGGCGCCTAGTGCGTAGAGCAACGGGGCGCGACGGGCGGATGGGGGCGGGCGCGGACGCCGCCCCGTCGTATCCGACGCCGGTTCGGGCGCGCGGGCAGCCTCGCAGGCGGTCGCGCGGGCGGACTGAGTGAGCGCGCTGAGGCCCAGCGCGGGCCGGCCTTTGCGGGGCGCGAAGATGGGAGAGAGGAGGCGGGCGTCTAGGTCGGGGGGCATTTCACTAGTCGCGTCGTGGCAGGCTTGGGAGAGGAAGATGGGCCCCAGGAGGTTTCGGGCGTCGCGGGGGGAGAGTCCGTTTTCGGGCAGGTGGAAGGCGCTGGCCGAGAGCGCGAGCGCAAGGTCCGCGCGATCGGCGAGGCCGAAACGTTGTTCGGTGCGCGCGGCTAGAGCCGAGATGGCAATGCCCAATTCCAACCGGTCGCGGGCGGTTAGGGCGTAGTCGCGCAGCGTGAAGAGCACACTGCGCGCTGTCGCGCGACGCCCGAGCTCGGCGAAGCGCATCAGGATTTCTGCGCGCTCGAAACGAGCCGTGTCCGTGAACACGATCAGACGCGGCGCTAAGCCCGGCTCAGCCATGCGCGCGCGTGGGAAGAAGATTCAGCACGACGCCTAGGGCAATGACCGCGAGCCCGGCGCCGACGCTGTCCGCGAGCCAGTCCCAGAAATCGGCGCTGCGGTAAGGGACGAAGGCCTGACACAGCTCGAGCACCGCGCCCACGACAGACGAGGCCAGTGCGCCCAGCAACAAGCGGCGCGCGAGCGGCGCGTGGGGGAAAAAGAAGCGCGCGGCGCGCACCATGAGCCAGGCAAGCACGCCAAACGCCAAGACGTGTAAAAGTTTATCGGCGGGAACCGGTCCCAGCTCGGGAAGCGGCGCCATGCGAATCAGCCCGCCATAAAACATCACCGTGACGTAAACCGCGGCCGGCACCACTTGCGTTGCGAACGCTGTAGGTCGGTTGAGACGTTGGTAAGAATCGGTCACGCGATGCGCTCAGTCGGCGGGGAGCTTGCCACTTTTTCTGTCTTAGCGAAACGCAGCCGCCGCGCTCGTCATTCGGTTGGAAGCGTCAGATCGCCGATCCATTGGCGCTGCACAAACTCGTGACTTGCCGGAGCCCTGACGCGCTCGTCTCGGCCTCCGTATACGGGCCCGAGGCAGCAAGTGCGGTCGTCGAATGACGTCACTTCGCGGGCTCGGGTCGGCGGCGGCTTAGAGTGTGGCTGTTTCTTCCAGCTCGCGACCGCGGGTTTCGGGCAATACGAGCCAGATCACGAGCAGTGCCAATGCGGGAAATAGCGTGGTGGTGCTCAGTGTACGGCCCCAGCCGTAGCGCGGGACCAAGGCGGTGACGATGGTGGGAGATAGGCAATAACCAATGCGACCGATCAAGTTATTGGACCAAGCGAAGGCCGAGCCTCGATAGCGAGTGGGAAATAGCTCGGTCGTGAAGGCGTTGAGCACGGTGAGCACGGTGTTGACGCCAAGCACTGCGAACACCAAGGACGCGGTCAGCGCGGCGCTGCTACGCGCCGTGTAAGCGCCGATTACGCCGCCGACCGTGGATGCGTAAATCAGGGTGGCGCCGAGCTTGCGCCCGATGATGTCCAACAACTTGCCGGCGGCGAATGCGAGGGGCATCGAGGCCAGAGCCGCGAGCTTGACGGCGTTGCCCACCTGCGCGTCGCTCATGCCGCGCTCGGCGACCGCAAATTCTTTCCAAAAGGTCACCGCGTTTTGCGTGCAGATGTAGGTGAGGAACCAAATGACCGCGAGCTGAATGACGCGTGCCCGGTGCGGGGTGCTCCAGATCGCAAATAGACTTTCCTGCTTGGCATCTGGCGTTTGCTGGCTAAAACGCCCGGTTTCACGGAGACCGCGGCGCGCGATGGCCAGGACGACGAGCGGCACCAGACTGATGAAGTACACACTGCGCCAGCCGTACGCGGTGTGAAGCAAGAGCGGCACGACACCCGCGCACACGATCGCACCGAAGCCACCCGCCGCGCTCACGACCCCGATCACCGTCCCGCGCCCTCGAGCCGGAAATTCCTCGGCGGCGATGACCATGCTGGTCGACCACTCGGCGATCAGAAAGATGCGCGCCAGCATCTGCAGCAATGCGAACATGTAGACGTTGGGCGAGAGGCCAGACAGAAAGGTGAACAGCGTGTAGCCGACGATGGTGGCGGTCAGTACCGGCTTCCGGCCCCAGCGGTCCGCCTTCCGTGCCAGTACGAACGCGAGGATGGTGCCGAAGTTGATGAAGCCGACGAGTAGCCCGCTACCGGCTACGCCAACCCGCAAATTGGCCCGCAGATTGGGTAAAATCTGGGTCAGCGCAAAAAAATCATAGCTTTCGAAGAAGCTTGCCACGCTCAAAAAGAGCAAGAGCCGACGTTGATAGCTAGACAGCTTCGAGGCGCGTAAGGCGGGAGTGCTCGCGCGCGGCCCGGAGGCGTCACTCATTCGATCAATCCCGCTTCGGGACTAGACGCGTTCGCGTACAGGCGCTTGGGCATGCGCCCGGCAAGGAAAGCCTTGCGCCCGGCGAGCACGCCTTCACGCATGGCCTCCGCCATGAGCACCGGATTTTTGGCATGAGCGATGGCCGTGTTCAGGAGGATGCCCTGGCACCCGAGCTCCATGGCAATGGCGGCGTCACTGGCCGTGCCCACGCCCGCGTCGACGATCACCGGCACTTGGGCGCGCTCCAAAATGATCCGCAAATTATGGGGGTTTCTGATGCCCAGGCCGGAACCGATGGGCGCCGCCAATGGCATCACCGCGGCGCAACCGAGATCCTCCAGCTTGCGACAGACGATGGGATCATCGATGCAGTACGGCAATACGGTGAAGCCGTCCTTCACCAATATCTTGGCGGCCTCGAGCGTTTGCTCGTTGTCTGGATAAAGCGTTTTAGGATCACCAATGACCTCGAGCTTCACGAGGTCAGCGATGCCGAGCTCGCGCGCGAGGCGTAGGGTCCGCACAGCCTCATCCGCCGTGTAGCAACCGGCGGTGTTGGGCAGCAAGGTCCAGCGCTTGCTCATGAGTAGGCTCATCAGCGAGCCTTGGCTACGGTCTTTCAGGTCGACACGCCGGAGCGCCACGGTGATGAGCTCCGTACCGGAAGCGCTGAGCGCGGCGGCGGTTTGCTCGACGCTCTGATACTTGCCGGTGCCCACGATTAGGCGGGAGTTGAACACGTGCGAGCCAATTTTCAGGCTATCTTGCTCGGTCATGGGCTGTGGGTTAGCGCCGCCTCCGGCGCGCGGCAACGGCAAAGCGCGCTAGACTCACGCCGGCATGAGCGCCTCGCCGAATGACGTGTCGATCCATCCGAGCGCGTGCGTGGACGCCGGGAGCGTTATCGGCGAAGGCACGCGGATCTGGCACTTTTCGCACGTGATGGCGGGCGCGCGCATCGGCCGCGCTTGTACCATCGGGCAGAACGTGTTCGTCGCCAGCGGCGCCAAGGTCGGCAATCATGTAAAAATTCAAAACAACGTCTCGGTGTACGACGGCGTGGAGCTCGAGGATTACGTCTTCTGCGGACCTTCCTGCGTGTTCACGAACGTCAAGAATCCGCGCGCCGAGCTGCCTCGTCGAAACGATTTCGTGCCCACGCTCGTGCGCCGCGGAGCGACGCTGGGCGCCAACGCCACCGTGATTTGCGGCGCTGATTTGGGGCGCTACGCGCTCGTGGGCGCCGGCGCGGTCGTCTCCGGCGTATACCCCGACTACGCGCTGTTGCTGGGCGTCCCGGCGCAGCACGCCGGCTGGGTGAGCCGGCATGGGCAGCGCTTGCAGGCGCGCGATGGTCACGGCAATCTGCTTTGCCCGGAGAGTGGCTTTCGCTACCGTGAGAGCGCGAGTGGCACGCTCAGCTGTCTCGATCATCCCGAAGATCTGCCGCTGTCGTGACTCTTCCCCTCCCCGCCCTGAGCTCGCCCGCCTCGGCTCAGCCGGCGCGCATTCCATTTTTCGACCTGGCGGCGCAAACGTCGGAGCTGATCGTCGAGATCAGGGCCGCGCTAGAACGGGTGATCGGCTCGCAGCGCTTTATTTTGGGTGAAGAAGTCGCCGCGTTCGAACGAGAGATTGCCGCGTTTCTTGGCGTGCGGCATGCGATTGGCGTCTCTTCTGGCACCGATGCGCTCACGATTGCGCTCACTGCGTTGGGCGTCGGCCCGGGCGATGAAGTGGTGACTACCCCTTATACTTTTTTTGCCACTACCGGCGCCATCCTGCGCGTTGGCGCGCGACCCGTGTTCGCGGACATCGAGCGCGCCAGTTTCAATTTGGACCCGGCTCGCGTGGCCGAAGTGATGAGCGAGCGCACACGCGCCATCTTGCCGGTGCACTTGTTTGGCCAAGCTGCAGACATGACTGCCCTGCGTGCGCTAGCGCGCCACCACTCAGTCGCCCTGATCGAGGATGCGGCACAAGCCCTCGGCGCGACGCTGCACGGTGAGCGCGTGGGCACCTGGGGCGACATGGGCTGCTTCAGCTTTTTTCCGAGCAAAAATTTGGGCGCCTTTGGTGACGGCGGCTTGGTCAGCACGAACGACGACCGGCTCGCGGCGCTAGCGCGTTCGCTGCGCAATCATGGCTTTGGCGCGAAACATCACAGCCAACGGCTAGGCGGCAACTTTCGTTTGGACGCGCTACAAGCCGCGATTTTGCGCGTGAAACTGCCTCACTTGGCCAGCTTCAACGCGCGTCGGCGGGAGCACGCCGCGCGCTATTTGCAGAGCGCGAGCGGCTCACTGCGGCTGCCGCGAGAGCTCGAGGCTCGCCAGCACGTGTACCACCAATTCGTCATCCGCTCGCCCGAGCGCGAGGCGCTGGCAGCTCGCCTTGCCGCGCGCGGCATCGCGACCGAACATTACTACCCAACGCCCATCCATCTGCAGAAAGCATGCGCAGACCTCGGCTATCGCGCCGGCGCTTTTCCAGAGGCCGAGGCCGCCGCGCGTGAATCGCTGGCCGTGCCGATCTTTCCAGAGCTAGAAGGGTGGATGGTGAGCACGGTCGCCGAAGCCCTGGCCGCGGAGTAACCGCGAGCGCGCGCCCGTTGGCTGAGCGCGCCCACCGCCTCAGGCGAAGCCGGCTTTGCGCGAGGTCGAGGTGGCGCCTTCGATGGCGCCCGCGTACACGTCGGCCAAAGAAACCAAGTACAGCTCGCCGCGGTTGGTGCGCGCATGGAGCAGCTTGCCGTCCACACGGATGGCCTCGACGCGGCCGACGGTGAGCGCGGCGCCACCCGAGGCAACGTAAAAGGTGAAAAGGCGGCCGTCGGCGGCGCCTAGCCAACCCTTGTCGTCCTTCTTTGCTTCGCCAGCGGTGAGCAGCGCGGTCAGATGCTCTTCGGTCATATGTCTAAAGTTTTTCTTTTCTAGCCCGAAGTCAAGGCGCCGACGCTTTTATGATTGAGGTGCGGGCAAGTCGCTCTATCGTCCCCCGGTGAGCGAGCAGCAGACAGCCGACAAACGCGGCGCGAACGGCGATGCGGTCGCCGATGGGCCACACATCGAGGTGCGCTCACTGCAAAAAAACTTCGGTGACACGAAGGTCCTGACCGATGTGAACATGAGCATTGGGCGCGGGCACATCGCTGTAATCATTGGCGGCTCGGGCGCCGGCAAGACGACTCTGCTTCGCATTTTAATCGGTCTCGAGCGCCCCAGCTCGGGCGCGGTGATCGTAAGCGGTCAAGACATCGCCAACTTGAACGACCGCGAGCTGAACAAGATGCGCCGAAAATTCGGGATGGTCTTTCAATACTCCGCGCTCTTGGATTCGATGAACGTGATGGACAACGTGGCCTTCCCCATGCGCGAGCACACGAAGCTGGACGAAAAAGAGATCAAGCAAAAGGTCACGGAGAAGCTGAATTCATTGGGCCTCGACAACGTCGAGCAGCGCATGCCGAGCCAGCTTTCGGGCGGCATGCGAAAGCGCGTCGCCTTGGCGCGCGCCTTGATGCTCGAGCCCGAGGTCATCATGTACGACGAACCCACGAGCGGCCTCGACCCAGTGACCAGCCGCATGGTCGACGAGCTGATCGTCGAGACCCGAAAAAATTTCGGCGTCACGAGCGTCATCATTTCTCACGACATGCTCGGCGCGCTTCAGATCGCCGACGAGATCTACCTGCTGTCCAAGGGCAGCATCGTGGCATCTGGCTCCCCCGACGAGATGCGCCACGGAAACAACGAGCTTTTGCAGGAATTTCTGAAGTCGAGCGGCGTCACGTCGATGTCGGAGGACGCAATCAAGACCGCGAGCGCCAATCCAGCAAAGGCCAAAAACATCGAATGAATGCGGGGCCCGGGCGGACCTCAACCGGCGTATTTCGGCGCCCGAGCGATCACGCGTCGCGACGGATCCTCGAACCAGCGGAATAGAGCAATACAGAACAGCTCGAGCGAGACCAAGAAAACGATGAGCAGAGCGGGCGACGGCGAATCGAGGCCCGCCCAGTGGGCGGCGGCCATATAAACGGTCTTGAACGGTTGATGGACGATGTACACCGCGTAGCTGGCACGCCCCAATAGGACGAGCGTGGAGCTACTCAGCCAGCGCGGCGTTGGCAGCGCGCCCGATGCCACCGCGACAATTGCGAGCGCAAAAAGTGGTGCACCGAGCGTCATCTCGACCATGAATCCCGGCAAGAAGCCGCCAGAAGCGGGCAGTATTAGGATCAGAACGAGCGCGACTGCCCCTGACCAGCGGAGCCATCTAAGGTCCGCTGGCAATCGCCCCGACAAGAAGAGGCGACCCGCGGCGACGCCGAGCACGAACTCGGGCAAACGGAGCGGCGGAAAGCTGCGCCAGAACGTCAGCAAGGCCGGAACATCCAGATCGACCAGCCGCGCACGGGCGACGACCGTGTACGCGATGATCGGCACGGCCCACGCCGCGATAGCAACACGCAGCAAACGTGGCAGCGACCAGCGCCTCGAACTGGCGAGAAGCGCGGGAAAAACCGCATAAAAGAAGGCTTCGGTGGATAGGGACCAGCCCGGGGTGTTCCAGGTGTTGGTCACGCGGGGATGCCAGGACTGAAGGAGCGTGACGTAGGCAAAGCCAGCAATGCCAATCTTCGCGAGCGCGCTCATGAGCGAAGTTGCGGAAGCGAGAAAAAAAGAAATCACCCGCGGCGCATCCATCAGGAAGCCCAGAAAATAAAGCGGGTAGATGCGAGCAAAGCGCGCTCTCCAGAAATTGCCAGGCGACCCCCGAAGCGCGCTGCCCTCGTCGCAGTACGTATAGGCGAGGATAAAACCCGACAAGACGAAGAAAAAACTGACGGCCATGCCTCCGCGAGTGAGGGCCCCGGTAACCACGGCCGGCAGCGCTTGCGCTGGTTTCCCACCCAGCTCGAACAACGTGTGCAAGAGCACGACTTCGATCGCGGCTAAAGCCCGAATGCTGGTCAGTGCTCGAATCTCCGGGCGGCGCGCGCGTCCGCTGGGCGCAGAGCGCGCGTCGACGGTAGTTGGCACGCCGGAGTCATGCATGGCACGGAACCTAGGCGGGGTGCGCGAGCTGTACAACGGGCTCTTTGCCCTTCGGTGCGTTCAGCAATCGAACGGGGCTGCGTGCACCGCATCGATGTAACTATCCACGGGCGGACATATCAATCTGACATACATGTCCGTTTCGGCATCCTGCATGAGCGAACGCATGCGGGAACAGAGCGCGAAGCGTCGAGACCGTGCGAGGTCGTGCTCTTCGTCCGAAAGCGGCGGGAAGGAACGACGTCTAAGCGAAAGCACGACTTTGCCCAAGCTCCGGTCTATCATAACGAGGCTATTTAGCCCGTTACTGCTTACCACGTCATGCGGAGCTCACCGGTTTTTGCTCGCGCGCACGCAGCGAAAAGCTTTCTACCCAACGCAACGACGGAAGCTCGACCGCACGGTAAACCAAATACGAAACAACCAGGACAGGAGCCAGCTGGGCGAGCGCGTATATCGGCGGACGCGACCCGAGCCAGTCTCCAAGACCGCGCGGCAAACGAGTCAAGAGGAAGTACCCTACGCCGACGTGGAAAAGGTAAATGCTATAAGAGATCCGACCTACGAACGTGAGCGGAGGCGACGTCAGAAAAGCGACTGACGAGCGCGTGCGAGTGACCACGACGAGCAGGATCAGTGCAAACCCCATGCAGACGAACGCGGGGTACAGGCAACACAGCGCTAGTGTCGGGGGGCTCAACCAGTCGCCGCCTCCCGCCGTAACGAGCCAGTAGTTCGTTCCGAACAGCACCGCAGCGGCGAACAGCGCTAGCAATTGCCGGAGCCGCAAACGCGCGCGCAGGAACGACGCTTGAGTGAGGTCGAGGTATGCGACAAATATGCCCATCGCAAACAGATCGAGGAAGGAAAATGGCAAGCGAAATCGCGACCCGCCAGGAGACGTGGAGACGTATTCTGTCCCGCGAGAGACCAGTCCGACCATCACGAAAGCGAGCGGAATCAGTAATGCCGCCACGCGGCCGCCGCCCGGCGCAAGCTTTCTCGCGATCGCTGCCGCAGCCGGCAAAATGACATAGAATTGCACCTCGATGGCTAGCGTCCACATTACGATATTGATCGCAAGGAACTGAGCCGGCTCACCCCAGTTGAAGATGAGTAGAGCGTGCAGCAAAACGTCGCCGAAGGTCGGTGGATGGAGACGTGCAGCGAGGCGCATCGCGACAAACACAACGAGCGCAACAAAATACGTGGGGTAAATTCTGCAGAACCGCCGTGCGGCGTAGTTCCGCCATGACGGCAGTGATTGCTTGTTCAACAGACGTGCCAAGAAAGGCCGCGAAATCAGGTAGCCACTGAGCACGAAGAACAAGTGCACGCCTGAAAAGCCCGGCAGCACGAATCGCCGCACACGAAGCTCCACACCACAGTGAAAGAACACGACCATGAGCGCGGCGATGGCGCGCAACCCGTCGAGAGCATCGTCTCGGTTACCTCGAAGCATTGCCGTCCCCATTAGCCCCTCCGTTCCTTTTGCAATGGGATCTGGAGGCGGCTCGCCCGCGGGTGGTCGCTCCGATTTCAAGATCGTCATTTTAAGCTTGAAGAATTCGTCGGACGCAGCTGCGCGTCAACCTACCGTCGGGCGAGCATCGACACGAAATGCAACGGAATAAGTCACAACCGGCCCTAAAACAACGCGGTCTCGTTGGGCGCATGAGAATTGCCGCATCGGCGGCCATTAGTGGTTGAAAGCTGGCGGCATCTGGACGAGAGGTTTTTTTCGTACCCTTTTGCGACTAACTTGGCCGAAGCAGCGCCCTTAAGGAGAGCACCTTATGTCGTCGATCGCCCTCATCACTGGTTCCTCCGGTTTAATCGGAAGCGAAACTACAAAGTTCGTCCACGAACAAGGCATGGAAGTGATTGGCATTGACAATAATCTTCGCAGGTATTTTTTTGGTGATGATGGGTCGACCGAGTGGAACACCCACCAACTTAAGGGCTCACTAAAGCGCTTTACCCATCACGCGATCGACATACGCGACGAGAATGCCGTTTTCCAGCTATTCGAGAAATTCGGAAAGAACATCGCCCTGGTCGTTCACACCGCTGCGCAACCGAGCCATGATTGGGCCGCGAGAGAGCCGCTTACAGACTTCAGCGTAAACTCGTACGGAACTCTCGTGATGCTAGAGGCGACCCGTAAATTCAGCCCGGATGCGGTGTTCGTGTTCACATCTACGAACAAGGTCTATGGGGATTTGCCCAATGCTCTGCCTCTAGTCGAACTACCGACTCGATGGGAGCTGGACTCAGCGCATCCGTACTTCGAGCATGGCATTGACGAATCCATGAGCATTGATCAATCCAAACATAGCGTTTTCGGCGCAAGCAAGGTTGCCGCTGACGTAATGGCTCAGGAGTACGGACGCTACTTTAACTTAAAGACCGGCACATTTCGTGGAGGGTGCCTGACAGGGCCGGCCCATTCAGGTGCAGAGCTGCACGGGTTCCTGGCGTACCTTGTGAAATGCGTGGTTACCGGTAAAAAGTACACGATCCACGGTTACAAAGGTAAGCAGGTTCGCGACAATATTCATGCCTATGATCTAGTGAATGCCTTTTGGCATTTCTTTCAGAAGCCGCAAGTTGGAGCAGTATACAATATGGGCGGGGCTCGACATAGCAACTGCTCGATGCTCGAAGCGATCGACATAGCCGAACGCGCGTCCGGAAAGAAATTGGAGTACGCCCTATCGGATCAGAACAGATCTGGCGATCACGTTTGGTGGATTAGTGACGTTCGACGATATAAAGCCGACTATCCCGCGTGGAACTTTCGATATGATCTTCAGACGATTATTCGAGAAATCGTGGAAGCGACGCAGGAACGCCAAGGTTCGACGTGACTGATTTCAGTTGGGCGCCCCCCGCACACTGGTACGTTGCAACCAAGTGGATATGGCTTTGGCAAAATCGGCGCGTTTCTGCACAGCGCGTTCATCGTGCGGAATTGTTGTATGCGGCTCCCCCTCGCGCTAGACGCTAGCCGTGGAACGGCTCACTACATTTGCGGCTGACGCGCCGCTCCTCGTCTTGACGGAGTACCATCCGTATCACGCTGGAGGCGGCCTGGCCATCTTGCGCACACTGATCGAGCCCGCCGACCGCGATCGACTGCTCTGGGTCACGACCGCGCCGCCCCGTGATGTCGATCGTACCTATCCGCCCGTGATTTCGCTGCGTAAGAGCACCGGCGCGCGCGGCTGGCCGATGCGACTTGCCCCTGTTTTGGATTCCACGCTTCTTTCCACGGGCATGGCGAGGGAGCTGCTCGAGATCGTGCGCCAGAAGAATGCCAAGGCGCTTTGGATCGTCGCTCACGGGTCCGCGCTGCCTATCACCGACGAGTTCTTGCGGCTCTGCCGTGATAGCCCCCTGCCGATGCACGTCACCGTTCACGATGACCCGGCCTTTGCAGTTGCAGCCATGTCGAAGAAACTTCGCCTGTTAGTGGGCCGGACGGAACGACAGTTCGCAAAGGTTCTCCACGCGGCGCGCAGCGTGGACGTCATCGGCAAGGGCATGCAGATGCGTTACCGCGAACGGTATGGGGTCGATTCAGAAATCATTCATCGTGCCGTCGACGGCGTCGTCGAGCAAAAACTGCCTCTAGAGCGAGAAACAGTCGGGTTGAGCGTCGGCATCCTTGGCAACACTTATCGTTATCAGCAATTGCCCTTGCTCGCTGAAGCTGTAAGGTTGGCTGCATTGCGCGTCGGTGCAAAAGGGCGAGTCATCGTGTACGGTCAAAGTTTTGGTGCTCGTCTTCGCGCCGACGTCAACGCCGAAGTCGAAGTCGTAGTGCGCGGCCACGTCGACGAGGCTGAGGCGGCCGCCCAATTGTCGCGCGAAGCGTTGGTGCTGTATCTCAATTATCCCTTCGCCGAGGCAGAGAGAGTACTGCGAGAGACTTCCTTCCCAACCAAGCTGAGTACATACGTATTGAGCGCCCGGCCTATTCTCGTTCACGCGCCGCTAAATTCGTCGACCAGTGAACTCTGCAAGGACGAGCCGGAATTCGCACGAGCCTGGACCGACATGAGCTCGCTTAGCGGCGCAAATGCGCTGACCGATTTCTGGAAGGCACCCGACATCGAGAAGAGCTTCCACGCTGCAGCCGAGCGCACGCGTCTGAAATACTTCGACCCGGAGCGCAACCGTTCGATGATAGGGCAGCTACTGAACAATCTCGCGTGAGTCGCGGTTGGAGGAAGATTCATGAAACAAACTGGCTTGAAAGCGTTCGTCTTCGAGACGGTCCGGCGCTTCGGTTACGAGCTTCGTCGCGTTGGCAGTTTTCATAGCGACGCGTTTTACGACCAGACGGCATTACTGCGCGGACGAGAGGTCAAGGTCATCTTCGACGGCGGCGCCTTCGACGGTGGGACGGCGCTGGAGTATGCATCTCGGTTTCCGCAAGCGACGGTCTACAGTTTCGAGCCTTTTCCTCAGAGTTTTGCCAACGTGCAGCGTGCGGTGAGTCAGACCCCTCGCATCAAGCCCATCAACTTGGCACTCGCGGAGCAGGTCGGGCCACGAACCTTTCATTCAAATCGCGACGGCGCGACAAATTCTCTTTTGCCAAACGCGCCAGAGATTACGAAGCACCTGCCGACGGAATGGGTGGTGCCCACGGGGTCGATGACCGTTCAGTGCACCACAGCCGACGCATTTGCCGCGGAGCAAAAGATCGACAAGATCGACCTCCTCAAGTTGGACGTGCAGGGCGGGGAGTTGCTTGTCATGGCCGGTGCGGAGGAACTCCTTCGCAGGCGTGCAATCGACCTCATTTACACAGAGGTCAATTATGCCGAGACGTACGCAGGGGCGGCCCGTTATTACGACCTATTCAGTCACCTCGAGGCTCGGGGCTACCGCCTGTACGGATTGTACAACATGGCTTATTTCCGTAGAAACGCCGTCGTCGGAGGAGGCGACGCCATCTTCATCAGCCCAGAGCTTGAAGCAACGCTAGCGGAGCGAACTGACCTGTAGTCGCGTTACTTTCGAAGCGGTGCGCCCACGTGACGCCCATCAATCGGTTTCATTCATTCTCTTGCCCGCTTCGCTTTCAGATATGCATCACGAATCGTCTGAGCTTGCCAGTCCCAACTGTAGCGGGCGCGGATCCGGGCGCGGGTTTCGTTGCTCGGGCGTGCACCCGTCGCGAGAAGGCTTTCGATAGCTCGAGTCCATTCACCTACGTCATTTAGTGAACAGAATTGTACCCCTTCGAAACCGACCTCGCGGAACACGGGAATGTCGCTGGCGATGACGGGTGCTCCGCACGCAAGCGCCTCGATCACCGGAACGCCAAAGCCCTCCGCTAGGCTAGGCAGGATCATCGCCGAAGCCCCCGCGTATAAGCTCGCCAGCTCGTCGCGCGAGATGCCTCTTTTCTGATGTATGTGAGGAGCCAGCCCGCGCGCTTTGACGTAATCACGCTGCGTGTCGGTCCATTGGCCGCCTATCTGCACCAGCTGTAGCCGCGGAAAGCGCCGGCGGACGTGTGCAAATACCTCGAGTAGTAGCTCGATATTCTTGCGCGGAATGCATGTGCCAACGTGCAGCAAGTATGGCGGATTCGTCGCGCGTTCAACGGAAAGGCCGATAAATTCTGTGGCAATGCCCAAAGGAGCTTGCACTAGCCGTGACTCGGGCACGAGGCGATGTTGCAGGATCTCTTCGCGCACGGTGGCCGTACTGTGAAAAACAACCCGTGCATGCCGTAACCCCCGGAGCAAAAGGCGCGACAGCATCACTCGTGACAGCGACGCACCCGATCCGGGCAAGAGCGCGCGATACGCGTCGATGTCGTGGCAGTACACCCCGACGCGGTCCCGAGGGAACAGAAGTGCCAAATGCCCATAGCTGTGGTCAGCGACGTGAAAATAGTCAGCTCGGACGCTCTTTGCAGAAAGCTCAATTGGAAGCTGCACGAAGCGGCCGAGCGCGCGTTGTACGGTGCTCGCTGGGCGTCCGTGTCGGGTGACTCGCAGCGGTGGCCGAATGAGCACGCTCTCGACGCCGTCGAGTCTCGAGAGGTGCGTAGCGAGCTGCTCGGCGGCGAGATCCATGCTCGGCCACTTTTCCTCTATTAGGTCGGCAATGACGGCAATCCGAGTCACTGACTCTCCACGCTCACCATGTAACCACTACGCTTCGAGCGCTTCAAGCGCGGCACCAACACGTAATTTTTCAGCGAGGTCCCGCGCGACCGTCGCGTGTGTGAGCGTTTGCTCAACGTATCTGTGGCCTTGAGTCCGGCATTTTTTTAGCAGCTCCGGTTCCTTCAATAACCGAACCAAACAGGTAGCGAGATCGCTCGCCCGCCCCTCCCGAAATATCAAACCGCCGTCAGATCGGGCGATCAAATGTGGGATTTCACCGGAGTCCGAGCCCACCACCGCCGCGCCGCAGGCCATCGCTTCTACGAGGATGCGGCCGAACTGCTCCTTCCAACGGGGCGTCGTGCGCGATGGCAGCACGAGCACGTCGATGGCTGACAGCAGAGCGCCCACACGATCATGACTGATGGCGCCGAGCATGATGTGATGACCTGGCGGAAGGGCCGAGAGCGCCTGCTTGGTGTCCCGCTCAGCCTCGCCGTTGCCCACGCAGCAAAAAAACCAGGGCGGAAGTTCCGCTTGCTCGGCGACGTCCCGAAGCGCCTGCGCGAGGTCGAGCAATCCCTTCTCGACCGTCAACCGTCCGAAGTAACCAATTACGATTGCGCTGCTAGGGATCGCGAAGTCGGCGCGGATACGCTGCTTTTCGTGTTCTGAACGCACCCGGAATAGCCGGGGATCATACGAATGGTGAAGCTGCTGGATGACGCGTCGGAAGCCCTTGGCTCGAAGTACGTGCTCGACTTCGTCGGAGACCACGAACGCTCCCGCAGCACGCCGGTACACCCATTGTTCGAGGCCCGAGAAGGGCCATGGAATGTGCTTACGCAGGTTCTCCTTGGTGAAGAACCAGATCTCCGCCCGCGGAAACTCGACACACGTCTGCAGGGCAGCCAAACTCCACGGCTCTTCATCCAAGAACACGAATTCGGGCTCCCAGCCCGCGAGCGCGGCGCGCAACGACGCGCGATAAAAAAACAACGACCCTTTCCCGGAGAACACAACGGGAAGTGGAATGACTCGCAACGGTTGGTCGCCCTCCCGCCGCTCGAAGCGAAGGCCGCGGATGAGGTCTCCTTTCCAATTGCGCGGGACGACCATCCTGACGTCCGCGTTTAGTTGTGCGAACTCTTGAAAAACGGCTCGGTTGACCTCGAGAACGCCAGCGTGGGAGAGGACGAGGATTTTTTTCGCGGTCATCTTCGTGGATGCAATATCAATCTTGCGCTTTGTAATTCACGACGCTCGCGCAATTGTAACAGCACTCGGCGGCATCGAGGAAGATTCACTCAGGTGACGCGCATCTCTGGCTCCGCAAACGGGGAGGCTTGACCGACATCGTGAAACAGCGCTTCAAGCTTGCTCAGATGTCGTTCGCCCCCGAATTTTAGAGCCATGCGCCACGCCCCGAGCTGCAAGACGCGGTAATGCTCCTCGTTTTGAAGGACCCGAGCGAGCGCTTTGGCAAGCGAGCGCTTCCCGAAGCCGGTGCCCTCCGCGAGCTCCCCGCTTTCGCCGGCACGGAGCCAATCCACAATTCCCCCCGCCGGGTACGCGACCGCCGGCACCCCAACGGAGGCGGCTTCTACACCGACTATCCCAAACGGCTCCGGCCACATACTCGGAACAATCAAAACATCCGCGCTGCGGAGGAGCTCGATGCGTTGTTCTGAATTCACCCAGCCGCAGAATTCGGTCGTGACAGCGAGCTTGGTGGCTAGCTCCTTGCATCGGGCAAAGTCGGGGCCATCACCTGCTATCGTTAGCTGCAAGGGCCGCCGCAGTGATCGTTGGCAAAGTGCCGCGGCTTGTATCGCTCGAACCGCGCCTTTGTTCGAAGTGAGGCGTCCCAGAAAGAGTACCCGGTTACGCGGCTTAAGAGCGACGGGCGGATCCTCATCCGGAGCAAACGCTGCAGGTGGCGGAATCACGTGTATATCGCTCTCAGGGACGCCGTGCTGGACGTAAACGGCTCGCATATATTCGCTCGCTACCACCAGTGCCGCTATCCCCCGCAGTACCTGCGACCTCGCGCGCTGCTTCGAATAAAGCTGTAAGAGCGGCACTGGGTTCCGATAGCCGCAACCCCGCAGGTAGTTGATAGGCACGCAAGCGGGTCCAAAGCGGCGCGGACATACCTGGCGCGAGGGGATGCGGCGGACGCGCCTTCCTGTGGCGCACGCCGCATAGAAAGCGTGAGCGAATAGCACTGTCCGGAAGCGCCGCGTTAGCTCTAAGTCAAGGGCTTCGTCTTCCAAAGCGTGCAGGAAGACAACGTCAGCTCGAAAGCTCGTTAGTTGCTGAAGAAAGGTGTCATGAGGCATTGTTTTCAGATTCCAACGAACGAGCGGCTCGACGCCGAAAGCGACGGCGCGCTCGGCTCCGCTCGAAGCGTGTTCGAAGGCAAATGCTACTTGATGGCCGCGCTTCACGAGCGCCGCTAGCAGCCAGTCAAGGTAGGTCTCTACTCCTCCGACCGTACTTTGATTGGCGGCCACGACTGCGATGCGCACGATGTGACCTTGCCACGAACACTGGTCCGATACGAGCGGCCGCGTTCAATGCGATGCCTGGCCGAGCGGGGAAAGGGGCACTGAATACTTGGCCCTTCGACGCTGTGGCTCGGGCGCGCGTTCGTCCGGCCTGGTTTACTACGGTGACACCGCGCTCGGCGAGCGCCCCCAGGGCCCGTCGAAAAGGCTGCCGAAAGCGTTGAAAAGCTCACGGAGGCGCGCGATGGCTAAGCAAAACGTCGCCGCGCTCTGATGTTGGGTTGCGCGCGCTTCATGACGAGTGACGGTTGACCCACCTGCTCCGAACCTCATGAATCCGGCGGGCGAGCCTATAGGCACGAGCGCCCAATTGGAGAGGCGCGCGGACGGCAAGCGCCTGAGCGATCAACGTCGGGTCCGTAAGAGTGTGTGGGTAATAGGGGGATCGCATCACTTGAAGGGCCTGTTTCTGATCACCGGCTCGAAGCAATCGATCGACCGCACTCCGCGTGAGAGGTGCCATGAATGCCCGCTTCGCGTCTTCGGCCGCCGCCGGCACGGCGATCGGCTCGAGATACTTTACCAGCCGTTCGGAGAAGAGACCGCTACTCGTCGAAGATCCGGCGTGCGTACGAAACTCAGCCAGATAAGCGGGCTCGTGATCGAATCGCGCGCCCTCGCTTGCGAGCCGAGCAAAAAGCTCGATCTCCGGCGTATTGACGTCGGTCTTGATGCCTAGCCGTTTAATCGCGTCCGCGCGAACCAACGCAGAGGTCATTGGCACCGCGTTGCTCCAAACACAGCGAGCGGTGTGTTCGACCCTGCCTCGAGGCAAGATGTTTCTGCCGTAGCGCACCGTCCACTCTACCGACTCTTTTTCGAGCCGGTTGCCGTGTTCGTCGATCACGTAATGATTTGAAAACAGTACGACTGAATCGCTGGCTGCTACCCGCAACAACTGCTCGCAGAAAGACGGCAACAATCGATCGTCGTCGCCTTGGATCACTAGCCATTGCCCGCGCGCAGCTGACACACACTCGTTACAATTGCCGCCCAGACCCAAATTCGTCTCGTTTCGGCGGTAGCGCACGCGCGAGTCCGCTTGGGCTGCCGCCTCAGACCAACGCCTCAGCTCTTCGGAGGTGCCGTCGTCGCTGATCAGGACCTCGACCTCGCGGAGCGTCTGCGCGAGAGCCGCTGCGACTGCTTCTTTGAGGTAATTCAGGCGCCGGAAGGTCGGGATACAAACGGTAACGGTGGGTGTCATGAACTCCAAGTTGGCATTCGGGCTTTTTCTCAGGTTTGGCCCGCGGAAGAGTTTGGCCATCAACGGGGGGGCAAAAAACCGGCTGCGGACATGATCGAAAGACCGCAGCGATGGTGCCTTGTTCGGTGGCCGGTTCAGGAGTAGCTAGACCACCGTGGTTGGAGCAGCCCACAGTAGCGTTTCACTAGAGGCACGCAACATCGAAGCCAAGCCGGGGGGAAAGATGCGTCCCTGGCTCGTCAGATTCGCGTTGTTTCACCTGGGCTGTCAGTTATTGCTGTTGGTGCCGGGCCTGTCCAGCATTCGCCTCGTCCTTCGCATAGCCGCGTTCGGAGTAAGCCTGAGTTTTTTGGTGCTTATTCCGAGTGCACGTGCTCAGCGCACGCCGCTCAGAACGTGCGCGCTTTGTATCGTAGGAGTGCTTGCCTTCGAATTTTTGCATCCCGAGAGCAGCGGTCCACTGGCGGCGCTGGCGAGCATCATGCTCAACCTTGCCGTGCTCGCTCCAATCTTCTGGGTGCCGAGGACCGGGACGAGCACTGCCAACTTGCAATCGCTGGTAACGACGCTTTGGCTATTTTATACCGTAAGCGCAGTCCTCGGAGTGCTACAAGCCTACTTTCCGGGTCAGTTCCAACCGCCACTTTCGGCCGTGTTGGCCGCGAACAGCCGCAACCACCTTGCTGCCTTCGAGATCCAGCTCGCTTCCGGCATGCGCGTGTTCCGCCCGATGGGCCTCACGGACACTCCGGGCGGCGCCGCTTTTGCTGGCCTATACGCGGTGCTTTTGGGCACTGGCATGTTGTTGTCAGCGAGGCCTCCATTCAGAGGAACGCGGCTCGTTGCGGCAGGAAGCATGATGGCAGGCCTAATGTGCATGTACCTATGCCAAGTGCGGTCAGTTCTGGTGATGGCGGGGGTGTGCACTATCACGCTGCTCGGGCTGTTGCTGCTCACGGGGCGAATCTCGCGGCTCGTCGGCCTGCTTGGCGCCGTTGGCGCGATCATTCCGGCCGCGTTTGTTCTGGCCCTCAGCATCGGCGGCAAGGCGATGACGGACCGACTGTCCACGCTTGTCGAGGCAACTCCCGGTACGGTCTACTATGCTAACCGTGGCCGTTTTCTCGAAACCACTTTGTATCAGTACCTGCCGCAATATCCGCTCGGCGCCGGTCTGGGTCGCTGGGGAATGGTTTACTCCTACTTCGGGAGCACTGCGAATTCTCTATGGGTTGAGATCCAGTGGACCGCATGGCTCTTCGACGGCGGCGTCGGAATGATCGTGCTCTACGTCGCGGCGATCCTGATGGCTAGCTGGGGGTGCCTAAAGGTTTCGCTTGGTCGCGTTGGCGGCGGCGAGGCGTCACTGAGCCTTTGGGGATCGGTGATTGTCGCATACAACGTTGGCGCCCTGGCGATTTGCTTCAACTTTCCGCTCTTCAATGCAACCGGTGGCGTGGAGTTCTGGTTGCTCAATATGGCGGTATTGTGCGCCGCTCAAAACGTCGAACGCGAGCCGGCACGGAGTACGCTCGCGTAAAGTTCAATATGCGCCTCGATAATTCTGTCGACGTGAAACTCGGCAAGCACTCGGCGCTGCGCAGCCTGGCCCATAGCTAACGCACGGGGCTCGTCCTCCAACAACTCGTTCATGGCTGCGGCCAGGGCTTGCGGATCTCTCGGCGGCACGATTAGGCCGGTCACCCCATGTTGGTTCACGTACGGCACGCCGGATTTGAGATCGGTTGAAATGACTGGCCGCCCCGAGGCCATCGCCTCGAGTTGAACCATTCCAAACGCCTCGCTCGGCTCAACCGACGGCAGGACCAAGAACCGCGTTCGCTTGTACAAGGAGCGGAGGCGGTCGTCGGACACCGCTCCTAAGAACCGGATTCGGTCGCTGAGGCCGAGCCGCGCAGCCTGCTCGACTAGTCGGGTCGAAAGCGGGCCGATCCCGACGATAGCAAGGTTTGCGCGCTCGGTGAGTCGCAACGCCTCGAGCAACACGTCAACGCCTTTGTAATAAACGAGGCGACCGACGAACAGTAGCAGCGGCTCGTTCTGCCATTCGAGCGGGAGTCGCTCGTCCCACGGGGACGGGGCGTCAAGGTACGGACGGGCGTCGATAGGAAAGTGAATGACTCGGCATCGCGACTCATATCTGCGCAGCACTGATGAATGCTCAATATGGTTCGGAGTTGCTGCGACGAGCGCCGCCGCGCGACGATAAAGCAATCCCTGGGCAAGGTTTGCCGGCACGCCAAGCAGACGCTGCCGCACGATGTCGCTGTGATGCGTGACAACTATCGGCTCTGTCCGGCCTGCCGCCAATACTGCCAGGGCCCCAAGCGGATTCGGCGTATGGAAATGCAATGCGTCAAAACGCAACCGCCGAAGCGTCGGTACCAAGCGCATATTCAGCGGCTGCGATTTGAGCTCCGCGGTTCTGCCAAGCCGGAGAACACGCACGCCATCCACGTTCTCATCGACCGTGGCGATTCCGTCGTTCGACACTACCGCCGTTATCGCAAGCCCTCGCCTCGCTAAACCTCGGCATAGTTGCTCGACGACGGTTTCGATTCCGCCTCGATACGGGGGGTAGTATTTACCGACGTGTAAAATGTGCATCCGAGCCTCGGTCGATGTATCCTCAAAAAGAATTTTGGTTAGCGGGCGTCAGAGATGGGGTAGCATCATGCGGCTCCGTTTAGTGGCAGTGTTCCACGAACACGGTGGGCACATTCAGATCCTACCTAGCACTTGCCGACAACCCGCCGCTATAAACGCCCCTCACCTGCGCCGGCGCCGCGAGCTCGTCTACGACGGCGTCAGAGCAGGTCAGCATGGGCTCGTGATGTCGTAGCCGTGCTGGGGCCATAAGGCGCGCGCCGACGCTACGGCACGGGCGCCGTACACGTTTTTCAGGTTGGCTCACTGGCTCCCAGCCTCGTAACTTCTTGCGGTTATGGGGTCTCTGAGCTGGCCCCGGCAAGTTCGCCGCGGATACCCCCGACCCGTTTAAAAGACGCGCGTAGTTAGCGCATTTCCTCGTTCGGCTTGCCATGATACCAGAGCTAGGCGTGAGCGATGTAACGGTCAGAGGACAAGGCAGACGCTTCGAGTTCGTAGATGCGCTTCGCGGGTTCGCGGCCTTGATGGTCGTTCTACCGCACACCGTCGGCCTCTTCGCTTACGACCACGAGAGCTGGCTGTCTCAATTTTTCCTCCGCCTGGCGGACTACGGCAGAGCAAGTGTCGAAGTTTTCTTCGTCGTCAGCGGGTTTGCGATTGCCTATTCATTGCGGGAGGCAGCAATCGACGGATTCAGCTTGCGGCGCTTCATTCTACGTCGAGCAGTTCGCCTCGACCCGCCCTACTGGGTTGGTTTGCTCTGGAACGGCCTGGTCATAGCTATCCGGGCTCGAGCTACTCGCCAGCCGCTTTTCACACCGACATTGGCAAAGGTTGTCGCGCACGTTTTCTACCTTCAGGACATCCTGGGGCTCGGCCAGTTCAACATCGTGTTCTGGACCTTGTGCCTGGAGTTCCAACTCTACTTCGTGTTCGCCGCCATGATTCGTTTGGCGTCTGTGTTCGGCGGTGTTTCCGGCGGCGTGGGATCAGGCATTTTGGCCGAAACCGACAAGTATGGCTGGATGATGGTGACCGCGTTTTTCATGTCGCTGGTGGTCAGTCACACTATTTGGCCGATGCGCCCCGGTTGGTTCGTTCCGTATTTCTATCTGTTCTTGTCCGGCTCGCTGGCGGCGTGGCTGTCACTAGGCCGCATCTCCGACCGGCTCTTTCAGTTATGCCTATTGGCAATGGGTCTCGCGCTGCTCTTCCGGCCAGAGCTCGCGCGAGTGCTCGGCTTTCTCACTACGGTCGCGCTGTACGTCGCCATCCGTCGCGAAGCGTTACATCGCTGGCTTTCGGCACGTTCAGCGCAAGGCCTCGGGCGCATCTCGTATTCGATTTACTTGGTGCATGCGCCGTTGGCCGTGTTCTTCCTAGGATTACGAACACGCATCTCACCTAACTCTGAGCTCGTTTCCCTTTTCTGCCTCGCGGGCACGTATATTTGCACGATTGCTCTTGCGTCTATACTTCACGTGATCGTTGAGGTTCCTTGCATGCGGCTTTCTCAGCGGTTGAAGCAGCCTCGGTCTCTCGAGCGCTCTCGCGCGTATTAGCTCGCCCGGTGAGTTCGACATCTCCAGCCTACGACTCGTTCATGGATTCGAACCCCTCTGTTCCGCACGTCATCTCGGTTTGCGGGACGCGCAGGCGCATCGCCTGGATCACGCCCGATTATCCGCCGGACCGCGGCGGGGTGAGCGATCACTCCAGCGTCATGGTGGGCATCTTGCGCGCGGCTGGACACCACGTGCTGATCTGTTCGAAGCCACACGAAAGAGGGTTCAGTTGCTTGAATTCGGAACTCGCCGCGTATGGGCCCGAGCTGGTGGTGGTAGCATATACGCCGCTCGGCTACGCACCGCGCACTTTCGGCCTCTCGCCAGCGTTCATGCTGTGGAGCGTTCAGCTACGAAAACGATTCGGCTGCCGCGCCATCCTGCTCGCACATGAAACTAGCCTTTCGGTGGCCTATCTTTGGCAACGTCGTGAGTACAAGCTGGCGGCGCTTGGTGTGACGCAGGTTGCCCAATTCGCTACCCTGGTAAAGGGCTTCAATGCAGTTATATTTTCGAACATGGGCGCGCAGCGCGAGTGGGCGCGACGGCTGCCTCGATTAATGAAGCAATTTCACGTTATCCGCATTTGTTCGAACATCGCACATGAGGCCACCTCGGACGCTGCGGCAGAATTGAGGGCGGCGGGATATTCAGTCCCCTCGCCCACCATCTTGTTTTTCGGAACCGGCCACGAGGCGGTGCTCTTCGACTACTTGGATGCGGCGTTCCGCGCACTCATCGAAATTGAACCCGACGCTAGGCTCGTAATCGTCGGCATGACTCTTGATAAGCTTCGAGAAATTCACCCCAGCTTGGCAAATTTGGGGCATCGCGTTCAAGCGCTTGGCTATGTCCCCGCGCGCGAAGTTTCGCTTTGGCTGCAAGTCGCGAGGCTGGTCCTGGCGCCGATTGTGGACGGAATCAATGCGCGCAAGGGCACCGTGATGGCTGCTCTGCAGCATGGGCGAGCCGTGGTCACGACGCGTGGCGCTAACACGCTCGATGACATCGCCTGGGATGACATTTGCCTGCTCGCGCCGCTTGATCGCGAGTCGTTTGCCGCGAAGGCAGTCGCCGCACTTCGAGATCCCGAATTGTGCGCTTCCATCGGCCGCGCTGCTCGGGCCGAATACGAGACACACGCTTCGGCGCAAGTCACAGCGTTGCGAATTTTGGAGTGCGCGAGTGAGATCCTGTAGCGGCGGCGCAGTGCGGCTGTGCTCACCGCGACCCACGCTTGCTCACGACGCCGCGATCACAAGAACGGGGTAGGGCGATCAAGATCGGCCTTGCCATCGTTTTGGGAGCTCCTGGTAGGCTCGGAGTAATTCTGGGCCTAGGCGGCCACGTCCAAAATTTTTCAGAGCATGCGCGCGAGCCGACCGTCCGAGGCCGGATCGGACCTCGGGGTCGATCGTTTCCGCCATTGTCGCAGCCAGACTTTCGGAGCTGCCCGGCATGAAGCCAAGCGCATTCTCGCCGTGCGTGAAAAGTTCGGCTGAACCGCCGGCGTTTGCTACTATGACGGCACGCTCGCACGCCATGGCCTCGACAATCGTGCGGCCAAAGGGCTCTG
Source organism: Myxococcales bacterium (assembly GCA_903642325.1). GTDB lineage: Bacteria > Myxococcota_A > Polyangia > Polyangiales > Polyangiaceae > PMG-095. Next base: position 35,177 of record CAHJWM010000035.1, on the reverse strand, counting down.
GGGTTGTACTCGCATTTACGACGACATCTAGTGACCGGTAGACACGAGCAATATCCTGCTGAAACGGCACGAGACCGAGGCAGTCGCCCACTCCTGCTGCTTCGGCGTGTTGAGTCAGTTCGGATGCCGTAACCTGCGATCCGGCCGTTTGATAAATCGGTCCGCCGACGATGTAGAACCGTAATGGAACATTTGGGAAGGTCGTTCTTAGGCGTGCTGCGGCCTCGATGAACAAGCCGTGGCCTTTCCAGCGCGCATACGTCGCCACGAGCCCAAATATCAACTGCCGCTCAGGTGCATTCATACCAGCTGCGGCTGATAGCCATTCCGGCTCAGGCAGTCCGGGGCGAAGATATTCTGTGTCAACAACGTTGTAAACGACACGCACAGAAGCGTGCGGGGCCAGGCACAAGAAGTCGTCTGCAACAGCTTGTGAGTTTGCGACAAAGGCAACGCGATCTCGCAACCCCGCAATGAGCGGCAAGACATGCTTCGAGGCCTGACGCGAGCCAACAAAGTCGCGGAGGTGTGCGACTAACCCAATTCCACCCGGCGCGATGATCCCCGCGAAGACGTGCGCCTTCATCCCGTTGGTGTGCAACACGTCCGGCGCGTAGTCTTCGATTGCCCGGCGAAGACGAGCCAAAAAAATCGCCACGCCAGGTAGGCCGTGAATACGGCGCAGCCACGTTCTCAGGTGAGAGTCCGACTGCCCGCTCTCACCCAGGGTAGCCAGAGCTAGCGGCGGCTCGATCACCATAACCGTTGCGCCGAGAGCGCGAGCACGTGCGACTAGCGGACCGTCGGCGAACGCAATCAGACCGATCGCGCCGTCCGGGTCAGTTTGGCGCAAAGCGAAAACGCAATCCAGAAGGCTGCGTTCCGCGCCCCCAAGTTCGGCTGCCGGGTTCACGAATAGGACGCGCATGGGTTACTAGTTAGATACTAAGCTGGTTTCGCTCCGCATAATCCGACAATGCGAGCAGGGCGAGCATCTGCAGGCCACCAACAGCTGGGTCTGCGTTCTTGAATCGCTTCCAAAGCCGCCGTGGTTCGGCCGTATCAAAACCGAGCGACTGCCACTTTCGCGTGTCGACTACGGCAGCCTCGCACCGGGCGGCTAGCGGACCGCGCAACCATTCCGACCACGGAAATGTAAAGCCGCGCTTTTTCCTGGACCAAACTTCGGGTGGTAGTCGGCTTCCGACGGCATCGAGCAAGAGCGGTTTTGAACGTGGGTCCGCGCGACGCCACTCGGCACGTGCGCGGGCGGCGCTTTCGACTACTGCCCGCTCGAGCAACGGCACCCGCAGTTCGATCGCATTTGCCATGCTGAAGACATCCGAGTCGCGCAGCAGCATGTTTGCCATGTAGATGGAGCATTCGAGCCATGAGACGCGATCGAGAGTGTCCGGAATTCCCTGCACGACGGATCTCGCGTCCTCGAGTACTTTTTCGCTTACACCGGACCAAGGATCGGACCGCGAGGGCAGCTGCTGAAGCGCCCGCCTTTCCGGTTTAAGTAGGAGCTCACGTCGAAGCAGATAGAGACGGAGCAGATCGGCAGGGTGCTCCAGCAATGACGATAATTTCAGCCCGCTGCGGTTAGGGAGATGGCGAGCAAACGGCGCGATTCGACGCGACACCGCAGGCAACAGGCTAGTCAGTTTCGCCAGCCCCAACGCCTTCGGCAAATCTCGAAACGTGGCGTAACCTCCAAACAGTTCGTCACCGCCGAGCCCACTGAGCGCGACGGTGAGCCCACTGTCGTGAGCGGCCCGCGACACGAAATATGTATTAAAGCCGTCGACGGTGGGCTGGTCGGCGCTCGCAAATACATCATCGAAGGCAGCAACTGCATCTAAACCGCTCAGCTTCACCGTACGGTGCTCGGTACCAAGCTTCCGCGCGACCTGGTCTGCCTCTGCCGTCTCGTCGTATGCAGCCACATCGAAGCCGATGCTCAGCGTATGCACACGAGCCGTTTCAACCTCGGTGGCGATCGTAGCGATTGCAGCAGAGTCGATGCCCCCCGATAAGAATAGGCCCACTGGAACGTCTGCGACGAGTGAATCCTTAACTGACGTTCGCAGGGCCTTATTGAGCTCAGCTACGCACTCTAGTCGTGACGTGCCGCCAGACCGCGGCTTGGTCTCCGCGAACGGAGCCAGCCAATATGTCCTCGATCGAACGGAACGGCCCGAGAAGTCACAGAGCATGGATTCGCCCGCGGGAAGCATTGTTATCCCTTCGACGATGCTGTCGCGGCCGATGACTGCGCCTTGGGCGAGAAAGCTCTCCAGCGCAGCACGGTTCAGGCGGCCCTCCACGAGCTCTGGGCGCGCTGCGAGGATGCCTCGGACCTCTGACGCGAAGACCAGCCCCCCCGTACGAGGACGGAATAGGTAGAGCGGCTTGATGCCCATGCGGTCACGGCAAAGCCAAACTCGGTCGCGTTCGGCGTCGAGCAAGCAAAAAGCGAACATGCCCTCGAAGCGCTCCACAGCGGCTTCGCCCCATGCGCGATAACCCTGGAGGATCACCTCGGTATCGCAGCGCCGATGGCTAGGTTGGCCCGCGGCCTCTAGCTCGGCGCGCAGTGACTCGTGATTGTAGATCTCCCCGTTGAAAACCACGTGGTTCGGACGTTGGGAGCCAAGAGGTCGATCAGCCATCGGCTGGTGACCCGCCGGCGATAAATCGATGATCGAGAGCCGTGTGTGCACAAGCACGGCGGGGGGAACAGTGCCGTCCCGAGACACAACGGACCCGATACCTTGGTCGTTCGGGCCACGATGACGGAGCGCCGCCATCATGCGCTTCGACACATCACGCCCGATGTCGGGATCGACACCTATTAGTCCTGCAATCCCGCACATCAACGAGCTCCGCCAGCCTTCCTAACGCAGCGCCTCAGCTCAGCCCACTGTATCGCGTCAGAGAGCATGTCGAGCATTCGGCGAGCAGCGTTTGACGTTCTTGGAGCGAAACTGTCCATCTCAAAGCAACCGGTAGCCGGAGCGGTTCGTATGCAGCGCCTCGTCACATCACTTGCTGGCCGTTCCATGCCACTCCTCGTTTCACTCGGACGGGTTTTGCCAGCTCCTCGCCCCTGTATCGCTAGGCGCGAAAATTGCGCGCGCTGAGCATAGCAACGGAATCCGCCACAAAGTATCGGCATTTGCCGCCCACTCATCTTTCAAGGGTGCTTGCCCTTGCAATATGCGCCGGGCTGAAGGATTTTACGCGCCGGGTTGTCCTGGCGGCATTGACTAAACGACGCGTTCGCGATCAGACAGCGGGTGCCGCTGTCAGCTCTACCTAACGGTCTCTGCCATGAACGTGCTACGGACGAAATAATCAACATGACCAGAAGTTGGATTGGCTTATTACCCTGTGCGTCGGTCGTCATCGCGCTCGCGATCAGCTGCGGAAGCAGCGATGGCGGCGAAAGTGGCGGCGGCTCCGGTTTTGGTGGCAACGCGGAAGCCGGCGGCGACGCGGGGACTAGTGGCAGATCGGAGGCCGGTGGTAGCTCGGAAGCTGGCGCTGGCGGTACCGCCGGAGCCGACCGCGGTGCCGGAGCCTCAGGCGCTCCCGACTCACACGATCGTGCGGGCGCTGGTGGGAGCGCTGGCGGCGACGGCGGAAGCACCGACGCTGACGGCGGCGCAGGAGGCAGCCCAGGGGCTTCCGAAGACGGACCTTTGAGCCCGGCAGCGATCTCGGGGCTCGCCTTCTGGATGGACGGAAACGCGCCCTCGTATTCCGACGCCGATGAAAATTATCTGACACCGCCCGACAGTGGCAGGATTCGGAGCATCCCTGAAGCGCCACCCCTGACCGGCTCGTGGCAGGCGCCCGGCAGCGCTGAGCGGCCGGTTCGGGAGCTTGGAGCTTTAAGTCTCAAGCCGATTGACACCTATACGGGCTTTTATCTCCACAACATGGCCGCAACGCTCCATACGGATGGCTCGACGCTGGCTATTTCATTTCGCCCACTGCTCGGTGCCGGCGGACCGGCACAGGGTGGAATTTCAGCGCCGATCGACGGTAGCTTCGAGTCCCTCGGGCTGTACTTTATCGGTAACCAAGTCGGCCTCTACTTCAACCACACCGGAAGATACCTGAGCAGGCGGTTGTCTCGGGGCGCGCACACGACGATAATCGTTCGTTTCACGGCCACGGCCATCGACGTTCAATACGACATCGATGGCCTCCGCGCATCCGAGAATATAGCCCTCGGCGGGCTCGACTGTCCCGCTACCGACCCCTCGTGCGCCACAATCGCGCACGAGACAGCGTCGAATTTTTACCTCGGATACGACCCGGGCCATATCTCAGATATCTATGGCTATGTTTCGCAAGCGGTCGGCATCGATCGAGCGGTCTCGGATGCGGAGGGAAAAAAGTTGATGAACTGGCTCACCGCCCAGCCCATTCCGGAGGCCTTTCCCGTGACGAAGCCGTTGGTGGCGATCCTCGGTGACTCGATCGCCAACGGCGACCAGGTCCCGACCTACCAATCTTGGGCTTTTCGAATGTTGTCCGATCTGTCCGACACCAACCTGTCCGAAACCAACCCAGACATACAATTGCTGAACGCCGCAACGAATGGCTCTGGTATCCCCAAAGTAAAAGATTCTGACTATTCCAACGTCGTGTTGCCGCGGTACTCGGCCAGCCGCGCGAAGAATATTTTGGTCGTTGCCACGGGCACGAACGACCTGGCAAACGGCAACAATCTTTCGGACCTTCTGGATAGGTATTACGGCCTACTCGATGCCGCGCATGCTGCGGGTTGGAAGGTCGTCGCATGTACCGTTCTTCCCAGATCGGATGCGTCGTTCGTGGGGGCCGGCGGCTTCGAGATGGTACGCACTGCGTTCAATACAGACATCGTGAAGAACTGGGCAGCGCACGCGGACGCGCTCGCGGACGTGACAGCGATCGCACGCTTAGGCGCCGCGGGCGACTCGGACAACAGTGAGTACTACTCGCCCGACAAAATTCACCCCAATGCAGTAGGGCACGCTTTGCTTGAGAAAGTGTATCGAACGGCCGTCAAAGGCCTTTTGTGACGACCTCACGGCCGGCACGGCGGGGGCCGGCCGAAGGAGCCTTCACGGCTTCGTGAGCGCCGAATCCTTCGATGCGGTATACATCTCAACGAGCTAAGCAGTGACTGCTCAAAGTGATCTGGGAACGGCACGGCAGAAATCGTTCGCTCGCACTAGCTCTTTCACGAGGGATGGAGCGCGAGCGACGACCGAGCGTCGATGAATTGAGGCCGGTGGCATCCTGCGGAGCAAATCGAGCGTTTAGCGCTGGGTGGCCGGGAGCTCGGCCGCTTGCGCGGCGTCTATCGTGAACCCGCCACCACTCGTACGCGACCAACTGCAGGAGGAGATCCCAGAACGCCTCCAGCGGGCCTTCATGAAGGCCTGGCCAGTGCCCGCCGCAGTCCCGCCACGCCCACAGGCACATTGTTTGAATCGGGCCTCTGGATCGACAGCGCCTAGACCGACAGCTCGTACGCGTAGAAGTTGCGCGACTGGTCATCCGGAATGCGGATAGCCTTTGCCCGTTGTGGAAACAACGCTTGATAGATTTGATCCTGGAATATAAGCGAGGTACTGTCCATTCGACGTATTCCTATCATTCCCCATGCACGACAAGACGCTTATTACCGGTTCATGTGGGATGATCGGCACCTACATACGGGGTGGCATTAGGACAACGCGTGAATCGCTGGATGTGACCGATCTCCAGCAGACGAGACATGTATGCGCGGTGCATCAGCCGGACGTTATCATTCATCTCGCTGCGGAGACGGATCTGAACCGATGTGAAGCTGATCCCGCCCATGCGCATCGCGTCAATGCACTCGGCACATACAACATCGCGCTTGTCGCAAGAGAGCTGGGCGCAAAGCTCGTATACGTTTCTACGTCCGGAGTGTTCGACGGGTCTAAATCCGATCGTTACACAGAGTCGGATATTCCGAATCCTCAAAACCACTACGGACATTCGAAATACCTTGGCGAACTAGCTGTCGCCGGCATGCTCACTGATTATCTTATCGTGCGCGTATCATGGGTGTTTGGCGGAGGCCCAGCCAAGGACACTAAGTTTGTCGGCAAGATCCTAAAGCAGTTGCAAACTCCATCAATCACCGTCGTAGATGATAAGCGGGGATCGCCAACGTACGGTAAAGACGCAGTCGCCGCGATCGAGTCCTTGATTTTGAGCGGGAGGCGCGGGCTCTACCACATTGGCAACCAGGGGGCCGCGACCAGGCTCGCTATAGCGACAGAGATCGTGGCGCTGACCAACTCATCAGCACAGGTTATCGCATCGGCCAGTTCGGCATTCCAGTCAAGTTATAAGACTGGAACGAACGAAAGCATGTATTCGATACCCATAATGCGTAGATGGGAGGAAGCGCTGAGCGAATATGTAAGCTACGAGTGGCAGCAAGAAATGAGGGCCACCTAACAAGCGGCAATAGCGCAGTTTTGGCCAAATCGTGACTGTACAGGGTGATAGGATGCACTACACACACCATTCGACGTGCCGCATATGCGGCAGTGCCGACTTAATGCAAGTCTTAGACTTAGGCAAAACGCCGCCGGCCAATGCTTATGTGCAGTTCGGTGATCTCGACAAACAACAACCCACATATCCTTTGGCAATCTATTTCTGCCGAGGGTGTTCATTGGTTCAACAGCTTGATGTTGTAGACCCGGATATGCTCTTCAAGAACTATCACTACATGACCGGCGCCAATTTCCCGGCGACCGAGCATTTTAGGCGGTATGCCGAAGATGCTATCAAACGGTTTATCTCATCTGCCGATGACCTCGTCATCGATATCGGCGGCAACGACGGCGTCTTACTGGACTTCGTAAAAGACTTTGCGCGTGTTCTGAACGTTGATCCAGCCGATAATCTCGCGGCGGTTTCAGAAGCGAAGGGGGTGCCATTTTACACCGCTTTCTTTAACTCGAAGACCTCAGACGAGCTGTTGCGGAAATACGGCCACGCAAACGTTGTAACGGCAAACAATGTATTCGCGCATACTGATCCGTTACGCGATGTCTTTGCGGGCGTTTCAAAACTGATCCGGCATGATGGCGTGTTCATATTTGAGGTGCATTGGGTCAAACATCTGCTTGAAACCGGCTGCTTTGATCAGATCTATCACGAGCACTTGTGTTTCCATTCACTACACGCGCTGAAGCATCTTGTCGAGTCAAGCGGCATGAAGATATTCGATGTCGAAATCGTACCGATGCAAGGTCAATCATTGCGCGTCTATGCGGCAAAAGACCGAGAGCCGAAGGCATCCGTGGCGGCAATTCTAAAAGAAGAACAGGATGCTGGCCTCACCCGAGAAGAAACGTACCGGTCGTTTTCAGAAGTAGTCGAACGGAATAAGGCTGAACTTCTGACTTTGCTTTCTGGGCTGAAAGCTTCCGGTAAAAAGATCGTCGGCTATGGCGCGCCCGCCAAAGGAAACACGCTCCTGAATTATTACGGGATCGGCACCGAAACACTCGACTATCTGACCGATTCGACGCCGCTCAAGCATGGGTTGTACAGCCCGGGAATGAAGATTCCAATAAAAGATGAAGCCTTACTCGAGACCGATACCCCTGATTATTTGTTACTGCTTGCTTGGAACTATAAAGACGCAATCTTGCAGAAAGAACAAAGCCTGCGCGATCGTGGGGCTCTGTTCATCCTGACTATCCCGTCGGTTCAGATTGTGTAACTGATACATCGACTTCGTCGAGCGCCGGCACCGTGGGCATCGATGGACGTCCGGTTCTTTAACGCCGCCGGTGCTGCCCTAAGCGTCGCTCGGCGCTCGGTACGGGAGCTGGCGCTCGACGAGCAGGACTTGCCCGCTTCGACCAACACGGGATCGAAAGACGTGCCGAGCCTCTTGTGTCAGGTACCCCCGGTGCAGGACCTGGGGCTCATCTACAAGCAGGAGAGCCGCAACCGAATCGGCTCCACCAAGGAGGCACAGTTGTTAGATCCAGTCAGCCGGACTACACTTTCCAGATGTCCGCGCCTCCAGAGACCGTGCAACGTTTGTACGCGGAATCCGACGGCGCAGTGCGACCAGGTTTCGGCAACGAGTCAGCACGAGCTCGAGCATATTATCGCCGCTACGTTCATTTCGTGACACAGCAGTTGCCGAATCAGCCCGCGCGAATTCTAGACATCGGTTGCGGCGCGGGCTGGAGCACGCTTATGATGCGAGAAGAGGGTCATGACGCGGACGGCCTGGATCTCTATCCTCGCGATCGTGTCGAGGTACGGGCCTTCGCAGACGTTCCTTACACCCAAGGGGACGCGCAACATTTGCCTTTTGCGGATGCGACGTTCGACGCAGTGGCTATGTACCAGGTGCTCGAGCACGTCCCGGAGCCGGAGATGGCGCTACGCGAGGGCATGCGCGTGCTGCGTCGCGGCGGTCGGCTGTTTGTCGTAGGTCCTAACCTGCTCGGCGCGGGAGTTACCCTCTACTGGGCCATACGCCACACCCTGCGCTGCCTGCAGGAAGGCAAGCTGTGGGAGGCCAGGACTGCAGAGATGCCGCGCCACCCAGGCGGCAACACGATGCCTGAAACATGGCTCCAGACCTGGCGATTCGCCAAGCAGACGCTTCAAAAGCTGACGACAGAACGGTCACCTAGGTTCCTGATGCGCGAACCCGATACACGGCCGCCCTTTCACGCCGACAACGACGCTTGCTACTTCTGCAATCCCATGGACCTAGTCAACTGGGCGAAAGACACGGCGGTGGCAAGGCCAGTTCGGTGGTGGTCGATGGACCGAGTCATGTCGCGTGTGATTTGGCCGGTCACCGGTGGCACGTGGATTGTGCTCGAAAAGCTTTAGCCAACGGAGGGCCGCTGGCGCAATGCTCGGGTAGGCAAGCAGCCTGCTCACGTACCTGCCAATTGCGTGTCCCTTTGACTGGAAGTCATCATCGACCGATACCCCCGCGTATTCGGGTGGCGGCTATTCAAGAAGTCGGAAAGCGCCCCCACGTGGAGGCGCTACACGAGTGCTGGCGAGCTAACCGAAGCCGAGCACGATTCAAAACCGACGCTCGCAGCTACGGCGAAGGCTCTGCACCGTCCTCGGCGCTCAATCACGATCAACTTGAACGGCCAAGGTCATCTTGGATTCTCGACACTGGAACACCGGCTACCTGGCCGATTCTTTTTTGGGGCGCGAGCACGCAAGACTGTCGACACGCCGCCCGGCCCCTGCAAAATCTAATGGTCTCTCGCTCCAAGTGTAAGTGTCGCTGATCAGCCGTGATAGATCGCAAACATGTCGGAGTTTCAGCCGCCGCGGTTTCATACAGGGCGCCCTTACGATCATTCTCGCTTAACAAAACTGCCCTTCGCCGCCAACGATGACTTGGTTGCTCTCGTCAAAGAAGTTTTCGAACAATCGAAAGATTGTGCGCCGTTCGCTGCGTCCAACAATCCTTACGCGCTTATGCCGGACACTCTGGCATTTCTAGAAGCGCTACTCACACGTACACTCCCGGAACTGATCGTCGAGTTCGGAAGCGGGCAATCCACCCAACTTTTTTCGAGCTGGGCGGCGCGCAATGGGAAGCGGTTGATCTCGGTCGAGCACGACCGAGACTGGATAAATAAGGTCGATCAGGATCTCCCCGCTCCTCTTCGCAGCGTGGTGACGTTGGTGCACGCGCCGTTGCACTTGAAGCGACATGGCCTCCGCGAATTCTTTACGTACGACGCTCTGAATCAACTCGTCCTCGAAATTCGACGGGCTGACTTTTTTTTACTCGATGGGCCGCACGTCAGTGGCCGCGAGGACGTCCTTTACTTCGTTCTGTGCCGATGTCACGTAGGAGCCATTGTCGTCATTGATGATCTTCGCTCTTACTCGATCGGCGAAATGCTTGACACGCTTCCGCGGCAGTTGGCTCAATGTTTCGCGATCACGCCGATTGACGAAAACTCGCACGGATTGGCGGTGCTTCGCTGCGTGTCCACACCCAGCCCAGCACCTCTACCGACGATCAGCTTGCGCTCTGTGCTCCGTTCTTACTGGCGCTGCTTTCTCGACTACCGTAATTACGGAACCGGTTGCTGAACTCTCGGCCGCTTACTCGGCCACTCACACTTAATTGTCGCCGGTTCTCGCCTACGGCGTGCCGGCTACTGCGCTACTGCTTCAAGGTTGATGAGCGTCACGCAGCAAGATTTTCACGATTAGCACGGCGTGAAAGTCGAGAGCACACATGGATACCAATGTGGGCCATCCACAGGTCACCGGGAACTGCTCTGGGTTCGCCCAGCCATAATTCTAGTCTTTGCCTTGAGCAAAGCAAAGTACGACGCCCGCTTTGCCATCAGTGGCAAGCTACCGGGTGAGATGCGCCGAAGCCATGTGCTTCTAAGGCGCGGATACTGCTTGCGCACGGTCTCGGCCCAGCGGGCGTGGAAGAGCTTACCGAGCGGCAGCACCATCGCCTTGTGCTTGTCGGACGGCATCTTGCCTAGTGTACTGCTTCCAAGGTGCGTGAATGCACCAAGGCGCTCATAACAGTGCGTGGCTACCTTGAAACCTGATTCGCGGATCCGATATGCAAAATCCGCCTCATCCCACTCTATCGGGCAGAAAGCCTCGTCCAGAGGCCCAACCCGCTCGACGCAGGCGCGCCGCACTACCCAGGGGCGAATCACGATATCGACTTCAGTCAGTCGCAACCAATTGAGTGGCCCCTTCCCGATGCTGCTGATCATGTGATTCGGGTCGTGAAGATCCTCCCAACGCTCGATCGGATACGTCAGCGGGAAAAGATTGAGACCGCGAATAAGACTGAGCAAGCCGATTTCCGGATATGCCTCGAAAGTGCGAAGCAACTCAGGCACAAACCATTCGACTTCGAGGAACATGTCGTCGTCCCAGACTAAGAAAAGCGGCGCACGAGCCTCGGCAAATCCCCGATTATTGCACCTCAGCTGATTGACGTCGTCTTCGTGAACCCATCGCAGGAACTCTTTGCCCCATGAAGTCTCGCTGACCATGCGCAAGTAATCTACAGTGCCGTCCTTACAGCCGTCTTCAATCACTATCAGCTCAATAGGCTGATCAGACGCCCACCTCTCCCAACTCGAAAGGCAGCGTTTGAGCACCTCTAGATTGTTGAAAGTAGGGATGATGACGGAGAGCGCGGGGATTTCTATCGCCATGTCCGCTGCGCTTAAATCGTGCCTTCGGTAATCTCGTTTTTGATCCACGGGATCACTTCGTCCAACATGGTATCCAGTGATGTTGTAGCCTCGAAGCCCAGCAACTGGGTCGTCTTAGTTATGTCGGGAACGCGACGCTGGACGTCATATTCATATGGAGCGTCGCTCACGAAGTTGAAATTTTTCCGTCCTTGATGAACCTTGTTCCAAATTGCTCTCGCGAGCTCGAGCACGCTACTGGACTCTGCAGTCGAAACGTTGAAGTCCTGGTTCAACGCCATAGGGTGCTCCACGCAAGCGCGGATACCCTTGGCTAGATCGCCCCCGTAGGTGTAGTGGCGCACCTGATCGCCTTCTCCAAGGATATGCAGCGGATCCTGCCCTTTGAGCACCTTTTGCACTAGATCCGGCACTACGTGGCTCATGGCTAGCTTGACGTTGCCGCTCATGATCTCGGCTCCGCCAAGCGCTCTCCGCTCGCCTGTTCCTACACAATTGAATGGGCGAACAATGGTGTACGGAAGCTTGTATTGCTCGAAAGCTCCGCGTGCAAAATATTCGCAAGCTAGCTTCTGGAAGCCATACGTGCTGCTCGGCGGCGGGCAAGTGCGCTCGTGGCCCTCGGGTGTCGGAAACACGGTTGCGTTTTCAAAAACCATGCTGCTCGAAAGCACGGTGATCTTTTTGAGCTGACTTTCCCGGAATGCCCAAATTCCGGCATCAAAGCTGGATGCAAGAATCCGTTCGTTGTCGGCCAGTAGATCGTACGCGTACTCGTGAAAATAGGAGATGCCCCCGATGCGGGCGGCGCATGCAACGAAATGGTCGCAGCCTTTCACGAGGTCCTTCATCAATGAAACGTCGCGACAGTCCCCCTCCGTGAAGCTGTAACGAGGATGCTGATCGTAACTTTTCGTGACGCGACCGTACTTGGAGTAGTTGTCGATGCCAACGACAGTATAGCCGTTTTCGAGAAGCTCCTCGACAAGATAACCTGCAATGAACCCTGCGGAACCCGTGACCAAAATCTTCGCGCCGTTACCGGTCATTTGCGTCAACGCCTATCCCAAAATGTTCCAGATGTCCATGAAGACAACACCGGGCCGGAGCTTCCCTTTCAAACCTCGATACTGCTTATGCGGCGTGCCGATAATCAGCGCGTCGGCTTCAAGAAGCACCTGTTCGAGCGGCACGAGTGTCGAATCTTTGACGAAAGGATCAGTGGTCAGAACGCGCCGCGCTTTCATGTTCAAAATCTTTTTCACCTTGTAGGAAAGGCTGCTCCGCGGGTCATCCGTCTCCGCCTTGAAGCCCATTCCAATCACGCCGACAGTCTTCCCCGCGAGCGGCGTTTTTTTCTCCAGTTGTTCCACTACGAACGCAGGTAAACCCTCGTTCACGAGCATTGCAGAATGACCGATGAAGAACTGATTTTGACTGAACGCAGCAAGTTGCATCGTATCTTTGAACAAGCACGGGCCAGCAGCAAAACCGGGGGCCGGTATGGAAGCTAACCGCGGGTAATTGTGTTTGCTACCTTCGAGGATCCGATCGAAGTCGAGGCCATTCTTTTCGGCAATCATGTAGAACTGATTCACCGTCGCGAATTGGATATAGCGCCATGCGTTCGTGATAAGCTTTGCGAGCTCCGCCTCCATCGGCTGCATCTCCACTAGGTCGGTCGTCAGGCAGCCAAACAGCTCCTTAGCGGCCTCGAGCCCGCGCTCGTCGAACGCGCTCACGATCTGAGGAAGCTCGGAAAACTCCCGCAGGCTATGCCCTTGAGCAACACGTTCCGGACAGAAAGCAACGCTCGTCTCGAGACCTCGCTCACGAAGCCAGTCCCGGACCTTGGCGCTAGTGCCCGGGTACACAGTGCTACGCAGAATGATGATTTGTTCGTCGCTTAAGAATGGCAGGCATTTTTCCAGCGCTCTAGGAATCGCATCGAAGGACGGGTTCAGATGCTCATCTACCGGCGTGCCGACTATCAGAATCAGGATTTGGCATCGGGCGAGCTCGCTTGGATCGTCGGTGCAGCTCAAAGTCCCTGCTGCCAAATCACGTTCGAGCAACGCCGCTGCGCCATCCTCTTCGAACGGCATACGGCCCGCGCGGACGGAGCCCACCGCCTGAGAGTTGATGTCGTAAATAAGGGTGCTCTTGCCCTTGCTCGCGACGAGAAGTGCCAGTGGGAGCCCCACGTGTCCGCATCCGCCAATGACGCCGAGCTGGTAATGAAACTGCGCTGAGGCCATGCTAATTGTTCGTGCCGCCAGTGTCGGCATTCCCGTTCGATATAGCCGACGATCGCGCCGATGAAACGTGTAATGAAGGGGCGTTGCCCAAAGCGCCTAAAAAGTTCATCTCCGGCCCCATGAACACCGGCATGCCCCGCCAATCCCGCGGCCAATAATCAAGAGGCAAGCGTTGCTCCACGAGAATCACGACCGAGCTCTGGGCGCGCGGCTTCGCCTCGTTCTGCGTACAGTCGCGGCACCATTTCATGACCTGTTGCATTCATCGACCATAGAACGGACGCAAACATTTGACCATCGCCCTCGCGCCGGCTTGGAAGAGAAGAAGACCGCGCGGCCCCCGGAGGCGTCCGGTGATTCGGTTCCACGCGACTCCCGCGCGCTCAATCGCCCGAATGAAAGGTGTATCGCGCGAGTCGCGGGTGAGACGCCGGCGCGCGTACGGATTGGTAGAGCAGTCTTGTCGAGCAGCCGAAGGCCGCCGAGGCACTTGACGGCGCGGCCGTTACACTGGACGTTAGGACAATCGATTCCTCCGAACCTGAACTACCAACGCCAACAAAACCGCGCCGACGCGAACGAAGATATGCACCATAGTCACCCTTGGGCGGACGGCCCTACCTTTAGCTGAAGGAGGCAGCGTGGAACTCACTGCATCTACGATCCTTGTAACCGGAGGAACCGGTTCGTTTGGTAATCGTGTCGCCGCGCAGCTCGCGAGATTTGGCCCCAAACAGCTTAGGATTTATAGTCGAGACGAGAAAAAGCAATGGGAGATGCAACGGACGTTTCCCGATTTCCGATACATCATTGGCGACGTCCGCGACCCCTCGCGGCTTGCGGAAGCGATGAAGGGCGTAGACTTCGTGTTTCACGCGGCCGCGCTGAAACAGGTTCCATCGTGTGAGAACTATCCGTGGGAGGCCGTGAAGACAAACACGATTGGCTCGCAGAACGTTTGTGCTGCTGCCGCCTCAGCCGGGGTACGGACCGTCGTCGCCCTTAGTACGGACAAAGCAGTGAAGCCGGTCAACGCGATGGGCATCAGCAAGGCAATGATGGAGAAAATCGTCTGCTCGCAAAACCTCTTTGCGAATGGAACGGTCTTCTGCTGCGTACGGTACGGCAACGTGATGGGCAGCCGCGGTTCCGTTATCCCTCTTTTTCGAGAGTTGATCGCTCGCGGTAAGCCGCTGACCGTTACCGTGCCGGAGATGACGCGCTTTCTCATGACGCTCGACCAATCAGTAGATCTGGTTCATCACGCCATGACCAAGGCAACTGGCGGCGAAATTTTCGTGCGTAAGGCCCCCGCGTGCACCGTGATCGATTTGGCGCGCGTGATGGCTAAAAAGTATGCGGTTCCCGAGCATGATTCGCCGATCAACGTTGTCGGTATTCGCCCTGGGGAAAAAATTCACGAGGTATTGGTCAATGAGTACGAGCTGCAGCGCGCTACCGAGGATGCCACGTTCTTCACGATTCATCCAGAGTACCGCCTGCCAAAGGGCGTTGTCCCGCGACCAGCCGGCGAGGAGTACACTTCGCAGAATACGACACGCCTCGACGCATACGAGTCAATTTCCGCACTCCTCGACGCAGTCGATGACGTGGAGTCGTTTCTTTGACGTTCCAGATCGTTTCGCGATGTCGAGGCTGTCACGCTCCCGATCCTGCACTGCGCGAGGTATTCCGCATGGATCAGATGCCTTTAGCCGGCGAGTTTTCGGTGACAGAGGCAACTTCACGCTCGGCCGCTCGCTATCCGCTTACCTGGGTCGAATGCTCGGTGTGCAAGTTGGTACAGGTGCTCGAGGATGTTTCGGACGATTCTCTTTTCCGCCTCTATAACTACGCATCGTCCACAATTCCCGCACTCGTCAGGCACTTCGAAGGCTATGCGAAGTGGCTTCACACCCGCTATGGTGACGGACGCCGCAAGGTTCTCGAGATCGGTTGCAACGATGGAGTACTTCTGCGTCGTCTGCCTTCTACTTGGGAATGCGTCGGTGTAGACCCGAGCGACGTGGCGCGCTTGAACGCGCGTGATCACTCGTATGAGTTAATCAACGAGCCGTTTAGCGAGGTTACTGGACGTGGCTCTGGTTTTGCGGGGACCTTCGACATCGTCACGGGCTCGAATTGTCTCGGTCATATATCTGACCTGTTGGATGTTTTCCGGGGAGTTCATGCGGCGCTGCGTGACGGTGGCGAGTTCATCGTCGAAGTCCACGACCTCGATATAACGCTCGCCACCGCACAATGGGACACCATCTATCACGAGCACAAAGCGGAATGGTCGGATCGATCCCTTGTTCAGTGCTTGGCGCCGCTGGGCTTCACCCTGCAGGCTCGAGAGCGCTTATCTCTCCACGGGGGCCTTCTCCGCGCTGTGTTCCGGAAAGACAGACCCGCATTTCAGAACTCGGTGTCATCTGACACGAACCGCTTCGATCATCTCAATCGTGCGTATGGCAGACGCCGTGACACTGTGGTTTATAGGCAACTGCTTGCCGCGTCCGCCGCTGGCGGTTCGATCGCGGCTTACGGTGCTGCCGGTCGCGCCAACGTTTGGCTGAATCAACTCCCAGAGCTCCCGTTTCGCTATGTAGTGGATGAATCGCCGCTCCGTGCAGGGAAATGGATTCCAGTCGTAAGCATTCCGGTGGTCGAGCGATCACGGTTGCTTGAAGACCCCGTCGACATTTGCGCGATCACGGCATGGAACTACGCCGCCGATATCCGACTGAAAAATCTAGATTTTCACGGTGAATGGGTGCAATCTTTCGCGGACGGATAAGTAGGTGTCGAGGGAACCGGTCTTCGTTCTCGGCCACCGTGGCATGCTCGGACACGTCGTTGCCAGACTGTTCGCTGAGCAAGGCTACGAGGTTGTCACATCTGATGCCCGATATAGCGGCTCTCCACACGACGCGCTCGTTCACGCCTGCGCCGCCTCGTCCGCCCAGAATGTGATCAATTGCATCGGCGTCCGTGGTGGTGAGCAAATCTATCTGATCAATGGACTGTTGCCGCAGCACCTCGCGGTCACGCTGGGTCCGCGGCGACGCCTCATTCACGCTAGCAGCGACGGTGTTTTTAGCGGAGCTCAAGGACCGTATAGTGTGGAGACAGCGCCGGATGCGTTGGACCCCTACGGTCTTTCCAAGAGGGCGGGAGAGTTGTCTTGCCGCACCGGTCCCCACGGTGCATCTGTCGTGGTCGTACGTACTTCGATCGTTGGCCCCGAGCTTATTTCTCCGCCGCGCAGTCTGCTCGGATGGCTCATTTCGGCTCGCGACAACGCGGCTGGATATGATGACCACCTTTGGAACGGCATTACCACCCTTGAATGGGCGCGGGCCGCGCTGAGGACTGTGCGCGGCGAGGGCGGGCTCGGTGAGGGCGTCCATCAGCTAGCGCCAGTTGCTGCAATAACTAAATTCGGCTTGCTCGAGCTAATCGCAAAAATCTTCGGCTTGTCGGTGACGGTTCGACGAACCGCAAGCGGGAAATCCATCGACCGTCGTCTTATACCGACTATGATTTGTCCACCGATTGGCGATCAACTCGAAGAGCTACGCGACTGGTACTGCTCGGGTTCACATAAATGAAGCTCTCTATTTTGATACCGACTAAGGACAGACTTACACTACTGAAAGAGGCCATCAGCTCTGCGCGCGAGCAAACTCATCGTAACATCGAAATTGTGATCTCCGATGACGGTTCGAGCGATGAAACTCGCGCTTGGTTGGCGGAGCTCACGGCGCTCGATAGTCGAGTTCGGCTTACCCCTCCGAACCCCTGCCCGGGACTTTTCGAGAACATAAACCACCTGCTCGACCATCGGCGTGGAGATGCCTTTTGCATTTTAGCCGACGACGACCGCTTACATCCAGAGTTCGCTGAACGATTGCTGGAGCCGATGCACCGCTGGCCCAACGCCGTCGCAAGCTTCGCGGATTTTTGGCAGATTGACGCAAACGGGCGGGTTCTTCCTGACGAGTCGCGAAATGAAGCGATGCACACGGGACGCGCCGACCTACGCTCGGGGATCGTTGCGGAACCAGTGCCTGCGGCACTTCGCAACAGGATGGTGTTAGGGCTCACTTTGTACAGAACATCGAGCATTGACCGAGAACGTTTCGATGTCGCGTGCGGAGGCGCCGCAGACATCGATTTCGGAGTACGAATTGCGTCGTTCGGAAGCCTTGTGTACGTCCCCCTACGGCTTGGCGAGGTCCGCGTCCATCCCGCGCGCGCCTCGGCCCTGCGTGCACGTTATATGGTCAGTGGTCTAATCCGGGCGCTATCCAAGCATCACTTCGAGGAGCGCTCCTGTGAGGCACTACGGCTCGAGATGCTTCAATCTGCGCGCGTCAGTTACGCGGTTCTATTACGGAATACGGATCGCCTGGAATGCTTGAGTACTATTCTCGAATACTTCAAGGACGCGAGATCGCTATCTTCTAACCGTCATGTTCTGTCACTCGCGGCTTCGGCAGCCTTCGCTTGTCTGCCGCGAACTTCCGCAGCGTATCTGCTTCGAGTGGTAAGCGCCATGCGGACGAGTCTATGAGCCGAACCCGACGTCTCGCCTCGGGTCTCAGTATCGGCTACGTGGCGCAAATTATCGGCGTAGGCATAAGCTTTTGGCTGGGCCCGTTCCTCGTTCATCATTTGGGTAAAAGCGAGCTGGGCAAGTGGTTGATCGCCACTCAGGTAGTTCAATACTTAGGGCTAGTTGATCTCGGCGTTGTCTCACTTTTGCCGCGAGAATTGGCGCTGGCCGCGGGCCGCGCGTCAGAAGTCGGCGACCGTTCCGCTCTGCGGATCCTAGTCAGCCGTACCGCTCGAATTGTACTCTACCAGCTACCAGGTCTTGCATTAGTTGCCGTTGTGGCTTGGTGCTGGGCGAGGTCGAGCGTACCAGACGCCGGCGGGCCGATAGCGCTATTGTTAGCCTTTCTCGTTCTGCTATTTCCTCTGCGGATTTTCCCGGCGACATTGCAGGGCCTTCAGGACCTTGGCTTCGCCGGCATTACCGCAGTACTCTCCACGGTGGTGGGGAGTGCACTCACGATCTTGCTAGTCCTTCGCGGTTGGGGCCTCTATGGCCTAGTCATTTCTTGGGCTGCCACGCAGGGAACCATTTATCTCGGCGCTGCGCTTCGAGTCGCCGGCCGACACACTGATGTCATGCCATCTTTTCGTGTCCCCTTGACGTGGACACAGACACGAATGCTCCTGGGGAGTGCCCTTTGGATTGCGGTGAATCAGCTGTTGCAGGTCTTCATTTTCGGCACCGACTATCTGATTATCGGCGGCGTGTTGGGCGCCGCGGCGATCGTGCCGTTCTCGTTTACAGGAAAACTTACAAATGCGCTCGATGCATATCCAAAGATGATGGTTATGCTGGCGGGTCCAGGCCTCGGCGAGTTGCGCGGGGCGGGCAATCGCGCGGCTATGCTGCGCGCCTCGATTGCGGTCGTGCAGGCAATGACGCTGGCCAGCGGCTATGTTATCTGTTTGGTATTAGCCGTAAACTCGGCGTTCGTGACGCGCTGGGTCGGTCCAGACAATTTCTCTGGCTACGGAGTCACTCTTGCCCAACTCGCAGACATGTTCACGAGGCACGTTAATATGGCGTTGGCCTCCGCATTGCTCTTTTTTGGATACGAGCGAAGACTCACGATCGTTGGCGTCGTAGACGGCATTCTTACGGTCTGTTCATCCGTTTTACTCGCAAAGCTGTTTGGACCTATGGGCGCACCACTCGGTTCCGTGGTCGGCGTGTGTCTTACCAGCCTACCATCGAATATTCTCGCCTTAGCAGCGGATTTGTCCATAAGTCGTGTGCGAATTTTGAGCAAGATCGTGCCGTGTATGGCCTTCGTCGGGGTCACTGGCTTCGTTTCTATTTGGATCGGACTCTCTTTTCCCAAAGGTGGATTTCCGGCGGTTGTGTGCATGAGCGCGGCGGTCTCGATTGCATATGTAACTTTGGCAGTCATGCTATCACTTAAAATTACGCTCGGTGACTACGTCCGCCCGCATCTTGCTACGCTCGCTTCGCGTTTGCGAACGCGTAGTGCGTAGTGCGTAGTGCGTGTAGTGTGAATACATGCCGCTCCCCCAAACCTCAGTTCCCAATCGCAACGGTGCTGCGTCGCAGTCACGTACGCGTGCCGGCCGCCTCGACACAGTCGACGGACTCCGCGCGTTCGCTGCCATTGGAGTCGTGCTGACTCACATTGGCCACCACGACGCGGTCGAAAGCAAAGCGCGGCGGCTACTGCTGTTGCCCTTCGACTTTGGATACGTGGGCGTGCCCTGTTTCCTCGTCATATCCGGATTCTGCATCCACCTCGCTGCATCGGCGCGTCCGGGAGGAATTCGAATACAACCGAACTGGGGCACGTTTTGGAAGCGGCGAATGTATCGGCTATACCCAGCGTATATCGCGGCCGCATCACTGTCTTACGCGGTTTACCGTTGCCTTCCGCCCTCTCGATACTCCTCGATCAATCAGGTTCATTCGATCGGTTACGACGCTGCGACCCACGCGTTGATGTTTCATAATCTCTTCGAGCGCTTCCCCTTTTCACTCGGAAACGGTGTATTTTGGACCTTGGGCCTGGAAGAGCAACTCTACGCTTTATACGCCATATATGTCGTGTTCCGGCGCAGACACTCGGCGGTGACCTTGGCATCCCTAGCCTTGGCGATTTCGCTGCTTTGGCGCTTCGCCATAGTAGTGCCGTTTGGCTCACGGGGGCTCGGGTCCGGTCCGCTCTCACTCGGTTCTTGGTGGACATGGCCGTTTGGTTGGTGGTTTAGCTGGATTGTCGGCGCCGTAGCGGCGGAGGCTTACGTAGGTGGCGTTCGTTTGCCACGCGGCTGCTTCAGTCTTCGCGTGGCCGCACTGTTCGCGGTAGTTGGCGTACTCTTCAGCCAACTCACGCTCGGCCAGCTTGGTTATAGTCGCTTCATTCAGAGCGAACTCGGGCACTCTGCGACTTGGCTGGTCGTTTTTCAAATGCTGCCTCAGTGTTCGGATCTGGCCTTTGCGGCCTGTTTTTTCGTATGTATCAATTACCTTGTTCGCGAGGAACGCAGCCGAGCGGTTAGCGCGTACTGGCATCGTTTCGCCAAGATTGGGCGCATGTCGTACTCCTTGTACCTGACCCACGTCCCGGTCTTGATGTTGCTAGAGCCCTTACTGCCATCAGCAAGATCGCTCGCAGGTATTGCGATCCGCTATGGAGTGCTCGTTCCCGCCTGTGTGGCGTTTGGTGGGCTTTATTTTTGGGCGGTGGAGCGGCACTTTTTTGTCCGCAAGAACACGCCCGTGCGTCTCGTCAACAGTTAAAATGTCGACCAATGATAACGCATCGCGTGCGCCGGCTCGATTGACGAGCGCCACTCAATATTTGGTCACTTCACGAATGCGTGCGGCAGCTAAATAAACGGAGCTACCAATGACTTTTAATAACTATGTCGACACACGAGTAAAGTGAGCAACGCCAGAGTCCGGGCCTACGCGAGCATCGTGCTTGCAGGCGAAACCGCAAGAACTGAGCTTCTGAAATAGCGCGTCGGCCGACCCATTCGGGTGATACTCAAGAGCAATTTCGCGAAACCTGCGCATGACGGCGGGCGATGTTGCGTGGAGCACTTCGTGTTCTGCACCCTCGATATCCATCTTCAAAAAATCGACCTGGTCGATGTTCGCTTCGTCAAGGAAATGCTCGAGCGTGCTGACCTGAACTGCGACGCTGCCGGCGACCGGCTCCGGTATAGTGCCACGAGACTGACTGGGTCCCCAATTGGACATGTGTCGGCTCGAACCCTCCGAAGTGACGTTAGCGAGTGCAACCTCGTACACCTTGACGCGCGAGGTGAGGTCGTTTTGGTTGAGCGTCGCTACTAGGCGCTCCCGCGTCGAGGGGAACGGCTCGAGGGCGTGAATTGTTGCTCGTGGCGCACGCCTCGCCGCGTAGACTGAGAACGCACCGATGTTGGCGCCCGCGTCCACTATTGTGGAGCAGGTTTGAGGTAGCCGGTACTCGTTGCGTAAGAATATGATCCAAAGAGTAACGAGATCGTGATGAGTTTCGACGCTTATTCGTTCGCCGCTACGAAAGTGCACGACAAACGGATATGAGGGGGAGCGCAGTCCCAGGTATCCTAGCGTAAGGGCCGCAGCGTCCGTTGTCTCCCGCAGGCTGGCTAGAACTTCCGGCGCTCGCCGCCATTGTGAGAGAATTCGAGTGGCACGAGCGTTCATAGTGATTCCCGGTGATTGCGCGATAGGCCCCTGCAATTTAGAATGAGCAGTCGTGGGCGGTCTACTGAAAACTCGAAGCTGCGGCAATTCGTCAACCGATCAAAGAACGGACGTCCTCGGCCATCACCTGCCAGGTTCGCCGCCTCAGCTTCGCGGACAAATCGCCCACGGCACCGAGAAGGCGCTCGTGGTGCCGTCGCCAGTTCCTCAAACTCGCTACCAGCCGCACGGCGTCATCAGGGTCGTCAAGTAATAACTCCTGAAGCGCTGACGGATAACGTTCCGCGACACCGGCGCTGGCGCTAACAATCGAGGGAAGCCCAGTGCAAAGCGCCTCTTGGACGCCGAGCCCATACGCCTCGTAGCGTGTCGGAGCGACGAGCGCATCGCACGCTGCGAGCACGTCAGGCACGTCGTTGCGAAAGCCGAAGAACCGAATCCGCGCCTGGATACCCGCGTCATGTGCTCGCCGCTGCCAAAGCGGAAGTTCCGCACCTCGCCCAACGACGACGAGATCACAATCCCAACCGCGATCCCGACATAGAATGCACCAAGCAGAAAACAAGGTGTCGAAGCCCTTTCGACGATCGCCCAGCGCCCCAACGAACGCCACCTGCGGTCCATCGGGATAACCCAACTGTTGGCGCAGGCGTCGGCGGCGTTCCGCACAGGGCGGGAAAAATCGCTCGGCGTCGATCCCATAGTAGACTGTGCGGATCCGCAAATCGTCTACCCTTAAGCGTTCCGTGAGGTCTCGTCGCGTGCGTTCCGAATTGACGATAATCGTTCGAGCCTTGAGCAGCGCTGACCGCTCCTGAATTAGGTTCAGGCGGTGCGTTACTAAATGTTGCGCGCGTCTTAGTCTCGAGCTGGACGGTAAAGCTACGTAAGCTGCGTGCACATAATGCACCCAGTTCACGTCACCGACTTGACAGTTTCCACCGTTGACGATTACGCGTCCGCCACGCTCGAGGCATTTTTTTGCGACGTTTCGCCCCGCAAAATCGAGGAGCGGCAGACCTAGGGTGTACGAGCGCAGCGGTTTCGGCACCTTGTGCCAGCGGACGTTCGAACGCGCAACGAGCTCCTTTGCGACTCTGAAGGCGACCAACTGCACAGAAACGCCGCAGTCAGCTAGGTGCTCCGCGACGGCGAAATTCGGCATGTCCATACCGCCGGTCCGCACGAAATCCCCCGAAACGATCGTTACACGGTTCATTCCGGCCTGCATATACATGCATCAAGTCACGCCGTCACTCATGCAGTACCGCGGGAATTTAGGATTTCAACTAGACGCTTTTCTCCTTTTGAGTTACTCCTACCGGGTCGAACGTTGACGCTTACAGGGGCAACGAACGTTACGGTCTCGATCTTCATGAAGAGTTACGTCGTAGCCTGTCTGAGTTCACTCGTCCTGAGCGTCCTCATTACCCCCCTCGTCCGGCGGTTTGCATTGCGTATCGGCGCGGTCAGCATGCCGGGAGGCCGGCATGTGCACGGTCGCCTGATTCCCCGGCTAGGTGGCATTGGCCTGGCGATCGCTTGGGCAGTTCCGGTCGTTGTGCTGGCGCTTCGCGACGGCATGGTGATGAGGGCGCTCGGTGGTAAGTGGTTACCGATCGTAACGGTAGTGGGTGGAGGCTCCGCCATCTGCCTGGTCGGCGCTTTGGACGACGTACGAGGGATTCGGTCGATATACAAGTTGGCCGCCCAGGTCGTCGTTGCGATTTTTGCTTTCGTGTGCGGCTTCCAAATTCAAGCGATTCAGCTGCCCCTGTTCGGTGCACTCGAGATGGGTGCGTTCGCGCTACCCGTGACCGTTCTTTGGATTGTTGGTGTTACCAACGCAGTGAACTTAATCGACGGGCTGGATGGGCTCGCGGCCGGTGTAACTTTTTTTGCAGCGTTCACCAGCTTTGTCATAGCAAGCATCTCCGGCCCGGCGTTCGTTGCGCTGACCATGGCTGCGTTGATGGGGGCCTTAGTTGGCTTCCTGTTCTTCAATTTCAATCCGGCGCGCATCTTCATGGGCGACTCCGGGAGTTACTTTCTAGGCTTCGTGCTGGCTACCACCGCCCTCGCGGGAGGAGGACTGCAGCAAAAGGCGTCCACGGCCGTGTCTTTGCTCGTGCCGGTGCTCGCGCTGGGCGTGCCGATCTTCGACACGTTCTTTTCGATGTTCCGGCGAGTACTGGAACGGCGCCCGATTTTCTCGGCGGACCGGGGGCATGTTCATCATCGCTTGCTGGATCTGGGGCTCACTCATCGACGCGCGGTCATTTTTCTCTACGGTATCTCGAGCCTGCTCGCCGCAGGCGCAATCGCCGTATCGCTCGGGCGCAGTTGGCACGTGGGCGTGGCATTGCTTTCGGTATCGCTGGTATTCGTCGGCTTCGTAAAGTTCCTTGGCTACTTTGAGTATCTCCACTTCCGGAAGCGCCAGCGGGCTCGGCTCCGCGATCCGTTTACCGAGAATCTGCGACGGGTGATCCCGCGCCTGATCATCGCCCTATCGAAGGCGCCGGGCGAGTGCGACGCGCTCGATGTTCTCCGACGGTTAACGACCGAAACGACGATTTCCTGCGTCGAAGTGCTGGCGCGCGCTGGCGAGGCGAACCCTGCGCGCCGCTGGAGTGCCCCGGGCGAAGATAGCATGAGGCGTGATTTGGTCGAGTTGATATTCCCGCTCGGAAGGGAGTCCGGCTCTGTCGCGAGCCTGCGCTTTCGTTGGAGCTGTGAGATGGAGGACCCTGCTCCACAGGTCGATATATTGCTGCAGATTTTGGTCGACGAGCTCTCGAGCGTGCTGCTCGCATTCGGCAGTGACCTTGTGCCAATTGCGGAGCGCGCCGAAAGCGATATGCCGGATACGTCCGTGGCTGTACCCAGCTGAAGGCGAACTATCATGATTCCATCGCAATCTTCTAGCGCGCACGGTGAGCCTGAACACGGCTTTTCACCCGCATTGGTCCTTCGAGCGGTGCGCAAGAATTGGCCGATCATGCTGCTTATCTTCGTGGTGTGCGTGGTTGGGACCTCGGTCTACACATCTCACCAGGTCAGGGTTTATGAAGCGGTTGCGACTGTCCAGCTCGACCCCCAGCCACTAACCCCCCTCGGCCATCAAAACGTCGAGTCCGGGTCGGATAGCTATTGGAGCAACCAGGAATATTTTGCAACCCAGTATCAGGTGCTCACGTCACGTCGGGTTGCGGAGTTAGTCGTCAAGAGGCTGGGCTTGAACGTGGACAAGGCTTTCCTCGCCAATCAGCCCGCCACCGCCGACTCATCCCGGGAATCGGGCGACTCACGGGTCTCGATCGAAGATGCTTCCGAGGCGCTACGCGCTCGGGTCAAGGTTGAACCGATTCAAGACAGCCGCTTGGCGCGAGTTAAGTACAGCGACGCGGACCCAGGGCGCGCCCAGCGCATCCTGTCGGCGCTTGTGGACACTTACGTCGAGCAAAACCTCGACACGAGCATGGACGCCACCAATAAGACGGTGGAGTGGCTAGACATCCAGCTGAAGCGGCTGAAAGGGGATCTCGAGTCACAGGAGATGAGCCTCCATGATTTCAAGCTCAAGTACAACCTGCTTTCCGTTTCGTACGACGACCAGTCCAATATGGTCCGTGCCGAGATTCAGCAGCTCAACACCAACCTGACGGATTTGAAGACGAAGAAGGAAGCCGTCGCGGCGCGGCTTGCTGTGGTGCAGGCAGTGGATCCCCAAGATCCGGGCGAGATACCTGCCACCGAGCTGGTCGGCAACGAAGCGCTGGGCCTGCTGCGGAGCGCTTACATCATAGCAAAGCGTGATTTGGTGATGATCAAAGCCGGAGGCAAAGACGAGAACCACCCGGAAGTCCAGAAGCTCAATGCGCAGGTGGAGAACACGCGCAAGGCCATTGCGCAAGAGCTGCAGAACATTAAAAACGGCGCCGAGATCGAGCTCGCGAACGTCAACCGCCAGTTAGCGGGATTGTCTTCGTTGTACGAGACCTCGAGGAAGGAAGCCTTGCAGCTAAATCTCAAGGAGTTGGAGTACAGCCGGCTGCAACGCTCCAAAGAAAGCACGGAGAAACTTTTCGGGATGGTGCTCGAACGGTCGACCGAGAGCGGTCTCTCGAAGATGGCGCCGTTCAACAACGTGCGCGTGCTGGACCGCCCCTTGAAGCCGATGGCGCCAATATTCCCAAGGACTTCGACGAACTTTGCGGTGGGCATCGCACTCGGCCTGTTGCTTGGTTTCGCTGGCGCGACGGGTCGGGAGATGCTGGATCGAACCGTACGCACATCCGAGGACATCGAGCGGGAGCTCGGCCTGGCGGTATTGGGCTCACTCCCAGACGTTAACCGGGAGGCCAGCACGAGGAATCTCGGTTATTACGGCCGCAAGCGCTCACGTCGAGATGAACGGACTAGTTTGATCGGTGCAGGTCCCGACGCCCGCCCTGAGTTGCTCGTACACACTCACCCCAAGAGTGTCGTGGCCGAAGCCGCAAGAGCGATCCGGACGAACTTAATGTTCATGTCCCCAGACAATCCCTACCGCTGTCTATTGGTAACGAGCGCGGGGCCAGCAGAAGGCAAGACGACCGTCGCGACGAGCATCGCCATCGCAATTGCTCAAACGGGACAGTCCGTATGCCTAGTTGATTGTGATCTACGAAAGCCGCGCGTGCATGCCGTGTTCGGCGAGCGCAACGATAAGGGCGTTACGACAGCGCTGCTAGAGCCAGGCCGGCTCGCGTCTCTCGTCGTCGAAACGCAAATACCAAATCTAAAAGTTCTGCTCGCAGGACCCACGCCTCCCAACCCCGCCGACCTTATGCACAGCGAGGCCTTCGGTCGTGTTCTGCAAGAACTGCGCACCGAATTCGATCGAGTGGTCATCGACAGCCCGCCGATTGGTCTTGTGACCGACGGCGTTATTTTATCGACGCGAGCAGATGCAACCGTGCTCGTCGTGAGGGCGCTGGCGACGCGGCGGGACGCTGCCAAGCGAGCGATGCGCTCGCTGCGGGACGTAGGCGCCAATTGCGCCGGCTTCGTGCTGAACGCGGTCGAGTCGCGCGACCGCAATTACTACTCCGGTTACTACGCGCCTTACGCTGCCGATCACACGGAAACGCAGGCTACTTAGGGCTGGGTCTCCGAATCTCGCGCAAGGCGTTGCCTCAACAGCTCGGCGCGAGCTCGGCTGAGGACAGAGGCATCCGGGCTGCGATCCGCCCGTTCCAATCCAGCGCGCGCAACGCCGTATAGGCGAGCTTGCAGCGCCTGCTCTGCTACTTTGAGCCATCGTGCAGCTGAAGGGTCGGCCTCGGCCGCTTTGCTGAAAAATACGCTCGCGAGAGCGGGCTGTTGGCCAGACTCGAGATAACCTGCGATTGAAGTAAACATGTCCGAGCACGACTCGCTGTCATCGCAAGGGCGTGCGGCAAAGGCGTTCGCCGCTTTCGAGATTGCGTCGTTCGAGCCGCTTTTGACAGCGAGCGTCACAGCATCGCGCCAGCACTCATTCCCCTCTGCGCTCGCCGGACAGATCCCCGTCAACAGAAGGGCAGCGCCAACGGTGTCGCCGCGGGCAAGTAGCACCTTCGACATTAGGTAGCTCGGGCGCCACGATTTCGGCTCGAGTTTTTCCGCTAAGCGCGTCGCTCTGTCCGCCTCCGCGGTGCATGATTCGACCCGAGTATCGTCGCATGGGGCCTGCCCCGCTTGAATCGCGATCAGCAAACACTCCGCGAGCTGCTGCTGGGCCTGAGGAGAATGGAGATTGAGCGCGGCGGCTCGCCGAAAACAATCGACCTTCAACTCAACTTTTCGCTCTCTTGCGCACGCGTCGAGAAGCACGCTTTGTCCGTAAGGACCTTCAGGAATCGCTTGCATCAGCAGGTCAACAGAGGAAGCCCAGCGTGGTGCCCGAGTGCTGACCGCACCCATGAGGGTCCGGTCGTATTGCGCCGCCAACCGCAGGTGCAACATCGCTTGGGTAGTCGCTCCGCGCGCGTGCAGGAGATCGGCCAGCACCAGATGCGCGCGACCGTTCGTCGGCGAAAGCTCCAGGGCGCGGGCTATCCAAGCCAGAGCAGTCGGGTCGCTCGTTCGCATTGCGACCAAGGAGCCGAGCAATGGAAAAAATGGCTCCGCCGGGTGCCGCAGCACGGCGAGGCGAAGCCCAGTGCGAAACTGCGTCATCTCACGCGCGCTTTTGAGCGAAAGCTCGCGATAGGCGACAGACAGCTCGCGGCGTTGCGCCTCGACGGGGAAGCGTGACCACGCGACGGTCGCAACCCACAGCGCAGCCGCGGGAACTGCTATGGCCAACGACGGCCACCTCGGACGCCCGCCGGATTCAGCCGCGGGAGCCGCAGTGGGGCGTTGACCAGCAGCTAGGGTCAGAACGGCCGCAATTGCTAAGGCCGGAACCTCGAGCCCAAGATCAGCAAGATTTTGCACCAGCAGGGCCACTAGACCGGTCATCACCATGAACCGCAGCCGGTCGCTCCTGTTGCCGTACCACTCGCGCAACACATATCCGACGATCATCACGACCGCGCTCAAGCCAACTGGAATGCCCCACTCTGCGACCCACTGGACGACGAAATTTTCTGCATGACTAACTACGGCAGCCCAATCGTAGTCGAGCGCCTGCTGATATGGCGAAAACGCCGTTTCGAATGCGCCGCGTCCGACTCCGAAGAGGGCGTGGTCGCGGACCATGGGCAAAGCCCATAGCCAGACGGAGACCTTTCGTCTTACGTCGAGGGTTGTAAGATCAGCAGCTTCCCTCGCCGTTCCCAGCGCAATGGCGATCACGATGCCGATTGCAATCGGAGCGAACACAACCGCGAGTCCACGAAAAGAAAATTGCGACCGCTGCCTCCGCGCTAACCACAGGATGACCATGCACCCAGCGCCGAGCGTGCTGAGAACGGCTCCGCGCGACCCGGAAAGACAGAGCGCAGCCGACATGACACCAAGGCCGATAATCAACGGCCAACGCGCCAAGGGGGAGCGGCCGCTGAGCAACAGCCCTCCGCCTGAAAACAATCCCAGGATCGCGTACCCACCCAGGTTGTTGGAATTCAAGAGCGGCCCCACGCTCCAGCGCCCAACAGCGAAATTCGGATGGTATATGCCGTACAGCACGGCTAGGTCGGCGACGCCATGGAGCAAAGTGACGAGCGTTACGAGTACGGCAGAGCCAAACATCAAGAGCGCAAGCCATGCAGAACCGCGACGCAATCGCATCCGCATCGCCATGAGGTAGACGCAGGCGTACGTCAGCCACTTTAGCGCCTCTGCGATGGACGCACCGCCGTCGAGCGACACAGGAAAGCGTCGCAACGACTGCTCGCCAAATGGTACTAGGCACCGTAACCAGATGTCCGCGGAAGCTGGTGACAGGGTAACGACCCAAGCCGCCGGCAACGGGATTGCCTGCGCGGCGGAGAATAGCGCGAGGGCGGCCAGTACCAACGCCGGCCGCGGTAGGCGCCGTAATGCCGACGTCTCGAGCGTCGTGCCAATCAGGGCAAGGGCTGCAATCACCAGCTGAGCTGCAACGTGAACCGAACCGATCGCGAGCGCCGAGCCAACGACCACCGTGGCGAGCAACGCGTCGGCGATTGTATTCCAACCGTTCGTCTGACGCCGCCTCCGTGGGCGCCGTCTTTGCTTAAGAGGGCCGGGGTTCGTTTCTATGTCTTGCATCACTTGCGCTCTGTACAACCTACCTCGGCGGATCGATCGCGACCGCAGAATCGCTGAAGCTCTCTATCTGGTAACCGAGCGCGCCAAGCGACGCGATCCGCGAATGAAGAGGTCGAGTGGGCGGAGCAAGCGCCGACGAGCGCGCCGCAGGACTCCCACCGCAGGGCCGTACAAGACGTCAAGCGCTGATTCCGATGGGTAAATCAAGTCGGCGACGTACCGTACAATCTCGGTGGTACTCGAGCCGTCCCTGAACTTGTCGGCAAGGCCGCCTGCCCTCAATTGCTCCGAATAGTCGAAGTCGAGTCGAGCCGCGAGGCAGTGTGAAAGCAACGTCTGTTCGCTCGTCCCATCAAAGCCCGGCCCGTCGAAACCCCCGTCGGCGAGTACGCCGCACAGGCGCTCTAGACTCGCGCAAGTCAGGCTAAGCTCCGGTGCAAGATAGCGCGCGGCGTGCTCCACTACCCGAAGGTCCGTCTGCCGCAAATCCATTATGTCCGCAAGCATGCGGAGCGGCGAATAAGTCTGCGGCGTCGAGCGATTCTGAACCAACGCGTGAGCGACTGCATGAGCCGCCAGCACGTAAGTGCTCGGGACGAGCATGGCCCCATGCGCCGGAGTTACCAACCGGTGAGCGACCAGCTGATCGGCCGTTGCGAAGCCGCCTTTTTCCACGACCACACCGGGCAGATGAGTATGCACATCGATGACCGCGCCGTGCGGATCGACGAGCGCCTCCAATTGGTGCGAATACTCGCGGGAGTTGGTTCTCCGAAATCCGGCGTCGAGGAGTGCGCACCAAAATGTACGAGCGTATGACTTGGGTAGCAGGATATCGAGGTCGGCGGCGACCCGTACGCCAAGGAGAATGGCGCCAGCGAGGCGTAGCCCTCCAAACTTCACAGCGACCACGGGGATGCGGAGCCGCGCAGCAAGCTCCGAGATCCTCTGCTCCGCCTGCATCAGCAGAGTCTCCTTGGCGACGTTCGCGTAATAATCCTCGCTGAAACCCGGCGAGAGGGTCCTAAGCGACAGCGCGCGCCAAGCACCCAATCTCGCGGCTACCCGGCCAGAGAGCTGAGTCGCACGAGCCAGCTGCAACGCGTGCTCCGAGCGATTCGACGGTACTCGGTTCACATCGCTCGCAAACGCTGCCCGGAGCAACCAAGCGAGGTCCGCGTCGATTCGGACACGAGGAGGCGTGAAGGGATGTGGGCTGTTCGGCTTCAGGTTAGCCTCGCGCGGCACCGAGGACCGACCAGCCAGGCGTACTGACTAGCTCGCAGGTGGCGCCGGCAGCCGCTCCCGGCCCTTCATCGATCAGGGAAACGGATAAGATCTCTACAAGGGACAGCCGGAGCGCACCAGCCTCCCGTATCGCGGCGCGCCAAAAACGCTGCGCCTTTGCGCAATAGGGAAGCTGTTCGGAGGGTCTGAGCCTTGCTGGCATGCCTGACTGAGCGTATAGTCCCGAGAGTCATGAGTTCAAAACCGCCTGAGCCAACAAGCGAACAACCCGCGGAAACCACCGCTGAGCCGGCTGCTTTAGGTCGAGCATACGAACCGCCCAAGGTCACGCGCGGCCGCTCAGTTCAGAGTGCGACGCTTTTCTCGCCGAGTCAGCACTGACTCCAACTGTTAGGTGAACCCCCCGGCCACTTTGCACGGCGTCCGCTTGTCTCTGGATAGCGCTTCCGCCGGCGCCCTCGCGCCCTGGCTAGACCCAATCTCAGATGTAGCAAGTGGGCCGATCGTCGAAGTCGAGGTCCTCACGGACGGGACTCAGCGTGCGCCAACCGTGCTCGAACTGTTCCTAGAAGAACCAGGTGGCTGGTTGGGCCGTACGTCCAGCGGGCTGTTGGTCGGTAACCACGAGCACGCTTGGTTTACGATCGAAGGGTCGCCCCCAAAGATTCGCGGGATCTTAGGATTCAGCGAAGCGACACGTGAGCTACTCTTAGGAGCGCTGATTGTTGCGCTTCGGTCGATGGGTGTGTACGGCATTCATGCGGCAGCCGTGTGCTTTGAAGAGCAGATGCTGCTACTCGTTGGCAACTCGGGCACCGGAAAGAGCACTACTGCAACCGCGCTCGTGTGCGCAGGCGCTCGCTATCTCGGAGACGACGGCTGCTTGATCCGGGAGCGATCGGGGGATGTGGAGCTGCTGCCCATTGGGTCGTCGTTCCGTCTCACCAACCATTCCCTCGCCTCTTTCAGCGCGCTGAGCGCACACACTTCCAAGCTCGCCAGCGAGCAGAAATGGAAGTTAGATGTTTTCGCTGCGTTCCCGGAGCGCCGTCTCAGTCACTGGCTCGGGCGGAAAACGTTGCTGTTTCTGGAACGCTCGGGGGCCGACAGCTCGTGCTTACAGCCACTTTCGCAGGCCGAGGCGGTGGGTCTTGTCATTGCTCAGTCCAATGCATTGAGCCTAAGGTGCCACCCGAATCCGCGCGGGCATCTGGACCTGCTCGCGCGATTGGTCACCGTTTCACGCATCGCGCGGCTTCAGCTGGGCACCGACTTTCTCACCGATCCACTCGGCGCCGTAGACCGGTTGGTCTTCCTGGCACGGTCCCTTGGTCAACCTGGCGGGTCGCGCAGCGAGGCTTCCTGACGGCGACTAAGCCACCGCGCGAACATCAGCGCTGGCTCGGCGAAGCGCGACACTGGCTACCGACGCTAGTGATGATCGCGGCTTTTCAATTCGCAACACTGATGGCATTGCCGCTGACGGTTTTAAAGCTTGGAAGCGGTTTCGCGGCGCTACCTATCTTCGGCGGTGTCGGGCTCGAGGTGGTGAGGACGGCGGTCCGACGCAAGCTAAAGAGCCGCGTCCGGGCCCGATTCATTCATGAAACGGCGCGCCGGGCACTCGATAAGCGTGCCCTCGTGCCAGAGGCGGATGTCGAGTCTGCGTTTTGGGCAGCATATTGGCTCGAACGCGCCATCACCAACGACGTGCCCGCACTCGTCGCCGCGAGCCTAGCCGGCGCGAGCATTCTCGTGCTTGCCGTGCCAACGGCGGGCGCACGAGCAGTGTTTTCATTGGGCGCACTGTTACTCTTCATCGTCTGCCTGACGGTTTGGACCAACCGCTGGCGCCAGTCTGCGATAAACGCCGTTGTCGCGCATCGACAACGTGCAGCAGCTTGGGTCGCGACTGCCGAGCGGGATAGCGGCGAAATATACGGTACCCGCGCCAGAGGACCGTTCCTCGCCACCTTGGACCGCAATGTGCGAGAGTGGTCTCTGGCCGAGGAGCGGCTAGACCTCGGGCGACTGAAGCAACGGCTGCTGATCGGAACCGTATTGGCGATTGCTTTCTTCGCCGTCATGAGGTCACAACAATTCGATCCCTTCGATTCGCAATCCAATCGCGCTTTGCGCGTTGGTAGTGTTTCGGCTTGGCTTTTGCTGAGCACAGGGCTTCCCGTATTTTACGTGTTGGCGGAGCATGCCGATTCACTGCTAACCGCCTACGGTTCCCTAACAATACTCGTTTCGCCCGCCTCGGCCCGCGTCGAGCAATCCGTGGCTCTGTCGAAACGCCCCGAGACCCTCGTCGCGGAGGGCGTCTTCTTTTCCTACCCCGGCTCGCCACGACGCTCGGGACTGCGGCCGCTTAGTTTCCGCGTGGACCTTCGTAGATTAACGCTGATCGTTGCTCCAAATGGCACCGGCAAAACAACGCTCGCTCGCCTGATTTGTGGCGTGTTGACCGCGGACGGCGGTACGCTCCGAATCGACGGCGTCGACTGCAGCGATGTTGCCCGCGACGACTTCGGGCTCGTACCGCAGAACCCCTTGATCATCGAAGCTCTCACGATCGAGGAAAATGTTCGCCTGATTTCGCCCCATTCGACCGCCAAGGCGATCACGGAGGCCCTGCAGGAGATTGGTCTTTCGCGCCCGCTAGATACGATCGCCGGGGCGCTTTCTCGGGGTGAGCAGCGACGCGTCGCCATTGCTCGAGCCATCTTGAAGGCGCCGCGCGTACTACTATTGGACGAGCCCGACGTCTGGCTCGACACTGAAGGACGCAGGGGCTTGGCGCGCGTCTTGGAGCGACAGCTGTCCGAACGTGCCGTGATCGTGGTTTCTCACCGAGAAGACTGGTTGCCGAGCGACGGCCAAGTGATCGACCTGGAGCGTCAGCCGTTAGGAGCTGCGGCAATCGGAAGCAGCAACGCATGAGGGTGTGGCAGCTCGCTGAAGCGCGCGACCTCATAGCCTGCAAGCGCGCAGATTTCGGTTAACTCGCTGCGCGAGAATTCATAAAAAAAACCACAGCTCGTGACAAACCTGAGTCCCGTTTGAACCCGCGGTTTCCCCGCAGCTTCGAGTATTCGCCTAAGTCCACGCCGCAGCTTACGCGCGCCCCCCTTCACATCTGGAGTCCCGGTACGCAGAAGAATGAAGCTCACGATGACCGGCGCTTCAGGTGCGATCGCACGTAACGCTCTGAACGTTTCAAGGGCCGCGTTTGGCTCGGTCAAATGCGAAATGCTGCCCCATCCCAATAGACATAGGTCGATGTGGCCGTTCAAGCTGTCCAGAGCCCCCGGCTTGCCCAGGGCTCTGGACACAAGGTCTTGGTAGCTCGCTTGGACCAGCACCGCGTTGGAACCGCCAGCAACGGCTCGCGCGCTTTTTAATAGCGGCGCGACGGGCTCAAACGCGAACACCTCGTAACCGCGCTGTATAAGCCCATGAAGCTCGCGTCCGCCGCCGGCGGCTCCGAGGAGCACCCGCCCGGAATGCGGAACGCGATCATCGTTGAGAAGGGCTAATTCCCACGCGAAGAGTCCCTGGACGAAATGCTCGCCACCATCCACGTATCCCCGGCTGCGGGTATAGGCGTCGAAGGTCAGGCCACTACGGGCGCGCGGTTCCAAAAACGCGAAGAGCAGCTCGTCACGCACGATCTGTTGGCCCACATCGAGAGCGGTCAACGCTCGGCTGGCCCTGTAAAGGAGCCGGGACCACAAAGGAGCGTTCATCGTCCGCTCTTCCCCTTTGGCCGCACTTGCGTCAAGTCGAGGGCGGCCCTGCAGTCCGCATTTTTGACACGGTGAATCGTGGAGCAACGACCGCCCAAACTTGGCGGCGTTGCCGCTCATTGCACTCTTGGATTTTCTGCGTGCAGGGGTGGTCGGCCGATCGGTGTCGCGTATAGAATTCGTCGATGCCGAGCGGCGAATCGCACGGATTTCGCCGAAAAGCGGCATTCGGCCTAGTGGACACAGAGTGAAGAGATGCTATGTGTCGGAAAGTAGTTTCAGCGGTTTAAGCAGGGTTACTTCCTGCAGGGAGAATAGGCAGTGCGGTACCTTAGTCTATCTGGATTCCTTGTGGTCGCAGCGGCAGTAACGGCGTTCGCTTGTAGCGACGAAGACGCGTTGAAAAGCGTCTTGGGAGACGCCGGCGAGGCTGGCGCGCGACCCGAGGGCGGACGCGGAGGAGATGCCGGCAAGGGCGGTTCTGGCAGCGCCGGCCGCGCGCCGGTACTGGTAGGCGGGGACGCTGGTGAGGGCGGTGAAGCAGGGGCGGCCGCAACCGCAGGCATCGGTGGAACCGCAGGCATCGGTGGAACCGCAGGCATCGGTGGAACCGCAGGCATCGGTGGAACCGCAGGCATCGGTGGAACCG
>CAHJWM010000034.1 GCA_903642325.1 Myxococcales bacterium | reverse complement strand
CATCGTTTACGGCGTGGACTACCAGGGTATCTAATCCTGTTTGCTCCCCACGCTTTCGCGTCTCAGCGTCAGTCACTGTCCAGAAGGCCGCCTTCGCCACCGGTGTTCCGCTTGATATCTACGAATTTCACCTCTACACCAAGCATTCCACCTTCCTCTCCAGGACTCTAGCTATGCAGTTTCGAGTGCACTTCCACGGTTGAGCCGTGGGATTTCACGCCCGACTTACTTAGCCGCCTACACGCGCTTTACGCCCAGTAATTCCGAACAACGTTTGCACCCTCTGTCTTACCGCGGCTGCTGGCACAGAGTTAGCCGGTGCTTGCTAAGGAGGTACCGTCATCAACTTGGATATTAGCCAAGCCTTATTCTTCCCTCCCCACAGAGCTTTACAACCCGAAGGCCTTCATCGCTCACGCGGCGTCGCTGCGTCAGGCTTTCGCCCATTGCGCAAGATTCCCCACTGCTGCCTCCCGTAGGAGTCTGGACCGTGTCTCAGTTCCAGTGTGGCTGTTCATCCTCTCAGACCAGCTACCCGTCTTAGCCTTGGTAGGCCATTACCCTACCAACTAGCTGATGGGCCGCAGGCTCATCCCTAAGCGCAAACTTTCATGAAGAGGTCTGCTTTGGCCACAACCTCGGCGAGGTCGTGGTCTTATGCTGTATTAGCTTTCCTTTCGGAGAGTTATCCACCACTCAGGGGAAGATGACCTACGTGTTACTCACCCGTGCGCCGCTTTACTGGGGCCGAAGCCCTTTCTCGCGCGACTTGCATGTGTTAGGCGCGCCGCTAACGTTCGTTCTGAGCCAAGATCAAACTCTCCAGTTTGAATCTTTCGGCGAACACTACGGAGTAAACCATGGTGTTGCCATTATGCTCTCTTAGTTCGAATACTCACTCGGCTGCTTCCCGAAACGGGAAGACGAGCCTCGTGACTTATTACGAGGACCCACGACGATTTTCATCGCGGGTAATAGGACTCAGTTTTCAAGGACCGAGGGGAAGGCGTTCCTTCCGAGCGGGTCGCGGTGTTTAGTCTCTTTAGTCTTCGCTGTCAAAGACTTTGTGAGACTATTTCGTCCCGGTTTCCCGTTTCAGGCTCCAGCAATGCTGCGCGCTTTTTTAGAGCGCGGGGGCATCAGGCTCCCGAAGTGGGTCGCGGTATCTAGTCTTTGAAGTCTTTGGTGTCAAAGACTTTGTTGACCTTTCCGTGACCCCGCTTGCGCGTCCGGCCCCAGTGAGCCAACGAGCTCGACGTGCCGGATGCTCGAAGCGGGAGGGGTGTATGCTCTCCCGCGACGGTTCTCGGCAAGCACTTTTGTCGGGCGTCTTTTTTTTACGAAATATCTCGCACTTTCAATGGGTTCCGATCGGTAACGACTCTACTTCCGTACAGTACTTTGCGAGTCGCGCGATTGAACCGCGGACTCAAGCGAGGTCGTCCATGAACCACCGGCCGAGCGGCTCGCGTACAAGCGAGAGCTCCGCCCCGCTGGGCAGCCGGGCTAGGTAGCCTCGTTCACGCGGCTCGAGGTCATGGCTCCGATAGCGCCCGAGCACGCTGACGACCTGCCAAGCTCTGTTCAGCCAGAGGGCTTCGGGCCGGCGGGCGTCTTCGGATGAGAGGCGGACTTCGACTCGCGACCAGGGCGTACATCCCGGCGGCAGCACGCTCGCGATGCCGGCCTCGCTTTCTAGCTCGCGCGTGGCCTGCAAGAGCGCCCGCTTGGAGAGCGCGGAGGAGTGACGCGCCAACTCGAGCACGATTGCGTAGCCATCGCCCAAGCCAATGACCGCGTAGCTTCGCAGCCGGGTGCGGATGCGAATGTCGTTCACCTCGCGAAATCCGGGCACCTCGGCGGCGCGTGTAAAGGCAAGCACTAGGCGCAACTCGGCCGCCGCGACGCGGATCTCGTACGGTGAGATGCGCCCTGCGTAATCTACGGTCTCGCCCTCCTTGTCGACGAGGGCGGCCGCGTGTGCGGCGCAACCGTCGCACAACCGGAGGAGAATCGCGCTGAACTGTGAGGCATCCTGGTCCCGCGCGAGCGCGACCCGAGCGCGGGTGTTCATTCGGTGACCCGTGCGCGAGCCGTCAGATCATCCGCCGCGCGGTCGATAGAGGTCGGCACGACAGCGCGCAAACGGCTCAGCAACTCCTGCTTCGCGCGCTCAGCCCGGCCCTTGACGACTTGGTCGTGAAGGCGCGCCCTGCGCTGCTCGAGCGGGACACGCTGCTCGGGCAAGCGTTCCTCGCACAAGATGACGTGATAGCCGAAACTGGTCTGCGTGGGCTCGCTGACCTGGCCGGGGCTAAGCGCGTGCGCCGCCGCGGCAAAACCCCGATCGAAGCGTTGCTCGGCGGCATCGGCCGGCGGGTTATCCGGATAATAGACGCGGCCGTCGAGGGTGATCGCTGGCAGCCGCTCCGCGCGTAGGTCCAGGCCCTCATGTGGCACTGCGCGCGCCACGCGCATGAATTGCTCGGAATCCGTGATCCCGCTGACCGCCTCACGAATGCGTTGAGCCGTCTCGCGTGCGCGTGCATCGGCGGCTGGGCTCGCGGCTTTGACCACGACATGAGTCGTGCGCACGGTCTCGGGACGATCGAGCTCCTGCCAGCGGCGGGCCGTGAGCTCGGCGACCTCGACGTCGTTGGGAGCGCCCAGGGCTACCGCGTCCGCTTTGAGTCGCTCGAGCAGAGCACGGGCAAGGGCGCCGCGCTCGACCACGGAAATGATCGCGGCATCCAAAGTGGTGCGTGCCGCCGCCGAGAATAGAGCATCGCTCACCGCGCGATCGCGGGCGACGGCGGGCGATACGCCCTGAGCACCCGCGATTCGTGTCACGCTCATTGTCGAGATCTGTTCGGAAGCTACACGAGCGGCCGTGCCGGCGGATAGATGCGCCCGATCGGTAGTCGAAGGCGCGCCCCCGCGGTGCGCGCAGCAAGCGAGCGCGCTGACGCACAGCGCGCTCAGCAGCCTTCGCGACGCGGTCATCGCGCGCTTGGCCTCGGCCGAAGCAGCTCGACCGCCGAACGGAGGACCAAGCCGCCGATCGCAAGCCAATACAGCGCAACCAAGTCCCGCCGTTCGCCGAGCGCGACGACCCCGACGGCGAAAGCGCTGATCGCGCCCAAAACCAAGAGGACGCTGAGCGCGTCGATGACCTTGCTCATCGCACCACCAACCACAAGAAGCCGAGGCCAAAGACCAATGCCATCAACGCTAGCGGAACGGCCGCCGCGTTCAACCGTTCCGCGACGGGAGGAAGCCGTTCGCGTTGACCGATGGACACTGCAACCCGCGCGCCCACCGTGATGCTGACGATGGCGCCGACAGTCGCCGCCGCGTGGCCGAACAGCGCGCGTGCCGGGTCGACCACGCGAAAGGCGAGGCAAATCGGAACCAAAGCCGCCGCGGAGATCAGGCCGAATACCATCGGCGGGCTTCCTTGCGGTCTGCTACGTGGGCGAAGCGGCGGGCCGGGGATGACGTTGGGCGCGTCCTCCGGGACAGCATCGCGGCGTCGCAGGGAGCCCCACCCAAGGGCGTACAGCGTGAAAGCGATCGCGCCCAACGCTGACAAGAGCGGGTCACCCTGGCTTTGCACGAACCCCGCCCCGAGCAGAGCCCAGGTCAGCAGCGAACACCCCACGAACGAATAGATGCCCAAGGCTCGGCCGAGCCGCGGCCGCTCATCGATGAAAAGCGGCGCAGCCAGTAGCGCCAGCAGCGCAAAAAATGCGCTCAGCCGTGCTCCTGCTCGCGCTTCGTGCTGCACCGAAGGTAATGCCACCGTGGTCAGCCAGGCATATACGCCCGGCAACACGGTGCTCAGGCGGCCCCGTAGCGCCCGTAGCGCGCGTGGCAAGTCACTTCGCGAGGGCGAGGGGGTCTGGAGCTCCACGCCGCCCAGGCGAATCACCTAGGCGCGCGCCCGGCCTGCTCGACGAACGTGAGGAAGGTCAGCACGGGATGTCCAGTTGCGCCCTTCGGATACATCCCTTTGGCTCGGTCGGCCAGGACCGGGCCGGCAACGTCGCAATGAATCCATGGGAATTTGCCGACGAATTCTCGAAGAAAAAGCGCCGCGCTGATCGAACCGCCCCAGCGATCGGCAGTGTGCTTCAAATCGGCAATGTCGCTTTTCAGCTGTTCGCCGAGCTCTTCCAGGAGTGGCATACGCCAAAATTGTTCGCCCGCGGTGCGCGCCGCGGTTTCCAAGGCGCGCGCCACGTCGTCGTCGGTCGCGTAAAAGGCCGAGCAGGTCTTGCCGAGTGCCACTAGCGCAGCGCCGGTCAACGTTGCCGCGTCAATGATTAGATCGGGCTTGAGGCGAGTGGCGTAGGCGAGCGCGTCCGCGAGCACGAGCCGGCCCTCGGCGTCCGTATTGATGATCTCCACCGTCTTTCCGTCCAAAGAAGTGAACACGTCGGCGGGGCGGTAGGCAGCGGCGTCCGGCATGTTCTCGGCGGCAGCCACGATCGCATGCACTTCGACGTCGGGCTTGACGGTGGCCACGGCCGCGATGGCCCCTAGCACCGCGGCCGCGCCCGCCATGTCTGACTTCATTTCTTGCATGCCCGCGGCGGGCTTGATGCACAAGCCGCCCGAGTCGAACGTGATGCCTTTGCCCACGAAGACGATCTTCTTGGACTTCTTTTTCGGCACGTAACTCAAATGAATGAAGCGCGGTTCGTTCTCGCTGCCTTGGCCCACTGCGTAGTGAAGATTCATGCCCGCGGCCAGGATGCCCTTCTTGTCGAGCACTTTGATCTTGAGCTTGTGCTTGCGCGCGATGCCCCTTGCAACCTCGGCCAGGCCTTCGGGCGTCATCACGTTCGGCGGCTCATTCACTGCGTCGCGCGCGATAGCCACGGCTTCGGCGACGGCGACGCCAATATCCAACTGCTTCTTTTGGGCTGCGCCGGCCACGCCACGGGCCGAGTGGATTCCGACTTTTGCAAGCTCGGCCTTGGGCCGGCGATCTCCGGTGAAATATTTGGTGAAACGATAAACGCCGAGCGCGACTCCTTCGCCAACGCAGCGCAGGTCCAGATCGGCGTCTGGCAAAGCCAGGTGCAGTATGCGAGCGGTCCCGCCCGAGCTCGAGCGCACGCAACCGGCAAGCGACGCTCGCAGACGAGCGGAGTCGAGATCGCCGGGCTTGCCCAGCCCGAGCAAGACGAGCTTTTTCGCCTTCAAGCGGCCGAGCGTGGGCAGCTCGAGTGTTTGATCCAACTTGGCCTCGAACTCCAGCGCCTTTACATGCTCGAGCAAGGCGCCGCCCAGGGCCTTATCGAGCGCGACCACCGTCGGATGGGCAGCGATTGCGCCTTGCAACACGCTCACGACGAGCACGTCGCAAACGACGCCGCTCGCATCGCCGGGGGCCAATTGAATCTGTAGTGCCATACTGAGCGAGTCTCCGTTGGTAGCGAAAGAAAGCGGAAAGCGGGCCCTCTCGAGGCTGCCGTCCGCGAATCGCGCTTGAACGCGGGCCGGACCGTAGCGTGTCTTGCAGGGCCTCGCAACGCTCGACCCGGCAGGGATCAGCCGCATTTCCCGCCGTTTCAAGCGAGTTGTCCGCCGGGCGGCGACTCGCGCAAGGCGCCCCGCTGCTCTATCATTGCCCAATGCGAACATTTGCGCGCACGGCAATGCTGCTGTCGGCGCTGTCGAGCCCGACCTTCATCCCAGAACATCGCGCGTTGGCGCAGAACACGGACAGCGGTGCTACGGCCGCGTTTCCCCCTACTCCGACCACGGCGCCTGCGCCAGTTGCGGCGCCTGCGCCAGTTGCGGCGCCTGCGCCAGTTGCGGCGCCTGCGCCAGTTGCGGCGCCCACGCCGAGCCCCCGGGTGACGGCGGCTCAGACGAATGGTGCCGCTGCCGCACAGTATGATGCCGAGAGCTACCCGCGGGACCCGAGCCCCCCACCCAGCTACCCCGGCGAAAGTTACCCCCCGCCGCCGCCACGACATCCCAAGGAAGGCTCGCAGATCCCGGACATTTCCATACGTGTCGACCCTTTCAACTTTTTGCTCGAAGGCCGGCTAGGACTGGAGCTGGAGACGGGGCTGTACAAATTCCTGACGCTCGAGCTGGTGCCGGTGTTCGTCACCACCCATTCGCCACCGACCCTCAATTACTCGAGCTACGAGGACTCGATTATCACTCAATCGTCGAACGGCATCGGTGCGCTTTCGGGCGCGGCGATCGACGCGGGCTTTTGGTTTGGCCGAAAGCCGTTCCAGGGCAACGTGTTTCGAGTCGGCTTGAGCAACTATTCGTACACCTTCGATACGAAGGATAACGGCGTCGCCATCGATCGCGTGAGCCATACGGATCGAGAATTCTTCGTCATGTTCGGCCAGCATAGCCGCTGGGGGGCGTTCACCATCGCGGGCGGAATTGGTCTTGGTTACGAGCTGAACAAGCAGAACCGTTGCTTCGACGACGTCGGCTCGGCGACGTCCAGCTGCCCCAAGAACGAACGGCTGATCCGCTTGGATAACGACAGAAACGTGGCGAACCTGAACGGCTTTTTGTACCCCTTCGATCTGCTGGCTCGCTTTTCGCTCGGCGTAGTCTTTTGAGGCGATTGGATCGGGCGTGGCCGTCCACCGCTACCAG
The DNA here is from genome assembly GCA_903642325.1 of Myxococcales bacterium. Lineage (GTDB taxonomy): Bacteria > Myxococcota_A > Polyangia > Polyangiales > Polyangiaceae > PMG-095. The sequence continues at coordinate 53,002 of CAHJWM010000034.1, read as the reverse complement.
TATTTTTCGGCGGAAATGTGACCCGGCGTGCGCATGCGGTGCTTACGCAGGCCGCGGAGCGTCAGCACCATAGTGAGCTCGAGGATCATGTCCGGATTGCCGCACAGCATGAGGTGTGAACGCTCAGCGTCGAGCAATTGGCCCACGCTCTGTTCGAGCGTGCCGTTGGCTACCGCGGTCGTTACCCGACCCGACAACGCGCTGCCGTTCGGTCCGCCGCTGACCAGCGAAGTGTAGCTCAGCGCTCCGGGGTGAGCGGCCGCTAAGGACGCGAGCTCGTCGCCATAGGAGAGGTGCTGTGCGTGGCGCACACCGTGGACCACGTTGACGTGTTCGAAGCGCTGCCAGACCTCGGTTCCGCGCAACATGGCGATGAAGGGACCGAGCCCGGTGCCCGTGGCAATGAACCAGATGTCCCGAGCCGGCGGCACATAAGCCAGGGTGAAGAAGCCTTGCGGCTTTCGTTCGACCCAAACCTTCTCTCCCACAGATAGGCGCGTTAGCCTCGGCGTGAGAGCGCCCTCGGGCACCTCTTTCAAATAAAATTCCAGGGCGGCCCCCGGAGGTGATGCGATCGAGTAGGAACGGCGCACGAGCTGCCGATCGAGCTCGAGGCCCAAGCTCACGAATTGGCCCGCGACGAACGGCTCGACTGGCGCGTCGACGGTCAGCGTGATTAGGCCGGGGGCCCAGTCGCGGCGCGCCGTCACGCGCCCTTCTGCGAATCCGTTCATGGCTCTGCTCAGCGTAGCTGAATCCGGCTGGGAGCCAGCACGGCGCTCTGATGTGGTGAAAGTTTGTACCCCGCTTGCGCGACCGAACAGGTCCCGCTCGCACCAAAAGTGGAGCACGGGCAGCCGATCCGTGTACCCTGAACCCCGTATGCCGTTTCCCATTACGTGTGCGGCTTGCCATAAGACCTTCAGCATCGCGGACGATGTCTTCGAGCGTAAGGTCAAGGGGCGCGTTGTCACGATCAAGTGTAAGCAATGCCAAGCGGGCATTCGTGTCGATGGCACCAAGCAGACGCCCGTGTTCAGTGTTTCCGATTCGATGCGTCCACCTTCGGGCTCTCCTCCGGACCTCTCTCCGGCGGCGCCAGGGCGTGCGTCCCCCGCCGTCAAGCAGGACGCGAAACCTGCGCCGAAGGTCGCACCACCGGGATCCGCGCCGAAGGCAGCCGCGCCGAAGGCAGCCGCAACGACGGCGATGGGCAAAGCCGCGAGCGCGGCTCAGCCGCTAGTAAACCCGTCAGGGGCGGCGACCCAAGCGACGTCCACTACCGCTCGCCACGTCCCGCCGAGAGCACCGCCCCTCGCCCCATCGGCGCAAGCGCCTTCGCCGACGGTTGAAATGCCTCCTGGGCCCGCCGCCAGACCCGCGCGCGTCGCCGCGACAGAATCAACGAGCCCGGCAATCGCGAAACCCAGTGCAGCGGTCGAAAATCTGTGGGCGGTCGATTATCCGGATGGCGAAGATCGCGAGCTGACCCTGGTCCAGATCGAAAGAGAGCTCGTAGCGGGCGCGATCGACGAACATACGCTCGTCTGGCGGGATGGCATGAACGAATGGCTCGAGCTCGGACAGCTGCCCGAGCTTCGTGCGCTGCATGCGCGCCGTGCACCGCAACCGCCCGCGCGGCCGCCTTTGCCCTCGGAAAGCGACGTGACGCTGCCGCAACTTCCTTTGCCGCTCGCCGGGCCGCCCCCGTTCGAGTCCTCGGGCTCAGTCATTGATTTTGCGCGGCACGACGTTCGCGAGGCTCCGGCGGCGCCCGTACCAGCCGCGAATTTCTCGACCGTTCGTGGTTCACACCCTCCAACCCCGCCCACCTCGGCATCCAACCCGCGCGGCCCTGCCCAAAACTTTCAACCCGTCGCTCCCGCACCGGCTCCTCTTCCCGCGCTCGTTGCGCGCGGGCCGGCTCGCCCCGCGCCGACGACCCTCGGCGCCCTCCCGCCGATATCGGACGTGGCAGAGTGGCCGCCGAAAAGCCGCCTACCGCTCTTCGGCGCGGCCTTTGCGCTCCTTGCCTTGGGTGGTCTGATTTTCTATCTGACCCGTTCTTCGGCCGATCAGTTGCCGCCGCTAACGCCGATCAGCGCGCTTCCAGCGAGCGTGTCTAGCGCGCGGCCGGCAGAGCCTGCGCCTTCGACGACCCCCGAACCCGCTGGCGAATCCGTGCAAAGCAACGCGGCGCTGCAACCACCGGGCCATGGCGCGCTCACGGCCCCCAACGCGGGCTTCGCGGAGCTGTTCGCGGACGGGGCGCGCAGTGCCGATCAAACGCACGGCGCCAGCGCTACGGCGCGTTTCAACGCCGCCGCGGCCAAGGCTGCGCTGGCCAATGCCGCGAACCAAACCGCGCAGTGTCGCGAGAAAAGCGGGCCAACCGGCAAAGCGACCGTCGTGGTGACGTTCGCCCCCGGTGGCAAAGTCGAGAACGCCACGGTCAACGATTCACCCTTCGCGGGCACTTCGAGAGGCGCATGCATCGCCGCCGCTATGAGAGGCGCCACCGTTCCCCCGTTTAGCGGCCCGCCTGGAACGGTAACCAAGATCATCAGTATTCGCTGAAGGGTCTGGGTTAGAGCGACTCGCGCAGGGCGCGCGCTCGGAGCCGGCGTCAGGTGCGAATCAGCAGACTCCCCCAGTGAAAGCCTGCGCCTAGCGCGGCCACGCACACGATTTGTCCCGGCTGCAGGCGGCCGTCACGGCGCATCTCGTCCATCAAAATGGGAATGGTGGCGGCCGAGGTATTTCCAAACCGTTCGATGTTGCCAGGCATTTTCTCGAGCGGCACGCCGAGCCGAGAGGCGATGGCCTCGTTGATGCGCGCGTTGGCCTGATGGGCGACGAACCAGTCGACTTGGTCGACGGTCACGCCGGCCTTTTTGCATACGGCCAAGATCGACTTGGGGAGCTTGGTGACGGCGTGTTTGAACACCTCGCGGCCATCCATATGAATCAGTGCAGCGTCGCCATCGAGCAGGGCAGCGGACACGTATGGGCGCGTGCGAAAGCCAACGGGAATGCACAGCTGCGACGCGAAGCGACCGTCCGACTGCAGGTCCACTGCAATCACGCCGTTGCCTTCCGACTTGCTGCGCTCGACGACGATTGCCCCTGCTCCATCGCCAAAAATGATCGCCCAACCGCGATTGCGCGTGGCACGCTCCCAATCTTCGGATGTCGGCCGGCGGTCGGTCGTGCCTTCGAGGATGTCCCAGTCCCGCCAGGGCATTAGCCCCGCGTGCGCTTCGGCGCCGACGATCAAGATGCAACTGGCTGCGTCCGCCTTGAGCAGCACGTCGGCGAACTGAAAGCCGTACAGCATGGCCGCGCATTGTGTGCGTAGATCGGGCGCTGGGATATTCGAACAGCCGAGCTTGGCGGCCAGCAGCGAGCCCGAGCCCGGAAAGACGTGGTCGGGCGTCATCGTCGAAAATAAGATGTAGTCGATATCCTCAGGACGCTTGCCAGCGGCTTCGAGCGCGCGCTGCGAGGCATGCACGGCCAGGTCGGACACGCCCTGACCCTCAGGACAAAAATGGCGCTGGGTGATGCCCGTGCGCTGGCGGATCCATTCGTCGTTCGTGTCTAGAACGCGCGAAAGGTCGTGGTTCGTGTAGGGGCGGCCTGGAACGTAGTGGCCGGTGCCAATGATGCTGAGACCCGACATGTGTTTTTTCGACGACGCCCGCTGCGGGGCAAGAGCTATTAAACCACTTAGCTCGCTCCGTCATCCCGCGCGATGAATTGCGCTAAACCGGCGCAAAGTGAGGCCGGCTGCCGCGCGGAGTTCCAGCGGAGGCGTTCTACGGCCGATTACCAGGGTTTGTTTCCGCGATAACAGAGCGCTAGATCGTCCCAGAACCCCGGATAAGTCTTGGCGACGCATGCGGGGTCCTCGACCCTTACCCCGCCTGCAGCCAGGCCCAGCACGGCGAAGCTCATCGCTATCCGGTGGTCGGCGTAGCAGTGAACCAGGGCAGGCGTCACTGCGCGCGGCGAAACGCTCAGCCAGTCCTCCCCGTATTCGACAGCTTGGCCGAGGCGCTCGAGCTCGTTGACCGTCGCGCTCAGCCGATCAGTCTCCTTGATCCGAATATTGGCGACATTGCTGATGCGCGTTTCGCCTTGCAAGGTCGGCGCAATCGCCGCCAGCGTCATGACGGTATCGGAGATATCGTGCATGTCGACGCTCACCCCCGAAAGCTCCCGGCTGCCGGTGACGATGCTCGTGGTCTCGCCACGTTCGACTTCTGCGCCAATGCGTGCCAGGACATCGAGGAAGCCGTAGTCTCCCTGCAGCGCGTGAACACCCAGACCCGGCACCTCGATCCGACCGCGCGTGACAGCGGCGAGCGCGAACGGATAGCTGGCCGACGACGCGTCCGGTTCGACCTCGTACGCGCGAGCCCGATACGAGCCGGGCGCACCGACCCGGAAACCACGCCCGGTATCTTCGATTGAGCCGCCAAAATCGGAAATCATGCGACGCGTGATCTCCACATATGGCCTGCTGACGAGGCTGCCGGCTAGCTCGACCGTCACAGCGGACTCCGCGAGCACAGCGGCCATCAGGAGCGCCGAAAAATATTGGCTCGAGCGGTCCCCACGCATCGTTACGGTGCCGCCGGCCAGGCGCCCACCGTACACCGTGATCGGAGGGCAGCCCGTCGGGCAGTCAATCCGCACCCCCAACTGACGCAGACCGTCCACCAAGTCTTGGATAGGGCGGCGCGCCATCGCTTCATCGCCGACCAAAGTGACAGCCCCCGGCACCAAGCAGGCCAACGCGGCTAGGAAGCGCACGGTGGTTCCGCTGTTGCCCACGAATAACGACTGTGTGGGCGCGCGTAAACGCTCGCGGCCACCGCGCACCAGCAACGTGGTCGGCCCAAGATCTTCGATCGCAATGCCGAGCGCCGTCAGCGCGCGGCGCATATGGCGTGTATCATCGCTGTGGAGCACTCCCTCCAACGTGCTTTCGCCTTCCGCCAACGCAGCCAGGACCAGCGCCCGGTTGGTGATGCTCTTGGAGCCGGGGACGCGCCAGGTGAGCTCGGGGGGCCGAGAAAGCTTCGGAATCAGCAAGGGGCCGGCGGGCAACATACGCCGCCGGTTGTAGCGAAACCGCGGCGGTGCGGCTAGCTGGGCCTCACGGCGAGGCAGGAGCGTTGCCGGCGCTGTCGGGCAAAGTACCGCGGCGGAGCTGGGCGCGCTATAGGACCGCGCCCCGCACGCGAGCTAGCCATGCAACTTTTCGAGCATCCGTACGCCAATTTCCTGCAACGCGTCGAGAAGCCAACCCGGTACACGGGCGCCGAGCATGGCACGCGTCGAAAGGACTGGGCAGCGGTGCGAGCGCGCGTCTGCTTGGCCTTCCCGGATATTTACGACATCGGCATGAGTCATCTCGGCTTCCGCATGTTGTACAAGATCTTGAACGACGACGAGCGAACGCTCGCCGAGCGCGCGTATACGCCCTGGGTCGATATGCAGCGCGAGCTGATGGCGCACGGCCAGCTGCTCCTGTCATTGGAGAGCGCGCGGCCGTTATGCGACTTCGATGTAGTCGGCTTTTCGCTGCAGTACGAGCTCACCTACACGAACATTCTGAACATGCTTCAGCTGTCAGGCATCCCGTTGCGCAGTGCCGCTCGTGGCGAGGACGATCCGCTAGTCCTCGCGGGCGGCCCAGTTGCAACGCACATGGAGCCCATGGCCGTCTTTCTCGATGCCGTGCTGATCGGGGACGGTGAAGAGGCCACCACGGAGATCGCACTGTGCTGGGTGGACGGAAAAAAGCGCGGCCTCACCCGCGAGCAGCGCCTGCTCGAGCTTGCGCGCATCGACGGGGTTTACGTGCCGTCGCTCTACGACACCGTCGTCGACCCAGAAACCAGCTTCGACGTGGTGCTCGGCCCCAACGTTCAAGGCCTCAAATTTCCCATCGAGCGCCGGCTTTTAACGGACCTTTCGAAATTTCCGTTTCCCGATGACGGCCCCGTCGGCGGCCCGGAGGCCATCTTCGATCGCATGAGCATCGAGGTCGCGCGAGGCTGCACCGAGGGCTGCCGCTTTTGCCAGGCCGGGATGATTTACCGTCCGGTGCGCGAGCGCGATCCGAAGGACGTCATCGACACGGTATTGAGCGCGCTGAAAAAGTCTGGGCAGGACGAGGTCAGTCTGACCGCGCTGTCGACCGCGGACGTATCCTGCATTTCACCGCTGATCAAACAACTAGTCGAGAAAACTGCGCCGGAGCGAATCAGCTTGGGCGTCGCGTCACTGCGTGCCTACGGCTTGGCGGAAGACTTGCTCGACGACATGCGCAAGGTGCGCGCAAGTGGTCTCACGTTCGCACCAGAGGCTGGCACCCAGCGCATGCGGGACGTGATCAACAAGAACGTCACGGAAGCGCAGTTGATGGAAACTGCCGAGCGCGTATTTTCGCGTGGCTTCGACAAGATGAAGCTCTACTTCATCATTGGCTTGCCTACGGAGGAGGACGAGGACGTGCGCGGCATCATTGCCGTCGGCAAGAACGCTCTGGCCGTCGGCAATCGCGTGGGGAAACACCCTACGGTGACCGTCAGCGTATCGACCCACGTGCCGAAGCCACACACGCCCTTTCAATGGTGCGCCCAAGACGCCTTCGACGAGGTGCTTCGAAAACAAGACATCCTGCGCCAAGAGGCGGGCCGAGTGCGCGGTCTGAAGCTTCGCGTCCATGACTCGACGGCGAGCGTGCTCGAGGGCGTGCTCGCTCGCGGCGATCGAAAGCTCGGCAACGTGATTGAGCGCGCGTTTTTGCACGGCGCGCGCTTCGATTCCTGGGACGAACAGTTGAAGCTCGAAGCGTGGCAAGAAGCGCTCTCGTTTCATGGCATCCAAATTGGGCCCTACCTGGCCACGCTTCCCGTCACGGCGCGCCTGCCTTGGGATCACTTCGACATCGGGCTGGAAGATGGCTTCTTGGCGCGAGAGTACCGGCGCGCGCTCGCCAGTCGGGCGAGCCCGCCGTGCGGCAAAGTTGCTGGCATGTTCGTACATCACACGAACGTCGCCGATGCATTGAGCGACGGCCGTAAGCTCGTCTGCTACGACTGCGGCATCGCTTGTGACATGACCCACATGCGTTCGGAACGGGTCGAGTTCCTGAGTAACCTCGGCGCGCAGGAGCGTGTGCGCCTACCGCTCGCCGTCAGCACGCCCGAGCTGGATTTGTTCGACGATTCGCGGCCCGAGCCGTTTGCGTTCGAGGCCGTGCCGAGCCCGACTTCGCGACCCGCCTCCTTCGCTAAGCCGCGGCGCATGCCGCGCGCCCTGCCGGAAGCCTTCCGTCCGCTCCGAGGTGGTAGCGAGCCGCAGCGTTTCCGGCTGAACTTCAGCAAGACCGGCCCGGCTGCGTTACTCGGACACTTGGACTTCATCCGCGAGCTGCCGCGGGTAATTCGCCGCGCCGGCGCCAGAACGGCGTACAGCCAAGGCTTTCATCCGAAGCCGGAAATGTCCTTCGGGCCCGCGCTCTCGCTGGGAGTGGCAAGCCTCGATGAGTTCATGGACGTGGCGCTGATTGATGCACCGGCTCCGCCGGACCTGCTTCTGCGCTTGAACCGGGCCGCCAGTGGCGGGCTAGCGTTTCAGAGCGTGCTGCCATTGTCTGACAACGACCGGGTGATCACGACCATCGTCACGGGAGCCCGCTACGTGATCGCGTTGGCCGAGAGTACGCTGGGGGAGCTTGGAGGCCACGCCGCGCTCGAGCGGTTGATAGCAGAATTTTTAGCCAAGACCGAGCACCGGCTGAGACGTGACGTCGAAGGCGTCGGAAAGTTCGTGAACGTGCGTCAGTTCGTGCAGGAAGTGCGGATCGGCGGCTCCGATTCGCAGGCCGTCTTGGAACGCGCCGGGTTGATCGGCCGCATGGTGCCGGTCGATGTGACGATCGAGATCGGCCAGCGCGGCTCGGCAAAAGTGGCGGAGGTGGTCGAGGCCCTGCTGGGCGCAAAGGACTTTCCGCACCGTGGGGTGCGGCGAGCCCTTTTAGCCGGCGAAGGCAGCCCCCGTGATCTCGAGCTGCACCGGAAGAAGCCGGGAGTATCAGCACTTTCGGCGGAGGCAGTAGCACCGTGACGCCACAACATTTGAGCATGCCGCTGAGCATCTTTTCGGTTGCCGTCGCCGCATTCCAAATTTGGTTGCTGGTCGACGCCATCCGGCGACGTGTGCCCTTTTACTGGTACCTTCTGCTGCTGATGCCGATTGGCGCGATCCTCTATTTCGTGCTCGTCAAATTACCGGAGCTAAACGGCAAACGCCCGGCTGCGCCGGCGGCATTCGCGGTTCAGGGTCGAACCCTCGAAGAGCTAAATGAGCTCGCACGACAGACACCCAGCGAGCTGAATAAGCTCGCGTACGCGGACGCGCTCCTCGCGGCGCAACGCTACGCGGAGGCGGTCGGCCGCTACCGCGACGTTCTCCGCCAATCGGGTGACAGCAGAGAAGCATTGCATGGCGTCTCCCGCGCGCTGCTGAGCATGGGCCGGCCCCTCGAAGCCGTCGAAGAGTTGGCGAAGTTGATGGAGCTCGACCCGGCCTATCGCGACTATAGCGCCGCTTTGGACTATGCCGAAGCCCTTTGGCAGGCTGGCCAGCACCAGGACGCAATTGGCCTACTCACGGGCTTGGTGAGCGTTAGCAAGCGGATCAACCACCGCATGGCGTTGGCGCACTACCTCAAAGAACAGGGCGACGAGGCCACCGCACGGAGTGAGCTCGACCAAGCCTTGGCCGAATTCGCATCGTCGCCGGATTTCGTCAAACGACGCGATCAGCGCTGGGCGGACCGCGCCCGCAAACTGTTGGCCGAGCTGAACTGAAGTCCTGACTGACAGGCCCGAACGCCCGGCAACCTCGTTCGAAGCTAAATCTCCAGCCGCTTGTACTTGATGCGCGTGGGTTGATCGGCATCGGCGCCAATGCGTCGCTTCCGATCTTCTTCGTAGGAGCGATAGTTGCCCTCGAACCATACGACCTTGCTGTCGCCTTCGAACGCCAAAATGTGCGTCGCAACCCGGTCCAGAAACCAGCGATCGTGGCTGATGATCACGGCGCAGCCGGGAAAGTCGAGCAGTGCTGTTTCCAGCGCGCGCAGCGTGTCGACGTCCAAATCATTGGTCGGTTCATCGAGCAGCAGCAGATTGCCGCCCTCCTTGAGCAGCTTCGCCAAGTGGACGCGATTCCGTTCGCCACCAGACATCGTGCCGAGCTTCTTCTGTTGGTCGCTACCCTTGAAACCAAACCAGGAGCAGTAAGCGCGGGCGGCAATCTCGCGTGAGCCCAGAGAGATTTTTTCGTTTCCCCCCGAAATTTCCTGAAACACACTGTTGTCAGGCTTGAGCGAGGAGCGCGATTGATCGACGTAGGCGATCTTCACGGTGTTGCCCACCTTGAGCTCGCCGCTGTCCGGAACATCTTCGTCGACCAACATTCGGAAGAGAGTCGTCTTACCGGCGCCGTTCGGGCCGATTACGCCCACGATGCCGCTCCGCGGGAGGCGAAATTCCAAGCCATCGATCAGCAGGCGATCACCGAAGCCCTTGCGTAACGCCGTGGCTTCGATCACGGTTTCACCCAGGCGTGGGCCGGGTGGAATGCTGATCTCCGTCGGATCGGTCGAGCCCTTGTCGGCTTTGCTGACGAGCTCGTCGTAAGCCGCGAGCCGCGCTTTGCTCTTGGCTTGGCGCGCGCGCGGTGAGGCGCGTACCCACTCCAACTCTTGCTTCAATTTGCGCTGCCGAGCGCTTTCGCCCTTTTCTTCCAGCGCCAAGCGCGCCGACTTTTGCTCGAGCCAAGACGTGTAGTTGCCCTTGAATGGGTAACCCTTGCCGCGGTCGAGCTCCAGAATCCATTCGGCAACGTCGTCTAGGAAATATCGATCGTGCGTGACTGCGACCACAGTTCCCGGGTACTCGTGCAGGAAGCGCTCGAGCCAAGCCACTGACTCCGCATCCAGATGGTTCGTCGGCTCGTCGAGCAGGAGCATATCGGGGCGGGACAAGAGAATGCGGCAGAGCGCGACACGACGGCGCTCACCGCCGGAAAGCTTCGCGATCGCCGCATCCGAGGGCGGTAAACGCAGCGCGTCCATGGCCATTTGTAGGCGCTGATCGAGATTCCAAGCGTCGGCCGCGTCGATCTGGTCCTGTAGGGTCGCCTGTTTTTCGAGCACGCGCGTCATCTCGTCATCCAAAAGCGGCTCGCCGAGCTTGTTGCTCACCGCCTCGAATTGCGTGATCAGGCCGCGAATGTCTGCGACGCCCTCGTTGACGGCGTCGATCACCGTTTTGGCCGATCCGAGATCGGGCTCTTGCGCAAAATAACCGACCTTCGTGCCCGGGTGGGGCTTGGCCTCGCCAATGAAGTCCTTGTCGACGCCAGCCATGATCCGGAGGAGCGAGCTTTTGCCCGAACCGTTGTTGCCGATTACCCCGATTTTTGCTCCGGGATAAAACGCGAGCGTGATGTTTTCGAGAACTTTCTTGTCAGGCGGATGGACGCGCGTCACCTCCTGCATCGTAAAAATGAACTCGGGCATGCCGAGCAGGTTATGGAGTTTTGTGGCTCGACGCAAACCTCGACGCGCGACATCTGGCACGTGGGGGCGCCGCAACGCATTCGCAATTAAAGCTCAGTCTCTACGCGCACCGCGCTGCACTTGCGAGCCGCTGCTCAGACGTGGGCGGCCGCGAGCGGCTTCAGTGGCGTCGCTTCTGGATCGCTCACGGGGGCTTGCTCTTGCCAGTCAGCGTCGCTTGCCAGTACTGCGCGCGCGCGACCGGTGTTCTTGGCTTGGTACAAGGCGGCATCGGCGGCGCGCATCAGTTCCTGGGCCGTCGCATTGGGAAATTGACCGGATGCCGCGATGCCTATACTGATCGTAACGGAAACTGTACCGGCCGGCGTCACGATGGGGGACTCCGAAACCAGCCGACACAGCCGTTGGGCGACGCCCAGGCCAACACTTGCGTCGCATTCCGGCAACACGGCGATGAATTCCTCACCGCCCAGGCGTCCGACGGAGTCGTAAGCACGGACCCCGATTTTCAAGCGTCGGGCCACCTCGCGCAGCACGACATCGCCAGTGGCGTGGCCGAACGTATCATTGACGGCTTTGAAGTGGTCGAGGTCAGCCATGATCACCGTCAGCGGCGAGTTACGACGCGAAGAGCGCACCAATTCACGTCCCAGCTGCTCGAGCGTTGCGCCGCGGTTCAGAAGCGCTGTCAACGAGTCGTGCATGGCCTCGAAGCGTAGTGTCTCGCGCGCCGCGACTAGCTGCTCTTGCAACTCGACCACTCGCCTGCCGGCGCGTAGCCTCACCTTGAGCTCCAGTGGATTGCAGGGCTTGATCAGATAATCGTCCGCGCCGGCATCCAAGCCCTGGATGATGTCGGACTTGTCATCCTTGGCCGTTAGCAGCACGAGGTAGATGTACGGCTCTGCCGGCCCGCTGCGGACTTGGCGACAAACCTCGATGCCGTCCACCCTGGGCATCACCCAATCGATGATAGCCAAGCGCAGATCTGGATCGGCCGCGAGGGCATTGAGCGCCGCTTCGCCATCTCTGACGGTAACTACTTCGTAACCCCAACCCGTCAACCAATGCTCGAGCATGGTGCGCGCGATTGGCTCGTCGTCGGCGAGCAGAATTTTCATTCTACCCTCCGAAATTGCAAACGCATTCGGGTCACTGGCGCCGGTCCTCCATGGACCTTACGGCGATGGGCAAGGGGGGTTAAGCTGAACTCTCTCCTTCTGCGCACAGCCGGTCACCCGAGCGGCCCACAGATAGGTCCTTGATGGGCCTGAACACCGCACGTCCGGCTGGATTGTGCCCCGCTCACCACGGTGACTAATGTGCGCTGGCGTGTACCGTTCCCTCCGCGCTCTGCTGCTATTTTGGACCATTATCCTCTCCTACGCCTGGGAGTGGATGCTGGGTGGGCTGCTCAGCACCGCCCGCCACGAGCGTCGCCTGCAGCGAGCACATCTTCGCAACGCGCATCGCCTGAGCGCTGGCTTTGCGCGCTTGGGTGGCGTCTTCATCAAAACGGGCCAGGTGTTGAGCGTCGTTGGTACGTTCCTTCCGCCGGCCTTTGGCGAGGCATTGGAAGCGTTACAGGACAAGGTCCCACCACGCCCCTTCGACGAGATCGAAGGGCGACTGAGAGAGGCATTCGGGTCAGACCCGGTAGCCCGCTTCGGTAGCTTCGATCGTGAGGCGCTGGCCGCCGCTTCGTTAGCGCAAGTTCATCGGGCCACGACGCGGGATGGTCGCCCCATCGCGGTCAAGGTTTTGTATCCTGGCATCGAGGTTCTCATTCGTCGCGACCTCGCCGTGCTGCGTTCGCTCATGCCGGTGGTGCGGCTCGTGATCAAGGTCGGCCGCGTGGAGCGTGTGCTCGAAGAGCTGAGCTCGATGCTCGCGCGTGAAACCGACTATGCCCACGAACGCGCCAACATGGCGCGCCTTCGCGCGATTTTTGCCACCAAGAAACAGGTAGTCGTTCCAGACGTGATCGCCGAGTTGACGGCGGGCGGCGTGCTCTCGATGAGCTACGAAGTCGGCTCGAAGATCAACGACGGCGATGCGCTGCGCGAGCAGGGGATCGCCTCGCTCGAAATCGCGCAGCTCTTGGTCGAATCCTATTTTACGATGTTGATCGAGCACCGCGTGTTTCACGCCGACCCGCATCCGGGCAATTTTTTGGTGCGCCCGGGCCCGGAGCTCGTCATCCTGGATTACGGCGCGGTCGAAGAGCTCACGCCCGCGTTGGCCGCGGGCATGAAGGTGGTGATTTTAGGCGCCTTCGGCAAAAACGACGACATGATCATGTCGGGCTTGGAGCAGATGGGATTCGTCGCGGCGGGCGGCGATCGGGAGCTCTTGAAGCGCGTGGGCCACGAATATTTACAGGTGCTCGCCGCGGTCAAGATCGCGGACTTTTCGCGCCTGGATCGGCACACGATGGAAAAGCTTTCAGGCTACGCGCAGGTTCGCGGCCGCCTGCGCGAGGTGATGAAGAGCGTCGAGTACCCAGAGGGCTACTTCTACGTCGAACGCACCTTGGCGCTGCTCTTTGGCTTGATCGCGCAGCTGGCGCCGACGGTCGGGTTACCGGCGCTCGTCCTGCCTTACGCGTCGAAGATGTTCTCGAGGGGCCCTGGCCCAGCTCCGGCGGCTGAGACGCCGAAACCCGGCACGGGCCCATGAAGCTCGTTTTCTCAGGGCCGAGCTCGACCAAGCCGGCAGAGTGAGAACGTGGCGACATCGACACGGGAGGTCTCTCTGACTCACGGCGTTGTTTCGCAGGCTCGGCGTCCTGCGGATGCGGTGGGCAACGTGCGCCCTCGATGATCACGCCGAGCTCGCGCGCATCCGCCGCGCGATCATTGGCAGCAGACGCTGAGCTCGACGGTCATTCGAACTCGAGCCGCCAGCGTACATCGGCGCCCAAATTGCCGAGCGACGAGCTCGAGATATCGTTGACGTTGTCGTAAGAGCCTTCCACGCTGACGCGCGGGCTGAGTTGCCACTCCACGTTCGAGCGCACTTCACGGGAGTCAGCCACGCCGCTCGTGACGTTGGCGCGGATGCGCGGTGAAAGCCGCTTGCCGATGGTGACCGTCGGCTCGGTGCGGCCCGTTCGCGACGAATATGCGCTGCCGAAGCGGAATTCGTCGATCAAGGGCACCGCGTCCGTGACGGCGCGGTCCGCGCCGCTGAGCGAGCCCAGCGCTTCGAGCGCGACGCTCTCACCCACGCTGGCCGACTGAGCCTGGTCGAGCTCGGCGCGCGTCAAACCAACCGTCAGCAGCAAAAAAATGTCGTCTTGGGCCAGCGCCGGATCGCTGCTCAAATCGATCTTGAGCTTGTCGGCATCACCGTGGGCGTGCAACTGAATGCGCCAGCGACCGCCCTGGGAGGTCGGCGCGCTAAAAGAGCCACTACTCGTGGCCGCCGTACTGGCGGCGGAGGCGGGTGTATTCGTTTGATAGCGCCGGTACTCGGTGACCGCCGTCACATCCACCTCTGGCGCAATGCGGGTCAAATCATCGAAGCGCACGCGGCCCTGCGTGACCTCGAACTCACTACGGCGGAGGAAGATCTTCCCGCGCGGTCGCAGCGTCACCGCACCGCGCAGGCCGAAGCGACCATTGCTGCCCGCCAACAACAAACCCTCGTCCGCCACGTCGAGCTCCGCGTCGATCAGGTTATTTTGCAGCTTCATCGGGCGCAGCGAGCGCACTCGCACCTCGAACTGCAGCACGTCGTCGGCCGGATCGTAGTTATCGACCTCGGTGCGCTTGCCGCGTTGGGCAAGCGACGAAATATCAGCCGTCATGGTTACCGGTCGCGTGTACTCGAAACTGCGGAGCGTCACCTCCCCGGTCACCCGCGGCAGCTCCTGCTCCGCGCTCTCGTCACGGGACGACTTGAAGCTCACGTTCAGATCGGCATCGGCGACGGCGCGGATGCCCTCGTTGATCGGTAGAGCGAGCTCACGCGCGGTGACGGTAAACCGCGAAGCTCCAAGACCGAGCCCTACGAGCGGCGCGCCGCCCGTGACCTGAAGCGTGCCGGAGCCGATGTTGGCCGAGGCCTTCTCGATGCGCAGCTCGCTGCCGTCGAGCCGGAGAGCGACGTCGATGTTCGAAACCGGCAACGGAAAGCCGCGGATGGCGAGCTCGCCGCGCTGCAAGTCGAAACCCCCCGCAAACCGCGGCGCAAACAGCGGCCCGCTCACGGCGATCTGACCCGAAAGCACGCCATCGGCGCGTTCAGCCCTCGGGATCACCCCCACCAAACTAGAAAGCTGCATCGGTCGCAAGCTGACCTTTGCGTCGATTTGCGGGAACGTCGCAAGATTGAAGATGGAGCCTTGGGCGTCGAACGTCGCGCGCTGACCGTGCGGCGTCGTGATCGTGAAGCCTACGCCCGGCAACGAAAATCGTCCGCTCTGAAATGACACCGGGCGCGCCCCCGAAGCCAGCTGCACGCGATAGCCGCGTTGCGTCGCGTCCAGCTCCGAGAGCGCGATTTCGACCCGGGAATCGAGCGGCGTTTTCACACGGTATTCCTGGAGCGACAAGCGCGCGCCCAGCCTGCCTTCTAGACGCGTCTCGGAATCCCCCAGCGCCGGCGATAATTCAGCCAGTGCACCCAAATTCAACGCAGAAAACAGCACCTCGCCGCGAGCGACCTTGGCCCGCTGCCGCGTGATCGTCAGATCGTCGAAAGCGATCTGCCCGCCGAATAGTTCCGCGCTGACGTGAAACACGCCGCTCGCCCGATCCGAGTCATACTCCGCCTGCTCGAACGCCCCGCCGATTGGCTTGCCACAGCGAGTGGTGCCCATCGTCTTTTGCTTTCGAACGATGGGCACCAAGTGCAGATCGAAATTCGACGCGGGCAGCGTCGATCGACCGATGCGAAGCGGCGATACTCGCCCGCTTGCGCTGAGAGTCATGGCGTCCACCGTGCCGCCGACCTCGGCGACGACGCTCAGCTGACCGTCGGCGGCGCGAAGAAGGCTCGGAAGAGCGTCGATGTGCGAGAGCGGAACGGCGCTCCCGACGAAGTGGCCGTACACCTTCCCGCCCTGGCGAAGACCGAGCGCCCCCACCAGCGTACCGCTGCCTTTGTGCAGGATCAGGCTCGGCACGCTCAAGTCGACGCCCTGATAGGTTGCGTCACGATCCGACCAACGGAAATCGAAGTCTGCATCCCCCGCGTCGTAATGCTCGTCGAACAGCTCGAGCGTGGCCCAATGCGCTTTACCGGCGACCCGCAGATTGCCGCCTCCGCAGCGGTCCTCTGGGCCCCCGAGCGCGTAGTGAACCGTGGCATCGAGCGCGCTCTGACCCCGGATGTCGTCGAAGCGTGGGTCGCTATCGAAGTGCCAAATCGCAAAGAAGTCTCGTAGATCGAGGGTCCCGCTCTTGACGTGCGCGTCCGCAACCAGGCTTCCAGGGCCATCGAAGTTCAGGCGCGCGCTCGGCACGATGAAGTCGCTCTTGCCCTTTTTGCCTTGTACGTCGAACAGGTCGAGTACGAGCGGGGTGAAATGAACCCGGGAGCTCAGGATGTCGCCAAATGCAAAGCCGCCAAATACGAAGTCCTGCACCTTCATGCTGCCGTCGAGCAGCACCGCGGGGGCCACGCCGCCCATGGTGACGTCGACCTCCGCCTTGCCCGAGACCGGAATGCCGACGATGGGGCTGACGTCCGACAGGTCGAGGCGCGAGCCCTCGAGCAACGACATTTTCAAGGGCGCGTCCCCGTACGCGATCGACACCAGTTTGACGCCAATCGAGCTATTGCCGAAGTCGGTGCGCGTGTCGAAGATCTCGAAAGACGTGGCCCGCACCCCGATGTGGCCGCGCACGAGCGCCGCCTTGACCCCAATCATCCGCTTGCGATGGGGGTCGCGGAACGAGACGTCGGTGACCTCGAAGTTGCGCGTGTCGGCGTACACCTCGGCGTCGATGCGTAGCGGCCTCAGGGTGCCATTGATCTTCGTTACCCTGAGGTCGTCGAAGTCCCAGGCGATCAGGGTTTCGTCACTCACGTTCAGGTCACGCATCAACCCCTGAAAGGTCATGCTCTTACTGTCGACCCGCTCGACGCGTACGCTCATACCTGGCGCGAACGGGTCGATGCGAGCATTTTTCAGGGAAACATCACCGTCCGCGAACTCCATCTGGGAGCGCGGGATGCTCACCACGTCGTCGGCAACGTTCAGGTCGAGGTCCAACTTCTTCGCGATCCTGAAGTGCCCAAGCTCGATACCGGCGCCGGTCAGCTTGCCGTGCACCTCCGGCAGCTTGTGCCGCCCGTCGTAGCGAACGTCACCCGCGAAAGAGACGAAGCCACGTAGCGGTCGCGCGCGCGCAAAACGATTGACCACTCCAAGCGGGGCGCGCAGCGCGACGTGACCGTCGATCAGCGGTAGCTCGCCCTTCCGGAGGCTCACGCGCACCTGTGATAGCCGCAGCAGCGCGCGACCGGCGACGTCATCGCGCTCGCTGTCGCACGCGGGCAGCGTGCCCGACTTCGCGTCCAGGTCAGCGACGCCGAGCGCCGACAAGCGTCGAATCAAAAGCTCGCCCGGGTCGTAATGCAACCGAAGCTCTAGTCGGCACACGACGTCCTCGTCGACTGCCTCGGTGCCCGGCGGCGGCGGCGGCACACCGCGCACCTCGCGCGTCCGCCAAACGTGCGAGCCAGTGGCGCGCACCGCGACTTCGAAGCTCGGGCCGTGCTCCGCGAACACATCTAAGTCGACCTCGCCCGCATCCACGTGCACGCCGTCGATGTCCAGATTGAAGCGCGCATCGCCCACGGACAGCGAAGCGAACGGCGCCTGTTTGGAAGGCTCGCGTTTGGCTTTGGACAGCACGGGCATATGCCAATCGAGATTCCGAATCTTGCCGTCACGGATCACGAGCCGCGCCTGCGGGCGGTCGACCTCCACGTCGCCCGCATCCAGCTTGCCGGAAAGCAGTGAAAAGATGCGCGGCGTCACGCCGACCCGGGCAATCCGTACGGCTGGGCTACCGCCGTCGGAGGCGGGCACTACGAGCTCGCTCAAGGTCAGTTGCAGCGGCAACAATCTCAGCTCGATACGATAACTGGCCGACAGGCCGAGTTGGGTTTTGAGCCAACGAGCCGTTTCACGCTCGGCCCAGACCGACACCGGACGTGACGAAAGGAACAGGCCCGACAGTACCGGGGCGGCCCCCAGCGCAGCAAAGAGCACACAGGCCAGACGCGCGAGAAGCCGCCCGAAATCGCGGTTTCGAACCGGCAGCGCGGTGAGCCGACCGGGAGGCATGGCAGGTGTAGCCTATCGCGAGTCCGGCGCTCCGGCTTTGGCTTTGCGCTGACGGCGGCCTAGACCGCCAATCAGCTGTACGCGAGCGTCGGCCGGTGGCTGCCGCACACGGCGGGCGGATTGTACTTGCTCTTCAGGCCGTCGCGCATAGATAGAGGCTTCTTTTTGCCGAGGCTCATGTCACAAGAATCCGTTGCTCCCGCTGCCGATCCCGCCCGCGCGATCGACGCGCTGGAACGTGCTGTCGTATGCGCCGAGCGCGGGGCGCCAGACCGGCCCGTGGCCCTGATCGGCGGCCTCGATTTGAACGCGCTTGGCCCGCTCGACATCCGCGCTCACCTAGACCGCGTGCTGATGGGTGAGCATGCCGACGCCGGCCTCGATTCACTGCTCGTCTCGGGCGTCCTCGACTCGGTGCTGCCCGAGATCAAAGCCCTGGTCGGCTTCGGCGACGGCGAGTGGCGTCACAAGGACGTCTGGAAGCACACGAAGCAAGTCGTGATTCAGAGCGCGCAGCGGGTGGAAGTGCGGTACTCCGCGCTCTTTCACGATATTGGCAAGGTGCGCACTCGATCGATCTCGCCCAGCGGGGAAGTGCATTTTTTCGGCCACGCGGAGGTCGGGGCGCGCATGTTCGACAAGCTCGAGCGCCGTCAGCGCTTGTTTGCGGCCGATCCCGCGCTCCGCGACGAAGTGCGCTTTCTAGTTCTGCACCACCTGCGTGCCAGTCAATACGATGGCAAGTGGACGAATAGCGCGGTCCGCCGCTTCGCCAAGGAGATCGGACCGTATCTCGAGGACTTGCTGTGCTTGTCACGCGCTGACATCACCACCAAGCGGCCCGAAAAAAAGCGCCGCGGCATCTCCCAAATCGACGAGCTCGGCGAGCGCATCTCGCACTTGGCGGCGGAAGACGCGCTACAGCCGCTGCTCCCCACCGGCGTCGGCAGCGAGCTCATGGTCGCCTTCAAGCTGCCGCCCTCGCGCCTGATCGGCGATATCAAACGCGCGTTGGAAGCAGCGGTCGACGCCGGCGAGATCGAGGGCCGCCTCGAGTCGTCCGCTTACATCGAGTTCGTGGGTCAGAATCGGCAACGCTTCGGCCTGCCCTAGCCTCGAAGGCAAGAGAGTTCGGAGCCGCGCGTTTCAATCTGCGCGCTCCGTCAGAACTGGCGCGCCGCCGCGTCGTTGACTGACCTGTTTTGCGCGGCGCGCCGCCGCGGGACGCCGAAGGCTGCGACGCGCCGCGGCGTCGCGCGTAACCATCGAATTTCAGGCCGTCTTCTTTGGTTGATGGTCAAAAAATACGGCGCCAGGGCACGCAGCCTTCGGCGGCGCGCCCCGCCGGGACCAGGCTCATGTTCGAGCGTCAGCCCCCTTCGTACTCGCAGCGCGCGTCGCACGTTTCGTGGACGATCACGCGTGTGAGCTCGGGCAGCGCGGGCTTGATGCGCTGCCACAACCAGTGCGCCAGAATTTCACTGGTCGGATTGTCCAGGCCGGGCACTTCATTCAAGTAGTGATGATCCAGCATGTCGTTCAGCGGCTGCCAGATTTCGTCGATGCGGCCGTAGTCGATGAAGAAGCCTGATTGCGGATTTACTTCGCCTTCCACCGCCAGCTCGATTTTGAAGCTGTGCCCGTGCAGGCGCGCGCATTTGTGGCCTTCGGGCACGCGCGGGAGACGATGTGCGGCCTCGAACCGGAGCTCCTTGATCAGTCGAACTTTCACGCGCGAGAACCTACCATTCGGGATCGGTGCTCGCCAACTCGAGCCGGCTGTTCAAAGTCAAATGGACCTGCTCGCGCTAGCTCCGCGCCGCCTCCGCAGTCGACGGAGCTGCCACCTTCACCGTCAAAGGGCGGGCGTGAGATCGCCGCAGATGCCCGCAAACGGGCCCTGTGCTTGGCGGTCGTGGTACTGCACGCCGCATTGAATCGGGTCGTCGAAGCTGCGTGCCAGATCGAGGGTCAGGGCCGCGTTCCACTCCCGACCGCCGTCGATGCGAGCGCGAATGACCCCGTTGCGATCGATGAGCCAGGTCTCGGGGTAAAGCTTCGTGCCGAACTTTTCCGCCACCACTTTGGAGTCCGGGTCGATCATGACCACGAAGGGTGGCTCCGCTCCGCCCAACACGGATTTCAGGGTCTCGCGCGCGTCCTGCAAATCATCGTCCGTGGAGATGGTAAGCAACGCCATGTCCGAGTGCGGCGCAAGTGCTTTTCCCAATGCGGCGATCGCCGGCATCTCTTCTAGACAGGGGCGGCAGGTTTTAGTCCAAAAGTTGAGGACGACGACTTTCCCCCGGTAGCTCGACAACTTCGCCGTGCCACCGCCGAGCTTGGGCAGCTCGAAATCCGGCGCCAGCCGATTGCGGGCGGCGTAATCGGGGTGCATGGCGCAGAGGGGCGTGCAGGCTCGCCGCGTTTCGCCATCGCGCGCCGACGAGATGAAGGAATAGACGCCCGCGGCCGCCAAGGCCACGCAAGAGAATTGAGCAAGCTTCGCGAACAGCACAGCGTGCGGAGCCTAGCACCCCGCACGCGCGCCGCGCACCGCCTGGGCTTGCTGCGGCGCACAAATCGCACAAATCACTCGCGCGCGGGCGCCTGCCTAGCGCTAGGCTCCCCGCCCGCGCGCAATCGACATATGGACCGCCTCGAAAAACGGCTGCTCGCCGAAGTCGCTCGTGCCAGCCATGATTTTCGGCTGATCGAGCCAGGCGATCGAATCATGGTGGCGGTGAGCGGCGGCAAAGACTCGCACGCCTTGCTCTACCTGCTGCGTCAGATCCAGCGCCGGGCCCCGTTTCAGTTTTCGCTCTTTGCCGTCAATATCGATCAGGGACACCCGGGGTTCCCCGAGCGCGTGCTGCCCGAATATTTCGAACGCGAAGGCTATGAATACCGCGTCGTTCGCGAAGACACCTATTCGGTCGTCAAAGAGAAGGTGCCCGAAGGCAAGACCTTTTGCTCGCTCTGCTCGCGGCTGCGACGCGGCATCCTTTACACGCTGGCGGTGGAGCTCGGCGCCACCAAGATCGCGCTCGGACATCACCGCGACGACGTGATCGAGACGCTGCTCCTGAACCTGCTTTATTCCGGCCAGCTCAAATCAATGCCCGCACGCTTGCGCTCGGACGACGGGCGGAACGTGGTCATCCGCCCGCTGGTGTACGCAAGCGAGCTGGAATTGGGCGAATTTGCCGCCAGCAAGGCCTTTCCCATCATCCCGTGCGACCTGTGCGGGTCGCAGGAAAATCTGCAGCGTAAGCAGATCAAGAATTTGCTCACTGAGCTCAATGCCAAAAACCCCAAGGTGCGCGCCAACGTGTTTGCCGCATTGGGCAACGTACGGCCTTCGCACCTGTACGACGTGGCACTGCGCGCGGCCTTGGGGGTCGTGGAAGCAGACGAGACCCCGGATCTCTCTTCGGGCTCGATCGGCGATCACGAACGCGCTCCGGAAGTGCCGCTGTCCGCGCTGCTTCGCGGGCGCTGAGCGGCCGCAAACCGGCGCGAGTCGTGCTTGGCGCACGAATCGGCAAACCGCCCGGAGCGCCGGATGTCAGAATGGGCTCGCATGCGCACGCTACTCGCCGGGCCCGTAACGCCGCTGCTCGGCTCGCTCGGTCTGCATGGTGGCGCGCTGCTCTTGCTGGCGCTAGCGGTGCGTCGCCCACTCGCGATCGCGAGTGCGCCCCCGGAGCATGCGGAGGCCTGGGCTGGGAGTGCGCTCGAGGTCGACGCCGTGGCCACGCCCAACGGAGTCCCCACCCTGCAGAATGCTTTCGGCTCGGCGGAAACAAGCACCGGGCCCGAAGCGGAAGCGCCGCCAGCGCCGTCAGCGCCGCGGCCCACGACCGGCCCGAACCTGTCGCCGGATTTTACCGCGCTCAATCGCAAGCGGGCCGAGCCGCCTCGGCCACGCGCACCGCGCGTCGAGAGCTCAGCGCACAAAGCGGCTTCGACCGAAAGCTCATCCGGCCGCGATCGACAGGCGACGCCAGCGGCGCTGGGCGTCTTCGGCTCCGGCGATCTGCCGCCGGGCGTAGGCAGTTTACCGAGCGCGTTCACGCGCGCCATTCCCCCGGCCACCGGCGCCGATCCGATCTGGCAAACGCTGCCCGCGGGCCAACAGCGTCCATTTACGATCGCCGTTCGTGTGAGCGCCGACGGCCACATCGAAGACTCGAAATTCGTGGGCGACCACGAGGGCCGGTCCTCGCCTGAACAATTCGTGCACCTGCGCGAGCGCGTGCTGGCGCTATTGGGCAATGGGCTCTTCGCGTTACAGAGCACGCTCAACGCAGGCTACGGCGTGTTTCGGATCACCATCACCCTCTCGGACCACGCGCTGCGGACGGAAGGCGCGCCTGCGGAGCTCGTGGACCGTGGCTTCGATCCGCCGCGCGGCGCGTTGCCGGGTCGTGCCTATTTCACGCTCGCTTCCGGTCGCCACTTCGAAGCCAAGGTGGAGGTCCTGAACGTGCCGCGCACCGCGCACCCGTGATGCTAGGAGCCAGCGCTGATCAACGGCAACTTTTTATGCTTCAGGCGTTCGGGGGCGATGGGCGTGGCCAGCCCCTCATAGCCGCCGCCGTCCGGGCGATGTCCGAGCAAACCAAACGCGCGTCTATAGTCGGAGAAGCGGCCCCCCGCGCGCACCGCAGTGATCAACGCGAGGCCTTCCGCTTCCCCTCCCTGCGCGAGCACGTACTCGACCCAGGCCCACTTGGCGCTGACCGCGCGCACGTCGGCTCGACCCCGTAAGCCCTTGCGCAACCGCTCGAGCTTGGCGTCGACCCGAGCAACACCGGCATAAGGCATTCGGTCGAGAGGCGTATTGCGCTTGGCGCAAAACGGCGCAACGCCCAAGGCCACGGGGCAGATCGTCGACAGCTGACCGACGAACCGCACACACTCGTCGATGTCGTCGTCGGTCTCGCCAGGCAAGCCTATCATCAAGTACAGCTTGAGCCGGTCGAAGCCGTGTCGGCGGGTGCGCTCGGCGGCGGCCAAATAGTGCGGCTCACGTCCGCGGCGATCGATCAGGCCGCGCATGCGTTCGCTTGGGCCGTCGAGCGCGGTCGTCAAGGTGCGGTGTCCGGCCTTGCGGAGCGCGGCGACGAACTCTTCTTTCAGGCGGTCCGGCCGCAAGCTCGACAGCCCTACCTGCATGCCGCGCTCGGCCAGCTCGGAGACGATTTCGATGATCTTCGGATGATCACTGACGGCCGCGCCGACCAGCCCGACTTTCTTCACATCGGCGGGGATCTTCTCGAAAATTAGCTCCTTGGGTACGATCCGCATGCCGCCGTTGGTCGACCGGCGCATCACGCAATACGTACAGCCGCGGGAGCAGCCACGCTCACTCTCGATCAAGAACATGTTCGAGAGCTCGGTATGCGGCGTGCGGATGGCGCTGTATGCGGGTAACAGCGCATCGCTACACGCGCCAATTTTGGCGAGCAAGCTGCCGTGATGTGCGGGCACGAAGATGTTCGGATGCTCCGCCAACCGCGCTAGCGCCACGGCACGGCTGGGCGCTCGATAGATGGTCTCGATCGCGAATTCGACGATGCTCTCGGCTTCTCCCATCACGATTGCGTCCACGATCGGCGCGAGCGGCAAGGGATTCGAGAACGTGAGTGGGCCGCCGGCGAGAATGAACGGTGCCTGCTCGTCGCGTGCCTCACGCAAGACCGGAATGCGCGAGGCATCGAGCATCCGCACCAGCCCCGACAGCTCGAGCTCGTACGCCACGCTCACCGCCAAAATCGGAAACTCACCCAGCTCGCGCAAGCTTTCGTAGCTGAGCGGGCGTTCGATCCTGGCGCCCGCGCGGTCGCCTTCGTCGGGCAAGAACACGCGCTCGCACATCGCGCCGGGCATCGCTTGGATGGCTCGGTAGATGCGCTGGTACCCGAGGGAGCTCATACCCACGTGGTAGGGCGACGGGTAAACCAGGGCGACCCGGTTCGGCGCGTCCTTGTCGATGCGACCGATCTCGTCAGACAGGCGCGTCTGAATGAGTCTGCGGGTCGCTTGGGAGAGCATCGAGCCGGGCACTATAGCGGGTTTTGGCGACCACGCCGGGCCGAGAGTCTCGGCGCGCCGCTCGGGACGTTGCGCGAGGGAATGCTAAAGTCGCGGCGTGAAGCCAGATTCCGGCGGCGATGGCGCGCTGATTTTCGATTGGAATGCCGCGGCCGACGCCAGGCCCGCGCGCGAGCTCGCGCTCTTGGACGAGACCTTGCGGGACGGCTTGCAGAGCCCTTCGGTAAAAAATCCCACCTTGGAAGAGAAGCTCGCGGGGCTCGAGCTGATGAACGCGCTGGGCATCGAATTCGTAAACGTGGGCTTGCCGAGCTCGTCGACCCGCGCTTTCGCCGAGGCGCTCGAGTTGAGCCGCGAAATCGCGGCCCGGCGTTGGCCGATGCGCCCAGTTTGCGCTGGCCGCACCCTCGGCGAGGACGTGGCGGCGATCGTCGAGGTCTCACAGCGCGCGGGAATTGCCGTGGAAGCCTCGTTGTACGTGGGCTCAAGCGAGATCCGCGCGGTCGCCGAGGATTGGGATCTGGATCTCTTGCTCGATCGCTCGAGGAGCGCCATCGATGCGGCACGCGCGGCCGATTTGCCCGTCACGTTCGTGACCGAGGACTCGACGCGCGCTCGCCCAGAGACACTGCGCAGGTTGCTCTCACTCGCGGTCGAGCGCGGGGCCGCGCGTGTCTGCCTGTGCGATACGGTCGGCTTCGCGACGCCGGCGGGCGCGGCCAACTTGACTCGCTTCGCGCGAGACGTCGTGGGGCCGCGGATTGGCATCGATTGGCATGGTCACGACGATCGCGGGCTCGCGGTGGCCAACGCGCTCAGTGCGGCGGGAGCGGGCGCGGATCGCTTGCACGGGACGGCGCTGGGGGTGGGCGAGCGCGTCGGCAATCCAGCCATGGAGCTTTTGCTGCTCAATTTGGCGCTTTCCAACGCGCCGCGCTCGCTCGCGCAGGTCACCGCCTACTGCACCCATTTCGCCCGCGTGCTGGGCGTCGAGATCGCCGACAATCGGCCCCTGGTCGGCAAAAATGCCTTCCGTACCGCGACGGGCGTTCACGCTGCGGCGATTTTGAAGGGCGAGGCCAAGGATCAATGGCTGGGCGACCACGTGTACAGCCTGCTGTCGGCGGGCAGAGTCGGGCAGAGCACGGCCATCGCGGTTGGGCCAATGTCGGGAGCCTCGAACGTGAGGCATTGGCTAAAAAGCCAGGGCATCGCCGCGGATGAACATCTGCTGCGGGCGATCCTCAGCTGCGCCAAGAGCGCCGATCGCGTGTTGACCGACGCCGAGTTGTTGTCGGTAGTCGAGCGGGCGCGGCAGGAGATGTAAGCGGCACTTACTGCCGGGCTCACTTTTCCCTGCAAATCGTGGTTTGATCAGCGAGTTTCGCTCATCACTCGCGAGCGCTGGCCGTTCATAGTCGTTGTGAGTGAATCCCTAGAACCCATGCGGTCGGCCCGCGCCAAGGTGCAGCACATTCCGACCAGTTTGATGAGTGCGGCGAGCGCGCACACCGTCAAACCGACACTCGAAGCACCGAGCGAAAAAAAACCGCCGAGCCCCCGGCGCCGACCGCCGTTCAAGGTCATTGCGTTGGGCGCGCTATCAGCGGTGCTCGGCCTGGGCGGAGCGGCCAGCCTGTCGCACTTCCGCGCACGCCCCGCCCCGGTGATGCAGATAGTCAGCGGTAATCCAGCGCTGAAGAAGAGCAGTGATGGCGCTTCGGTTCGCTGGCACTCGCCCAAGAACAAACTGTACATCGACGCATCGCTGGACCAGCTCGGGCCGAACGCCAGAGAATCCGTTCAGCTCGCCTTCGGTGCGTGGCTCAGCAGCGGCGCCAAGCTGCCCAATCTGAGCTTCGACTCCACGACGGGCGCCGCCTTCGGACAGTCGCCGAACGGCAAAAGCGAGATTAGCTACGGTCCGATCACACTCGCGGGTCACGAGAACGACCTCGCGCTGACCGTCACTTTTTCCGATCCGAAGACCGGCGAGGTGGTCGAAGCCGACATGGTCTTCAACAACAAGCACCCGTTCGGCTTATTGCCGTACCAGGCGGCCCCTGGCGCGATGACCGCGGACGACATGGCAACTTGCGCGCAAAAGTACGATCTGCAAAGCATCGCCACGCACGAAGCCGGACATTTCTTTGGCCTGGGCGAAGATTACGAGTCCACTTCGGCGACGATGTTCTACACCACGGGGCGCTGTGAGACGAACAAGCGACTCCTTCAGACCACCGACGAGACGACGATGGACGCTCTGTACGTCGCGAGCGCCTCGGCGAATGAGGACGACCCAAGCGTGGATACGGCAAAGGGCTGCGGCGGCGCGCGCATCGGCCAAGGTAAAACCGGAGGCGCAGTCCCCATTCTGTCGCTCTTGGCTCTGCTGGGCTTCGTGGTCGCGCGGCGACGTCGACGCTAGCCCGAGCGGCACTAGGCCAGCCTGGGGCCGTGATGTATGCTCGCGAGGCCGGAGCTGAGCCCGTGCCCGACCCAGAAAAGCCGGAAGCCGCCAGCGCGTCGTCGAAGCCGTCAAAGGCGTCGCCCTCGCCCGAGAAAAACCAACG
Organism: Myxococcales bacterium; assembly: GCA_903642325.1. Taxonomy (GTDB): domain Bacteria; phylum Myxococcota_A; class Polyangia; order Polyangiales; family Polyangiaceae; genus PMG-095. The sequence goes on along the minus strand of CAHJWM010000034.1, from coordinate 26,457 downwards.
GCGGGCGCTGAGCCACGTAGGCGGGGACGTGCGCGTGGTCGGCGGCTCCGAGCAAGACCGAAACCTACTGAGGCATGCGATCTCCGTCGACCCGGACGAGGCGGCGACCATGGCCCACGTGCACGGCTTTCACAGCTACCCGGCCCGCCTGCATCCGTCGACCGCGCGGCGGCTGGTGGAGGCATTTTCAGCAGAAAGCGGACGCGTGCTCGACCCATTTTGCGGCAGCGGCACCGTACTCGTGGAAGCTCGCCAAGCCGGGCGCCATGTATTCGGCATCGACGCAAATCCACTCGCGGTCGAGCTCAGCCTTCTGAAGTCCCAGGGCGCGACGCCGCAGTTCGTGGAGGAGCTACTGAGTGCGGCCACGGCTATCAGGGAGCACGCCGAAGCGCGACGCGTGGCCAAGAGCGGCCCGACGCGCCGCTATGGCAGCGCGGATCGCGAGTTGTACGATGCACACGTGCTGCTCGAGCTGGACGGGTTACGCGACGGCATCTCGAAAATCAAATCGAACGGAGTACGGCGGGCGCTGATGCTCGTGCTCTCCGCCGCTCTCACGAAAGTCAGCAAGCGTCAGTCGGACACGGCACCGCGCGCACTGCCCAAGCGACTGGCGGGCGGTTTCACGATTCGATTTTTCGAGAGCAAGGCGCGCGATCTCGCCCGTCGCCTGACCGAATTTACGGCACGGTTGCCGCCCGACGCGCCGGCTCCGAAGTGCGCGGTTGGGGATGCTCGCGATCTTTCCCAGATCGAGCCGGGGTCGCTCGACCTGATCGTGAGCTCGCCGCCGTATCCGGGCGTTTATGATTACTTCGACCACCACGAGCTGCGGCTGCGTTGGCTCGGACTCGACGAAACGCAATTCGAAGCGACGGAGATTGGCGCGCGGCGGCGCTTGTCCGGCATCGGCTTCGACCCGGCGGTGCAGCGTTGGGAGAAGGAGCTTGGCGCGTGCTTCGATGCTTTCCGCGGCGCGCTGACGCCGCAGGGCAGCATCGCGCTGGTGATCGCCGACTCCGTGCTCGGTGGCCACGCCCTGTATGCCGATGAAGCCGTACGCGTCTTGGCCAGCAAGCACGGCCTAGTGCTCGCTTGCCTAGCTTCACAAGAACGGCCGTATTTCCACGACCCGACCCGAGCCGCGTTTCGGGCGAGCCCCCGGCGTGAGCACGTTCTCCTCCTGCGTCTTCCGAGCCGGAAATCGCCGCGCGCTCGCTGAAGCGCGGCCAATCACCTCAACCGAACCCCGCGCTCAGGTCGGTGGGGGGCAGGCGCACGGCGCGAATCCCGAACACCTCGAGGTCGAGCGTTCGGCGCACGACCTGAAATTCTTCGCACAGCTCCCCCACCTCGAGATCGAGCCCCAGCACACCGCCGCGTCGTACGCGACGCTCCATTGCCTCGGCCAAGCCCGCCATGCGCAGCGCGCCGAAGTTCGAGCAGGCGCCCTTCACGGAGTGCAGAACCCCGAGTAATTTGCGCTCCACGCGCTCATCGGCGGCCGCACGCAAAGACTCCAAGCGGCGGTCCATGTCCTCCACGAAAATAAGCGATAGCTCTTCCACGATGCGAGGTGAGCCCGCCTCGTCGGCCAGCTCTTGCAAGCGCGATAGGTCGACGGACGCCGAGCGCACGTTCGAGTGGGCCCCGCCTTCGCCGTGCAGCTCGGGCGCTCCGCCGCGCGCGGCGGGCTCGTCCCTCTCCGCATCGGGCGCTCGCGCCGCCACGGACAACCAGTGGGACGCCTTTCGGCGTAGCGTGGACAGCGAAAAAGGTTTGGCGATGAAGTCGTCCATACCCGCCGCCAAACACGCTTGGCGAGCGCCGGGCACCGTGCCCGCGGTCACCGCCACGATTGGGACGTGCCGGCCTGGCCCTTCTTGAGCGCGGATCTGGCGCGTTGCCTCCAGCCCGTCGAGATTGGGCATGTGACAGTCCATCAGCACCAGATCGTACTTTCCCTGGTGAAACTTACGCACGGCCTCACGCCCAGTCGGCGCTAGGTCGACCTCGCAGCTGAGAGTCTTCAGCACCCGTTCGATGAGAACGCGGTTGAATTCGTTGTCTTCCGCCAGCAACACTCGCCGCACGTCATTCTCGGCGGGCCGGCGCAAAGGGATTGGCGTAAACGCACGCGGAGGCGGAGAAGACGACGTCGCAAGCTCGGTCACGTCACTCAGGATCTGATCGATGACGCCCAAGAGCTCCTGACCCGAGCGATGGACGTTCTGCACGGCCTGGCGCTGCTCGGGGTCGAGCGCGCTCTCCAAGAGGAGCTCGCTCGCCCCGATCACCACCGTCATCGGTGTGCGCAGCTCGTGACCGAGCATGGACGAGGCGAAACGCAGCGGATTCGAGGGCTCGTCGCGAAACCGATGCGCGAAGCGCAAAAGCAAGGTCTGCCACTGCTCCAAGTCCGGCGCGCAGCCCGGATCGGCCCCGGCCGAAGACAGCTCCCTCAGCATCTCCGGCGGCAGCGATAGCGGCGGCTCACTCAGGCCAGTGCTCATGCGACGTCCCTCGACAAGTCGAGGGTCGCGATCCGGCGATACAGGGTGGCGCGGCCAATTCCGAGCAGCTTGGCCGCTTTCCCGACGCTACCTTGGGTCGCGCGCAGCGCGCGCTGGATGGCCCTCCGTTCGAGCTCACGCAGCGGCAGGATCTCGTGCTCCGCGTGGGCGTTGGTGCTCGAGCAGGGGTTGGGCACGATGGACAGCCCGAGCGACGGCAGGCCTAGCTCGCGGATGTCCGGCGGCAAATCCGCGAGTGTGATCTCGTCGCCTCGGCACGCGAGCAGGCTGCGATGAACGACATTCTGTAACTCGCGCACGTTTCCCGGCCAGCGATGCTTGGACAGTGCCTCCAATACTTCGGGCGAGATGCGATGCACTTGGCGACCCACATCCGACGTCAACGTGCGCAAGAAGTGGCCAACGAGCAGCGGAATGTCCTCCACGCGTTCGCGCAGCGCCGGCAAATGGATGGGGTAGACGACGAGTCGGAAGTACAAATCCTCGCGGAATCGCCCCGCTTCCACTTCCGCTCTCAGGTCGCGATGAGTCGCGCACACCATGCGCACGTCGATCGCGATCTCGCCCGACCCTCCGACGCGGCGAATCGTCTTTTCTTGCAGTGTGCGGAGCAAGCTTGCTTGCGTAGACAGGCTCATCTCGCCGATTTCGTCGAGTAGCAGGGTGCCACCGTTGGCTTGCTCGAAACACCCGCGCCGCATCTGCGTGGCGCCGCTGAACGCGCCGCGCTCGTGGCCAAAGAGCTCGGACTCTTGGAGCGATTCGGGGATCCCCGCGCAATTGATGGCGACGAACGCGCCGCGCCGGCGCTGCCCGCCCGCGTGGATGGCCCGCGCCACGAGCTCCTTGCCGGTGCCGCTCTCGCCGGAGACGCAGACCGCGACCTCGCTCTCGAGCACACGCTGAACCTGGTGGGCGAGCTCGCGCATCGGCGCGCTCTTGCCCACGATGGCGCCCAGCACCGAGCGCTCGGTGAGCGCGCTTTCCAAGCGGCGCACGTTGATCACGAGCTGTCGCCTCTCGCGGGCCCGGTGAACGGCCAAAAGCAGGCGATCGCGATCGAGCGGCTTCGTGATGTAATCGTAAGCGCCCGCGCGCATGGCCGACACGGCGGTCTCGATTTCGCGCTGCGCAGTGACGACGATGATCGGTAACTCCACGTCGCGCGCACGCAAATGCTGGATTACCTTGATCCCCGTCACTTCACCCAGACCAAGGTCGACGCAGGCCACCGTCGGCAATTCGCCTTCGGACTCGAGCACGCTGCGCGCCGAGTCATGCTCAGCGACGCGGTAGCCCGTGCGCTCGAGCCAAAAGCGCATCAGACGCCGTGCCGTCGGGTCATCGTCGACGACGGCGACCAAATCGGAGGTCCCCTGAACAGACGCTGCGCCGGTTTCCTCTTCGATCATCGTTCGTTAGATGAAACGCACGATTTGGTCCCACCTTTAGACGGATCGCCCTGCCGAGCGCAGATGACCGGTAAAAGTTACCCAAGCTCTCGTCTCGTACCTTGTAGCCGAGGCCTAAGTCGCGGTTGTTGTTGCGCTTAGGGAGCCGCGCGCCGGACTACATCGACCTTCGCTGGCTCGTACTTGCCCCTCGCGGTGAGCGCGGCGCCGTTTGTTAGCGCGCGACGTGCCGAGCCCAGTCGAGCCCGAGTATTTTAATGGTCGCGGTCCAAAGCCGTCGGCGTCGCAGCCTTCGGCGTCGGTTTGGCGCTCGAAGCGGAAGAGCGAGCCCAGCCGCGCGCGGGAAACGCCTGTCGAGCTGCTCGCCGACCATGTTCTCGAGGAGGGCGGCGGACCGTTCGTTCGCGCCGTCGGAGCAGACGCCATGCGCAGAGCAATCCGCGGTTCGACAGACCATTTACTGCGCACGGGCACGATCAACGTGCTGCGCGACGAGGATGAACGGCGCTCGGCGGAGAGCGGCCGCGGATCGCCACGGTTCCGAAATCGCGCAAGAAATCGCCTACGAGCCCGCCGAAGCGGCAGGCGCGTTCATCCTTGACGCGGGCTCGCGATCAGCGCCGGACGCTCGCCACAGATACTCGGCCAGCTAGAGGGCGATCGCGAGGCAGAGTGACCACGGGCGGGCTCAACGGATAACAGCCCGCCGCGTCGGGCTCGCCGATGGTGGTGCCACCCACGCTCCCCGAGAGCTCGCGCAGGTGCCGCTCGAAGGCGCGCCGGAGTGTCACGTCATGAGCCGCCAGGGCACGCGGCTCATAACCCTCGATCAACACCGGACACACATCTACGGAGAGCGGGCCTCCGCGCTGAAAGTGGAGCCTCCCGATGAATGACGCCCGGGTCCAGGGCAGGCTCGCCCGCCCGTCGAATACCAAGTTGCCCAAGCTGTAAAAGATGGGCCGCGTGCCCTCCCAGCCAATGCCCTGAGGCACGTGCGGGTGATGACCGATCACCGCGTCTACACCCAAGCTCATGACTGCCGCCACGAACGCGCGTGTCTTGGGCAGGGGGACGCCCGTGTATTCCTCGCCGCCATGGTAGCTCACGATCACGAAGTCGGACTCGGACCGCGCTCGCAGCAGCGCCTCACGCAAGCGCGCGAAGTCGGCCCACGCCACGTGGTGCCGAGCCTCTTCCTCGCTGAACACGCCCAGGTTCCAAACTTGGGTGACCGCGAACAGCGCCAAGCTGACGCCGTGCACGCGCACGATTACCGGACGGTATGCGGCTCTTTCGTCGAGACCCGTGCCGGCATGCGCAACGCCCACGCGATCGAGGTTCTCGAGTGTCTCGAAGAGCCCGCGCTTAGCGTAGTCCCAGGCGTGGTTGTTCGCAGTCGACACGAGGTCAATCCCGGCGCGCGCCAGCGCATCCGCGCCCGCGGGCGGTCCCGTGAACACGAGGCCGTGGCTGGGCGACTGTGTCTCGCCGTGCTGCTCGCTCAGGACCGACTCCAGGTTCACGAAGCGCAGGTCGGCGTCTGCCCAAACCGGCGCCACACCGCTAAGCGGGTCGTACTTGGCGTCGGTCAGCAGGCGCTGCCCGCACGCCCGCCCCAAGTTGACGTCCCCCGCCACTGCCACGACGAGCGAGCCTGTGCTCACTCGCGGGGCACGCAGCAAATTATCGCTGCGTCCTAGACCGGTGAGCGCAAGGCTCGGCGCTCGAGTACCGTCAGGCGCCAGAGCTGGCGTGAAAACCTGCTCTTGGGCGACGGGGCCAGTACACGCCAAGCACGCTGCGCTTGCCGCATATAGCCAAAGCCGCGCCCGAATCGCAGACATGATCTTTCATCCTGTCAGACGCCTGCTGCGGGCGAAAGCCGGCGCGCTTTACCTACACCAGCCACTCGACGCGCCGCTGCCGCGAGCCCTGACAAACCGCGGAAATCCGAGAAACGGTTCGACAAGTCCGCGGAGGCTGGGTACGAGCATTAAAGTGAAGATCGCAGTCGTCGGTTTCGACTACGCCGGGTTGATCGCCAGCGCTCGCATTCTTCCTCGAGTCTGCTGAATGCACAGCGCGACGATCCTCGGCCTTCTCGTTCTCGCGTGCTCGACACGCGCCACGTCCGAAGAGGTCACGCACTCGGCGGCTGCGCCACGACCCGTAACGAGTGAGACGGTTTCGGCCGATGCCGGACACTCGGCGAGCTCTTTCGTGTTGCAGGGCGGCACGGTATTCGCGGTCGGTAAGCAAAACCTGTTGATTGAATCGGGGCGCGTGACCGCGGTGGGCGTCAAAAAAGGCGCGGCCGGGCGCGTTGTCGATGTCAACGGTCGCTACATCGTGCCCGGCTTCATCGACAGCCACGTGCACTTGGCCTACTACCCCGCGGGCCCCGATTTGCTCGCGGGGGGCATTGTCGCCGTGCTCGATTTGGGGGCGCCACTTCGAGCGCTGCCGCTCGACCACGCGCCGCTGAAAGTGCTCAACGCGGGGCCGATGATCACGGCCAAGCTCGGGTATCCAACGACGTCCTGGGGCGCGGACGGCTACGGGCTCGAGGTGAGCTCGCCGAATGCGGGCGCGGCCGCCGTCGAGACTCTGTTCAAAGCCGGCGCGCAGGTGATCAAGGTGCCGCTGACCGCTCCGCCGACGCTCGACGACGAAACCGTCCGGGCGGTGGTGAGCGCCGCTCACGCCCACGGGCTCAAGGTGTTTACGCACGCGTTGGAGGATGTCAACGCGGCGCGCGCAGCGGCCGATGACATCGATGTCTTGGCGCACACACCGACCGAAGCGCTGAGCGTCGCTACGCTCGCCGCATGGAAGAAGCGCACCGTGATCAGCACGTTGGCCGCTTTCGGCGGGGGCTCGGCCGCGGTCGAAAATTTGCGTGCGCTACGCGCTGCGGGCACCCGTGTCCTGTACGGCACGGACTTTGGCAACACCCGCGACACGCAAATCCAAGCTCAGGAAATCAGCCTGCTGATCGCCGCCGGCTTCGATGGCGCGAGCATCGTTCAGGCCGGAACCAGTACGCCAGCGGCGTTCCTGGGGCTCGACGAGCTGGGCTCACTGGCCGTTGGTAAGCGGGCAAGCTTTCTCGTACTTGCCGCCGACCCCAGCGTCGACCCGCTCACACTTTCGCAACCAATCGCGGTGTACGTGGATGGTCAGCTGATCAGTGCCGCTAGGTGACGGTCTCGCCGCATCGGCGGAACACGTCAGCCGCGAAGCTTTGCAAGGCGCGCGAGCACCTCGTCCTGAAACCGCTGCATCAAAGCGGCCACGTACGCCGCGGGGTCTGAAACCTCCATCAAAGGCGTGAGGTCCATGCCCCAAATCAGCCCCGTGTGCTGATCCGTACCGTGACTCTCGAAGTAGGTCGCGTGGGCCTTGCGCCGGCCCGCGGTCGCTAGATCGTAGCGCTTGCCCCCGGCAATCTGAGAATCGAACACACCCATCAGCGCGTTTTGCAGATGTTCGCGACGATCGACGGGCATGGGGACCTTGTCGCGATCGCTCAACCAATCGAGATCACGCCAAACTTCGCAGCCAATGAGCTGTTTGGGGCGAACTGACGGCTCGAGCGCGCGGCATGCCGCTATCACGCGCAGCGCAACCGCCACGTGTGTATCGTGTTTGTCGGCCAAATTGTGGGTGTAGACGACTTCGGGCCGCGTGGCGCGGAGCACCTCCAAAAGGTCCGCGCGCACGCCTTCTGTGTCGAGCTTCACGGCCGAGCTTGGATGATCGAGCAAAAATTGCGCCCCATATTCGCCCACGTATGCGGCTTTTTTTTGTTCCGCGCGCCGCACGCTCTTCATTTGTGCGTCACTGAACGCCTTGTACTCGAAGTCGCGCGCGCTGCCCGCTCCGTCGGTGACGATGACCCCCGTGAACCAACGATCCGTTCGAGCGAAGCACTCCAAAATGCCATGCGCCGCCATGAACTCCAGGTCGTCGTGGTGAGCTCCGATGCCTAGGTGAGTCGTTCGAGCCAAGGCCGCGGTCAGCGTTACCTGGTCGGGAACGAAAATTTCTGCGCTCGCTTGACTCAGCTCCATCGCGACCTCAGCGCGGCGAAAGGCGCGGCAGGCTCGCCGCCGCGATCGATTGGCCGACGCGGCGGGTGGCTTCGTCCGGCAAGTGAATGGACAAAGTCCGCTCGAGCTCCGGCGCCTCGAGCCGCAGTACTTCACGCGCCTTGCCGAGTAAGATGTTTCCACCTTCCCCAGATGTCACCCGGCCCAGCAAAAGCACGTGTTTCACCACGTAAAAGTCCAGGTATTGAAGTACGCCGTAGCCTAAATAAACGCCCAAGGTCTCGAAAATCTGGCGCGCGCGCGTGTCGCCCGCGAGCAGGCGGGCCTGCACGTGCTCGAGCTTCGACCCCGGTGATCCGTCCGGTAGGTCGAGCCCGGCGCGGATTGCCAGGCGAATCACGGCATCCTGAGAAAAGTAGCCAACGCCGGTGCCATGGTCGCCAGACCACTCGGCATCGTGCGCGGGGTCCGGGCCGTAATCTACGGGCGCGAATGCGAGCTCGTTGAGCCAGCCCGTGACGAGCCCCTGCGGATTCACGTAGCCCGCGGCTTGGCTCGTGCCCATCGCAATGCCAAGCACCGAGTGATCCTTGAGGTCCATGGCGCCCGCGAGCGCGGTGACGTCGCCATCGTTCGCCACCTCGAGCGGGACGTTGCCCCATTTGTAAGCCAGGTCTCTATAGATGTTCTTGATGTGCGCTTCGAAGGCGGCCTCGGGCACTTTGCGGAACAACGAGGCCACCATGGTGCGGTTGTGCACGTAAATGCCGGCCGAGCTGACACCAATCGCGTCGATGCGGGGCAGGTGCGCCGCTGCCCGCCGAATCGAGTCCTCGATGCCGTCGATGTGATACTGCGGATCCGAATGCAGCTTGGGCTCCCACACGACTTCACACGAGAATACCTGCTGCCCGTCGATCACGGCGGAAACTTTGCGGTCGCTCCCGCCCGCGTCGAAGCCAATCCGGCAACCTTCGAGGTGACCGCCCACGGCAGCGGCCTGCTCACGCTCTTTCGGTAGGTCCTCGAACGAAACGTGCTCCACCATGAAGCGCGGCTGTTCATAAATTTTGGCGAAGAACTCCGCGTCGAATGCGCGTTCGCCGCCCGGCCCGTACGCGCGTGCCAAGTGCTCGACTACGGCAAGCGGGCCGGCGACGCGCACACGAAAACCACCCTTTTGCCAGAGCAAAAACTTCAACGTGCGCTCGGCATAGCGCAGATTGCAATTGGCCTCGGGGTGGCCGTCCGGTAGCAGCCGCGTCTCGAAGACGGACACGTTCTCGGAGTCGCGCTCCAGCGCAAAGCAAAGCCGCGCGCCTTCGGCTCCCGCCGCCGCGCGAAATGCGCGATTGCCGAGCCAGGCGGGCCTGAACTCGGGATGCAGCGGCGCTACCACGCGCGGCGTTTGCTCGAGCAAGCTCTCTGGCATGCCAGGACCCGAGCCTACGCCGCTCGCCGCAATGACGGAAGAGGCCGGGGAGAACGCGGAGATCATAGGCCAGTCTGGCCGTAAGCCGGCCCCCATGGTGTTCGAAACGAACCGAAAAAATGGCTCGTTTAACGACATCTTTGCGGGCCAGGCCGCTCTCTCATCTCAACCAGCCCGCATTCATTCGTCGTTCGGCGGCACTCTGCGGATTTTCGAGTCGCTCCTCACTGGAGGTGCTGCGCGGCCGTCGCAAGCTTTCCGGCGGCAGGCTATTTTCAGCGCGCGGGCGCAAGCATCAGCGCGCCCAACGGGGGGATACGCAACCGGATCGAATACGGGCGCCCGTGGAGCGGGAGGGGATCCGCTTCGACCACGGTCCGGGTTTGAAACTCGCTGCCCCCGAAACGTAAATCGTCACTCGACAACTTCTCGATGTAACGGCCCGCGTTGGGTACGCCGATCCGGTATTCGTCCCGCGGTACGGGCGTGAAGTTCAGCACGACGATCACGTGGTCGGCTCCGTCCCGGCGCAGGTAACTGAGGATCGTGTTGTCTTTGTCGTTGCAATCGATCCATTCGAAGCTCTCCGGCCCAGGATCACCGCGCCACAACGCGGAGGATTCCTTGTACACGCGTCCGAGCTCGGCGATGTATTCCTGTAAGCCCTTGCGCTGCGGATGCTCGGCGATGTGCCAGTCCAAGCTGGTTTCGACGTTCCACTCCTTGTGCTGCGCAAACTCGGTGCCCATGAACATGAGCTGTTTGCCAGGCCGCGTGAATTGGTAGGCCAAGAGCAATCGCACGTTGGCGAGCTTTTGCCAGAAATCACCGGGCATTTTCTCGATCAGCGAGCCTTTGCCGTGCACGACCTCGTCGTGAGAAAGGGCATTGATGAAGCGCTCGGTATACTCGTACAGCATCGAGAACGTGAGCTGGTCGAGGTGAAACTTTCGGTGCACCGGCTCCTTCGTGAAAAAGCCGAGCGTGTCGTGCATCCAGCCCATGTTCCACTTGAAGTCGAAGCCGAGCCCGCCTTCAGACGGCGGTCGCGAAACACCACCCCAAGCCGTGGACTCCTCGGCCACCGTGAATGCGCCGGGGCACTCGTCGTGAATCACCGCGTTGACCGTGCGCAAAAACTCGATGGCTTCGATGTTCTCGCGGCCACCATACGGGTTCGGTAGCCACTCCCCTTCCTTGCGACTGTAGTCGAGGTACAGCATGGAGGCCACGGCGTCCACGCGCAGGCCGTCGACGTGAAATTCTTGCAGCCAGAAGAGCGCGTTGGCCGTGAGGAAGTTGCGTACCTCACTGCGACCGAAGTTGAAGATGAGCGTCCCCCAGTCCGGGTGCTCGCCGCGGCGCGCGTCCTCGTGCTCGTAGAGCGCGGTGCCATCGAAGCGACGCAGTGAAAAGTCGTCCTTTGGAAAGTGAGCGGGCACCCAATCGATCAAAACCCCGATGCCCTGCTGGTGACAATAATCGACGAAGCCGCGAAAGTCGTCCGGCGAGCCATAGCGCGACGTGGGGGCGAAGTAGCCCGTGACCTGGTAGCCCCAGGACGGATAAAAGGCGTGCTCTGCCACCGGCATCAGCTCGAGGTGCGTGAAGCCAAGGCGCTTGGCGTGCTCGCACAAGCGCACCGCGAGCTCGCGATAAGTGAGCCAGCGGTTTCCTTCTTCCGGCACGCGTGCCCAGGAGCCCAAGTGACACTCGTAGATGTTGACTGGCTCGCGCGCGATGTCGCCCTTGGCGCGCGCCTTGAGCCAGCCTTCATCGTGCCAGGTGTAGTTGGAGCGAGCCACGCGCGAGGCGGTCAGCGGCGGAGCTTCCATCTCGGTCGCCCACGGGTCTGTCTTGATCCGGAGCAAGCCTTCTTTGGTTTTGATCTCGTATTTGTACAGCGTACCCACGCCGATGCCGGGCACGAATAGCTCCCAAATCCCCGTGGGGCCCAGTGAGCGCATCGGCAGTAGCCGACCGTCCCAATTGTTGAACTCCCCGACCACGCTCACGCGCTGCGCGTTGGGCGCCCAGACGGCGAAGGCGGTCCCGGCGACGCCGTCTTGATTGCGCACGTGCGAGCCGAGCACGTTCCACAATTTGCGGTGCGTCCCCTCACCGATGAGGTGCAAATCCAGATCGCCGAGGCTCGGCAAAAAACGGTAGGGATCTTCACGTTCCCAAGTGGACCCATTTGCGAAGGCGAAGCGCAGCCGGTAGGCGAGCGGAACCTTGGCGGCGGGGATGTAGACGGCGAACACGCCCGCGCCCAACGCGAGCATGGGCCGTGTCTCGCTACCAAAGAGCAGCGAGCAGCCGACCGCGTCTGGATGAAATGAGCGCACCACGACGCCGCTCTGCTCGCCCACCTGCATTGGATGAGCGCCCAGCACGGCGTGCGGACTGTGGGACATATCGTCCCGCAGGCCCTTCATCAATACCGGATCGCCGGTCAGAGTAGCGGCCGAAGGGTCGGAGGCAGAAGGCGATGCGGGGGGGAAATTCATCAGGCCACCACGTAGCAAAGCAGTACCAGCGAGTGCGGCGCAACATTGATTCCGCCGCCCTTGGGAACACGGTGGGTTTGTTGCGCTGTGTTGATGACTTCTTGCCAGTGCCCAGTCACGGTGCGGGGCATGCTCGGCATCGTGAAGTGACGCGCGCGATTGCTGGCGTTCAGTAAGAGCAGCAACGTTTGCCCGCGGTTCGGTCGGCCGCGTTCGTCGAAGTCGTCGGATGCGTCGCCCAGTATCAGCATGCCGAGCAGGTGATTGCGCCCATTACTCCAGTCGTCGATCGCCATTTCGGCTCCGTCGGAACGGAACCACGTGACGTCCTTGAAGCCTTTTTCGCTCACCGAATCGCCAGCAAAGAAGCGATGGCGCCGAAATACCGGATTCGATTTCGTGATGCGCAACACTTCGCGCGTGAAATTCAGCAGATCGAGCGCTCGTTCATCGAGATGCCAATCGATCCAAGTGAGCGGGTTGTCTTGGCAATAGGCGTTGTTGTTGCCGTTTTGCGTGCGCCCGATCTCGTCCCCGTGGGAGATCATCGGTACGCCCTGCGAGAACGCCAGGGTCGCGACCAGATTTTTTTTCATCCGGTCACGCAAGCGCGTGACCTGTTGAGCTTTGGTCTCTCCCTCTACCCCCCAATTACGGCTCCAGTTGTCGTTGGAGCCGTCGCGGTTGTCTTCGGCATTTGCCAAATTGTGCTTCTGCTCGTAGCTCACCAAATCGTGGAGCGAGTAACCGTCGTGGCAGGTGACGAAATTGATGCTCGCATAAGGGCCGCGATCGCTGCCCTGAAAGATATCGCTCGAACCAGAGAGGCGCGAAGCCAGCTCGGGCACCTGGCCTTCATCGCCGCGCCAGAATCGCCGAATGCAGTCGCGGTAGCGGCCGTTCCACTCCGCCCAGCCAGGGGGAAAGGCACCCAAGCGGTAGCCGCCGGGCCCCACGTCCCACGGCTCGGCGATAAGCTTCACGCGCGCCAGCGTGGGGTCTTGTTGCACGAGCGCTAGAAAGCGCGAGAAGCCATCGAATTCGTACGGATCGCGCGCCAGCGTGGGTGCCAAGTCGAAGCGAAAGCCATCTACGTGCATCTCGTCGACCCAGTAACGCAGGCTGTCTAAAATCAGCTGCAGCGAACGCGGATGCAGAACGTTGACGCTGTTGCCGCAGCCCGTGAAGTCGACATGATGGCGAGCTTGGGCAGCCAAGCGGTAGTAGGCCGGATTGTCGAAACCGCGGAAGCAGAGCGTGGGGCCGAGCTGATTGCCTTCCCCGGTGTGATTGTAGACGACGTCCAGGAGAACTTCGATCCCGGCGCGGTGAAACGTTTTCACCATGGTCTTGAACTCGTGCACCTGTTCGCCCATGACACCGGTCGCGAACGCGGGATCGGGCGCAAAGAAGCCGATCGTGTTGTAACCCCAGTAATTGCACAGCCCGAGCTCTTCCAGCCGGCGCTCGCTGACGGCCTGATGAATGGGCAAGAGCTCGATGGCGGTGACGCCCAAGGAGCGCAGGTGGTCGAGAATGGGGTCGGAGACCAACCCCAGATACGTGCCCCGCAAATTGCCGGGCACGTCGGGATGCAGCTTGGTCATGCCGCGCACGTGGCACTCGTAAATCAGGGTCCGGCTCCAGGGCACGTTCGGCGGGCGATCGTCCCCCCAGGAGAATGCGCTCTCGACCACCAGGCTCTTCGGGACCACTCCGGCGCTGTCGCGCGGGTCGAAGCTCAGATCCAGATTTGCGTCGGTGATCGTGTAACCGAACACCTCATCGGGGCAGCTGATTTTGCCGGCAATGGCCTTCGCGTACGGATCGATCAGGAGCTTGTTCGGATTGTAGCGCTGGCCCTGCTCCGGAGCGTAGGGGCCTTGTACGCGATAACCGTAAAGCTGACCGGGGCGCGCGTCTGGCAGATACACGTGCCAAACGCGATTCGTACGCTGAGCGACGGGAATGCGAATCGACTCCTTGCTGGCCGTTGGCGAATCGAAGAGGCACAGCTCGACCGCGGTTGCCTGTCCCGAAAAGACCGCGAAATTTACGCCCTCACCGTCCCACGTCGCCCCCAGCGGATGGGCAGAGCCTGGCCGAGTCCTCATGCTTCCGCGCTGCCTGCACCGGCGCGCTCGGAGCGGTCACGACTCACGATTGCCTCGACACCTTGAACACATGACCGACGCGCTCGTTAGGATCGAGCCGTACATAGTTGCGCGCGCCCTGCCAAGTGTAATGCGTGCCGGTAAGCAGATCGGACACCTCGTATTGCTCCCCGGGGCCGATGCCGAGCTCGGCAATGGGCACTTCCACCATGGTCTCGTGGAAGGCGTGCGGATCCAGGTTCACCACCACGATCAAGTCATTGCCCGGCGACGACTTCTTGTACGCCAAGATCGCCGCGTAGTCCGTGTTGAGGAAGCTCAAGTTCGTCAGCTCGTGGAGGGCCGGTTGCTCGCGCCGAATGCGATTCAGCTTCGATATATCCTGCTTGATGTTTCCGGGCGCGTTCCAGTCTCGCACCCGGATCTGATATTTTTCCGAGTCCAAATACTCTTCACTTCCCGCCTGAACCGCCGCATTTTCACACAGCTCGTAACCGCTGTAGATGCCATAGTTCGGCGACAGCGTCGCCGCGAGCAGCAGCTTGATGCGAAACGCAGGACGACCGCCCGTTTGCAGAAACTCGTGCAAAATATCGGGCGTATTCGGCCAAAAGTTCGGCCGGTAGTATTCGGCCATGTCGGTCTGGGTGAGCTCGGTCAAATATTGTTTGATCTCCCACGCCGTGTTTTTCCAGGTGAAATACGTATAGCTTTGTGTGAAGCCGAGCTTCGCCAGCCCCTTCATGCGCTTGGGCCTCGTGAACGACTCCGATAGGAAAATCGTCTCGGGGTGCGACGTTTGTATGTCGCGGATACACCACTCCCAGAACGAAAGCGGCTTCGTGTGTGGATTGTCGACGCGGAAAATCTTCACACCGCGTGCAATCCAAAACAAGAGCGCGTCCCGACATGCATTCCAAAGCCCCTGGCGATCCTTGCACCAGAAATTGATCGGGTAGATGTCTTCGTATTTCTTGGGTGGGTTCTCGGCATAGCGAATGCTGCCGTCCGGTCGAACGAAGAACCACTCCGGGTGCTCCTTCACCCACGGGTGGTCGGGCGAGCACTGCAGTGCGAAATCAAGCGCCACCTCCAAACCCAGGTCGAGAGCCGACGCCACGAATAGGTCGAAGTCCGCGAGCGTTCCGAGCGCGGGATTGACGGCGGTGTGTCCGCCTTCCTTGGCCCCGATCGCCCATGGGCTACCGACATCGCCCTGGGCCGAGCTCGCGGCGTTGTTGCGGCCCTTGCGATGCGTTACGCCGATCGGGTGAATGGGCGGAAGGTAAACCACGTCGAAACCGAGCGCGGCGATCTCCGGGAGCCGCCGCGTCGCGTCGGCAAACGTCCCGTGCATTTCTGGGTCCGTCCCTTGAGAACGGGGAAACAGCTCGTACCAAGCGGAGAAATTTGCCTCGGCGCGGTCGACGTACAGCTCGAGGGGGCGCTCCAAACGCGCAACCTCGTCGGCCAGGAGAGGCGCGAGGACCAGCGTGAAGACGTCCTCCGCGAAGGCGACTTTGAGCCGCTCGTCCAGCGCGATGCTCGGGTCCGCCAAGCGCTTCGCGGCTTCGCTCACCACCCGCCGGGCGGGCCCCGACAGCTTGTCGGACAACCGCGCCAAGAGGCTCGCGCCCTCCAAGAGCTCGGGGCGAACGTCTTGACCCGCGTTCAAGCGCTTCCCGAGGTCCGAACGCCAAGTCCCGAAGCGATCGGGCCAGGCCTCGATATCGTATTGCCACAGGCCGATTTGATCGGCTTTGAAGGCGCCGTACCAGCGGTCGGGATTGAAACGGTAGCTCAACGGTGCCACCCGTGATGTCGCCTCTCCAGGGCGGCGGTACAAAATGCGGGCCGCGATGAGATCGTGACCATCCTTGAAAATGTCGGCGCTGATTTCGATCGAGCTGCCGATGACGCGTTTGATTGAATGACGCCCGCCGTCCACCTGGGGCAATGCGTTTTCGATGATCAGCTGCGGCGCGTTTTGAATGGTGAGGGCCATGGGCGAACCGGTTTTAACCCAGTTCCGCGCCTCGCTGGCGCCTTTCGGGCGGTCGCGTAGTCCGACCCGATCAGTTTTTGCAGATCAGATCACGCGCCTCGTAAATGGGGCCGTCACGCCACAAACATGGCGCAAATCGGGGACATTGGGCGTGGTTCCGCAGCGCCGAGCGTCATTTGCCCGCGTCGCGCGCGTCTTCGTCGTGCGCGCGGTGCGGTTCGTCGTCTGGAATGGCCCATGCAGGCTTTACCCAGCCCGCGTCAGGGGCGGCCGCGCTGGGCGCTTCCGGCGTAGCGGCGAGCGCCTTTGGGGTGGCCGGCGCGACTAGCCGCGGGCCGGCCGCCGGCTTCGCCGATGCCGCCAGTGTGCCCGGAAGGTCGTCGTGTGCGCCACTAACGTGTTCCGGCAACTTTGCGCGCACTGGCGTGCGCTCGACATCGCGAGCCGGAGGGACGGCTTTGGGTAGAGGGCGCAAGCGGACTTCGTGGTGCATCACGAACAACAGCCCCACGCCTAGACCAATCGCCAGCGCCGTGAGCGCAACCCAAAACACCAGCGCCGCGCTCGACCGCCGGGGCGGAGGATCGGCCTCGGCGCTGGCCAACAGGGCGGCAATCACCGCGTTATCTCCACGCTCACTGCGCGGGCCAGCCCCGCGTGCGGAGCTCGGGGCGTCGCTGGTCGCTGCCACCGTCGCCGCGTGTTGATCGGCTGGTAGGCGGCTTACGGTCGAGCGCACTTCCGAACTCGCGTCGGGCGGGGCAAAGCGCGCCCTGGAGGCCGGCGTTCGCGAATCGACGCGGGTGCGCGGGCGTGAATTCGGAGCTTCGTCGACCGGGCTCGCCGCGCCGACTTCGGGCGACGTAAAGTGTAACTCACGCGCCTCGCCGCCCAGGACTTCACGGAGGGAATCGGTGAGATCGCGCGCAGACTGGAAGCGCGTTTCCGGATCGCGGGCGACGGCGCGAGCGAACCAAGCGTCGAATCCCGGCGGAACCGAGCCCATTTCCGAAGGGATAGGGATGTCGCGGATGCATATCTGAAGCACCAGATCGCCGAGCCCGTCGCTATAAAAGGGGCGCCGCCCCGTCAAGCACTCGAAGGCGATTACGCCGAGCGACCACAGGTCCGACCGATGATCGACGGCCTTGTTGCCCTGCGCTTGCTCTGGGCTCATGTAATAAGGCGTCCCGAGAATGGAGCCGGTGCGCGTGCGCGTGCCGAGCTCGCCGCCGAGAGCCGCGGTCGGCACTTTTGCGACGCCAAAGTCGAGCACCTTGGCGATCTCCTCGTCCTCATTTCGGATCAGGAACACGTTCTCGGGCTTCAAGTCGCGATGAACGATGCCCGCGTCGTGGGCGCGCCCCACGGCACGTCCGATGTGCGTGACGATGCGGGCGGTGTCCGCGGAGGGCAAGCGACCCATCCGGCGTAAACGCTCCGCCAAGTTTTCGCCGTCGAGCAACTCCATGACGATGAAAGGCAGCTGCTCGTCTACACCGTAATCGATGATCTGAACGACGTGCGGACTCCGGAGCGTGGCTGCCGATTGCGCTTCACGCATGAACCGGCCGAGCATCTCGTCGTCGGGAATCGCTTCCCTATCAATCAGCTTGACGGCCACCGGGGCGGCCAAGACCAGATGCTGGGCGCGCCAAATGGAGCCCATTCCGCCGGCGCCCAGCCGTTCGTCCAGCCGATAGCGTCCGACCAGCACGCGATCGCGGAGCAAGGCCGGGTCAACCATGTACAGGGGGAAAGGACCATAGCGCTTGCCGATGGGAGGCGCACCACTTTAGCGCCCTATTCCGGCCGGCCAACGGTGTACGCTCGCTCACATGCCGACCGAAATCTGTGACTCGAGCACAATCTCCACGATTGCGGCAGATCGCATCGCGCAAGCGATGATCGCCGCCATTGCCAAAGACGGCGCGGCTTCTTTGGCCCTCTCCGGCGGCAACACGCCGCGCGCGATCTACGAAACACTGGCGCGAGCGCCGGGCATCGATTGGCAACACGTGATCATTCACTTTGCCGACGAGCGCGCGGTCCCGCCCGATGATCCCGAAAGTAACTTTGGGATGGCGCAGGAAACACTGCTCCGCCGTGTTCCGCTCACGCCCGCGAACGTTCATCGCATGCACGGCGACGCCAGCGATTTGGACGCGGCGGCGCGTGCCTACGATGCGGTCTTACCGCACGGTATCTCAGTTTTGATCTTGGGCATCGGGGAGGATGGGCACACGGCGTCGCTGTTCCCGGGGAGCTCGGCCTTGGACGAGCGCGAGCGACGCGTACTGCCCGTCATCGGGCCCAAGCCGCCCCCACAGCGGCTCACGATCACTCCCCCGGTGATCGAAGCCGCGGGCTTGTGCGTGATGATCGCTACCGGGGCGGGCAAAGCCGATGCCGTCGCGCGTGCGCTGCAAGGTCCCGTCGACATACACCGCACACCCGCAAGCCTGGCGCGGAATGGGCTGTGGCTGCTCGACCACGCGGCCGCGTCGAAGCTGGAAGCCGAGAGCTAAACGGCGAAGCGCGTGGCCAAGAGCGCGACGGCGTCGGGTGTCACGGCGCCGTCCAGCAGCAGCTCGAGCTCGCGAATGGGTATGCCAAGCCCACCTAGACGAGCCAAGCACTCGTTTTGAATGCGCTGACGTGTCGCCCGCCGAAACGCGCTGTTTAGCACCTCGTGAGCCGGCGTCGCTTCGTGGAGCGGAGCGAAACGTGACAGCTCGCTCGCCTCCGCTTCCGAAAAGAGCGGGGGTAGCAGCGCGTTGACGACCAGCTCCGCAATCGGCAAGGTCAGCTCACTCCGGAGGGCGGAGCACAGCTCGAGCGTCTCATTCGTCGGCATCTCCTCCGGCAAAGTCACGACTACTACACCGCTCCGCACCGGATCACGGAACATCTCCCAGGCGCGCTCGGCGTCGCTGCGCAGCACGCCCGGCGGCGCAATGTCGACGATCACTTTGGGTACGCGCAGCATGTCGAGGCCGTGGCCCGTGGCGGGCGCATCGAACAGCACGACATCGAAGCGTGGGCGGCCGTCCGGGCCCTCTTCGATCGCGTGATACCAGGCCTTGCCGAGGAGCGACCACTCCTTCAAGCCAGGCGTGCCACTCAAGAAGCCGCTCACGTATTTACTATCGAAGATTGCGTCCACGAGCACGCGGTTTTTGAGCTTCAATGTGCCGTACTCACGCAACGCCACCTCGGACACCAAGCGCACCCCCCAGATGTTCGTCGCAAGCACGCTGATGGCGGAGTCGAGCGGAGGGGCCCCGAGTAGGGCCGACAGCCGCTCTTTTGCGCCGCAGACCGTGACCAGAACACGGAGCCCACGCGCGGCCAGCGCATGCGCCAGGGCGGCCGTCACGGTCGTCTTACCCACTCCGCCTTTACCAGTGATGAACAGAAAACGCCGTGGCGCGAAAGCGGGCATCGTCGGGGCTCGCCGTTCTGTCCCGCCCGGCCTCTGCCGTCAAACCGTGCGCCCTGGCCGTGCTTGTTTGGAGCATGGTAAGGGTATCGCCGTTCGGAGGTTCGTATGCGCCAGCCCGGTGCTCGATTGCTGTTAGCCTTGGGAGCCCTGTGCCCGCTCATTGCCTGTAGATCTCAGGGCCGCAGCTCGCCGTACGCTGCCGCCGACGCGAGCGCCGCCGCTCGCGAGGCTGCTGTCGCTAGCGCCGCAGCAGCAAAGCCTCGCCCCCAGCCGAGCGCGATGCCGGTGCGGGCCGCGACATTTCCGGAAGGCCCGCTGCTCGCCATCGACGCGGGCAAGGGCGTCGGTCCAATCCGCATTGGCGCCAATGTGGCGACCATCGAGCGGCTGATGGGCGTGCCCTGTGAGGTGAAGACGGCAGAGGTGTGTCGGTACATCGTGCGCGCGGTCGAGTTCGATTTGAAGAACGGCATCGCGGACCGCATCGTCGTCCATCGTCACGATCGCCCGGCAGGCCCGGACGCGTCAGGTCGACCTCAGGTGTACGGCGTCTTCAACGGCGTCATCCCTCCAGGCGTTGCCATGGGCATGGTCCCGAGCGCGGTCACGGAATTCTTAGGTAAGCCAACGAGCACCGAGCCCGTGACGACCCCGAACGACTTCAACACCATCGAGCGCGACACTTACCCCGGCATGGTGCTGGAATTCGACCGGTACACGAACGGCAAAGTGCTACTGGGCGGGGTCGTGATCGCAAGAAAATGACCGCTTTCGAATTGGTGAACGCGTAAAACCCCTGGTCGCGGCCCGCCGAGGTCTCGGTGCTCTACGCAGCGCGGGCCGAACGCCTGCACGGCTCCACGAATTCCGTGCGCGCCGCTGCGCCGAATGCGCGACGCTTCGGATGCGCTGACGATTCGTTCGCCTCATCCCGCGGAAGGAGCTGTTCCAAATGCCGCGAGCGCGTTCTCAGGCCTACCGGGCCGCCGAAGGCTGAGTGCTCTCCGACACTCCTCGTGACCATCCCCCCAATTCGAACCACTCAGTCGAGAGGTTTTGATGGTCAAGGTGGGCGTCGTCGCACGTCGAAGCCTTCGGCGTCGATGAGCTCTACTGCGGGCGTCACGCGCTCAGCTCTGCCGCACGCGCCGACGTTCCTGGATCATGTGCTGGGTGATCGCACGTTGGGCTTCTACGGGCTCGACCAAAGTCCAGACGTCGTGCTCCTTGGCGCCACCGGCGGACTCGAGCAAGATATCGGCCGCGCGCTCGGGGGAGATGGCGTCGAAATGTCGACCTGGCAGCTCGACCACGGCGGTGCGCGCACGGAGCCCTTCGAGCGTTCGCAAGATTTTGTCTACCACGGCGCGGAAGACTGGCTCATTGAATCCGCTTTGCTTACCAATCCCGAACAACAACAATTTGTCGAACGGAAGCTTCGGCTTGCCCGGGACGAGCAGCACTTCTCCGACCCGGCCGGTGGCAAAGCCCTGCTGAATCAGGCGCGAAATACGGCCGGCCAGGCGAAAATCGAGCAGCCCGGTGACGCCGTGGGGCGGCCGTTCGTCGGTCGCAATGGTCGAGACGATGACCTCGGTGCCCAGCAGATCGAGCTTACGCAACTCCGGCGTCGTGAAGCGAAGATCCAAAGCTCCTCAGCTTGCGTCGCTACCGGGCGGCGAGGCGAGCGCTTCGTCGCTACGGCCGATATTTTCCGCGATGCGATCGAGCACACCGTTCACGAATGCACCGCTGTCCTCCGTGCCGAATCGTTTGGCAATCTCCACCGCCTCGTCCAAGATCACGGCGCGTGGGACGTCGGAGCGAGCCATCAACTCCCACGCGCCTAGTCGGAGTACGTTGCGGTCGACCCGGGTCATGCGCTCGAGGCGCCAGTTCTGGCTGGCTTTTTTTATCTGTTGGTCGGTCTTTTCGAGATCTTCGAGCACGCCTCGCACGAGCGCATCCGCGTACGGCCTCCCTTCGGCATCTTCAGCGGGCAGCTCCGCCCAGAAGTCGCCGATCGCGCGCTCGACCTCCGTGCCCCCCGCTTCTACTGCGAATAGCATCTGCAGAGCGGCCTCACGGGCCTGGGTGCGCGCGCCCATTCCGAATCAAAACCCGGCTTCTTCGAGCGCGTGACCGAGTGACACGAGCTCGATCGCGGCCAGCGCCGCATCGGAGCCCTTGTTGCCCGCCTTGGTCCCCGCGCGCTCGATCGCTTGCTCGATTGTGTCGGTCGTTAGCACGCCGAACGTGACCGGCGTGCCAGATTGCATGGCGACTTGAGCTACGCCTTTGGATACCTCGCTCGACACGTGCTCGAAGTGCGGAGTGGAACCGCGGATCACCGCGCCCAGAGCGATCACCGCGTCGAGTTTCTTGCTATTTGCGAGCCGGGCGCAGGCGAACGGGATTTCCCACGCACCCGGCACGCGCACGATGGTGATCTTCGACGGATCGGCGCCGTGGCGGCGAAGCGCGTCCACCGCGCCCTCGACCAAGCGCTCGACGATGAAACTATTGAAGCGTGCGGCGACGATGGCGAAGCGCGCCCCCTTGGAAACGATCAATGTGCCTTCGACGGATTCGGGAGCATTCTCTGCGTTCGACATGTGATTCCTGAAGCGATAACGAGCGGCCAAGCGTGAGCTCGGCGATGTTAGCACCGGGCCTCGAGTTCTCGACCGCTTACGCGCCGCCGCGCATGGATACGAGCGGAACGCTCTCCACGAGCTCCAGCCCGTATCCCTGGATACCGGCAATTTTTCGGGGATTGTTGGTGAGCAGACGTATTTTGCACAGGCCGAGCTCGCGCAACACTTGAGCCCCCAAACCGTACTCGCGCAGCGTGCCACCGTGCGGACGGGCGGCAGAAGCGGAGCCGCTGACTGGGCTCTTCGGCTCGTTACGGCGGAGCAAGCGCTCGAGGTCATCGCGCAGATCCCCCTGGGGCGGTAAGTACACGATCACACCACTGCCCGCTTGTTCGATGGCGTCGATGGCCTCGTCCAGATGCTTGGCTCCGTCACCGCTCGTGGACGTGAACACGTCGGCCAGGGTCGAGCCCGCATGCATGCGGCATAGCGTGGCGCGGGAGCCGTCGAGCGGGCCCTTCACCAGCGCCAAAAACTGGCGCTTTTCCAGGACCGCCTCGAACACGATGGCCTGCCAGGTCGTGCCCGTGCGGTCGAGCACGATCTCGCCCGTCGAGAGCCTCGTCACGAGGTGCTCGGTCTGCAGCCGATAGGAAATCAGATCGGCGATGGTCAAGAGCCGAAGCCCATGGCGCTCGGCAAAGAGCTCGAGGTCGGGCATGCGCGCCATCGTGCCGTCGTCGTTGATGATCTCGCAGATCACCGCGGCCTCGTTCAAGCCGGCGAGCCGCGCCAAGTCCACCGAGCCTTCGGTCTGGCCGGCGCGCACCAGCACCCCGCCGCGGCGCGCCTGTAGTGGCAGAACATGACCGGGGACGACGATATCCGAGGGCCGAGCGCGCGGGTTGCTCGCAACGCGCACGGTGTGCGCGCGATCCTGTGCGCTGATACCGGTCGTCACGCCCTCACGCGCCTCGATGCTCACGGTAAAGGCCGTGCCCAAACGTGGCCCGCTTCGACCGGGCGCGGTCATCATCGGCAAATCCAAGCGCGCGACTTGCTCTTCGGAGAGCGTGAGGCAGATCAAGCCGCGGCCATGCATGGCCATGAAGTTGATGGCTTCGGGCGTCACGCGGTCGGCGGCGAGCGTGAGATCCCCCTCGTTTTCTCGATCTTCGTCGTCGACCAAGATCACCATCTTGCCGACGCGGATGTCATCCAGCGCCGCGCGCACGCGCTCCAAATGCTCGGGTGCGATATCGAGACCGCGAGCTGGCGGCGCGGATTCGCGATTCATGGCTTACTCGGCGCTTGTTCGTAGCCTGCTCGTCTGAGCGCGCCTTTAAGACCCGCCTCCGGGTCGAAAGCGCTGCCCAGTTCCAAGTAGCGAACGGCGTAGCGCGCCAGCGTATCGACTTCCAAATTGAGCGAGGCACCGGGCTTCAGCGCGCCGAGCGTAGTTACATGCAAGGTGTGGGGAATGACCATCACCTCGAGTGAGTCAGGGCCGACGGCGTTGACCGTGAGTGACACGCCGTCGAGCGTGATCGAGCCCTTGACGGCAATGAAGCGAGCGAGCTCGCGCGGATAAGCGAAGGCCAAGCGTTGTGCGTCGCCAGCCGGCGTAGCGCTCAGCAGCTGCGCGATGCCGTCGACGTGACCGCTGACCCAGTGCCCGCCCAGGCGATCTCCGACGCGCAAGGCTCGCTCCAAGTTCACCGCCCCGCCGATAGGCAGCGCGCCGAGCGTGGTCTTCTCCGTCGTCTCGAGTGAGACGTCGGCCTCGAAGCTGTTCGCGTCCGAGCTCACGCTCACGACCGTGAGGCACGCGCCGCTGACCGAAACAGATTCGCCAAGCGCGAGCGAGCCCAGCGCCGAGGCGACCACCACACGGTAACCGGGGCCTCGACGCGCGCGCTGCACGAGGACTCCCTTCGTTTCTACGAGACCGGTGAACATGCCTGGGGCCTCACATAGCACGAGAAAAGCGCGAGCCTGGCGCGGCGCCTGGCCTTTCGCTTGCGCTGCCAAGCCCGGTCGGGGAAAACAGCGTTCGTGCAGAGCGCGTTGGACAATGGCAAACGTCGGGCTCGGAAGCGCGTTTTTTGGACGGGCGCCGGGTTGACCGGGCTCGCTTGCGCGGCGGCGTGCGGGCCGAGCGTGCAGTCTATCTACGAAGGCAACGTGCGCTTCGAGCATTGCTACCGGCTAGACCTATTGGTCGACACCGCGCCCACGCACCGTGAAGCGTGTTGGAAGGAATGGCTCGGCATGTACACCTATGGTCAGCCGCGCGATCGCATCGAGTACGCGCGGCGCCGCGCGCACGCGTTCGCCAATGGCGATGTCGACCGTCCGACCCTCGATACCGCTGACACGCACAAGACCGAAGCGCGCCAATTTTATTTGGTCCTGCCGGCCCCGACCAGCGTGCACGCGCCCCCGCCGCCGGTCGCGACCCGCTGGTATGCCGACGCGGGCAACGCCCCAACCGCACCCACTGCTCCGCCGGCGAGCGCGCCAGAAGATGAATGCGGTAACGCGTGCCGCGAAACTTTTCTCGGTTGCAGCGAGCCGTGCGCGGGCGACGCGGGCAAGCCAAGCGGAGCGTGCAAGGCGTGCGATCCGAGTTACAAGTCTTGTATGAAGCATTGCTTCCAGTAGCTCGACCCAGGCACTTCGGCAGAGAGCGGCAACCCTTCAAATCTATACCGCGCTCAGAAAATGGGCCGTCTTTTGCTGCAAACGCTGATTCACGGAAACGTGCCCGAACTGCGATTAAGTTGACGCACGGCTCGGCCCTCCGCTAACCAACACGTCGTAGGATGATCCGAAACCCAGCCCTCAGCGCGCTTTCCTCGGCTTCGGCCACGCCGCTTCCGCGGGTGCTTCGCCCGCAACGCGCGGTGCCATCGGACGCCGTTCGCCCCACGCGCGCCGAAGTGAACCTAGCGAATTTGCGGCATAACCTGCGATACGTCCAGCGTGCCGCCGGCGGGGCTGCGGTCTGGGCCGTGCTCAAAGCCGATGGCTACGGCCATGGCGCCAAAGCCGTGGCTCGCACCCTCGAGCGAGCCGGCGCCGATGGAATTTGCGTGGCGCTCTTGGAGGAGGGCATCGAGCTGCGCGAGGCCGGTATACGGGTCCCTATCTTGATCACTGGCGGCTACTACGGCCGCGCCTGGGGCGAGCTCTTGCGCCACGACCTGACGCCGGTGGTTCACGACCCCGCTCAGCTCGACGCGCTCGCGGACGAAGTGAAGTTCTCCGCAGCCGAGCCAATCAACATCCACGTGAAAATCGATACCGGCATGGCGCGCCTCGGCATCTTGCCAAAAGACGTGCCCGCGCTGGCCCGCGCTCTGCACCGCTGTCCGGAGGTCAAGCTGCAGGGCCTGATGACGCACTTCGCCTGCGCGGACTCTTCGGATCCCGAGTCCATCGATCACCAGCTCGATCTGTTCGAACAGGCGAGTGCCGCACTACGCCGCGAGGGCATCGAGCCGGCGTTCCATCACGCCGCCAATAGCGCGGCGCTGCTGAAAAGCCCGCGCTCGTGCCTAGATGTCGTACGCCCCGGTATCGCCTTGTTCGGAGTTCAACCAAATCCGGGCATTGCTTCAGAGCTCCGGCCCGTCATGCGTGTGCGCAGCGAAATCGTCGCTCTTCGCGACTTGCCCACCGGCTCGCCGGTGGGTTACGGCGCGACCTTCTCGACCACCCGACCCAGCCGTATCGCGACGGTCCCCGTCGGATACGCGGACGGCTTTTGTCGTGGCCTCTCCAACCGCGGGGCGCTGCTCGTCCGGGGAAAGCGAGCACCGGTTGCCGGCGCGGTCAGTATGGACATGACCATGCTGGATGTCACCGAGATCGACGACGTGCGCGTCGGTGACGAATGCGTGGTGCTCGGCGCTCAAAAAGGTCCTCTGGGCCAAGACCAGATCTCCGCTGAGGACTTGGCCGTGCAGCTCGGCACTATCCCCTGGGAAGTGCTGACCGACATCTCGCGCCGCGTGCCGCGTTTTTACCGCGAGCCCTGAGCTCAGCTTGACCCTGCGCGACCGCCGACCCTGGGCGGCGAGGACTCATGGGCGAGCGTTTTCGACAAGTTTTTTGATTTGAATTGGCGATTGGGCGGCGATGCGCGGGGCAACGCCTCGATTCATGCTGTGGGTCCATTGCCCGCACTCACGTTTACTGCTTCCTTTTTTGTGCGGCGGTCTATCTTCGCCCGAATGGGATGGTTGGTGTTCGTGGCGGGGCCGCTCGTCGCGCTCGGCTGTAGCGCGCCGCACCCGCCCGCGGGCGGAGTCGGCAACATCGGTGCAGGCGGCGCGGCACAGGGCG
>CAHJWM010000033.1 GCA_903642325.1 Myxococcales bacterium | reverse complement strand
CGTTTTGACGGGGGTGCGTTTTGACGGGGGTGCGTTTTGACGGGGTGCGTTTGACGGGGTGCGTTTTGACGGCGCGGAGCGAGGGCCGACCAGGAAGTTTGATGCGCACCGCTCAGCGGCGTGGAGTCGGGATTCTTGATCTAATGAGTTGACGATTCGCCCCTCTGCGGCACTTCGCCGTGATCAGAGCGCGGCCTCCAGGTCTGTCACTGCCCCAGCACGTACGTCGCCGTCGCAGATACGACTGCGCGATGCGCGCGAGCTATGAGGCAGCCTGCGCTGGCATGGCAAGCGCCAACGAGGTGCATCCGACTGAAGCGAAGGCTTTGGACGGAAAGCGTGGGCGCCGTATGGACTCGCATCGGTACGACAGACTTCAAGTATGCGACCGCCTTGCCTTGCTGCTTCGTGCGCCGCGCTGCGTACGAGGCGTCTTGTAGGACGGCTATTGCCAAGACCATGCTGCACAGCAGCGCGCCATTCGGGACTGGGAGCACAATCAGCGTGCTCGAGACCTTTCTGAAGCGGTTGCCGGTCAGCTCACCGAGGCGGATGACCGCGGCTGCGGCGCTCGCGGCGGTGACTACTGCGATGTCTAGCTTCTCCCGCCTTTCGCGCGCTGCGTCGCCCATACCTTTGCCAGCACCGTTTCGCGACTCGAAAGATCCACGAAGAGGATAGATGCCTAGAGTCAGGAGAGATTAGCCCTATTCAAAGCGACCGGGGACGTAGGCGCGATTCGGAGGTAGGCGTGATTCGGAGGTAGGCGCGATTCGGAGGTAGGCGTGATTCGGAGGTAGGCGCGATTCGGAGGTAGGCGTGATTCGGAGGTAGGCGTGATTCGAGGTTTAACGGAATGGGAGTCGAGTTGAGCGTCCGTCGCGGCACTATCGAGTGGCAGCAGATGCGTGGCGGTCGCATGCAGCAGAGGCAGCCTCACTAAGCATGTCGCGAGTGTGATTGAGATTGAATCAGTGTGTACATCTATATTCTCACTTGCGCCGCGTGAGGTTCGTGCTAATATAATTGTGAAGGGAGTACGGGCTTGATCGAGCAGTTGGGATTCGAATTCCTCCGGGTTGGTCGGGGCGGGCGGCGTCGTGGCGCGGGCAGAAAGGCGCTGCCTGCAGGCTGCCGGCGTACACCGCATCGGGCTCGGCCGGTACATCGCGCCGCACATCCGGTACATGTCACGTTGCGTGCGGCGCTCCGCTGCTTGCGTAGTCAGTACGTTATCAAGACAGTGCTGGGCGCGCTTCGGGACAGTAATCGCAGCTCATTTTCAATCGTGCATTATTCCGTGCAGCCCAATCACATCCACCTCCTCGTCGAGGCCGAGAGCGCGTCATTGCTGTCTAGCGGCGTGCGCAGCCTGTCGGTGCGTCTGGCGCGGCGCCTGAACAAGTTACTTTCGCGCCGTGGCCGGGTTTGGGCGGACCGCTGGCACGGGCGACCGCTCACCTCTCCTCGCCAAGTCCGAAATGCGCTGGTTTATGTGCTTCAAAACCACAAAAAACATTCCACCATGCCCTTCGGTTCCGCGCTCGACCCGTTGTCATCGGCAGAGTGGTTCAACGGCTTTATCGAAGAGCCGCCGGTCGGCTTTCGGAGCGTCGGCCCGCCTAGCGTCTGCGAACCAAAGACTTGGCTGCTGCAGAAAGGCTGGCTTCGCCACGGCAGGCTCACCCTCGCCGAATCGCCGCGCGCGCTTTGAGGTGCTGCTTCTCGCGCTACGGGCACGCCGCTTCTCGCGCTACGGGCACGTGGTTGCGGCGCCGTTGACGCGTGCACGCCCTTCCGGCTTCGTCGTCCCCCTTCAGTTTCGAGATGCCGATGCAACGCTCCGACGTAAGCGCACGTCCTACGGGGAGTGCGGTTCGTTGGAATTCCACCGCGTTGTCCGGCGGGTGTATTCCGTCGCGGCGGGCGATGCACTCGTAATCTGCTCCGCGCGGTCCGAACGTATGTGCAGCGCGCAGCCTCGATAGCTGTGGCGTATCCTTCGATTCGTGCCTTTGCGCTAGCTTCGATTCGTGCCTTTGCGCTAACTTCGATTCGTGCCTTTGCGCTAACTTCGATTCGTCCCTCAGCTTGGCTTCGATTCGTCCCTCAGCTTGGCTTCGATTCGTCTCTCAGCTTGGCTTCGATTCGTCCCTCAGCTTGGCTTCGAGGGCCTCTAGCTGGCGCGGCGGGGCCGGCGGCCGGCGTTCAGCTCGCGCTGCGGGCGGCGGTGGCGCGGGCTTCGTTTGCGGCGTGGTAGCCGAAGAGGCCGCGTTTGCGGATTACTTCGGCGATTTCTGGGGGCACCATGTCTTGCCAGCTGGCGTCGCCGGCCTTGATGCGTTTCAGCGCATCGCGCGAGAAGATGTGCAAAAGCGTACGGTCGAAGTTTTCCAATTGTACGATGCAGCCACGGTCGACAAGGTGGCCGAAGAGCTTGCGCAGGTCCGAGGCCACGTTCAGGTTTTCAACCGTGGTCAGCGTGTTGGTGGCGGCCTCGAGCAGAGGATAAACGTATACGCGCAAGTCGTTCTTGAACAGGCGCCCGAAGGACTCGAGAATCCCGCCGTCCAAGTGCGTGTAGTACTTCTCGTCGAACAGCTCGAGCAAGCTGCCCGCACCCATGGCGATGCCGATGCGCTGATTGGTGTAGCGGCGCAGGTACGCGGCCAGGCGGTAGTACTCGAAATAGTCGGAAATCAGCACGATTTTTCCGGTCGCCGCCATCATGTCGGCGCGCGCCAGAAAGTCGCGATAGTCAATCTCGCCGCTCGCCATTAGGTTACGCATGGTGATCTCGAGCAGCTGAACGACCTCGCGCGGCGAATCATTGCCTTCGAGTGACTTGGTGAATGCGTCGTTGGCGGAGCTCAGCATATCCATATTCACCCGCGTGACCGGCCGGAAACTGCCACGCTCGACCAATACGGGGTGCCGATACAAGACCTCGGACGGTTGCAACACTTGGCCATGCGCGCCGAACATGGCGGCGCCCGATAGCCCGAGCTGCACGAGTTTCAGACTCATCACGCGGTTGTCGACACTGCGGAATTCGATACCCGAAAACTCGATCATGTCGATCTCGATGCGGTCGGTCGACAGATTGTGAATCAAAGATTCGACCAAGCGCTCCGGATCGTGGTGAAGGAAAAACGCCCCGTACAACAAATTGACGCCCACGATGCCGAGCGCCTCTTGTTGGAGCTGATTTTCGACGTCCAACATGCGCACGTGAATGATTATTTGGCTGTCTTGGTCGCGCGGGTGCGCCTGGAACTTCACTCCTATCCAGCCGTGCGAGTCGTTCGTGCCGGCAAAGTTGCGCGCCGAGACGGTGTCCGAAAAGGCGAAAAACGCGGTGGTATCGCCGCGCGCGTCGCGCAAGCGCTGTAAGTTCAGCTCGTGCTCGTGGTCGAGCATGCTTTGCAGGCGCTTACGCGCCACGTAGCGCTCGGTATGCCCGTAGATGGCGTCGCTCACCGCCATGTCGTAAGCGGAGATGCTCTTGGCGATCGTGCCCGCCGCGCCGCCTACCCGGAAGAACCAACGCACGACCTCTTGCCCAGCGCCGATTTCAGCAAAGGTCCCGTAGCGCCGCGGATCCAAGTTGATGGCGAGCGCCTTCCTATGCGTGTCGAGCAAACCATCGGTGACGAGCGACGTACGAGGTGCCATGAGCGAAGCCTCTCTAGGGCGGATATTTCAAGAGCGTGTCGTCGATTGTAGGTCCGACGCCTGCGCCTGTCAGGTTTCGAGCGCGGAACCGTCATAAACGCCCTAAATCCGCCTTTTTTTGGGGTTCTCGCCGAGCGCGCCAAGTGAGAACCAGCTCCTGGCGCAGAGTGCGTGCACGCGACTCGAACGAGCCCGCCTGTCACTCGATTTCAGAGGCGGCCGAGGGAACGGGTGACCAACGCAGCCGTGGTTTACGCGCGGCGCGCGCTTCGTCCAACCGCCCCAGGCGGGTCAGATGCGGTGCGCCCTTGACTAGGTCCGGCGAGTCTTCGGCCTCCTTCACGATCGCTTTCAGGGCCTCGACGAAGGAGTCGATGGTCTGCTTGGTCTCGGTCTCGGTCGGCTCGACCATGAGCGCGCCGCGCACGACCAACGGGAAGTACACAGTCGGCGGGTGATAGCCGTAGTCGATCAAGCGCTTGGCGACATCCAATGTTTTGACGCCTGTCTTGGCTTCTAGCGCCCGATCCGTAAACACTGCTTCGTGCAGCATGGGCGTCTCGAACGCCAGCGGTAGCACGCCGCGCAGCGCTGCTGCCACGTAGTTCGCGTTCAGCACCGCGAGGTCGCTGACGCTGCGCAAGCCATCGGCTCCCAGCTCGCGGATGTACGTATAGGCCCGTACCATCATTCCGAAATTGCCCAAAAATGAGCGTACGCGGCCCACGCTCTCTGGCCTATCGGCATCGATGATGAATTGGTTCTCCAAGCGTCGCACGACGGGCGAGGGCTGAAAGGGCTGCAAGTGGCGCTTGAAGGCGACCGGGCCCGAGCCTGGGCCACCGCCACCGTGCGGCGTGGTGAAGGTCTTGTGCAGATTGTACTGCATCACGTCCACTCCCACGTCCCCGGGCCGGGCGCGCCCGAGCACGGCGTTCATGTTCGCCCCGTCGCCGTACACTTGGCCGCCCTTCTCATGCACCAACTGCGTGAGCTTGGGCATCGCACTCTCGTAGAGCCCAATCGTGTTCGGGTTGGTCATCATCAGCCCGGCCACGTCACCACTCGCGGCCTCTAAAGCGCGCGCTAGCGTCTCCGGCTCGACGATCCCCTGCGGGCCAGAAGCGAAGGGCACCGCTTCGAAGCCGTTCAACGTGCAGCTCGCGGCGTTCGTCCCGTGTGCGCTGTCAGGGATCAGGATCTTGCGCGGAGAGCGCCCCATGCTCTGGTGATAAGCGCGAATCATCATCAAACCCGTGAGCTCACCCTGCGCGCCCGCGGCGGGTTGAAGGCTCACGTCGTCCATGCCCACGATCTCGGCCAGCAATGCTTGCAGGCGCACCATCACCTCGAGCGCGCCCTGCGCTAGGTGCGGCGGCGTGAGCGGGTGTAAGTTGGCGAAGCCGTCCAAGCGGGCGGCCCACTCATTCACCTTCGGGTTGTGCTTCATTGTGCATGACCCGAGCGGATAAAACTGCGTGTCGATGCTGAAGTTCCACTGACTCAAGCGCACGAAGTGGCGAATCGCCTCGGGCTCGCTGACCTCCGGCAGGGCGGCGGGCTTCGCGCGCTGCAGGTTGGGCAGGGCCGCGTCGAGGTCGACGGGCGGCACGTCCAGCGCACTCAACGATGCGCCACTCCGCCCCGGTGCGCCGCGCTCGAAAATCGGGGGCTCTTTGAATTGGAGCCCTTTTGCCGCGTCGCCGGGCACGGCTCAAGGCGCCTGCGGCGCGCCTCCGTCGTTGGATTTCTTCTTGGCGCCGCCGTTACCGCTCTTGTCGTCGTCGTCCCAGCCGCCGGCGTTTACCTTGCCTTCGATCTCGTCCGGCTTCACCGAGTCCAGATTCGGCTGCATGTTGGTTTGCTTGACTGCGTCCCAATTGTTGCCGGCGTCGCTTTCGCCCAAGCCCCACTCGCCAGCGATTTTGTGCGCTTCGCCCTCTTTCGGAATGCTGTACACGAAATAGCCGTGGCCATTGCTGTTGGCCTCCGCCCCCACCATGCCGATCTTGTGTTGGGTCCACGTGTAACGCATGACATTGCCGTCGACCTCACCCTGCAGCTCTCCATAGGCGTCACCACCGCCGGTACGCCAGGCGCCTTGCACGGTTTTCCCATCGGCGAGCACGTGGAGGTAGCCGTACACCGGGCTGTAGTAGACGCCCTGCCACTCCGCACCTGCAGGCATGTCGCCCGCCTTGACCTGCGCATGTTTGACAGAACTGCTTGGACCGCAAGCAGACAGCGAGAACGCGCTCGGAATGGCCAGCGCGCTCAGCAGCGAAAGTTCGACGAGGCTCCGAAGGAACATGGCGCGGGTTATATCATGGCGGCAAGGCGTGGAAAGTGCGGAGCGCGCGCTTCGGTCCGAGCCGAACGGGCATTTCGAGGTGTTGTCACCTAACCCCGACCGCGGAGGGCGCGACCCAGCTGCTCACCGAGCGCGCCGGCCTCGACGTCGCCGGTCGGCCAGGGCACACGAAGCTCGTTCTTGCGCACGTTCGAGCCGTCCGGCTCGGCCAGCATGGCGCGGAGCCACAGGTCGGCGCCATCGCGGATGGCGTAGGCCGCGACTGGAGTTTGGCAATTGCCCTCCACCGCGCGCATCACGCCGCGCTCGGCTAGCACCGCAATTTTCGTTTCTTGGTGCGAAACCTGGGCGAGCAAGGCGCGCACCTCGTGATCGTTGGCGCGTTGCTCGACGGCGAGCGCCCCCTGCCCGACTGCGGGCAGCGAGCGCTCGGGCGAGAACACCTCGCTTGCCTCCGCTTCGATGCCTAGGCGCAGCATGCCGGCGCGGGCCAACACGATGGCCTCGACCACGCCTTCCCGGCACTTCCGAATACGCGTGTCGACGTTACCGCGCAGCACCGAAAATGTCAGATCAGGGCGCAGCGCGCTCAGCTGAATGCGCCGACGTAGAGACGAGGTGCCAACCGTCGAGCCTGGGGGGAGGGCATCGAAGCCCGCTCCGGAGCGCGTGACGATCACGTCGCGCGCGTCCACGCGTTCCGGAAAGCACTCGACGACGAGCGACTCGGCCAGGTCCGGGGGAATATCCTTGGACGAATGCACGGCGAAGTCCGCGCGGCCGTCCAGCAACGCTTCCTCGATTTCTTTGATGAACAGGCCCTTACCCCCGATTTCGCTGAGCGGGCGGTCCTGCACACGGTCGCCCGTGGTCACTACCTGAAGCTCCTCGAATTGAAGCTGCGGGTGCACGCGTTCTATCAGCGCGACGAACGCGCGACATTGCGCCAAAGCGAGCGCGCTCTTGCGCGTGGCGTAGGTGAAGCGAGTACGGGTCATGATGGCGGACAAGCTCAGGTGTACTCGTAGCTTTGCCCGTTTACGGCGATCGTCACGCGGTTTGCCGGCGAGCCCGGATTGGCTTCGATATGGCCCACGACTCGCGCTTCGATCCCGAAGCTACGAGCGATTTCAACGATGCCCGCAGCGGCGGAGGGCCGCGCGTACAGCTCCATGCGATGACCCATGTTGAACACCTGGTACATCTGCTTCGGCTCGATGCCGGACTCTAAAATCGCCTCGAACAGCGGAGGGGTCGGGAAAAGCGCGTCCTTCACGTAATGCAGACCGAGACCAAAGCCTCGACACTTGGTCTGCCCCCCGCCACTACAGTGCAGGATGCCCGTGACCGCGTCGACCAGCGGCGAGGCGAAGATCGCGCGGGCAACGGGGAGATACGTGCGAGTCGGCGAGAGCAACCCCCAGGCCACGTTGCGTGACGTGCCGGGCAACGCGTCCTGCAAAAGGAAGCGCCCACCATACACCTTGTTTGCCGGAATGGTCTCCGAGAAGCTCTCCGGAAAGCGCTCGGCGTAAAC
Organism: Myxococcales bacterium; assembly: GCA_903642325.1. Lineage (GTDB taxonomy): Bacteria > Myxococcota_A > Polyangia > Polyangiales > Polyangiaceae > PMG-095. Next base: position 56,135 of record CAHJWM010000033.1, on the reverse strand, counting down.
GTGAGCCAAGAGCGCGTGCCGCGCCAACGTGAGGCCATTCGAACCGATGCCCGAGTTCTCGTCGAGCTCGTACACGGCCTTACCGGTAGACGACAAACCGATGATCACGTCTCCCGCTCGCACGCGCGAAAAATCCGGGACGAGGGCCCGCGGCAGGCGTGCGAACACGGTCGAGTCGGCGATCACGGTGCGCACTAGATCCCCGACGTCTGCCGTCTCGCCGCCGGTCAGCTCGATCGCCACCCCGTAGCTGCGCAGCATGGCCGCGCAGGACTCGTAACCATCGATCAGTGCCGATATTACGTCACCACGCACGCGATGGGCGTTCCGGCCGATGGTGTTGCTGACCAGAAAGCCGCTCGTCGCGCCGACGCACAGCAGGTCATCGGTGTTCATTACCAACGAGTCTTGAGCGATCCCGCGAAACGCGCTCGCGTCGCCGGTCTCCGCATACGACAAATAGGCGACCGACGACTTCGTACCTGCGCCGTCCGCGTGCATCACTGCAACCATGTTCGGATCGCCCGCGGGGTCTGCGACCACTTTGCAGAACGCGCCGGGAACTTCCCCGGCCGAATGCTTGGCGATGGCCCGATGCACGTCGTCCTTGGTAGGTGACACGCCCCGGTCTAAGTATTCGTTGCGGCTCATGTCAGTCTGCAAGCGGGCAACTGTTTGTCATGAGACCCGCGTCATGGCCAGCGGAGAGCGCCGGGGCAGCGACATTGCCAGCGGAGGCCGTGCGCCCTGGCCTTCCGGTCGAGGTCTTACTCAGCGTTCAAGCTGATCGCGAATGGACTTGCAATCAGCCCGATGCGATCAATCCCGGTTCCGGCTGCGCCGTGTAAGCCAACCAAAACCTGACCGTCTACGAGCGAGTCGGTCTCGAACCACGCTTGGTTGTTGGCGGTGAGCCCGGACACCGGCCCGATATGCGCCACGTTCGCCCACTCTAGGCCCGGTTTCTGAGTGGGGCCCGCACTCAGGTCGAGAATCGGCTGCGCGCAATCGACCGAAATCTGCGGCACGACTATTTCGTCCGCGTCGGAACCAAACGCCGTATGTTGCTGAGAAATTTGCAGGCCGACCATGGCCGTGCCCTCACTGCACATCAACTCCGTAGCGGCGCTGACGCTGGTTGGCGGATGAGGCGAGAGAGAACGCTTGTCGGAGAGCGTCAATGAATACTGATATGGGATCGACTTCGTGTTCGCGGTCAGCACGTACTTTTTGCAAATACCGGCTACTTGATCGAGCCATCCGGCCGCCGTCACGTTGATCCCGACCAGCAATTCTCCGTCCGAACAGGTGTCGGCGAAGAGCGAGCCGCGCTGACTGTCGCCGAGTGGATCGCGCTCGGTCGCGTTCCCGGTCATCACCCCCGCGGGGCAACCTTCGTCCACGACGCCATCGCAATTGTCGTCTCGACCGTTGCAGATCTCGGGCACACACGTCTTCGACCCGGGCAGATCTGCGTCCGGCGCACCGCCTGCCGGATCCAACGGCGGCGGTCCGGGCAGCGAGCCGCTGCCCACGGCACGCGCGCCCCCCGAAGCCGTGCTGCCGAAGGACGCGCCAGCAGCACCTCCATCGCTTGCGATCGTCGTGCCGTCGTTCGTTTGACCGGTGCCGGCGGTAAACCTGTCGGGTGCGCGGGCACCACAAGCTGCCGTAGAGAGCAAAACACCGCTGAGAAACAAGCCGGTCCGAATCATCGAGCGCCATTATGACAAGGCGCGTGGCGCCTGCAACGCCGGCGCGGGCGTTATCCGGAGACCGCTGCGCGATCCTGTTCTGCTTCTAGGCGCGCATGTCAGGTGCAAGTTGACACTCGCGCTTGACGCTACTGTCACAGAGTCGCCGCCGCTAGCTCGACTGGCTGGCACTGGCAACGACGGCTTCGATCGAGTCGAAACGGGAAGCGGCGAGCAGCCGCCGCAGCCCACGCTGCAGTGACCAAAGCAGAAGTGGCCCGCCGTACACGAACCCGGTGTACAGCTGCACGAGCGACGCGCCTGCGCACAGCCGCGCCCAGACATCATCGGCCGTTTCCACGCCTCCAACGGAGATCAGCGTGACCCGGTTGCCGACTCGTTGGTGCAGGCGGCGCAGCACCTCCAGCGATCGCGCTTTGAGGATCGCACCGGACAGACCGCCCGCGCCGCAGGCCTCGACGCTCTCTGCTTCGCTCCTCAATCCCGATCGCGAGGTCGTGGTGTTGGTTGCAATGATGCCATCCAGCTTCAGCTCGAGCGCCAGATCGGCCACCGCGTCGATTTCCGAGTCAGCTAAATCGGGTGCAATTTTGACGAGTAATGGACAAGGGCGGCCAGAGGCCGCCAACTCCGCTCTCACCGCGCGCAAGAGCGGGCCAAGCCGCGCTGCGGCCTGGAAACTGCGCAGACCGGGCGTGTTTGGCGAGCTCACGTTGACGACCAGGTAGTCGGCAAGCGGCCCGAGCAGCCGAGTGCTGGCAACGTAATCGTCGACGGCGGCGTCCTCGGCGACGAGCTTCGTCTTGCCGATGTTGACCCCTATCGGCACGCTGCGCGGTACGCGCAGGCGCCCGGCTACGGCGCGCGCGCCCAGGTTGTTGAAGCCCATTCGGTTGATCAGCGCGCGGTCTCTAGGCAAACGGAACAGGCGCGGCTTGGGATTTCCTGGTTGGGGGTCCGCCGTCACCGTGCCAACTTCGACGAAGCCGAAGCCAAGGGCGGACAGGGCCTCGTAAGCGGTCGCGTTCTTGTCGAAACCGGCAGCCAAACCGACCGGATGCGGAAAGTGCAGACCGAGCGCGCTCACGGCAAGCTTTGGATCGCGCCTGAGCAACAAGCGGCGCGCGAGACCGCCGAAAACGAACATGAACGCACGGAGCCCACCGAGGGCGACGTGATGCACCCATTCGGTCGGAAGCCAGCGTAGGACGCCTTTGAAAAGTAGCCGGTACACGGTCAACGGCGGGAGGCGACGACGCGCGGACGAGGCGGCAACGAGCTTGCCGAAGAGCCTTCGGCTTCCGGCAGGTCCGCCGTGTTGTCAGGTGAGCTCTCGGCATCCTGGTCAGTGTCCAGCGCGAACAGCTCATTGATGGCGGCGCTCAGTTGCTCGAGCGACAACAGTTCCGAACCGCGCTCGAGCGCGGCTTGCCGGAGACGAATGGTCGGTTGATGTAGCAGACGATTTACCGAGGACTCGAGCATTTTCGAGAGCGCCGAGCGGTCCTCCACGGACAGGTGTTTGAGCCGGCCGCGCAAGCTACGCGACAGCTCGGCTTCGAGCGCCGCGCTCAGCCGTGCGCGCAACGCGACGATCGTAGGCGTGGCCTGCTCGGCGTCGGCCCAGCGATCGTAGCCTTCCGCCTCGAGCCGCACGATGGCTTCGGCCGCGGTGGCCTCGCGCGAACGGCTCGACAGCGTCTCCGAGACGACCTTCGACAGATCGTCGATGTTGTACAAGAACTCGCCATCCAGCTCTTCGATCCGTGGCTCGACGTCTCGCGGCACCGCGAGATCGATGAAGAACTGATTGCGACCCTTCCTCGCCTTGCGCGCGGCCGACACCATCTCGAAATCCACGACGTGGTGGGGCGCGCTCGTGCTCGTCACGATGACATCTGCAACGGTGATGCTGTCCGCGAGCGCCGACCAAGGACGGGCCGTGCCGCCCACGGCACTGGCCAGCGCCTCCGCCTTGGCCAACGTTCGGCCGACGACGATGATCGAAGCGCCGGCCACCTTCAGCAGCCGAGCCACGCTTTCGGCCATTTCACCCGAGCCCACCAGGACGGCGACGTGCCCCGCCAAATCACCGAAGATTTGGCGCGTCAAATCAACGGCCACGCTCGGCACCGACACTTGGCCGCTGCCGATCGCCGTCTCCGTGCGCACGCGCTTGGCCGCGCGAATGGCGCGCGGCAAGGTGCGATGCAGCACCGGCCCCACGGTGCCCGTCGCCCGCGCGACCTCGTAGGCGTCCTTCACTTGGCCGAGGATCTGGGGCTCGCCGAGCACCATCGAGTCCAGCGACGCAGCCACGCGAAATAGATGCCGGACGGCGCCGGCCCCGACATGTGTATAAAGGTGCGGACTGATGTCGGGTGCGCGTTTCGATAGCGCCTCGATACAGGCCTGGGCGACCTGGGTCAGGTCCGACTCGAAACCGGCACGGCCGGCCGCCACGAGCTCGACACGGTTACAGGTCGAGACCAACAGTGCTTCACCGACCTGCGGATGCTGCACGAGCTCGCGCAGGAAGTCCGGCAGCCCTTCGGCGCTGAGCACCAGTTTTTCACGCACCGCAATCGGGGCTGTCCGGTGGGATAGGCCGACGACGACGATCATAGGCTAGCTCCGCTGCTCGCGCGCACCGCGTACAGCAGCATCACGATCAGCATGCAGACGACACCTGCTATCGTCCCGTACGCCGCCTTGCGCCCGCGGAAGCCCGCGGTTTTGCGCAGCACCAACACCCCGCCCAACAGCAACCACGTCGCATAACCCAAGAGCGAGCGCAGTGATTCTGCGCTGCTGGCGCTGCCCAGCTGATGGCTGAACACCGCGCCGGTGACCACGCCGAATGTGAGGAGCGGAAAGCCGGCCAGCAGTAATCGATGCGTGGTCCGATCGAGGGCGTCGAGCGGAGGCAAACGGGAGCCCATTTGGGCAACGCGTTGCTTCGTACGCAGACGCCGCTCTTGCACCAGATAGACAGAGCCCGCGGCGCCGGCAATCAAGAACAAGCCCACGCCGCCGACATTGGCCGCGATGTGAAACAGCAGCAGCGTGCGCGATACGCCGAGCACGCTTTCGCTGCTTTGCCCGACGAACTGCGCGCCCACCAGGAACGTGAGCGCAATCGGCGCAATGAAGGCGCCCAGCGCAAATAGTCGCAGCCGCCCACGCAGCGCCAAATATGCGCCGACGGCGATCAGCGCCGTAAAGCTGAGGGCAAAGTGCAACGAATCGATGGGACATACCCGAGACAACAGGCTGGCCGTCACGACGTGCACTGCATGCAACGCGCCGCCCAGGGCGAGCAAGCGCGGGGCCCACTGCGCACGCGAGTTACTCCCGTCACGGCGCGCCATGTCCAAAAAGAACAGCGTAGCGGCCGCCGAGTAGGCGATGACGCCGAGGTAAAAGGCGACCGTGGCGATGTCGATCATGCGGGAGCTCAACGATTCCGTACCAGAAACGACGCCAAAAGCTGTTCGTCGCTGCCCGCGGACGGTAGCGCGCTCGGCGGCGGCGGTGAGCTGTTCGATGCCGAGCGCTCGGCACGATGCTCGGCAAAGGAGCCCACGGGCGAGCCGAGCCAACCCGGCACCACCTCGTACGCGTTGTCAGCTATCACCATCGATTCACCGAGCAGGGACGCGCCGAGCTCACTCAAAAAGCCGATTGTTTTGACCTTGCCCATGACGTCGTACGGGTCTGGGGTGCCGCTGACCTCGGCCATGACCCTGGCCGCTTCCACGAGGTGGTAGCGACGTCGTTCGCTCTGGATCGTGAGTAGGCCCTGAGCGAGCTCGACCTCTCCGTTCAACAGCCAACGGTCGAGCGCCTCTTGCGGAAAGAAGACGCGGTTCTTGCTCATCGGGGACTCCGAGGCCCTTGGGCCCGAAGCGCGAAGCTTACTCCCCGGGACGAGTCACGGCTAGGTCACCGGCGACGAGCTCGCGCTTGGATTGGGTTACGATCGCAATCGCGCTGAATTTCTCGGTACGGAGCACACGCAGCTCCGCGATAGTGTCCTCCGGAAAGGTCTTTTCGTCGCCGTCGGTCGGTGTTTGCTCGGCGCCCGCCCACTCGGGCGAATTGATCAGCATGCGGGTTTTGTCGAAGGGCGAGTGAGAGGTGAGGCTATCGCGCCAAGTGTCGCCCTTTCGGACCACATACAAGTTCGTGCCCGGCTGCAGCCCGTCTTGGCTACCCTTGTCTAAGAACGCGATCTGATCTCGAGCGATGTATACGTTCGGGTAAATGCTGGTCAGCACTCGAGTTGCGATCTTGGAGCTAGTCTTTCTAGAAGGCACGATGTCGAAGCGCCGACCCACCGGGCCGACCTTCGCCCCGCGTTCGACGACGTCGACCGACTCGGTCAAGATTGCCTTGGCGACGCGCGTACCGGCGTCGAACTCCAAGACTTTCACGGTACCGCGGACCGCCACTATTTGACCCGGCGGCGTGCGCGCGCCAGCGACGTGCTCCGGCTGGCGAACCGAGTTGAACACGGTCAACTCCTGACCCGTGCGCACCGTCACGCCGGGGCGAAAGACGAGCACGACGTGGTTGCCCTCGGCGAGCATCATTTGCTCTTCGTCCGAGCCGACGAGCTCACCCCACACATCGCGCTCGGGGTCGCCGAGATAGCCCTGATCGCGCAGGAACACCGTGTCTCTCGCCACGACGGGACGGCGATTGATCAAGGACGCGGCGCCGCCGATCGTCGAGGAAGTGCGCTTACCCAAAGACAGCGCTTGTTGGTCCCCCGTGGGACTCGTGATGCGTACTTGATCGCCCGGGTAGATCCAGTGCGGGTTGTCGATCTGTGGGTTGTAACTCCACACCTTGGGCCACGCCCAGGGGTTTTGATAATAGTGGTTACACAGGTCCCAGAGCGTGTCCCCGCGGCGAACCAGATGGATGTCGGGGATCGATTCGGGGCCGGAGCGGGCGTCGTCGGGGAGGACTCCGTTCGTGCCATGAGAGCCGGCGTCGGCGGGGCCCGGATTCGTGACCGTGACGCTTGCCGGGCCCGGGTTCGAGCCTTCTCCGGGGTTCGCCGGCGAATACGTCGTCGTGCCGTTGTTTTGAGGTGCGATCACCACGGAGCCGCCGCTATCGGCGGCCACGGACGGGCTCGTCGTGTCCGGACCAAAACCTGGTATTTCCTGCGCGGGGGCCCCTGCAGCAAACCAGAACAAGGCGCTGGACGCGTTCCAGAAGAGTGCTCGCTTCATGTCGTTCTCACCGCTTGTGTCGGGGGCTATCGGAGCCGACGGAATCACCGTCCGCGTGGGAGCCGTGCACGCGGATCACGGGGCGCGGCGTTTGATCGGCTACCGAATCTTCGGGCCTGAGCTCGGCCGTTGGCGCGTCACTGGACGCTTCGTGGCTGTCGTCACCAGGCTCGAGCTTGACGATCATCAGGCGCGGTCGCTCCAGGCTCGCGCTGGCATCGCTCGTCGGCTTGGCCGGGACGAGCGCCTCTTTGCGCACTTCCAAGGCCTCGAGACGCTCTTCCAGACGGTCGCTGTGGTTCTGGAGCCGGGTCAGATCGGCCTGCATCCCAGCCATGCGCTTGGAGAGGTCGTCATGACTGCTGCCGCAAGCGCCGATGGCGCAGCTGGCCAGAAGCAGCACGAACGGGCCGAAGGAGAGAGGTGAAGAGCGCATCGCCACGGATCGTAGGGGGTTCGTGGGCAGTGGGCCAAAAAGACCGGTCACGAGGCGCGCGCCCTCGAGGCGCCCACTTGGCAAATTAGCAATACATCACGTCTAGTTAAGCTCAGTTGCTGGACGCGCGTCCGTTCGCCCCCTAAGGTCACCTGGTGGCGTTCCGCCGTCCCCGCCGCAATCTGAATCGCCCCAGGCCAAAGCTCGACCTGCGGAAGACACTGTTCGTGTTGCCCAACCTGATCACGCTGGGCAGCGTGTTTTGCGGCTTCAATGCCATCCGCTTGGTCTCCAAGGATCAACCGGCAGAAATCGACGTGTACCGCGCGGCTGTACTGCTGATCTTCGCGATGCTGTTCGACATGATGGACGGGCGTGTGGCGCGCATGACCAAAACGCAAAGTGCGTTTGGGCTGCAGCTCGACTCGTTGGCCGACATCGTATCGTTCGGCGTCGCCCCCGCCCTGCTCGTTTATAAATGGGTACTCCACCGCGCGCCGATCCCCGGCATCCTGACCTCCTTCCTATTCGTATCCTGTGCGGCGATCCGGCTCGCACGCTTCAACGTGCTGAGCTCGAGCTCGAGCGGCGCGCCCAGCAAGCCTGGCAAATACATTCTCGGTCTCCCTAGCCCGCCGGCAGCAGGCATCTTGATATCGCTGATGGTCGCCAACCACGGCGTGGGCGGTGCACTGGGCGACGAGCGCTACACCCTGCTGCTATTCTGCGTGACCATTGCACTGGGCCTGCTGATGGTCTCCAGTGTTCGCTTCCGTTCCTTCAAAGAGCTGAAGCTGAACACCGCCACGCTGCTCTTCGTTCTGTTCACGATCGGATCCAGCGTATTCGTCTGGCAGCAATTCAAGCCCCAATTCGTGCTCATCTGGCTGCTCAGCATGTACGTATTCATCGGCCTCGTAGAAACCCTGCGCGTCTTGGGGCGCCGCCTGCGCGGCCTGGACGAGCGAAATTCCGTGCCGCCTGTTCCGCACTGATTCGAGCTTCGGGATCCGAGGCCGTCGCCCGTATCGTGGACGAGGCGTCAATTTCGTCCGCGACGCCGAAGGTTATGACGGGCCGCGCGCGCGCCCGTGACCATCGAACCCAACCCTATCGAGCTCTACTTGTTCATGGTCACGCGGAGCGGCGAACAGCACTCAGCCTTCGGCGGCGCGGACGCGAGCACGCGTTGCTCGACCGAGCCAACCGCGCGCCCTCAGAGCCGAAACATGTAATCATCGACGGATGTTCGAAGTTCTGTTTGGGATACCGATTGGATTTCTGTTGTGGTTCTTCGTGCGCTACGGCGTGGGCGGGTTTTACACGGTGGGTCCGAACGAGCGCGCCGTAATCAGCACCTTCGGGCGCGCCCAGCGCACGGGTACGAGCACGCTCGAAGAACCGCTTGCGATGACGCTGCGACCGGACGAGCGGGAACGTTACGCTTACCCGCAAGTGCGCTTGATCGGACCTGGCTTCTATTGGAAGTTGCCCTGGCAAAACGCGCACAAGGTGTCGGTTGCCACGAACACGGTCTCGATTGCGTACGACCCGGAAAGCCTGAGCGCGAACGCAAATGGACAGATCCTGGACGCCGTCACGAAGGATCAATTGAACACGGGCTTGAACGGGCAACTGCGCTTCACGGTTTCCGAGCGCAACCTGTATGCGTACATCTTTGGCGTAAAAAATCCGGTCGCCCACATCATGGGCTATTTCGTGTCGGTGCTGCGCGACCGGATCGCCAACTTCGAGGCGCCAGAGTCACAAGGAATTTTGGCCGGCGCGGAGGCGGGCGGAGAGGTGGGAGCCAGCGTGCAAGGCATATCAATCAATGACTTGCGGAAGAACCTGCGTGATCTGAATGATCATATGGCAGAGGATTGCGCTTCTGCGGCCGCTCGCTACGGCATCAGTTTGGACGCGGCGTTGATCACCGGTATCGACCCGCCGCTAGACGTGGACTCTGCGCTCGCCGCCATCAATACGGCGCACAATCATGTCTCGAGCGAAATCAGCTTGGCTCAGGCCGCCGCCGACCAAAAGATCGTGCAATCGCGGCGCGCCGTGGAGATCGAGACGCTCAATGCGCAGGCGGAAGTCGAGCCGCTTTTGACCCTCGCCGCGCAGCTTCGCTCCTTGCGAGCGAGCGGAGAAGCCGCGCTCGGCGCTTATGTGCGCAACGCCAAGCTTGGCCTCAGGCGCAAGACTCGGCAATTGGTGCTGACGGCGACTCAGGAGACGCGCTGATGATCTTTCTCACCACGGTCGGGATAACGTTCGCGGTTTGCTTGTTCGGTGTACCGCTGTTTTTGTTTCTCGTGCGGCTGCTCGGCGTGTACGTCGTGGTGACCGAGCGGCAATGTGTCGTGTTCGAGCTATTTGGCAAAGTGCGACTGGTCGAAAATCAGCCCGGCATCCACTTCCCCTGGTTGAGGATGGGCCTATTTGCGCCGCTGGTCTCGTTCTTCGGTAAAAAGCGCGTGGTGGATCTGCGGCTCGATCAGACTTACCTACGCAGTCAGCCGGTCAACTCGGAAGAAGGCGCGCCGATGGGGATCGGCGTTTGGTGCGAAATGTTCGTCAGCGACCCGCTGGCTTATCTGTACAAAAACTGGGACCCGGTGGGCTCACTTCGCGCCAACGTATCGAATGCGACGGTGCGTTGTTTGAGCAACATGAAGCTGTCGGAGATGCTCGAGACACGGCACGCCATGAGCCAGGTCGTTCGCGAAGAAGTATCGCTGAAGTCGCGCGAGTGGGGCTACATGCTGGGCAGCACTTACATTCGCAAAGTGCATTTCCGAGATCTCGGCATGATTCAGCAGATCGAGCAAAAAGTCGTGAATCGCCTGCGCCAGGTAACCGCCGCGATTCAGCAAGACGGAACCAACCGCGTGAACGTGATCCGCTCCACCGCCGAGCGGCAAGCCGCCGTCGCATTTGCCCAAGCCGCGGCCACGCGACCACAAATAGTCGGAGCGGCCCTGAGCGAAATCGCGAAAGACGCTCAGATTTCCGACGCGCTGTTCGAGCTGCTGGAAACACAAAACCTGTTGGCCGCGCCCGGGCTGGAAGTGAGCGTGTTGCCCAAAGGGACGCAATTGCTGGCCGCGATCCCGAGCCCCGCTCACGTGCCCATTCGTTAGCGCAACTCAGCCTGAGCGCGCTCGGCTCAGCGTGCTTGCGAGCTCGCCACTCTCCACCAGGCGTTCTAGATCCTCGAAGCCGCCAATGAGCGTGCCGTCCACGAACACCATGGGAAATGTGGGCCACCCGGTCCACATCTTCAGCACTAGGCGGCGCCGCCATTCACTCAGGTAGCTACCGATTGCCAGGTACTCATAGCCGATGCCCTTCGCGTCCAGGAGCTTACGCGCTTTCTTCGGGTATGGGTTTTGTCTCATGCCGACGACGACCACTCGGTGCACGGCAAGCAAGGCGTTGACCGCTTCCACCTCCTCTTTCTTGTAAGAAGCTATCTTTTGGGCGACGCCCGGGTGGATGTGGGTCTCGGGAAAGATTGCGCGCGACGCTGGCATTGCAGGCTCTACGTCCCGCCGTCGGCCGAGGTTTCTCGGGCACGGCCGAGCGTGCTAAACCCTCGGCGCCTTGTCCGTGCTGGAAGTCGCCAATCTGGGTTTTGGTTATAGCAATCAGCGCCTTTTTCAGGGCGTTGCGTTCCGCCTCGACCTTGGCGAGCGCGCGGGCCTCGTGGCGCCGAACGGTGCCGGCAAGAGCACGCTGCTGCGCGTCATCGCCGCTGAGCTCGACCCGGACGAGGGCACGGTCGCGATCAAGAAAGGCTCCACGCTCGGCTACTATCGGCAAGGCCACGAGACGCGCGCGGAGGGCAGCGTGATGGACAACCTTCTGGCCGGCTTCAGCGGTCTCTTGAAGCTCCGCCATGAGCTTTCGCACGCACAAGAAGCGGCCGCAAGCGGCGAAGAAGCCGCCCTCGACCGCTTGGCGACCGCGATGGATCGCTATCAGCACGCGGGCGCCGACCAGCTCGAGCGGCGCGTGGAGATGATTGCGATGCGCCTCGGTTTCACGCCGCGCGATCTCGAGCGAGACGTGCGCACGCTGTCCGGCGGCGAACGCGGTCGGCTCTCGCTCGGCGTGGTGCTGGCCGGCGAGCACGATGTCTTGTTCTTGGACGAGCCCACGAATCACCTGGACTTGGAGACGATCGAGTGGCTGTCGGCGTATCTCGTCGGCTTTCGCGGTGCGGTGCTGGTGGTATCACACGACCGTGCCTTCTTGGACGCGTGCTGCCCCATCACGATGGAGCTCGGTCGCACGACCTTCCGCAGCTATCCTCTCCCCTACACCCGCTATTACCAAGAACGCGCGGAGGACATCGAGCGGGAGCGTAGGCTAGCCGAAGAGCAAGCCACGTTCATCGCCAAAACCGAAGACTTCATTCGCAAGAACATCGCCGGCTCCAACACCAAACAAGCGCAGTCTCGACGTCGCATGCTGGACAAGCTGGACCGTGTGGACGGCCCCGAGGACGTGTGGGCGCGCGCAGAACGAGTGCGGTTTCGCTTCGCGGAAGTGCCTCGCAGTGGTGACATCGTTCTCGATGCCAAGGGCTTGGCCGGCGTGCGCGGCGGCGCGGAGCTTTTTTCCGGCTTCAATCTGCTCCTCCGCCGGGGGGATCGCTTGGGCATCGTCGGTCCGAACGGTTGCGGCAAGTCGACCTTGATCAAGCTTTTGGCGGGGCGCGGAGAGCCGGGTGACCGCGGTGCCATCAAGCGGGGCACGAACCTGTACGAAGGCTACTTCGATCAGCACCTCGGGTCCCTCGATCCCAAAAAGACCGGCGTGGACGAAGTGCGTAGTGTGCGCGGGGATTTGAACGCGGACGGCGCGCGCCAATATCTCGCGCGCTTTCGCTTTTACGGCGACGACCCACTACGCAAAGTCGCTAGTCTGTCGGGCGGCGAAAGCACGCGCCTAGCGCTCGCTAAGCTCCTCTTGGAGCCGCGCAACGTCCTGTTCCTCGACGAGCCCACGAACCACTTGGATATTCCGGCCGCCGAGATTTTGGAAGAAGCGCTGGTCGGCTTCGAGGGCACCGTGGTGCTGATCTCCCACGACCGGCGCTTTCTGGAAACCGTCACCACGCGCACCGCCAGCTTTGGCGAGGGCGGCATCGATCTATATGATGGCGGCTTCAAAGATTACTCGGACGCCCGGCTCAGAAAACAGGTCGCGGAGCTCGAGTTGGCCGCCCGAGCCGAAAGCCGAAGCCGAAGCGCAGAGTCCGACAAGCCAAAGTCCAAAAAGAAGGCATATTGACAGATGGGTCGCGCGGTCGAAAGCGAGTCGAGACACGATGGGGCTCCGGGCATGGGCCGCGCGCTGCGCTCCAACTTGCGCAGAGCGCTGGCGCTCGCGGTGCTTCTGGTCGCATGCCATAAGCAGGTTGCGCCGCAGCCGGGCGACGACACGGGCGCCGCGCCGCAAGCCGCGGAGCTTCCACCTCTCGAGGTCAAAGAAGAAACCCCCAATTTGCTTTTGACCTGGATCGACGACAAGGGCGACTTCCACGTGGTGCAGAAGCCGGCCGACGTGCCCAAGGAGAGCCGTGATCCGGTGCGCGTCGTGGTGACGACGCGCGAAGAAGGCACGGGCAAGCTCGTGTACGTCGCGAACTTGAATGAGGTCACACCGGCCGGCAGCTACCGCGTGAAGACCCTTTCGCGTGCGGCTTGGGACGAGCTCGGGGCGGGCAAACGCAAGTCACGCTTGGAGGCACTGGCCCCTAGCGCGGTCGCCACACCGCCCGATTCAGCGGCGGCCGGCATGAGCTCGGACTCCGCGGCCAGCTCCAAAAGGCTGGCCACGGGCGTTAGCGCCACCATCTACGGCGCGTCGTGGTGCAAACCTTGCCACGATGCCGCGCGCTACCTGAAGCAGCGCGGGGTGACTGTCGTCGATAAGGACATCGAGGAGAATGAGCTGGCGGCCGCGGAAATGCGCCAAAAGTTGGCGCGCGCCGGCCGAACCGGCTCCAGCATTCCGGTGATCGATGTCATGGGGCAGGTCTTGGTTGGCTTCAGCCCATTAGCTCTCGACCAAGCCATCGAGGCCGCGCGCTCCGCAAAACCACTTTAATTTCCGGCGGTTGTCCAAACTGGGCACCCATAGCTTCGACTTGACGAACTCTTGTCTAGGACTAACGCTAGCGGGTCATGGTGCCGCCCCGCGACGACTCCGAAGCTTTGCCGGGCTATTCCATTCGCGTGGCATCACGGCTGACCGGCGTCTCGCCCGACACGCTGCGTATGTGGGAGCGCCGTTACGGCTTTCCAAAACCGTTGCGCAATGGCTCACAAGTGCGCGTGTACACCGACGCCGACATCGAACGTTTGGTGTTGGTGTCGCGCGCGCTGAAGGCCGGCTTCCGTTCCGGTGAGGTCATCCATCGCGGCGTCGAAGAGCTGCGAAACATCCTGGCCAATTCGGCCCGCATCGAGACCGAGAACGAACAACGCACGCCGACCATCGACTCGCTGCTTGCTCGGCTAATGGCCGACGATCCGGACGGCCTGCGCGACGAGCTCCGGCGCAGTGTGGCGCTGTTCGGCCCGCGCCAATTCTTGACGGATGTCGCCGCCCCGCTCGTGGAGCGCGTGGGCGAGGCGTGGGCGGCGGGCCGCATCGCGATACGGCACGAGCATCTCTTATCCGAGGTGCTGTCCGGCCAATTGCGGCTTCTGTCGTCGGCTTACGACGATCGCCTATCGGGCCCGGTGGCTCTGCTGGCCGGGTTTACCGACGAGCAGCACGGGCTGGGTTTGCATATGGTGGCTCTGTACCTGGCTCTGGAGGGAATCACGACGCGCCTCCTGGGCGTGAATACGCCGCCCGACCAGGTCGCGGAAGCCGCGGTCGCGCTTTCTGTGCAAGTGGTCGGAGTCACCATCTCCTCCAGCTCCGATATCGCGGTGACGGAGGGGCACCTACGGCGTTTGTTGAGCGCTCTGCCCGCGGACATGCCGGTCTGGTTGGGCGGCAGGAACGCGCGAAAAATCGCGCTGAACGACGCGCGGTTGCAGCAAGTCGTGACCTGGGCGGAGGTCGACCTTGCCGTGGTCCGCATGCGGGCAAGCTTCGATGCGAACGCTTGAGAGAGAAAATTGCGAGCCGCCGCCTCCCTATCGAGCAAAGCCGCGCTCGCGGTGCTCACTCGAAGACAACGGTCTTATTGCCGAAAATGAGTAGGCGCTCTTCCAAATGCAGGCGCACTGCGCGCGCCAACACCACCTTCTCCAAGTCGCGCCCCTTGCGAACCAAGTCTTCGATGGCGTCGCGATGCGAGCAGCGCACCACGTCTTGCTCGATGATCGGCCCCTCGTCGAGCACTGCGCTGACATAGTGCGCGGTCGCGCCGATCAGCTTGACGCCGCGCTGATAGGCCTGGTGATAGGGCTTACCGCCCACGAACGCCGGCAAAAATGAGTGGTGAATGTTGATGATCTTACCCGGGAATTTGCCGATGAAATCCGCGCTCAAGATCTGCATGTAGCGAGCCAGCACCACGAGCTCGATGCCGCGCTCGGCAAGCAGCTCGAGCTCCGCGGTCTCAGCGGCGGATTTGGCGTCTGTGGAGACGGGCACGACCTTGAATTCGACTCCGAACTGCCGAGCAACCGGCTCGAGCTCGGGGTGATTGCTGATGATCAGCGGGAGCTCACAGCAAAGCTCCCCGCTCCGGTGCCGTAACAGAAGATCGTATAGGCAATGGTCGTAGCGCGAGACGAACAGCGCAACGCGCCTGGCTTGCCTTTGAAAACGCAGCTCGTAACGCATGCCGAAGCGCTCGGCGACCTCCGAGATGGCACGTTCGAGCGTTGCGCGGTCGGTCTGCAGGTCCGTCAGGTCGAAGTGAAGGCGCTGAAAAAATTGCGCCGCGAGCGGGTCCGTGTGCTGCACCGAGTCGAAGATGTTGGCGCCGTGCCCGTACAGCACCTGGGCCAGCGCCGCGACGATCCCACGCCGGTCCGGGCAGGATACGAGCAGGGTGGCGCGTTCGGATCCTTCGGCAATCATCCTTCCCGCTTATAGCTCGGAACCCGGAAGTGTTGCCCTTCCCCCCTAGACCCTAGTGGATTCAGGCATTAGATTTGACCGGTGAGCGAGCCCTCCGACAGCGTCCTCCGCGGCATCACCGACGACGGCGCTTTCCGCGTGATCACCGCGCGGACGACCCAGACCGTGCGCGGCGCGGTCGAGGCGCAGGGCGTCGCCGGCCACACGGCTCGCCACTTTGGCGACCTGCTGACCGGCTCGATCCTATTTCGTGAGACCATGGCGCCCAACATGCGTGTGCAGGGCGTCCTGAAGGGCGCCGGCAATAGCGGCAGTGTGATCGCGGACTCGAACCCAACCGGCCAAACCCGGGGTCTGATCCAGCTGAAGGCCGGCGCCAAAGAGGTCGAGCTCGGCCAAGGCGCGGTGCTGCAGTTGATGCGCAGCCTGCCGAGTGGTCGAATCAACCAAGGAATCGTAGAGGTTCCGAAGGACGGCGGCATTTCGCACGCCTTCATGGCCTACATGCAGACCTCGGAGCAGGTACTTTCGATGCTGGCGGTCGGGACCATTTTCGACGGCGAGCGCGTGGTCAGCGCTGGCGGCTATCTGGTTCAGCTGCTTCCGGAGGTGGGGCGCGGCCCATTGATGGTAATGACCGAGCGCCTGCGCGATTTCGAGTCGATCGATCCGCAGCTCAAGGACAGTGCGTTCAACCCGGCGTGGCTGCTGGGGGAGCTCTTGTACGGAATGCCCTTCACCAAGCTGGGTGAGAGCCCAGTGCGCTTCGAGTGCTGGTGTGATGAAGTCCGGGTGGTCTCGGCGCTGGCCAGTTTGGGCCGCGGAGATCTCGAGCACCTGCTGTCCACGAACGAGGTCTTGGAGATCGCGTGCGAGTATTGCAAGCGGGACTTTCGGATTGCACCGGCCCGCCTCCGCGGCTTGCTCGAGCAGAGCTAGCCCACGGCTTGACCCTGATGCATCGCTGGCGCTCCAATTCTTCCATCGGCTGGTTGATCGCTTGGGCGACCGCGTCGGGCCTGACCGCAACCGCCTGCGGCAGCGAGCCCAAGGTGGTCGTGAAGAGCCAGGGGTCGGCGAAAGCTACGCCGAGCGCTTCCGTAACGCATGGCGCAGAGGGCGTGCGGCCCGAGCTTACGCTCAGCTTCATGGGCTTGAATGATTTGCACGGGCGGCTGCGAGCATTGCCGGGGTTTGCGGGCTACGTTCGCAATGTGCGGCGCGCGCGCCAGGCGGACGGCGGCGCGGTGGTCCTCGTCGATGCGGGCGACATGTTCCAAGGCACCCTCGAATCCAACATGACCGAGGGCGCTTCAGTGATCACCGCCTACGGCGTCTTGGGCATGAACGTGGCGACGCTCGGGAATCACGAGTTCGATTACGGGCCCGTGGGCGACGCGCCCGCTGTCGATCCGCAGGGGGCCATCCGCGCCCGCATCGTCGAGGCGGCGTTTCCAATCATCTCGGCCAATCTGGTTGCAAAGGGCACGCATGGCTCGCCCCAATGGGCGCGGCTTCAGCGTTCGGTATTGCTGAAGGTCGACGGCGTGCGTGTGGGCTTCGTCGGCTTGCTCACCGCTGAGACGCCGAGCATCGTGATGGAGTCGGCCTTCGTCGGCCTGGGCGTGGAGGCACTGGCGCCCGCGCTGCTCACGGAAGCGAAAGCCCTGCGCGCGGCAGGGGCGGAGCTCGTCATCGCGGTGGCGCACGCGGGGGCGGACTGCAAAGACTTTGCTGACCCAAACAATTTGAGCAGCTGCGGGCCAAATGCCGAAGTCTTCGACGTTGCGCGGGCGATGCCGCCCGGCCTCGTGGATGCGATCTTTGCCGGCCACTCGCACACGGGGATCGCGCACATCGTCAACGGCATTCCGATCGTGGAAGCGTATGCTTATGGGCGTTCGTTCTCACGCATCGATCTGCGGCTCGATGGGCAAACTCATCGCGTGCTCGCTCAGCACGTTTTTCCGCCGCATGATCTGTGTCCGGAGTTGGCCGCCGGGAGGTGTCCGCTGAGCGACTACGAGGGCCGTCAGACGTTGCCGGACCCCGCGTTGGCATCCGCCATTGCGCCGGCGCTGGCCCTGGCCGAAAACCGCTGCGAAGCACCTGTCGGCTGCGCGCTGAGCGAGCCGTTTCGCGGAGAGCACGCGGAGGAATCCCCGCTCGGCAATTTGCTGGCTGACTTGACGCGTGAGGCGGTGCCCGGGTCGGACGTCGCGATCGTCAACGGTGGCGCCTTACGCGCCGATCTGCCCGCCGGCCCGCTCGACTATGGCCAGCTGTACGAGGTGATGCCGTTCGACAATCTGATTGCGCGTATTCGCATGACGGGCGCCGAGCTCCGGGCTGCGCTTGCCGTTCACCTCGGCCACAACGCCCACGGCCTGGTCTCGATCAGCGGGCTTACGCTGAGCACGCGCTGCGCCAAAGACGGTTTAGAGATCACCCTCTTGCGCAATAACGGCCATGTGATCACGGACCATGAAGTCCTGCAGATCGCCATGAGCGACTACTTGGCGACCGGTGGCGACGGATTGTTCACGATTTTGAAGCTGTCCCCCGAACGTATCCACGTCGAGGCCGGGCGCTCATTCCGGGACGCATTGGTCGCCGCGCTGAAGCATCACCCGCGCTTGTCACCGCGCGATCCGGCAATTTTCGACCCGGATCATCCGCGCTTGTCTCTGATCACGCCGCGCCCCGTGGTCTGCTCGGCGCACTGACCGATGCGCTGAGTCACGGGGGGCCAGGCAGTCGATCCTGGCGCGCGGGTGGAATTCAATCGTGACCTCGGGGCGCCATGGACGGCGCTTGGCACCCCGGGTCAGGCGGCCACGGACAGCCGCGACGCGGCTGTCCGTGCCTCGCTCACCTCACTGCAGCAGCACCTTGAACTCGATGCGGCGGTTCTTCTCGCGACCGGCAGCGGTCTTGTTGTCGGCAATGGGCTCGCTCGGCCCGGCGCCGCGCGTCCGCAGACGCTCCGGAGGAATGCCTGCCTCGACCAGCCACTGCTTGACGGAGTCGGCTCGGTCTTGCGACAGCCGTTGATTGAACTCGGCGTCGCCCTCGCTGGACGTGTGCCCAGAGATCTCGAGGCTGACGCTCGGGTACGTTTGCAACACCTTGCCCGCATTGCCCAAGACACGCTTCGACTCCGGTCGAATCGTGGCCTTGTTCTTGTCGAAGAAGATGCCTTGGATCACGCCGGTGAACTTCTTCACCTGCTCCGGGACGGTGTCCGGGCAACCGTCTTGGTCCTCGTAGCCGTTCTTGGTCTCGGGCTCCTTCGGGCACTTGTCCTTGTCGTCCGGGATGCCGTCACCGTCGGTGTCGCGGATGGGGCAGCCGGTCGGCTTCACGCCCTTCTCCGTCGGGCATTGGTCACAAGGCACCGGCACGCCGTCCTTGTCCGGATCCAGATCGATGATCGGGCAACCCTTGGGCGCGGGGCCTGCTTCGCGCGGGCAGTAATCGTCCTTGTCCAAGACGCCGTCGTTGTCGGTATCGGCCGGGCAACCATTGGGCGCAACGCCCGGATCGTTCGGGCATTGGTCGGCGCTGTCGACGAAGCCGTCGTGGTCCGAATCAGCCGGCGGCGCTGGCGGATCTTTCATCTTGCGGCCAACGGTGCTGGTCAAGCTGACCAGGATCTCGAAGGTCTGCGCTTGGCCGTCCTGCTGGACCTTCTCAGTCAGTGTATCCCGAAGGTCGACGCGCATGCCGAAGTCGTGGCTGAAGGGGACCTTTGCGCCGACGCCCAAGTGCCATTCCGGATCGCTGTCATTGGCCATCAACCGGTCGATCGCACCAAGCCGGCCGAAGCCACCGAGAATGAACGGAGTGATGTAGCCCGACGGCGCCTGAAGCACGAGTTGCACGCGCCCCGCGTACAGGGCAGCTGCCGTCTCGGTGTGGCGGATCTTGCTGGCGGCCGCCATTGCTTCTACTTCCGCGCCCACGAACGACAGCGGATAATAACCCAGCCGCGCGCCGAACTCGCCACCGGTCGTGAATTCACGGTGTGGATAAGCCTCGTAGCGCAGGTTGTGGCTGCTACTCGGAAAGATCAGACCGCCGAAGATGCCGATCTCTAATAGGTTGTTCTCCGGCGGAGAGCCGGGCGTATAGGGCTCGTACCCTTCCGTAGTGTTCGCTGGCGCCGGGGCGCCTGCGGTTGCTGAACCATCGCTCTTCGCGCCGTCACTGCTAGACAGCGATACTGAACCAGATGCCTCTGGCGTAGTGGCGGTCTGCGCGAATGCATTACTCGCGGCGGTCGCACTCAGCCCCCACACAATCCAACGTGTCACATACTTTGACATGAAATACCCTTCGAACCTGAATTGGCTCTTCTCTAAGTCGGTCTCGGATAAGGGCGTGAATTAACAGATCTTGGGCGGTCTGTACTCAAGAACATCCCGATTGATACGATAAGCGCAAATGCAGCACTAAAACCCGCCTAGAACGCTGCGGCACAAATGCCCCGAGGCGCGGCCCCGCGCGTCAGCTCACTGGCCGATTGGCAGGTGAGCATGGCAGGCTGGCCGACGATGACCCTCGTTCAGGTGAGCCGAGCCCTTTCAGAACGGGTCTCGGCGCTCGAATTCAAGAGCCCCGTCGCGTACGTCTACAACCCGCTCGCCTACGCGCGCGCCCCCCATGAAGCGTACCTAAAGCGATATGGAAAACCGCCGAAGCGTGCGCTGCTCCTGGGCATGAACCCAGGCCCGTTCGGAATGGCCCAGACCGGCGTGCCGTTCGGTGACGTGACGATGGTCCGCGACTTCTTGAGCGTGACCGGCGTGGTTGGCAAACCCGAGCGCGAGCACCCGAAGCGTGCCATCACCGGCTTCGACTGCAAGCGCTCGGAAGTGAGCGGCAGCAGGCTGTGGGGCTTCGCGCAGAGCCGCTTCCAGACCGCGGCGCGTTTCTTCGAAGCCTTCTTCGTCGCGAACTACTGTCCCCTCGTGTTCATGGACGAAGGCGGGCGCAATTTGACGCCCGACAAATTACCGAAAGCGGAGCAAGTGCCGCTCTTTCTCGCCTGCGATGAGGCGCTGCAACGAACCGTCGACAAGCTGCAGCCGGAGCTCGTGATCGGCGTGGGCGCGTTCGCGCGGGATCGCGCGTCGCGCGCCCTCCCGAATTTTACCGGCAAGATTGGCATGGTGCTTCACCCCAGCCCGGCGAGCCCAAAGGCAAACCGCAACTGGGCCGCCATCGCCGAGCAAGAGCTGCAAGCGCTCGGCGCGCTCTAGCGCCGTTTGCGAGGCTCGAGCTAGCGCATTAGGCTCCGCCCCGAAATCCATGCTGCTCCTGCCTAGCTACACTTGGAACGTCGACCCGGTCTTTTGGCGCATTCCACGCAATGGCGTGGCGGTCACCATCGGCGTCGTGGGCCTGCTGATGGTCTTGTACGGCTTGCTCAAGAAGGAGCGCGAACAGCTCATCACCGGGTTGTTCTTCGGAATGGCGGCGCTCCTGATCGTTCAGTTCATGGGCCCGACGGTGGAGCTTCGCTATTACAGCCTGCTCTTCGTGGTCGTGTTCTTGGGCGGGCACGCCCTGCTCAATTGGCAGATCAAACGCGGCGGCGGTGGGCCGGAGGTCGCGGGCGACTTCATCGTGTACGGCGTGCTCGGGGTATTGATCGGTGCGCGCCTGGGGCACGTGTTGTTTTACGATCTGGATCACGCGCTCGAAGACCCGATCTGGGTATTCAAGATCTGGACGGGCGGCCTCGCCAGCCATGGCGCGGTCCTCGGTTTGATCTTCGTCATGTACTTGTTCACGAAGCGCCGGGGCGTGCCCTTCCTCGAGGGCGCCGATCGCTTCACATTCTCGGCCGCGCTCGGCGCGACCGTCGTTCGCATCGGCAACTTGTTCAACTCCGAGATCGTCGGCCGAAAAGTGCCCGACCAGAGCTGGGGCGTGCGCTTTCCGCGCAACATCCCCGATCACGGCCTGGACCCCATTCCGCTCCGCTACCCGAGTCAGCTCTACGAGATCGCCCTCGGCATCGCCTTGTTCATCGGCCTACTAATCGCCGATAAAGTGATGGGGAAAGAGAAGCGACCCCGTGGCGCCATGATCGCCTGGTGGTTCGCTCTCTACTTCACCGGCCGCCTGTTCACCGAATATTACAAGGAGATAGAGGCGCTGCCTCTGGATTCCTCGATCAGCATGGGTCAATACCTGAGCGCCTTGCCCGCGCTGCTCGGTTGGATCGGCGTGTACTGGGCGCTGAAGCGTCGCGAGCCCGCCGGTTGGACCGATGACAGCTCTTTCCGGCCCCCGGACGAAGGTGAGGATGAAGACGAGGAGGACGACGACGACGGCGAGGAAGACGAGCCGGTCGCGAACCGCGCACGCCAATTGACGCGCTCCAACGCGGGCCGCCTTCGAAAGCCCGTCGTCGAAGACGTGAAGGAAGAGGAGGAGGAGGAGGACGAAGAAGAAGAAGAAGAAGACGAGGAGGAGGACGAGGAGGACGACGAGGAGCAGCCCGGCGCAGTAGGCAAGAGGCCCGCGACCGTCGATCCCGACGTCGAATCCGAGTTCGAAGCAGGTAAACTAAAGAAGACCCGCCACGAGCCCGAAACTTGAACCGGGTCCACGAATCAAGCGAGCCGAGCGCGGCTCGACCCTGCAAAGGGCGAGTCAGAGCGGAGCGCGGAGGCGAGCTCAGCGGCCGTTGAGCGTCGCCCTTCGCTTGCAGGGGGTTGATGGGCGCGCTGCAAGGCGGGGGCGGCCCAGCCTTCGGCGTCTCAGCCGCCCGCGCGTCTTAGCCGCCCGCGCACTCGTACGTCACGCGCCGCCGAAGGCTGGGACGACTTGGTCGTGCACGGTGACCATCAAAAAAATCGCCACGGCCAGCGACGAGCGCGGGTAGACACTTGCAAAAGCGTTGCAATCGAGGTCGCCGCTTGCCCTTCGGGGTCCTTCGGATACACTCCGCTCACGCTCGGGGCGCGGTCCCAGACCGCTGAGAAGCACCCGTAGAACCTGATCCGGTTTGCACCGGCGTAGGGAAGCGCGCCGAAGCTTCGGCGTTCGTCCTTTCGCCCAATCGAGGAGAGACGATGTCGACCAGAAGCTTGCCGCTACGTGGTGCCGCAAACCCTTCCAGCCTGCGCGATGGAACCAATCCGGGGTCGTTTGCCAATCCGCCGAACCTGGGCGGCGCGCTCACGTTCTCCTCACCGGACACGCCCGGCATGCCGCCGCCCAGCGACAAGACGGCGTGGGATTTCTTGCCCGCCGGTTTCCGGCTCGAGCACGGCCAGCTGATCACGCCGGCGGGGTTCAGGCCGACGACTCAGCTCGAAAACGCACGCCTGGGCACGGTGACGCCGGAGATGCGGCGCGTGGCCGAGCGCGAGCCGCACTTGAGCGCCGAGCAGGTGCGAAACGAGGTAGCGGCAGGCCGCATGATCATTCCGGCGAACACCCAGCACTTGAAGCATGCCCTCGAGCCCATGTGCATCGGCCGCGCGAGCAAGACCAAGATCAATGCCAACATGGGGGCGTCCCCCGTTTCTTCCGGAACGCCGGAAGAGGTCGAGAAGCTGAAATGGGCCGAACGCTGGGGCGCGGACACGGTCATGGACCTTTCGACGGGCGGCAACATCGACGAATGCCGCCAGGCGATCATCGCGAATTCGCGCGTGCCGATCGGCACCGTGCCGATTTATTCGATGATCATCGGGCGCAAGATCGAAGACCTGACGGAAAAGGTGATCATGGACGGCCTCTTGCATCAGGCCAAGCAGGGCGTGGATTATTTCACGATCCACGCTGGCGTGCTGCGCGAGCACTTGCCCTTCGTCACGCGGCGTTTGATCGGGATCGTGAGCCGCGGCGGTTCTTTGCTCGCCAAGTGGATGCTCGTACACGGCAAGCAAAACCCGATGTACACGCACTTCGACGAGATCTGCGACATCATGCGGGAGTACGACGTCTCCTTCTCGCTGGGTGATGGGCTGCGCCCCGGTGGCTTGGCGGATGCCAGCGACGACGCGCAGCTCCGCGAGCTCGAGACCTTGGGTGAGCTCACCGAGCGCGCTTGGAAGAAGGGCGTACAAGTGATGATCGAGGGCCCCGGACACGTGCCCTTCGATCAGATCGAATACAACATGAAGCTCGAGCGCAGCGTGTGTCACGGCGCCCCGTTCTACGTGCTCGGGCCGCTCGTGACCGACGTGTTCCCCGGCTACGATCACATCACCTCCTGCATCGGCGCGACCGCGGCGGCGTATCACGGCGCCAGCATGCTCTGTTACGTCACGCCCAAAGAGCACGTGGGCCTGCCCAAGAAAGACGACGTGAAACAGGGCTGCGTCGCGTACAAGATCGCCGCGCACGCCGCCGATGTCGCGCTCGGCATCCCCGGCACGCGGGATTGGGACGATTCGCTCACCAAGGCGCGCGCGGCCCTGAATTGGGAAAAGCACTTCGAGCTCGCCTTCGACGGCGACATCGCCCGCGCCTTCCACGACGAAGACTTGGACGTAGACACCGACTTTTGCGCGATGTGCGGCCACGACTGGTGCTCCGTACGCATCTCGAAAGAAATCGTGGAGTTCGCGAGCGGCAAAGCCGACGGCTTCGAGCGCGACCAAGTGATGCAATCCGCCGCTCTCACGCCAGACCAGCGCGAAATCCTAGAAAAGCGCGGCGTGCTCAGCCCCGAGGAGATCCACCGCTTGGCCTCGAAGACGCGCAAAGCGGTAGGCGCCGAGGGCAACAAGGCTTCCTGCCATTCGGACCTGGTCGAACCCCAGACCGCGCAACAGATTCAAGAGCAGCGGCTCGTGCAACTGCGCACCAAGCCCGAGGTGTCGGCGGCGGAGTAAAAGAGTGCAAGCCGAGGGGGCGCCCGTACACGTCTTTCACATCACACCGCGCAGCGCCTTCGCCGCCGCGCTCGATAACGGCGCCTACGAAGCCGACAGCTTACAAAGCGAAGGCTTCATCCATTGCTCGACCCGCGCCCAAGTCGGGCGGAGTGCGGGTCGCTTTTACACCGGACAAAGCGGCCTCGTGCTGCTGTGCATCTCCGTCGCTCAGCTCGGCAGATTGCTGCGCTTTGAAGCGGCCGACGGCGACTCGTTCCCGCATTGCTACGGCTCGATTCCCTTGGATGCCATCTCCGCGGTACTCGACTTTCCGTGTCGCGTGGATGGGGGGTTTGATTTGCCGGAGGAGCTCGCGGTGTTTGGGGGGTGAGTGGCGAAGTGGGAGCTGAAGAGCGAGCCCCAGCCCGTGCGACTTCAAAATCTTATTACCGCGAGTGTAGTTGAAACGTAAGCGTACATGATCGGCCGTGTGCGATCGCCCGCGCGCTTCACGTAGCCGTACCCGCAGGCCCGACCGAGCTACAAATGACGGCGCTCACGAATGCAGCGAAGTGCGATCGCGAGTGCCACGCACGCAATCGCGAGTTCGCGTGCTCTAATAATCCAGACCGGTCGCGCCGCTGTCTACTGGCTTGCTCACGGACGCGGACGCGACACAACGAGGCTTATCGCGCGACGAAACGCGAGATGCTGGGTCGGTTCACGGTCATCTGGCGTGCTACCTTGTAGTGATGACGCAGGCCGCCCGTCGCCCAGCCACTTACGAGGACATCCTCGCGTTGCCTGAGCATCTGGTGGGAGAGATCGTAGACGGAGAGCTGTCCGTCAGCCCGCGCCCCGCCATTCCGCACGCGATCGGGTCTTCGGCCCTCGGTGCGACGCTTGTCACGCGCATGCAGTTCGGTGACGGCGGCCCCGGTGGTTGGTGGATCCTGGACGAGCCCGAGCTGCACTTGGCGGAGCACGTCGTCGTGCCCGACATCGCGGGCTGGCGGCGGGACCGAATGCCGGAACCACCACGCGAGCCATTCCTCACCCTAGCGCCCGACTGGATTTGCGAAGTCCTGTCGCCCACGACCGGCCGCTTCGACCGCACCCGAAAACTCCCGCTCTATGCACGCCTTGGCGTGCTGCACCTTTGGCTGCTCGATCCAGCTCTTGAGACCCTCGAGACCTACCGGCTCGAATCTGCCCATTGGGCGCTCCTCGCAACCCCCGCCGGCGACGAAATGGTCCGCGCCGCACCATTCGAAGCCGCCGAAGTGGACTTGAGTCGAATCTGGGGACGATGACCGATGGCGAATCCCGTACGCACTAACGACGGCTATCAAGATTTGCTCGCGCTGCCTCGCAACGTCGTGGGTGAGCTCATCAACGGGGAGCTGCATGCGCAACCGCGTCCGGGCGGGCCCCACGCCGCAACCGCATCGATCCTCGGAATGGTGCTGGGCAACCCGTTTCACCGTGGCAAGGGGGGCCCCGGCGGCTGGGTCATCCTCGACGAGCCGGAGCTCCACCTCACTAGCGATGTCCTCGTGCCCGATCTCGCCGGCTGGCGTCGCGAACGCATGCCCCAAATACCCGACATCGCCGCATTCCAGCTCGCCCCCGACTGGGTTGCCGAAATCCTCTCGCCTTCAACGGCCGCGATCGATCGCGCCGAGAAAGTGCCCGTGTACGCGCGTGAGCAGGTCCAGCACGCTTGGCTACTCGACCCTCGTTTGCAAACGCTCGAAGCCTTCGCACTACGCGACGCACGGTATGAGCTCATCGGGGCTTGGCGTGGAAACGCCGTCATGCGCGTGTCGCCATTCGAGGCGCTCGAGCTCGAAATGGGAACGCTGTGGGCGAGGTGAGCGCTTGAGGACGTCGCTATATTGCTGCGCCTCGAGCGTAGACCGTGAGCGCAACTGCAGGTGTGAGACGCTAACTTCACGGGACGAATCGTGAGCGTGAGGGCTCGACATTCATTCACACGCTGAGCCGAAGCGCGCAACGCGCGCTTCGGCGGGCTCTGTGATTCGCGAGGCGCCGCCAGTCAGGTCATTACTCACGCAAACGCTGCATCCAATGCCCCACGCCCCATCGCCCTAACGACTCACGCCTTCACTTAATGCCAAAGCGCTTCCCCACCCAATAACCACGGCAACGCCGCCTCCACACGCGTCATCACCTCACCCCCCGGCGTGTGGCCCGCGCCGCGCGCGAATTCGAGCTTTGATTCGACGCCCGCGACTTCCAACCAGTGTGCCGACTCTTTACCTATTTTGGCGCATTCTTTGGAGCCGCAGGCGATGAGGACGCGTTTGCCGCCGGCTTTGGCGAAGGCGCGGGCTTGGGGGATGTTCCAGAGTTGGAAGCCTTCGATCAAGATTAAGTAGGGGAACGCGGCGGCGTGGGGGGCGATCATGGCGGTGCCCATGGTCGAGCCTTGGGAGAAGCCGGCGTAGGCTCCGCCGGTGGGGGCAATGCGGGGGTCGGCGGCGCGTGCGGCTTGTTCGGCGGCGGTGAGCTCGTGGTCGAGGGCGTGGTGGTCGCGGTAGTAGTAGCCGTCGTAGGTGCCGAGTGGGGTGCCGCGGAGGCAGAGTAGAAACACGCGGCCTTCGGTTAGGCGGCGCCAGTATTCGCAATCCCAGTCGGGCGCGCCGCCGGCGCCGTGGGCGGCAACGAGCAAGGGACGGAGATCGCGGCCGGGCGGCGTGTACAGCAATGCACTCTGAAAGCCGGGCACCTCTAGCGCACGCACGCGACCGAGCGACGTGGTCGCTTCGGCGGGATCAGAAGGAGCATGCTCAGCAGGATCAGCGTCGTCGACGGAAGCCGGTGAGGCAGCGGGCGCCTCGCTCGCTGAATCATTCGCAGCGGGCAGCGCGGTCGCGGCAGTCGTGCGGGGCTCGGCGCAGGCGCTCCATAGCAGCGCCAGAAGAACGCTCTCGCGGGCCATCCGTGGCATCCCTCGGGAGTAGCGCGGGCTTTTCACGTGCGCCAACCGCAGGCATCGTGCGTCCTGCTCCTGCGCGCTCGGCCCGCTCCCGGTGCTTGTGTACTTTGGCATGTGCGCCCTAACCCGCTCACCGTGACGCCGCGCCGCGACGCCGAAGGCTGCGCCGCTTTCCGCCTAACGCGTGACCATCAACCCATTTGCTTCAGCCGTGACTCTGCCATGCAACGCATTCAACCGAGCACGTCGGCGATGGCGTATCGGCCCGGTTTTTTGCCGGCCAAGAAGAGCGCGGCGCGGAGGGCGCCGTGGGCGAAGAGGTCGCGATTGGAGGCTCGGTGGGTGAGCTCGAGCCGTTCGCCGTCGCCCAAGAGGTACACGGTGTGGTCGCCGATCACGTCGCCGCCGCGCACGCCGAAGACGGCCATCTCGTCGGGGGTGCGCGCGCCGACTTCACCGTCACGGCCGCGCAGCTCGCGGATTTCGGGTCGCACGTTCCTCACCGCTTCCACCAAGCGCGATGCGGTGCCGCTCGGCGCATCGATCTTTTTTCGATGATGCAGCTCGACGATTTCTACGTCGTAACCGAGCCCCAACCTCCGTAAAGCGAGCTCCACCGCCTCGGCCAGTACCTGCACGCCGAGGCTCATATTGCCGGCCCAAAGCACGGGTACCACCTCCGCCGCCTTGTCCAACGCGCGCTTGCTCGGGGCGTCCAGGTTCGAGGTACCGCTGACAATCGCGATGCCCTGCCGCGCGGCCAGCTGCGCGAGCGCCGCCACCGCGGAGGCGGTGGAAAAGTCGATCACGACTTCGGCGCCGAGCAGTGAAGACGACACGTCGGGGCTCGTGACGACGCCGAGCGAGCCCAGGCCCGCCAGCTCGCCAAGGTCCCGCCCCAGTAACGGATCGGTGCTCGAACAAGCGGCGCCAACGATTTCGACTTCAGGTAGCGCTCGCGCCAGGCGCGTGATGGAAAGGCCCATGCGCCCAGAGGCGCCGTGTAGCGCGAGCTTCACGATGCCTCGTACTCGGCCAGCACGGCGCTGAGGCGCGCGCGGCATTCGGCCGATGCCTCGACGATGGGCAAGCGCACGCTGGCGCTCATGCGACCCTTCATCTGCAAGGCGGCCTTCACCGGCGCGGGGCTCGCCTCGGAGAACATGGCTTTGTTGACCGCGAACAGCGCAACTTGCTTCTTGCCCGCGTCGAGCACGCGGCCGGCGAGGGCGTCTTTGACCATGTCGCTGACGGGCCCCGGATACAGGTTGCTGGTCACGCTGATGACGCCTTTGGCGCCGACGCTCATCATCGGCACGGTGAGCGCGTCGTCCCCCGACAGGATCGAGACCGGGCGCTTGGCACGCAGCAGAAGCTCTTGGCAGTGCACGGTATTGCCGGTGGCGTCCTTCAAGCCGATGACGTTCGGACAGGCGTCCAGAACCCGTAACACGCTGTCGACACTCAGCTCGACCACGCTGCGGCCGGGGATGTTGTAGAGGACAATCGGCGCGGGCGTGGCCTGGGCGATGGCGCACACATGTTGAAACAAGCCTTCTTGGGTGGGCTTACTGTAATACGGCATCACGATCATCACCGCGTCGGCCCCTGCTTCGACGGCGGCCCGCGCCGATGCGATGCTCTTTTTGGTGCTGTTCGAGCCGGTGCCGGCGAGCACGACGGCGCGGCCGCGGGCCACGCGCTTGCAGCGTAGGACGAGCTCGCGCTGCTCCCCGTCCGTCAGCGTGGGCGCCTCCCCCGTGGTGCCACAGGGGACGAGCCCGGCGACGCCCCCCGCGATCTGCAGCTCCAAATGTTTCTCGAAGGCGACGAAGTCGACCTCGGAGCCGTCTGGCGAGAACGGGGTGACGAGCGCGGTGTATGCGCCGGAGAGGCTGAGCTGGGCCATTGCGCGCTTCTTTTCCCGCGTTCTGGGGCGCGGCGCAACCTCCGCGCGCTGGGCGATTTTGTACCCTTAATCAGTGCCGGTGGCCGCCCGTAAAACCGACAAGCGGTGTATCATCGCTCGCTAGGGTCATGGCCTCCGTTCACCCCGTCCGACGCACCACGGTTTCGTTCCCTTCGGATCGTCCCAAAAGTGACAGGCAGCCGCAGCCGTGCCTGGTCGTGATGACGGGCCCGGAGATGGGGAGGCGCATCGAGCTCAGCTACGAGGAAGTGTCGATCGGGCGGAGCGAGGAATGCACGGTACGCGTGAATAGCGACGCCGTGAGCCGGCGGCACGCGGTCATCAATTGCGTGCTCGGCCACTTCATCGTGGTCGACTTGAAGTCCACCAACGGAACCTTCGTGAACGACGCCCGGGTGGAAAGCGCGGAGCTCAGGGATGGCGACCTGTTGCGCGCGGGCAAGACGGTTCTGAAATACTTGGAAAACAGCGTCGAGCTCGAGTACACGCAGCACATTCTGAATCTGGCGACCGTCGATTCGCTGACGCAACTCTTCAACAAGCGCCACTTCGACGAAGTTTTCGAGAAGGAAGTCTCACGAGCAGACAAAGGCCAGCAGTGCCTGTCACTGGTCTTGCTCGACATCGATCACTTCAAGCGGATCAACGACGGCTTCGGCCACCCGGCAGGAGACGCGGTGCTGCAGCACGTGGCCGCCGTGGTGAAAAGCCAAACTCGTGCGTGCCATTGCTTGTGCCGCGTCGGCGGCGAAGAATTCGCGCTCATCCTTGCGCAGAGCGCGCTCGCTTCCGCGCTCGAAGCCGCGGAATCAATCCGCGCGGCCGTCGAGCACGCTGTGTGCGAAGTCGCGGGCGCGGCGGTACCCGTGACGGTGAGCTTGGGGGTGGCCGAGCTTTTGGCGGGCGAAGTTCCGGAGGATCTTTATCAGCGCGCCGACGCGCAGCTGTACGCCGCCAAGCACAGCGGGCGAAATCGCGTGTGTTAGCGCCCAGCCCAGCGCGTGAATGGCTCGATCACGGAGCGCAGCTCGGGAAATCGAGCCAGTAGCTCGGCCCGCTCCGGCAGGTAAAAGTCCGCGAAATCGAAGCCGGGCGCGACCGTGCACCCGAATAGCCCGAAGCCATCGCCGATGACGCGCGCCGCCTGGAGGGTATTCGCCGGCACCGTCCACTGCGGCTGCTCACCTTGCAAGATTGCAGGCCCGAGCTCGACCCGCTCGTGGCGACCGGCGCCACTTATCGTGTGAAGCTCCAGACTAGCGCCGAGATAGTAGTGCCAGACTTCTTCGCTTTCGACCGTGTGAAAGGCCGAGAAGTCACCGGCGCGCAGCAAAAAGTAAATGGCCGTCGAGGCCGACCTAGCCGCCCCGCCGGACCGCCTCTCCACGACCGCGGGCGCGCGGAACGTTTCCCGAAAAAAGCCGCCTTCCGGGTGCGGGGTGAGGCCGAGCGCCGCGATCACCTGCGCCGCAGCGAGCGCGCTCACGCAGAAGCGCGGCCGGTTTCGGCCGCACTGGCTCGCGTGTACCGCAGGCCGGGGCCGCGACTCGACATCAGGCATTTTGCGCTCAGGGCGGCGGCGAGTCGCGAGCGTGCGGGCTCGGCAAGTCGCGCCAGGCAGGTGCTAGCGAACACCGGATCGGCTTGGCAGCGCGCGAGCAGAGACGCGACGCGGGGGCCGTGAGTGCGCGTGCAAGTCGCGCAAATCCCCTGATCGAGCTTGCTTTGCGCAGCGCAGCAACGGCACGTTTCGAGAACAGGCATGGGCCGAGCCTTAACGGATCGCTCGCGGGCCGGACAACTTTGCGGCAAAAGGCGCGCCCGACCGGTGCAAATTATCTACCACCGCCGGCCAAATCAGATAGCTTGCCCCGCATGGCGCACGACCATGAGCACGATCACGATCACGAGCACGACGACGAAGAAGAATTCGCCGACGAGCTCGATGAATTCTTGGGCGAGTTCCAAGAGCTGCTGGGCAGCGATCCAGAAGCAGCGATGGAGCTCGTAGAAAGTGTCGACGAGTCCTTCGCGGCGCACCCCCTGATTCGAATCGCGCACGCGCATGCGGTTTGGGTCACCAAAGGCGCAGCCCCCGCCCGCGCCGAGCTCGAGGCGCTCGTGGCGGCCGAGCCGGAATTTTCTGACGCCCATTATGCGCTGGCCGACGTCTATGGCGAGCTGAAGGAGAGCGCGCTCCGCACCAGTCACTTCATGCGCGTGCTCGAGCTCGACGAGAAGGACGATGCCGAGGCCGGCTTCGATGCCGGCGCGTTTCAAGGCCTCATCGTGAAGAGCGCGGAGACCGCTTTGGCCGGCTTGCCTTCGCCCTACCTCGAGCGTTTGAAGGACGTGCCCGTGCTGCTCGAGCAGCGCCCCAGCAAGGTACTCGTGAAGGAAGGCTTCGACCCACGGGCGCTGGCTCTGTTCGAAGGGCCCACCCTGGAATCCGGCGCCGAGACCGAGGTGGCGGCCCCGAGCCGTATCGTGCTGTTCACCGCGAATTTGCCGGCCGAGTTCGAAGACGAGGAAGAGCTCGCAAGCGAAATCGAAATCACGTTGCTCCATGAAATCGGCAACTATTACGCTCTATCGGACGAGGAGATGGATCGCCTGGGCTTGGAATGATGCAAGCGGCGGCCTTCGCTGAGCACCTGATCGCGGAAGCCGCCGCTCGTTGGTTCGTGCCGACCCTTTACACGATTGCATCATGCGGCGTGCGGGCCACAATCGGCCCATGATCGTCGTACCGGGAAAGGCCGCGCTGTCCCCCGGGCGCTTGGCAAAGCGTCTCGCCAGAGCTCGGGCGTCGAATCCCGAAGTGACCGCGCTCAGCGCTCGCTTCATCCACTTCGTTGACCTCGGCGCAGCTGACCTTGCCGAGGACGAACGAGCTCTGCTCGGTCGTTTGTTGGAGTATGGCCCGCGCGATGGCAGCCGTGAGCTCGACGGCCGAACCTACTGGATCGTGCCGCGGTTGGGCACCATTTCGCCCTGGGCATCCAAGGCCACGGACATTGCCAAGATCTGCGGCCTGACCCAGGTGCGTCGGATCGAGCGCGGTGTGGCCTACCTAGTGACCGGGGCACTCAGTGACGAACCTGCGCTGCTCCGCACGCTGCACGATCGCATGACGGAGTCGGTGCTGCGCAGCGAGCACGACGCGGCTCGTTTGTTCACCCGCTCCGAACCGAAACCCCTTCACAGCATCGACGTGCTCGGGCGCGGCAAAGCGGCTATCGAGGACGCCAATCGCACGCTCGGGCTGGCTTTGGCCGAGGACGAGGTGGACTACCTGGAGCGGAGCTACCGCGCCCTCGGCCGTAATCCGACGGATGTGGAGCTGATGATGTTCGCGCAGGCCAACAGCGAGCACTGCCGACATAAAATCTTCAATGCGGACTTCGTCATCGACGGCGAAAAGCAACCCGCTTCGCTGTTCAAAATGATCCGGCGAAGCACGGAGGCGAGCCCGGAGGGCGTGCTGTCCGCCTATCACGACAATGCCGCAGTCATGGCTGGCCACACGGCGTCGCGCTTTTTTCCCGATCCAGGCAATGACGTCTACCGAGGCCACGGTGAGGCCGTGCACATCTTGCTCAAGGTGGAGACGCACAATCATCCGACCGCGATATCTCCACATCCTGGCGCCGCTACCGGCTCAGGGGGCGAGATCCGGGACGAGGGCGCGACGGGTCGCGGCTCGAAGCCCAAAGCCGGGTTGACGGGGTTCTCGGTCTCGAACTTGCGCTTACCCGGGGCACTCAAGCCTTGGGAGAGCGACTACGGCAAGCCGGCACGCGTGGCATCCGCGCTCGATATCATGTTGGACGGGCCGCTCGGTGCATCCGCTTTCAACAACGAGTTTGGCCGACCCAACTTGGCCGGCTACTTTCGCACGCTCGAGCTGGAAGCCCCGGGTCCAGCTGGCCGCGAGGTTCGTGGCTACCACAAACCGATCATGCTCGCGGGCGGCTTCGGGCAGATCCGTGAGGCACACATCAAAAAGGGGCTCATTCCGGCGGGGGCCGCGATCGTGGTTTTGGGAGGGCCAGCGATGTTGATCGGTCTGGGTGGCGGGGCCGCCTCGTCGGTGAGCTCGGGCGCATCCCACGAAGATTTGGATTTTGCTTCCGTACAGCGCGACAACGCGGAGATGCAACGTCGCTGTCAAGAGGTGATCGATCGTGCTTGGCAGCTCGGCGACGACAATCCAATCATATCGATTCACGACGTGGGCGCCGGCGGGCTGTCGAACGCCTTGCCCGAGCTCGTAAATGACAGCGGGCGGGGGGCGCGCTTCGAGCTACGCAGGATCCCGAATGACGAGCCGAGCATGTCACCGCGGGAGCTGTGGTGTAACGAGGCTCAAGAGCGCTACGTGCTTGCTCTCGAGCCCTCCTCGCTTCCAAAATTCGAGGCTTTGTGCGCGCGCGAGCGCTGCCCCTACGCCGTCCTCGGCCACGCCACGGACGACGGCCTGCTCACCGTCACCGACGCTCACTTCGACAATCAGCCCATTTCCCTGCCGCTGCAGGTGCTGCTCGGCAAGCCGCCAAAGATGACGCGCTTGGCCGAGCATGGCCATTTCACGGCGGACACCGACGAGCTCACGGGCATCGAGCTCGGCGAAGCCGCGCGACGCGTGCTTCAGCTGCCGAGCGTGGCGGACAAGACTTTTTTGGTGACGATCGGCGACCGCACCGTCACCGGCTTGGTAGCGCGCGATCAAATGGTCGGCCCGTGGCAGGTGCCGGTCGCCGACGTTGCGGTCACCGCGACGAGCTACGAGGGCTATCTGGGGGAAGCGATGGCCATGGGCGAGCGCACGCCACTCGCGTTGATCGACGCCGCGGCCTCGGCGCGGATGGCCGTTGCCGAAGCCATCACCAACATCACGGCGGCGCCTATCGAGCACCTGTCCGACATCAAGCTCTCGGCCAATTGGATGGCACCCGCCGGTCATCCCGGCGAAGACGCGCGCCTGTACGATGCGGTGCGCGCGGTGGGTAGCGAGCTCTGCCCCGCGCTTGGCATCGCCATTCCGGTTGGTAAGGACTCCATGTCGATGCGCATGGTGTGGGACGAAGGCGGCGCCAAAAAGAGCGTGACGGCTCCGCTTTCGTTGGTGGTCAGCGCCTTCGCCAAGACCAGCGACGTGCGTCGCGTGCTCACGCCGGAGCTGCGTCGAGACCTGCCGGACACGCAGCTCTTGCTGGTGGATCTGGGCTTGGGCCGTAACCGGTTGGGGGGATCGGCGTTATTTCAAGTCTTTTCCCGGATTGGGGGCTCCGCGCCAGACCTCGACCAATCCGCTACGTTGAGCGGCTTCTTCGCCGCAATTCAGGAGCTATCGGCGGCCGGGCGCTTGCTCGCCTATCACGATCGCTCGGACGGTGGGCTGTTCGCGGTGTTGGTGGAGATGGCCTTTGCAAGCGGCACCGGCCTTGCCGTCGACCTATCGACGCTAGCCGGCGATGCGCGCGCGGTGCTGTTCAACGAAGAGCTGGGCGCGGTGGTGCAGGTGCAGCGCAGCGAGGTCGCGGCGGTGCGCGCGGCCTTTGCCGCGCGCGGCTTGGGGAGCGCCGTGCATGCCATCGGCACGATCTCGAACGACGATCACGTGCGGATCGGCCGCGACGGGCAGGCGCTGTTCGAAGCGAGCCGCATCGAGCTGCGTGCTCATTGGTCGGAGACCACGCACCTGATGCAACGCCTGCGGGATGACGCGGAATGCGCCGATCAAGAGCACGAGTCCCGCTTGAATGCGCGGGACCCTGGGCTGTCCGTCCAGCTCACGTTCGACCCGAAGGAAGACATCGCTGAACGCATCCAGGTTGGCGCTCGCCCCCGAGTTGCCATTTTGCGCGAGCAAGGGGTGAACGGGCAGGTAGAGATGGCCGCCGCCTTCGACCGCGCTGGTTTCGAGGCGGTCGATGTGCACATGACCGATATTCTGAGCGGTCGGCGCAGCTTGGCTGAATTTCGTGGCCTTGCCGCGTGCGGAGGCTTCTCGTACGGGGACGTGCTGGGCGCGGGTGAAGGCTGGGCCAAGTCGATTTTGTTCAACGCCCGAGCGCGTCGAGAGCTGACGGATTTCTTCGCCCGCGCGGACGCCTTCGCGCTTGGAATCTGCAATGGCTGTCAGATGCTGTCGAACCTGCGCGAGCTCATACCCGGCGCGGAGCTTTGGCCGCGTTTCGTCAAGAACCGCTCCGAGCAGTTCGAAGCGCGCCTGTGCATGGTCGAGATCACCGACAGTCCGTCCGTCTTGCTACGCGGGATGCGCGGCTCTCTGCTCCCGATCGCGGTCGCGCACGGTGAAGGGCGCGCCGAGTTCGACAACGAGCAGGCGCGCGCGGCGCTCGATGCGAGCGGCCTGGTCGGCGCGCGCTTCGTCGACCACTTCGGCGACGTGACCGAGCGCTACCCGGAAAACCCCAACGGCTCGCCGAACGGCATTACCGGGCTGTGCAACCGCGACGGGCGCGTGACGCTGCTCATGCCACACCCGGAGAGAGTTTTTCGCAGCGTGCAATATTCGTGGCATCCGCGCGGATGGGCGGAGGACGCGCCCTGGCTGCGGCTCTTCCGAAATGCACGCGCCTGGGTCGCCGAGCATTGAATAGGCGAAGCCCCCGGCGCGTCGAATGATCGGCTGTCTGCGCTCGAGTCACTCGGGCTATGACGGTCGGGGCGCGGCCACGATGCGGCAATTTTTACGGCTTCTAACCCTGTTCGGCGCGCCCGCGATCGCGTTGCTTTGGCTCTTGCCTAGCGTGTCCGCGGCCGAGCGCACGCATCAACCGCGCGCCCGCCAAGCCTGCCCGCTACAAGAGCCGCAGCAGTTCTTGATTCGGTCGAGCTTCGTCAAACACGGCGTCATGGACGAGGCCGCGCACGAACGAGCTTTGCGCTACCGCGCTGAACGCTACGGCAACGTGGCGGGCTTCGGCCTCGAGCGCTTCAACAAAAACCGGGCCTACGCGAACGCGGTCATGCTGCGCTTCTTCGGGTTGCCCCTAGAAATTCACAAGAAGGTCGCCCCCGCGTTACGCTGCGTGGAGCGCTACATTCATCGTACGTGCTCGGGTCCCGAGGAACGCTATACGCCGCGCGCCGTCGGCGGCTTGCGCCAGAACAACACCTACCGCGGCGGTGAGGTCTCGAATCATCTCTTTGGCATCGCCGTCGACATCGATCCAAATCGCAACCCCTGCTGCGGTTGCGTCTCGCCATGGTCGAGCCACCCGGCCTGCCGAAACGTGAAGGCAACGGCATTCCAACGTACGGCGTTGCCGCGCTGCTGGATCAATGGCTTCGAGCGCTTTGGCTTCTATTGGCTCGGCCGCGACCCTGAGCTCCAAGACACCATGCACTTCGAATTTTTGGGCGATCCGGAGCGGCTTGCGCCTTGAAGCAGCGCTCTGCGCGGCAGGGGCCGACCCGCAAATACCACCCCGCGTTTCCCCCCAATACCTGGCGCGGCACCGAACTTCCATGGTCATTTTTACGGAGACGTTGGGCATGATCGCCAACGCGCGACGCCGTAACAGCGCACGGTCTCAGCGTTTTCGGAAGCTCGCCGCGAAGTAGCCGTCCGTCGCGCAGCGCGTTGGACCGAGGCGAAATGAAGCCTCGCTACCTTCGAGCAGACCGCGGAGCTCTGGGGCGTCGAAGGGGGCCGGCTCGAGCACGTCCAATACGCGCGCCACCAACGCTTCACACTCTTCTTCGAGCACGCTGCACACCGCAAACACCACGCGCCCACCCGCTTTCGCGCGGGTCGCCGCAGCCCGAACGATTGTCTCCGCCAAACGTGAGAGGCGAGCGGGGTCCGTCGGTTGTAAACGCGCCGCGATTTCGGGTCGGCGCCGCAACGTGCCCGTCCCAGTGCAGGGCGCGTCGATTAACACACGATCGAAATCGGAGGGGACGTCGCCCACGCCGACCGTCCAATCGATGGCGCGCACCTCGGGCGACGGCAGGCGCAAACGTTGAAAGTCGGCCTGCAGCGCCTCGAGCTTTTTAGGGTAAACGTCGGTGGCCCAGACGCAGCCGGAGGCGCCCACTTGTTCCGCAAGTAGCGATGTCTTTTGGCCGCGGCCCGCACAGGCATCGAGCACCCGCTCGCCCGGCCGCGCCCCGAGCGCGAGCCCGATGGCCTGTGCGCCTTCCTCTTGCACGACGAACGCGCCTTGCTCGAAGCCGGCGCGCTTGCGCGGATCCCCCTCACCTCGAATCAATCGTGAGCGCTTGCAAGCCTGTCCGGGCTCACTGTTGTCTAGCCAGTCGGGAATGGGTCGTTCGGAGAGCAGCCGTAAACCCACCACCTTCTCGCGCGGCGGCACGATCAAGGCCTCGGTTTCTGCCGGTCCCACCGCTCGCGTCAGCGCATCGATCAGCCAGGGCGCGACGTTACCAAGTGCGGCATCTCCGGTGAGCAGTTTCTCGCCGGTGGCGAGCTTGCGCAATACGGCATTGGCAAAGCCCGCCACCTGCGGCCCGCGCGCGGCCCGCACGGCGCCAACCGCCGCGTTTACCGCGGCAAAAGCCGGCACTCGATCGAGCGACAGCAATTGATAGGCGGCAATCAAGAGCTCCGCCTTGACCACCACGTCTTTCAGACCGCGCGGCGCGAGCGGGGCCAGGCGCGCTTCCAACGCCGTTCGCAAGCGCAAGGTTCCGTAGCATAGCTCGGTCGCAAGGGCGCGGTCGCGCTCCGAAAGCGCGGTGGCGCGTTCCAGCTCGGCGGACAGCGCTGCGGCGGCGTAAGCGCCATCTCTCAAGACGCGCACGACTGCCAACGCCGCCACGCTGCGTGAGCTCGGCGCAACACCGACGTTTTCGAGTGGCGCGCTCGGGCTCGGTGCTGATGAGCTCGCCGGCTCTGGCTTTTGCTCGTCCAAGCCTCAGCCTCGCGACGCCTTTTCCGCCTGCGCGTTTGCGTCCCAGCGCCTCTGCAGATCATTTTTGAAAGCAAGCAGCGTGAGGCCAACCAAAATTGCCATGCCCACCACGTGCGCCAGCTCACGTATGCGCAGTGGCAACGGCCGGCGCAGAATGCTTTCAATCGCGAAAAAAAGCAGGTGGCCGCCGTCCAGCACGGGAATCGGCAGCAGGTTGAAAAGGCCCAAATTGATGCTGATTAGGGCCATCACCCAGATGAAGTGATCGGCGCCCTTGCGGCCTTCTTCACCGGCAACCTCGTAGATGGTGATCGGCCCCGAGAGCGACTTCAAGCTGATGCGCCCCTCGATCAGGCGAACGATGCCGACCAGGACGAAGTGGGTAACGTCCGCAGTTTCTTCGACCGCTTTCTCCAAGGCGTAGCGCACCGGCGCCGAATGCTCGACCCGTTCTTCGGGCGCGAGCGGAACCCAATGCTGGATCTGAAGAACGTAATAAGAGAACGATTGGCCGTGGTCGTCGGTGAAATCTTCGCGGCGCACCTGGAAGGTTCCGGACCGAACCACGCCGTCCCGGGCTGCTTGGTAGTCGATACGGTGCGGGCGATCCGGCTGAGCCATCACGCGCTCGCGAAAAGTGGACCAGGCCGCGACCGGTTCTTCGTCGAGCTTCAACACCTTGTCGCCCGGGCGCAGACCCGCCTTGTAGAAGTAGCTGTCTTCCGGCACCACCGCTGCGTAC
This sequence comes from Myxococcales bacterium, assembly GCA_903642325.1. Lineage (GTDB taxonomy): Bacteria > Myxococcota_A > Polyangia > Polyangiales > Polyangiaceae > PMG-095. The sequence continues at coordinate 17,288 of CAHJWM010000033.1, read as the reverse complement.
AGATCCGCGAGCTCCATACCCGTGCGTTCGAAGAGCGTAGTCCCCGCCGCGTCCGGCGTCAGCGCCACGACGCCCGCTTCCAGCACGGCGACGTCCGCTAAGCCGCCGAGCGCGTTCGGCACGGCAACGGGCCGCAAATAAGTGATTGGCAACGTCTCCCCGCCATTGTCGCGGAATGCTTCGGTCAAGTCTTGAAACCGCCGCACCGGTAAGCCGCCCACGTTGGTGATGATGTCGAATGTGCGAAGCCCGGCGCGATAAGCGGGCGATTCGGGATTCGAGACGCCAATCACGGGGGTCGGCGCGCTCGGTTGAATGCCGACGCTGCCGACGCGCTCGGTGATATCCAACTCGCGTTTCTCGACCGTGTCTTCGCTGGTGACTTCCACGTCGACGTGGCGGTTGTTTCGAAAAACTCGAAAGTGCAGCAACTTGGCTGGGCTTTTGGTGATGATGCGTTTGACCTCGTCGAACGTGGCCACCTCTTCGCCGTTCACGCTCATGATGCGGTCGCCCGGCAGCAGCTTGCCGTCCGCGGGGTGGCCCGGGAGCACGACCCCTACGGTGGGGGGCAAGAAGGGCCCGTCGCCCACGAACACGGCAAAGTAGAGCAGCACCGGAAAAAGCAGGTTCATCGCCGGGCCGGCCAGCACGACCACGATCCTCTTGTACATGGGCAGTGACTCGAAGGTGCGCCGGCGATCCTCGGGCAGCACGACGTCGCTCTTTGCCGCTTCCAGCATGCGCACGTAGCCGCCCAGCGGAATTAGCGAAATGCAGTACTCCGTTTCGCGGCCACGGAACCTCAGCACCTTCGGTCCGAAACCCAGACTGAAGGTCAGCACCTTCACGCCGAACGCCTTGGCGAACAGAAAGTGCCCCAGCTCGTGAACGAAAATCAGCGAGCTGATGAGGATGATGGGGTAAAAAAGGTCCATCCTCGAAGTCGCGCGACCCTAGCACTTGTTTTCCGTGATTTGGCAAAGCCACACAAATTAGGCGTTGCGCGACGCTTCCCCGCCTCAGACCCCGCGAAACGACTTGGCAAAATTCGCATGACCCTCGCAACCAAAAAATCCGCGACCTCATCGCGCGTTGCGCTGCATCACCTGATGACTCCCGAGCACGCCAACGCGCTCGGCAACGTACACGGCGGCGTCATCATGCGCCTGGTCGACGAGTGCGGCGCGATCTGCGCCATGCGCCATGCGCGCCGAGCGTGCGTCACCATCGCCATCGACTCCATGACCTTCCGCGAGCCCGTTCACGTGGGCGCGCTCCTGATGTGCGAAGCCCGAGTGAGCTACGTCGGCCGCACCTCGATCGAGACCTCGGTGCGCGTGCACTCCGAGAATCCGATCACCGGCCACACCACCCACACCAACTCCGCATACGTCGTGTACGTCGCCCTCGGCACCGACGGCCGCCCCACGCCCGTGCCCGAATTAGAGCTCGAGACGGACGAAGACCGCACGCTATTTCGCGAAGGAGCGGAGAGGCAGCGGCACCGGATGGCTCATGGCGAATGATCACCCGCGCGACGCACGACGCCGAACGACTGCCCGCGCCGAGCGTCGTGTCAAAGCTGAGATGGGCGACTCTTTGAATTGAGGGGCCCGGCGGCAGGCGCCGTCGCTGAGCGGCGAGACGGCACCGGTGACGTCACGCTCACTTGATACCGATACCGATACCGATGCCGCGCCCCCCTGCACTATCGCCGTCGAAGTTTCTTAAAACAGCCTTTCCATTCCTCAATATGACGAAGCCCTCGGGGTGCCGGCGTTGCGGCGTGCGACTCCGACGGTCGTTCAAACCCCCGCTCTCGCGAATCCGGCGCGAGCGGGTACACGGCGGCCGGGGAGGTGCGAGGCTGGCGTGAGATCGCCCCCTCGCGGCACGTGGTGCCCCACGGGATGTGCCGCGGCGCGGGCGCGCTCGGCCCGGAAGTAAACGCGCGCGTCATCGGTTTCGCTTTAGCTGGTGTTCGGGTCCTGACGATCCGCGCATCCCCGCGTTGCTGGCCTTGGGGCCGGCTTGAAGCGCGGCTCCGGAGCCTGCGAATAAAGTAATCGTTACGAATGTTTAGTCTTGATAAAGCCGTCTCACCGCGGACCCGCGATCCGCAAACTCACGCTGGCACGCTAGGGCCCTAGGGATTAGGTTCCCCGGGGCTTTCGTCGGCCACCCCCTGCCTTCGGAACAATTCGGTTTTTTGGCGGGGCGAGACGGTCTTGGGACCGGCCTTGCCTGCCTCGCGAGTGGACAAAAGAAAATGCTCACCTGGGTAGCGAAGAAGCTTTTTGGCACGTCGAATGAGCGCGCGGTCAAACGATTGCAGCCGATGGTCGTTCAGATCGCCGCGCGCGAAGAGGCCTTGAAGAAGCTTACGGATGCAGAGCTGCAGGCCAAGACGGCCGAGTTCAAACAGAAGCTCGATGCAGGCGCGACGCTGGACGATATTTTAGTGGACGCCTTTGCCGTCTGCCGCGAGGCGAGCTTGCGCGTGTTGAAGATGCGCCACTACGACGTGCAGATGCTTGGCGGCATGGTGCTGCACAAAGGCTCGATCGCCGAGATGCGCACCGGCGAAGGCAAGACGCTCGTCGCCACCTTGCCTGTGTATTTGAACGCCCTCGAAGGCAAGGGCGTTCATCTGATCACGGTCAATGACTACCTCGCCACGCGCGACGCCGAGTGGATGGGGCGGCTGTACCGCTGGCTCGGTTTGAGCATCGGCACCATCGTCAATCAGCAGCAGGATGCCGACAAGCGCCGCGCCTATCAGAGTGACATTTGCTACGGGCAGAACAACGAGTTTGGCTTCGATTACCTGCGCGACAACATGAAGTTCTCGGCGCTCGAATACATGCAGCGGCCGCTGAATTACGCGATCGTGGACGAGGTGGATTCGATCTTGATCGACGAGGCGCGGACTCCATTGATCATCAGTGGTGCCGCCGACGCCGCAAGCGCGAAGTACCGAACGCTGAACGAGGTCGTGCTGAAGCTCGTGAAAGACGAGCACTACAATGTGGACGAGAAGGGCTTCAGTGCCACGCTCACGGACGAGGGCGTGGAGACGGTGCAGCGGCTGGTCGGCATTGGCAACTTGTACGACCCGGTCAACGTGCAGACGCTGCACATCTTGAATCAGCTGCTCCGCGCGCATGCGTTGTACAAGCGCGATCAGCACTACATGGTCTCGCAAGACAAGGTGCTGATCATCGATGAGTTCACGGGCCGCGTGCTAGCCGGGCGGCGTTGGAGTGACGGGCTGCATCAAGCGGTGGAGGCCAAGGAGAACGTGCGCATCCAAGAGGAGAGCCGCACCATGGCCACGATCACGTTTCAGAACTTGTTTCGCTTGTACAAGAAGCTCGCCGGCATGACGGGCACGGCCGAGACCGAGGCGCACGAGTTTTCCGAGACGTACAAGCTGGACGTAACGGCGATTCCGACGAACAAAAACAACATTCGTATGGATGACCACGACGTGGTCTACAAAACCGAGCGCGAGAAGTTCAACGCGCTCACGCGTGACATCCTCACTCATCACGAGGAGGGCCGACCGGTGCTGGTCGGGACCACGAGCGTCGAGAAAAGCTCGGCAATCGCGCGCATTTTAGCCAAAAAGAAGATTCCGCATCACGTGCTGAACGCCAAGCACCACGAGAACGAAGCGTTCATCGTCGCTCAGGCGGGTAAAAAGAACGCCATCACCGTGTCTACGAACATGGCCGGCCGTGGCACGGACATCATGCTCGGCGGCAACGCAGAGATGATCGCCAGTGTGGAGTTCAAGAAGTCTGGCAAGACGCCGGAGTCGCATCCAGACGATTTTCAAAAGCTCGTGACCGAGATTCAAGTTCAGTGCAAAGCCGAGCACGACGAGGTCGTGAACCTCGGCGGCCTGTACATCATCGGCACCGAGCGGCATGAATCGCGGCGCATCGACAACCAGCTGCGCGGCCGCGCGGGCCGGCAGGGCGACCCGGGATACAGCAAGTTCTACCTTTCTTTGGAAGATGACTTGATGCGCATCTTCGCGGGCGACCGCGTGAAGAATTTGATGGATCGCATGGGCATGCCCGACGACGAGCCCATCGAGCACCCGCTCGTGTCGCGCAGCATCGAGAATGCGCAGCGCAAGGTCGAGGAGCGCAACTTCGACATCCGCAAAAATTTGCTCGAATACGACGACGTGATGAACGCGCAGCGGAAGACCGTGTACGCGCTCCGCCAGCAGCTCTTACTCGGTCGCTATGCACCGGAGGAGCACGACGACAACGGCAAGTCGACCGGTGAGGTGCGTAAGATCCCGCTCGACCCGAAGATCGCCGAGCGCACGCGCCCGCTGCTCGCACAGCTGGTCGGCTTCTTCTGCGAAGAGCAGATGCAGCTCGTGGGTGAGGACGGCAAAGCGCGCCCGCCCACCGCCGAAGAGCTCGGCAAAGCCGGGAAGCTGGTCGAGCTCGGCGCGCTTCAGCACGAAGTTTATCAGATGTGGGGCGTCAAGCTCGACTTGGAGGAGCGTCGCGAGCGCACGCCACTCAGCGTGTACGAGGAGCTCAGCGGGCTCGTGCCGCAAGCCCTGTCCGAGCAACGCGAGCGCGTCCTCGACCTACTGGATCGCGTCGTAGGCGCGATGGTGGAAGAGAGCTGCCCGCCCGGCAAACAAGCCGAGGACTGGGACTGGAAGAGCATCCATCAAGGCTTTCGCGAGCACTTCCGGGTCGACCCGGACAAGAGCATCGACGAGATCGGTGACGCGGATTTTTTGGTGCGCGAGCTGTATCGGTTCGGTGAAAAAGCGTTTTTCGACAAGGAGCAAGACATCGGCCCCGACTTGCTCTTGCGCGCGTTTCGACACACCTACGTGGAGAGCATCGACGAGGCCTGGGTCGACCACCTGTCGAACATGGAGCACCTGCGGGATGGCATCGGGCTCCGCGGCTACGGTCAGCGCGACCCGAAGAACGAGTACAAAAAAGAGGGTTACAACCTGTTTTTGAACATGATGGCCAAGATCTCGAGCACCGTGCTCGCGAAGTTGTTCGAGGTGCAGGTTCACCGCACCGAAGAGCTGGCGGCCATCGAGGCGCAGGCGGAAGCGCGACACCGTGCGGAGCTCGAAGCGGCGGTGGCACGGCACCCCGGTGAGTCGGATCCGACTCCGGACGCGGCGCCTCTGCCCGCGCCGGCGCGCCGCTCGCTGCCGCCCACGCCCAAGATCGGTCGCAACGACCTATGCCCCTGTGGCTCGGGGAAGAAATTCAAGAAGTGCCACGGCGCGATCCTCGAAGAAGAGGGCGCCGCCGACGACGACGAAACGGAAGACGCCGCGGCTAGCGCGTGATTCAGGTCGAGGATCTCACCAAGGACTACGGCACGGTCGTGGCGGTCCGCGGCGTCTCGTTCTCGGTCGGAAAGGGCGAGATCGTCGGTTTTTTAGGGCCAAATGGCGCGGGCAAGAGCACGACCTTGCGCGTGCTCGCCGGTTTCTTGGGGGCCACGAGTGGCCACGTGCGCATCGCGGGCCACGACATTGCCAAGGCCCCACTCGCGGCACGCCGTGCCCTTGGTTACATGCCCGAGAGCGCGCCGCTCTACCCGGAGATGCGCGTCTCGGAGTATCTGATGTTTCGCGCGCGCCTGAAGGAGGTGCCGCGCACGGAGCGCCTGCGCGCCATCGGCGGCGCCATGGATCGGGCCGGCGTGAGCCACATGGCGGGCACCGTCATCGCCCACCTGTCCAAGGGCTATCGGCAGCGCGTGGCCTTGGCCGACGCGCTCGTCAGCAATCCGCCGTTGTTGATCTTGGACGAGCCCACCGCGGGTCTCGACCCCAATCAGATTCGTGACGTGCGTGCCCTCGTCAAAGACCTGGGTAGTGACCGAACCGTGTTGCTCTCGACCCACATCTTGTCGGAGGTCGAGGCCACTTGCGAACGCGCGATCGTGATCGACCGCGGCCGCCTCGTGGCAGAAGGAACGATCGAGGAGCTCCGGGCGCGCCAGCGGTCGACCGGCCTCGAGTTGCGCGTGCGCGATCCCCATGCTGCGGCGGAGGCGGCGCTGACCGCGGTTTTTGGCGTATCCGTGCGGTCCGGGGTTACCGAAGAGACAGCGCCTGATCGCCGGCGATTGCGCTTGGGTTTGGACGCCGCGCTCGACGCCGACACCGTCACCGAAGCCGTCGTGCAGGCCCTAACCGCCGCCGGCATCGGCATTCACGCCCTCGTGCCGGAACAGGCATCCCTCGAGCAAGTCTTCAGCGCGCTCACTCGTCACGAGCCAAGCGCCGCCCCGGAACAGAGCGCGGAGACGGCGTGAACGGCTTTCTTGCAGTGTATCGGCGCGAGCTCTTGAGCCTGTGGGTCACGCCCTTGGCGTGGGTGCTGCTCACCGTGTTTCTGCTACTGCAAGGCGCGATCTTTTATTCGATCATCACTCACTTCGCGAGCATGAGCGAAGCGTCGGTCGACACCGGGCCGCTGCAAGCCTACTTCGGCCAGGAGTCGATCTTCTTGTTGATGACGCTGCTCTTGGTCTGCCCGGCGTTGACGATGCGTGTGTTCGCAGAAGAGCGCCGCAGTGGCACCATCGAGACCTTGCTCACGGCGCCGGTCACGCCGGCCAGCGTCGTGCTCGGCAAGTACTCCGCGCTCCTGACCACGTACGCACTGATCTGGGCCCCCACGTTGCTGTACGTGGTCGTTTTGCGTAAAACCGGGGTCGTCGATTGGGGCGTCGTCGGCGCGAGTTACCTGGGTTTGCTGGGCATCGGAGCGGCGTATTTGAGCCTGGGGACGCTGATGAGCGCGATGACCAAGAGTCAGCTCGTGGCCTTGCTGCTGACTATTTTCGTGGAGTTTGGCTCGTTCATTTTGGGCGTCGGTGAATACATCTTCGAGCCCGGCGTGTTTCGCGACATCTGCGCGCACGTCTCGATGATGAGTCAGATGGAGGACTTCTCGAAGGGCATCTTGGATCTGCGCCGTGTCGTGTTCGATGGCTCGGTCACTCTGCTCGGCTTGTTCGTCACCACGCGCGTGGTCGACTCCTGGCGGTGGGGATGAAGAGCGAGCTTGTGCCTGCCGAGCGGGGTGGCATCACCCGCTCCTTCAAGGCCTTCGCCGCGCTCGGGGTGCTCGGCGCGGCGCTCTTGGCCGTCAATGCCAACGTGCTGGTGGCTCGCTGGTACAAGCGTTGGGACCTTACGGCAGAAAAGCTCTACACGCTCTCGCCCGCCACCTTGAAAATCTTACACGCGCTCGACCAGCCGATCGGCGTGGTGGTGCTCTTGGCTCACGCCGATCCGCTGAGCGTCAGCGTGCGGCAGATGCTGGTGCAGTACGGTGCCGAGACCTCTCAGCTGCACATCAAATACGTGGATCCGGACCAGAATCCAGCCGAATTCCAGGTGCTTCAAAAGGATCTGGGCTTGCTCACGGGGCGCGCGGAGGATGGCCGCGTGGTCAGTGACGCGAGCGTCGTCATCACCCGCGGCGAGCGGCATTGGTTCGTCACGAGCGAGGAGCTCGTGCATTACGACGACGAGACCGGCAAAGCTCGGCCGCGCCTGGAACAGTCGCTGACCGAGGGCATCGCCAACGTCCTGTCGACCGCGAAAGCCAAGGCCTGTTTTACGATTGGGCACCGCGAGCTGTCGATCGACGACGTCGGACCGGAAGGCTTGGCCGAGCTACGCCATCGGCTGGAAAAGAGCAATTTCGAGGTCAGCGCGCTCGACCTGAGCCAGCCCGGCACGAGCCTGACCGAATGCACGCTGCTCGTGGTGCCAGGCCCGGCCGTCGAGGTCGACGCGTCGGCCGCTAGCCGCATCGTCGATTTCATCAAATCCGGCGGCAGTGCTTACCTGCTCGTCGCGCCCGTGATCGGCGAAGACCGCAGCGTGCAGCGCTCGGGGCTGGAGCCCGTAGGGGCGTTGCTCGGCGTCGACTTCGGCCAAGACTTCATCTTGGAGACCGACGCCGCGCTCCGACTGCCACGCGGCGCCGGGGAAGTGTTTTTCGCGACGCCAAAACCGCACGAGGTCACGCGCGGCCTCGAGCGCGAGGGCGTGAAAATCGATTCTCGGGTGCTGGTGAGCGGTGCACAAAGTATCCGGATCAATCGTAATTCACCGGCTAAACCGCTGCTGAATGCGAGCGATAAATCACTGAGCTTACGCAATCTCGGCCCCCTCTTCGACGCGGCCCACAAGGACGACCCGATTGAAAACGCGCCCCGCGCAGAATACACGCTGGCCGTTGCTGCAGAGCTGCCGAAGCCAGTCGGTTCCGCGGCTAAGTACGGGCCGCGCGTGGTCCTCGCCGGTTCGGCCAATTTGCTTTGGAATCGCAATTACAGCGACTCATCGCTGTACGGTGACCGCTTATTTTCAGAGAATGCACTGAGCTGGCTCAGCGCGCGACCCACCCTGGTCAGCGTGCCCGAGAAAACGGAACACGAAGTCGGGCTGTCGCTCAGCGAGGGCTCGCTCGCGGAGGTGCTGCGCTACGTGCTCGTGTACATGCCGGGCTGTGCGGCGGCGCTCGGCGTGTTCGTCATGCTCCGCCGTCGTTCTTTGGAAAAAAAGTCGCGCCAGGGCGAGCCGGTATGAAAACCGCACTGACCACGTGGATCAACGTTGGCATTGGCGTATTGGCGTGTGCTTCCTTCGTGGCCGTCCTGGCGACGCGCCGCACGCCGACCACCGGCGATAGCCTCGCGAGCGCGCCCAGCCTATTGCCCGAGCTCCGCGCGGCAGACAGCACGCGCCTGGAGCTGGAAAGCGCAGGCCAACGGGTTACCGTCGAACACAGCAAAGGGGCGGCTGGGGAGCCAGCAGTGTTCCAGCTGATTTCTCCCGTGCGGGAGCCGGCCGACGCCGCGGCGGTCGATAAGCTGTTGACGGCGCTGGCCAACGCGCGCGCGCTGCGCTCGGTCGACCCGGGGCCGCCCCTCGGCGCCTTCGGATTGGACAAGCCACGCCTGCGCCTGAGCCTGCGCACGCTCGACTCGTCATATCAGGTGTTGGTCGGCAATAACGCGCCGACGCCCGCGGGCGCGCGCTACGTGCAAGTGACGGTCGGCAACGAGCCGGCCAAAGTCGTCGTCGTCGACAAAGCCGTGGCCGAAGACTTGGACGTCGAGCTCGACACGTTTCGCCAGCGCGGTGTCGTGCCCTTGAGCGAGCACGAAGTGACGCGCATCGTCATTTCCAGCCCAACGCTCGGGGTGACGCTGCGCCGCGTGAGCGGCATCGCATTTTTGCTCGATGGCGAAGCGAAGGTGCTCGCGGATCGTGAAACGGTGAGAAGCTTGTTCTTTCAACTGAGCCGCCTTTCCGGGAGTCGGTTTCTGACTCCGTCCGAAGCAGAAAGCGCGCTCGGCCCCGTGCGAGCCCAATTCGAGCTCGAGGGCAAGCACGAGCTGTATCGGTTCGAAGTAGGCGGGAGCTGCCCCGGAGACCCGGCGCAGCTCGTGGTGGTGCGGCGCGCACCCAGCGCGCAAAGCGCCTGCGCACCGCGCGACCTGGAAGCCACGCTACGGCTCGCGGCGAGCGACTTCGTCGATCGACACCCCTTCTCGCTTCACGCGGACGAAGTCGAGGAGCTCGACATCACGGGCGGCTCGAGCAAATTCGCGCTGCTTCGCAAGGGTAACGCCTTCGTCCTCCACGCCGGAGCCGAAACTGCCGTCGAGCTCGAAGCCGGGAATCAACGCATCAAGGCGCTGCTCGAGGCCGTCGGCGAACGCGAGGTCGACAAGAAGCCGGCCGAGCTCGGCCTCGAGCCAGCTCGCAGCTCGGTCACGCTGCGCTCCTCCGCGGCTCGCGACGCGGACGTCGTGCAGCAATCGGTGCGCGTCGGTAAAGCAAACGGTACGGGCACGCTGTGGGTCTACCGCGAGCAGGACGGCGTGCTGCTGCGGCTACCTCGTGAGGCCGCCCGCGCCTTCACGGCCGATTCAACCCTCTTGTATGCGCGCAAGCTCACCGAATTTGGACCCTCGAGCTTCGTGTCCGCGGACATATCGAACGCAGCAAGCAAGCAGACGCTCGACCGGGACAAGAATGGGGAGCTTCAGCTGCGGGAGCCCAAGGGCTTCGAACTAGACAGTGGGCTGAGCACGGACCTGATCCAAGCGCTTGGCGCGCTGACCGCGGAGCGCTTCGTTGCCGACCGCGACGACGGCTCGTTCGGTCTCGAGCATCCGTCGGTTTCCGTGCGCTTCGTGTCCAAGGGCGAAAGCGGGCTCGGTATCGAACATACACTGCGCTTTGGGAACGAGACCGAGGCAGGTATCTATGCATCGCTCGCGGAAGGTGGGCCAGTGTTCGTGCTGCAGCGATCCGTACGCGAGCTGTGCGACACCTTGCTGATCAATCGCTCGGCCTTCCCCGGATCTGCGGCGGCCTTCGACCGCATCATCGTGGAAGCGCATGGCCATGCGCTGCACCTCGAGCGTCACGGGGAGCAATGGGCGCCGGTGCCTCCGGCGAGCTTTGCCGCAGAGCGAGTCGCGGCGGTGCTCGAGGCATTGGGCGACCTGCGGCCGGAGGCGGCGATTCACATCGGGCCCCCTCGACCGGCAGAAGGACTCAGCAAACCAGGCCTGACGTTGCATTTGACGCCCAAGGTGGGCGCCGTGCAAACCGTGAGCTTCGGCGCGGGCGACGTCTGGCGCTCGACGAGTATTTTCTATCTGCGAGTCAGTGGCGTCGATGCGACGTTCGTCATGGCACAGAGCAAAGTGCGAGCACTGAGCGACGCGCTCTAGCCCGCATCTAATTGAGGACCTTGGCGCGCGCGTCCGGACGACTCCAGATCACGTCCCAATTTTTCCTGTAACCATCGCTCGCGACCTGAGCCGGGCCCGCGTGCGGAAGCGCGGCGTGCGCCTCTTGGCGATCGCTTGCGACCTGGGGCGCGCGATACTGCACCTCAACGTCACATAGCCCGGGTAATTCCGGGCGCGGACGGAGCGTCACGAGCTCCCCGGTGATGGGCACGCCTTCGCGGATTGGGCGGATGGCGCCGACTTCTAAGCGATTGTCTCGTGCGCGCAGGATGCGCAGCCCTTCCCCATCTGCGGTCGGACCGCCGATCAGGGCAATGTCAGGCGCTGCGGGCGCTGCGGCCGCGACCGGAGCTGAGTCGTTGGCATCAGGAGCCTGCTTTTTCGGGGTCACTCGTAAAAACTTATCGCACACGCGGCTCGCTCGCCACGGGTGACCGCCACTTTTTTCGCCAATCACATGCCAATGGCGGTGCGATACACCCAGCCCACGTTGCCCTTCACGTCGTACTTGATGCGGTACCAGTCGCCGCGCCGACCGGTGACGGATACGCGGGTACCCTGCAGGACGCGCGCAGTGACTGCCCCGTCGCGGCTGGCCGAAGCGCGCACCAAAGCGACGTCCCAGGCCACGGTCGCGTGGCCAGTGGCCTCGGTGACGTCACCCGGCGCAAGATCCGTGGCGGGAGCAGACTTTGCCGCATCCTCTTTCGCGAAATCGACTCGGTAAAACACCGAATAAGTCTGCTCCTTGTGCGGGATTCCCGCGAGCGAGACCGTCGAAATTTCCTTCTTTTCGCAGGTCAACAGCGCTTCCGCGTCACTCCCGGGCAAGCTCGTGCTCTTGCCATTTTTGATGCCTTTGACCGACTGCGAATCGAAGTCCAGATCGAACCCCAGTGACAGCGAGCCTGCCATGTGCGCGGCACCGGGGCAGGCGGCGAGCGCCAAGATGTGCGGGCGCGCCACGCGATCGAACTCGATTGAATCGCAGTCTGCTTTGCGCTTCTTACCCTTGGGTCCGCAGTTCACGAACTGCGGCTCGCTCACCTTGAGACGGTCAGCGGGCTCGGGGTCGGCGGGCGGTGGCTCGCTCTCCTGCGCCGCCGGAGCGCTGGCCGCCGCCGAGGGTTTGGGATCCGCGGGCGCACCGGTCAAGTCCAAGCTGCTACTGTCAGCCGGCTGACTTGGCACCGCGGGCACGAGCTTGAAGCCGGCCAGGCGCGGCCACAGTATTCCGATCGCAAAACCGACGCTGACGATCAGCCCAACCCGGCCAAAACGCAGGCTTTCCTGCTTTTGGTTCGGCACCTCGATCTTCAGGGGTTGTCGTCGTTCTGCCGGCACGCCGCCACACTACCTTTTCGGCAGCGTTCTACCATGGCCCGGCGCCGATGATCGGCTGATCGCAGGCGAATCCCGGCCCAATATCGGAAGCGCTTTCTTCCCGCAAACGATCCGGGGAGGATAGCGCAGGGTCATGAAGTCGTGTCCGCAGTGCAAGCTGAAGTATCCCGATGACAGCGCTGCATGCTTCCTATGCGGCGGTGCGCTGGTCGTGCTGCAGGACCCCCTGATTGGAACCACGATCGCCGGCCGCTACCAGATCGAAGACGTATTGGGTCAGGGCGGCATGGCCACCGTTTACGCCGCTCGTCACCGCTTGGTCGATCGGCCGTGCGCGGTCAAGGTGATGAGCCCGCAGTACACGCGGAACGAGATCATTCGCGAGCGTTTTCGGCGCGAGGCCAAAGCCGCGCAGAAGCTCGCTCATCCAAACATCATCGAGATTTTCGACCAAGGCGAGACCCCCGACGGGCTCGTGTACCTGGTCATGGAACTGCTGCAGGGCGAGACGCTCGCGGACCTGCTCGAGCACGGCAAAGTGCCGCTCGAGCGCGGCCTGCCGATCATGATTCAAATCTCGCGTGCCTTGGCGCGCGCTCACGATCTGGAGGTGATTCACCGCGATCTCAAGCCCGAGAATATTTTTTTGGCGCGAGGCCCGAACGGGGCCGATCAAGTAAAATTGCTCGACTTCGGCATTGCCCGGTCCATGGAAGATTCACGGCTCACGGGCGCGGGTGAGGTCTTCGGCACACCACAGTACATGGCGCCGGAGCGCATCACGTCGATCGAGGCGGGGCCGTCGGCTGATCTGTATTCGCTGGGCGTCGTCATGTACGAGATGGTGACGGGCACGTTCCCCTTCGATGCCAGCGACATCACCACGTATTTCATCAAGCATCTCAAGGAAGAGCCGGTCGCGCCCAAAAAGCACGACCCTTCCATCCCGAGCGCCCTCGAGAAGCTCGTGATGGAGTGCCTGGCCAAAGACGCCAAGGATCGGCCGGTGGATGCCCACCGCGTGAATACCGACCTGATGGCCATCGCCGGCGCGATTGGCCTGCGCGTGCAAGTCGACGCGTTCGGCGACGAGATCGAATCGCGGAGTCTTGCCAAGACTCTGCCCACCGTGGCAATCGACCGCTGGCTGAAGCGGACCGCGGTGTTCGAACAAATGCTGGCCGTGGCTTTCGCCCATGATCGGCCCGCGGGGCTGAACGAGCTGTTTCTGGAAATCAAGCACTTGGTGCGCGAGATCAGTGAGCTCCGCGCCAAAGCCATCACCGAGCAACGCGCGCTCGAGAGCATCGAAGCTCGCGGACGTGAAATCAGGCAGCGTCTCGGACACGCGGTGGATGCCCTCGGCATCGACGCGAGTAAGGCGCGGGGCGAGCTGAAGGGCGCATTGGCGGGCACAGCGGCGCTGACGCTGGACATGGATCGCCCCATGGAAGAGCTGAAGCGGGCGGTGAGCGACGCGATGCGCTGGGAAGGGCGCTCGGCGTTCGTCGAGCCCTATCCGGAGCTAGCCGCCGCGTACCGTCGCTGCGCGGATATCGTCGACACGTGGTGCACCTCGAAACAGCGCATGAAAGACGCCGAAGCCCGTGCCGCTACGCGACGCGGCGAGGTCGAAGATCTGGAATTTCAGATCCGCGAGCTGCGCGCCGCCTTGGCCAAGAACGAAGAAGGCCTGGAACGCGAAGAGGGCGAGCTGCGCAAAGCCGTGTCGGAGCTCGGTCCTCGCGCGGATGAGCTGGAAGCGCTGCTCCTCGAACGTGCCACGCGCTTCTGCAAGCCGCTGCGTAGTCGACGCGAGCTGATGCCGCTCTTCCAGGAGCTGGAATCGGACGCTCAGGGTTGAGCTCGACGCTTGCCGGGACGAACGCACGGGCGAAACTGCCACATCGTTCGTCGCGTCATACTTTGCTAAGTTCGCCGCGTGAATTGGCGCCTCCTGATCGTCATTGCTTGCGTTTTCGCCGCCTGCCAAGCGCCGCCGCCGAGCCAAAGCCCGCCCGCATCGACCGACGCGTCGAGCTCGGCGGAGCGGCCGCGACCGGCCTCGTCTGGGGTCGCCTCTCCCTCTAAAAGGAGCGAGCCCGCAGCGCCGGGGTCAGAGAACGAGCCCCCCGAGCCTGGCGCTAGCGCCGGAGCTGCACGCTTGGACGCAGACGGCGACGACGACGCGCCGCCGCAAGTGGACGACTCCGGGCCATCGGCTCCGGGACACTTCGTGCGCGTGGGGCGCGCGCCCTTGGCTCTGCAGCGGATCTGTGATTTGACCCCGCTCGGCGATAGCTTGTATGCGGCGCACGCGACGCGGCCACTCGGCCTCGATGGCGCAACGGTGACGCGTTACCGGCCTGCCGACAGTCGGCCATTTTCGGTCGCATTCGACTGGAATCGCTCGGGCGAACCCAGCAAAGGCGGCGGCGCGGGGCAGGGATTTTTACGCGTTCATGCCATCGGAGCGCGGCTGTTCGTGGCCGACGCGGATCCTCCGTACAATGGTTTTGGGCTCTCCGAGCCGGGCACCGAAGGCTTCGTGTTCGTGTCCAGCAGCGCGGGCGACTTTGCGCGAGCGCGCATGCCGGGCCACCTGCCGCCGCGGCCTCCAGACGCCGATCACGCTGGCGCCGCGGTGCTGCCGCGGGCCTACCACGTGATCGACGTGATTCGCTTCCGCGGCCATCAATACGCGGCCACGGGCTCAGTGCCGCCCGGACAACGCGCGTGGCACGGAGCCTCGCCCGGCGCCTTGCAAGTCGAGGACGAGATCGGCGCGCGCTTTCGCTACGCTGCCGACTATCCCCATCCGTATCAGAACGGCGTCTGGCGCTTGACGTTTCTGGTCCGCTTCAAGGACCGGCTATACGCGGGCCTCCAAGACTACGATCAGAGCGAACCGAATGACTACGTGTACTTTGCGCCGCCCGCCGAGCGCGAGGTGATCACTCAATCCGACTTGCACGCGGTGCGTGTCACAGAGACCGGCACCGCGCAAACCCTACGCTGGTATGTCGATCGCGGCGCATTGTACTGGATCGCCTGGAACCACTCTGGCGTCGCGCTGCGCGTCACGAGCGACGGCGATACCTGGCGTATCGTGGCACTCCCGAAGGACGCGGGCGTGCCCGCGGACATCGTCCGCTTCAAGGGCGCGCTGCACGTGCTCACATCGCGCGCTTTGCTTAGGCTGGACGCGAGTGGCCCGACCGAGCTTGCACGATTCGACGACAAAAAATCGCCGTTCGAGCTGAACGATAGCTTTTGTGCGCCCCCATTGAGCGTCTTTCAGGGCGCGCTCTACGCGGGCGGGCAACGGGACGGGGCGTTGTATCGGTTCCAAGAGGGCGACTAGAGCAAGCTCACGCTCTCCCCGAGCCGACCGGACACGCGGCGAAGTGCAGGATTACGAGAGCTATTTGGCTTGTCGCGCAAGAGCAGAGACGTGCGCGCGCACGAGCAGCTCGGACACTTTGCCGCGGCGAGCGCCGTTGGAATTGATGGCGCGTTTGGCGTGCACTGTATGCGTATCGAATGCGGCAAAAAGCCGACGCGTCTCGGGTGTGTCGGAATTGGAAAGCAGGGCGGCAACGCCGCGCTTGCTGAGCTTGGCGAAAGTTTTGGCCAGCCGTTCATGCTCGGTCAAGGTGAAGGCAACCGAGTGATAAGCGGCAAAGCTCGAGGTTTTGGAGACCGGCACGTAGGGCGGATCGAAGTACACGAAGTCGCCCCGTTTAGCGCGAGCGCAACATTGCTCGAAGTCCTCGACCGCGAGCTCGACGCCTTGCAACGCTCCCGCGGTGGCGAGCAGGCGCGCCGGGTCCAAGATGTTCGGCTTTTTGTAACGCCCGTAGGGGACGTTGAATTCGCCGCTACGGTTCACTCGATACAAGCCATTGTAGCCCGTACGGTTGAGGTAGAGCATACGGGCCGCGCGCGCCGGCGCTTTCGTCGGGCGGCTCGCCCGCACCTTGTAATAGGTATCTTCACTGAGCTTCGCTTGGCAGAGCTTCTCGAGCTCGTGGATCACCGAGTGTGCGTCGTCACGCAGCGCGGTGTACACGCGGATCAGATCCTCGTTCTTGTCGCTGAGCCGGGCACGCTTGAATTTGCCCCTCGCGACGAGTGCGAAAAACACGGCCCCACCGCCTGCAAAAGGCTCGTAATATTTTTCGATCTGAGTCGGAAAAATGCGCTCGACGAAGGCCAGAATCGGCTCGAGCAACTGGCGCTTGCCGCCAGCCCATTTGAGGACCGGTTTCACGTCGGCTCGGGCCTGCATCGAGCCCGAGCGTTTACCATGAGCCGCAAATATTCGGGCCGGTTGCGCACCTGCCCAGGATTTTACCCCTTTGCCCCCGAGTCGCGAGCTAGGATTCGCAGGGGGCCGCCGCCACGATGTCGTCGCTCCGCGGTGGATCGGGGCTAGCTTCAGTGGCGAGCGGCTCATGAGTGCGGCGCGCGTGCTCGAACTTCGCATGCGACGCGCGGAGTTGAGCTGCGCGGTCATCATGCGCAGGGCTTCACGGAGCGAACGTCACCACGAGCCGCCGCTCAGTATCGAGGTTGCGCGCAACCTTCGTCGCGTCGGCCGCCGTCGACTGATTATTTCACTGCAGGCGGGCGCTTTAGCCCACGAGGCCCACAGCACGCACCCGCCGTGCGCTTTTTTCCATTTGTGCTTGGTGTAGTCGGAGTAATCGGTAAATGACGCGGCAGATGCTACCGTTTGCGGACACTGTCTGGTGCCGCGCCCCGACCGCTACGCTCGCTGACTAACTAGCGCCGTCGGCGCCCCCTGAACGAAGGAAAAAATAGATGCGATCTTCATTGTCTGCCGGTGCCGTTCTCGTGATGCTCGGAGCCACGGGTGCGTGCATTTACGGGTGTTCCTCGAGCGACGCCAGCGGAGGCGGAGGTTTCAATTTTCCAACGGCGGGCACGGCCGGGGCTGCGACGGCGGCGGGGGGTAGCCCAGGGCAGAGCGGCAGCGTCGGGAGCTCTGGTGCCGCGACCGGGGGCGCAGCACCGACTGCGGGCGGCGCAAGCGGCGAGCCCCCGGCGGGCGGCACGCTTCTCCCCGTGAACCTGCGCGAGGCGCTGGAAGAGCGCTGGCTGGCCTACGC
>CAHJWM010000032.1 GCA_903642325.1 Myxococcales bacterium | reverse complement strand
GGTGGGGCGGCGGGCGCGAGCGATGCCGGCGCGGGCGGCTGAGTGGCGGCGCCGGACGCGGCCGCACGCTAGAGTCAAAAGCCATGTTCGGCATTCGGTCGTTGCCGCGAACTCTCGAGGCGGCACTCCGGGATTTGCGTCATGCCAAGAACGAGACCCGCATCTCCGCCTTGCGTGACCTAGTGCGATTGGCGAATACGCCCGAGCGGGCGCGCGCCTTGAGCGCCCTGTGTGAAGTGTTGGACAGCGACGCCGACCTCCACGTGCGAGCTGCGGCGGCGCTCGCCTTGGGCGACGCTCAAGCCAAGGAATGTCGAACGGCTTTATTTTCAGCCGCCTGTACGGGGCCGGTGCCCGTGAGGGAGATGGCGCTCGCAGCGCTGGGGGAGATCGCCGAGCCTGGCGACCAGGAGGCGGCCAAGCTGTTCGACGCTGCAGGCCGAGATAGCGCCCCGGAGCTCAGATTTCAGGCGCTGATCGCCTTGAACCGCGTGGCCCATGGGGCTTTGTTGGAACGGCTCACTGACGCCAGTCGGGATCTGGACGCGGAGGTACGCCAAATTGCGTATCGGCTGGCCGAAGAGCACGTGCTCGAAGGCGCGCCGCTGCCCGAGCCTTTGCGGCAGCGAGCCCGCGCCGCGCTGCGCGACGACACCCCAAGCGTGCGCTTGGCGGCGGCCATCCTGCTGGCGCGCGTTGGAGACGCGTGCGGCTCGGAGGTGATCCGTGCCGTCGTGGAGCGCAAAGATCGCGTCGCCTCGCTGGAGGACGAGCAGGCCGCGATCGAGCTTGCGGGTGAGCTGCAGATAAGTGACGCCAGCCCCGCCTTGTCGCGCCGGGCCTTTGGGTTCTTTGGCCTGTTTCGCGATCCGCTGGCCTGGCACGCGCGCGTGGCTCTGGCCCGCCTCGGGGACGAGCAAGCCAAGGCGGCCATCCTGCGCGGGCTGTCCGCGTTCACGCGGGACGCCCGTACCATTGCCGTTGCGGCGGCGGGCCGGGCACGCCTGCGCGAAGCGCGAATCATC
Source organism: Myxococcales bacterium (assembly GCA_903642325.1). Taxonomy (GTDB): domain Bacteria; phylum Myxococcota_A; class Polyangia; order Polyangiales; family Polyangiaceae; genus PMG-095. The sequence goes on along the minus strand of CAHJWM010000032.1, from coordinate 66,210 downwards.
CTACAGCGCATGACGCCCGCGGAAGCCGACCCGGAGACGGTGGCTGAAGCGCTGTCTGAAATCGAGGCCCGGCCGTGATTGAGCTCACGCTTAGCGGTCAGCTCGAGCTTTATCGCGCATTACGCCGAATTCGCATCTTGGATGAGCGCATGCAGGCCCTCCAGCGCCAAGGTCGAATCGGCTTTTACGGAACGTGCACCGGACAAGAAGCCGTGCCTGTCGCGCTCGGCTTTGCGCTTCGCCCGAGCGATTGGGTATTTCCCGCGTTGCGCGAGAGCAGCTTGATGTTGGTGCGCGGTTTCCCGCTCGAAACCTACCTGGCGCAGGTCTTCGGAAACGAGCGGGACGTGCTCAAAGGCCGGCAAATGCCCAGTCACATGAGCGGGCGGGCGGTGAACGTCGTATCCTGGTCGAGCTGCATCGGCACCCAGCTTACTCACGCCGTGGGCGCGGCTTGGGCGGCAAAAATGCGGGGCGACGCTATGGTCAGCGCCGCTTGCTTGGGCGACGGCGCGACGAGCTCTGCCGATTTTCACGCGGCGCTCAACTTTGCGCAGGTGTTCCGCGTGCCGTGCGTGTTCGTGTGCCAGAACAATCAGTGGGCGATCAGTACGCCGGCTTCCCGCCAGAGCAACACCCGAACCTTTGCCGAGCGCGCCCAGGCCTACGCGATGCCGGCCGAGCGGGTCGACGGCAACGACGTGTGCGGGCTATTGATGACGTTTTCCAGCGCAATCGAGCGAGCGCGCCAGGGCCAAGGGCCGACCTTCATCGAGTGCGTGACGTACCGCCTCGGCCCCCATTCCACGAGTGACGATCCGACATTGTATCGCACGGAGGCCGAGGTGGCCGAATGGCGGATGCGTGACCCGATCGCCCGCTTGGCCCGAGAGCTCGAAGCAAGCGGCGCGCTAGACCCGGTGCTCGCCCAGGCCATCGACCAGGCCCTTCAGGCCGAGCTCGAAGCCGCGCTGACCTGTGCGGAAGCTGCCCCACCGCCGCCCCGTTCATCATTATTCGACGACGTCTATGCGGCACTGCCGGCACACTTGCTCGAGCAACGTCGCGAGCTGTTCAGCACGCGTTGATCATTATGCGCCAAGTCACCGGCTTTTGTGCGCTCGAGAGGCCGGAGCTCGCGCGCCATCCCTTGTGAACTCCCAATTCACGCGTTACATGAGCGCCGAATGGATCAATTCGACGCCATCGTGCTGGGCGGCGGCCCCGGCGGTTACGTGTGTGCGATTCGCCTCGGCCAGTTGGGCTTGAAGGTTGCTTGCATCGAGGAAGAAGAATACGGCGGCGTATGCCTCAACTGGGGCTGTATTCCTTCCAAAGCCCTGATCGCCAACGCCCACTTCGTGGAAAAGGCGCGGCATATCGCCGACGCCGGTATCAGCGTCAGCGGCGTCCACGTGGACGTCGACAAGATGCAGGATTGGAAGGGCGGCGTGGTCAAAAAAATGACCAATGGCGTGCGCTCACTGCTCAAAGCCAATCACGGTGAGATGATCGAGGGCCGCGGGAAGCTCATCGATCCAAAGACGATCGAGGTTGCCCTAAAAACCGGCGAGACGCGCCGCGTATCCGCAACGAAAGGCATCGTCATCGCGACCGGCTCGGCCACGATTCAAGTGCCCGGTTTCGAGTTCGACGGCAAAAGTGTGATCGGCGCCCGCGAGGCGGTGAGCTTGCGCGAGATCCCGAAGCGCTTGGTGGTCATCGGCGGCGGCGTGATTGGGCTCGAGCTCGGCATGGTTTACCAGACCTTCGGCGCTGACCTCACCGTGGTGGAGCTGACCCCGAGCCTGCTCCCCGGCGTGGACCCAGAGTGCGTCAAGGTGGTCGAGAAGAAGCTCTTGGCGCGTGGCGGCAAGGTGCTAAAAAATACCCGCGCCGAGCGGCTGGAGAAGACGGACGCGGGAGTCACGGTCATCGTTTCGGCCGAGGGCAAGGAGCAACGAGTCGAATGTGACGTAGTGCTCGTGGCCGTCGGCATGAAGCCACGCTCGCGTGGCGTCGGCTTGGAAGAGGTCGGGGTCGAAGTCGATGCACGCGGGTTCGTCAAAACCAACGAGTTTTGCGAGACCAACGTGAAGGGCGTGTACGCCATCGGCGACGTCAGCGGCCAACCCATGCTGGCTCACAAAGCCTCCAAAGAGGGTGAAGTGGCGGCGGAGGTCATTGCCGGCAAGCACGCCGGTAAAGACTGGGTGACGATTCCTGGCATCATCTTCACCGATCCAGAGATCGCCACGGTCGGCCTCACCGACGAGCAAGCGAAAGCCCAGGGCTATACCGTCAAGGTGGGCAAATTCCCGTTCGCGGCCCTAGGCCGCGCAGTTAGCATTGGCGAGACGGACGGCTTCGTGAAAGTCGTCACCGATACTGCGTCGGGCCGCGTTCTGGGCATCCACATCGTCGGTCCCTCGGCCAGCGATCTGATCAGCGAGGCGGCGTTGGCGCTCGAAACCGTGGCGACGGCGGAAGACATGGCCCTCACCATTCATCCGCACCCAACGCTCGGGGAAGCATTGATGGAAGCGGCAGCCGCCTCTCTCGGGCACGCGATTCACATCGTCAATCGCTGAGCTGCGGCGCCAACGCGTGGAGCGCTCGCGCTTTGCGCGTCGGGCTGGAAGCTGGCATGTTCCGACCATGGGGATTTTCGCCCGCGTGTCCCAGGTCATGTCCGCTAACTTCAACGCCTTGCTCGACAAGGCAGAGGATCCGCGGAAAAGCTTGGAGCAGACCCTGCGTGAAATGCGTGACCAGATCGTTCTAGCGCGCAAAGAGGTGATCGGGGGGGTTGCCTCGGAAAAGCAGCTGAAGAAAAAAGTCGAGGACCTCGATCGGGACGTGGACAAATGGAGCGGGCGCGCCGAGCTAGCCGTCAAGAACGATGACGACGCCTTGGCGCGCGAAGCCCTCCTCCAAAAGCGGCGCGCCATCGCAGAACGCGATCACGCCGAGGCCGCACGTGGCGAGCAGCGCGCCACCGCGCTCGAGATGAAGGAGGCCCTCCTGCACATGGAGCGCAAGGTGCAAGAGCTCGAGCTGCGCAAAGGTACGATCGCCACGAAAGCTGAAATCGCCAAAGCCGGCGGGGGCGTGGAGGGCCTCGGCAAGCTCGGCCGCGGGGCGGGCGCATTCGAGGAATTTCGTCGGATCGAAGGCAAGATCGAAACAGCCGAGCACACATTGCTCGCCGATGGGGAAGTCAATGCCGCGTTCGACGGTCAGATGCCGGGGGGTATGGCAACGGCCGAGGTGGAGGCAAAGTTTCGTGTGCTCGAAAGCGGAGCGACCTCCGCCCCACCGCTCACGCCCGAAGTCGAAGATGAGCTGCAGGCGCTAAAAAAGCGCGTGCGCATCGGTTAGCGAAGGGCGTGGCAAACGCCGCCCGCGCGCGGCGGGAGCCGAGGCAAGTAGGCTGCAGGTGAACGCAAACGGCCCGCGCGGCTCGGGTGTCGATGGGGGGTGGCGTCGTCTTGACGCGCGAACCGGTTACAATTCCCGCGTCGGTTCGGGGCTTTCGCCCTGCCAGAGCTCTCTCAAAATCTCGGCCACGGCCTCGTATAAGGCTTCCGGGATGTCATCGCCCACTTCTAAGTCGTTCAGGGCGCGAGCTACGGGCACGTCGCGCACGATGGGCACGCCGTATGCCCGCGCGGCCTCGATGATCAGCTTGGCCATTTCGCCCTGACCTTGGGCGACTACGGCAGGCGCTAGATCTTCTTCTTCGCTGTATTTGAGGGCAGTCGCTAAATGAGTCGGGTTCACGATCACCACGCTGGCATTTTTCAAAGCGCCCAAAGTGGCGCCGGTGAGTGCTTCTTGATGCGCGCGTCGACGCGCGGCCTTCAGCGCAGGATCGCCCTCGGACTCGCGATATTCGCGCTTGACCTCGTCCTTAGTCATGCGGTGGCGCTGGAACCAGGCGCGCCGCGTCAGTAAAAGATCGACCATGCCGAGCCCAAGGCTCACGCAAGCAGTGAGCCACGCCACGTGCGCGGCCGCACGCATGGCCAGCCGCGTTGCCGCGCGTGCGTTGCCGACGGCGGCGACGAAGTCTGGAGCGCGCTGCTCGAGCTCGTGAACGGCGAAGTATGCGATCAGTGAAGCTGTGACGAGGCTACGCCCGATGCCCACCACGCGCGGCCAAGAGAACAAATTCTTGATGCCCGTAAACACGTTCAGGCGGTCGAACGTGGGCGCCAACTTGTGCATGCTGAGTGCGCCGCCGGTCTGCGCGAACGTCGCGCCGGCGCCAGCCGCCGCAGACGCCAAGAGCACAGGTAACGTGCTCGACAGCACGAGGCGTGCGAACACGCCCGTCGGGATCTCCGGGGTCGGTCTCGATAACGCCGCAGCGAGCAGCGAGCCGAAGGCCTGCGCGCTCGCGGCCAGCGAACCGCCAACTACGGCCAACGCGGACAGAAAGCCGACGCTTTGCGACAGCGCCGCCGAGACCGGACTGTCACCTTCGCGGCGCGCCTTCGCCAGCCGCTTGGGCGTTGCTTGCTCGGTCTTGTCACTCATCGCGCCGTTCTCTTCCCGTCGGCCCGGGAAGTCCGTGAGTTTCGCCGAAAGCTCCGCGGTTTAAAAGCACTGGTGCGCTTTGACAGGACCGAGGCAGGCGGCCTGCGCCCGTCGCGCAGCACAGGAAAGGGAGCGAGGGCGCCGTCCCGCGCGGGCGGCCCACGCGGGCCCCTTTGGCGTGGCCACGCAGAAAGCCTGCTAATTTCTGCGCCCGCGCGCGATTGGAGCGCAGTAGGGTGGCGGCGCTGAATGACCGCGGACAGCGCTGCCCCGATTCCAGATGCGAGCGAGCATTTCGTGGCGGGCAATCAGCTGCGGCTGCTACGCAACGGGAGCGCGGCCTTCCCCGAGATGTTGGCGGCAATCGCCGGCGCCGAGCGCCAAATCTTGCTGGAGATGTATTGGTTCGGCTCGGACGACATCGGGCGCAAATTTGCCGCGGCTCTGGGCGCGGCCGCGCGGCGCGGCGTCGAGACTTCGATCATTTACGACGCCGTCGGTTCGATGGGAACCAGCGACGCGATGTTCGTGGAGCTGGAGCTCGCAGGCGCCCGCGTGATCGAGTTCAACCCGATCGCTCCTTGGAAGCAGCGCTTTCGACTCTCGAAGCTGACTCGGCGCGATCACCGAAAGATTTTGATTGTCGATGGCCGGGTCGGATTCACTGGCGGCATCAACATTGCGGACTATTGGCTGCCACTCGAGGAAGGTGGAGGCGGTTGGCGTGATGACATGGTGCGCATCGACGGACCGGCCGTCGCGGGCCTGTGTGATTGCTTTGCGCTGGCGTGGGCACGGCTCCATGGCCCGGCGCTGCGCCCGACCGGCTTTTTCAAGCAACCGCTGGTCGTCGCGGGCCCGCCAAGGCTGTCTGGTCAACTCGTGCGCGTGCTTGGTCAACATTTTTCACGTACGCAGCGCCAAATTTCCGGCGCCTACCTGCATTATTTGCGGCGCGCCAAAAGCCGGATTTTCATCGCAAACTCCTACTTCGTCCCGGATGGACGGATCTTGCGCGCGCTGTCCCGCGCCGCGCGTCGCGGTGTCGACGTGCGCATCATCGTGCCCGGGCAAAGTGACGTCGACATCGTACGCCATGCCAGCCGCGCAGTCTGGGGCCGGCTGCTACGGGCCGGCGTGCGGGTATTCGAGTGGGACGAGAGTGTGCTGCACGCCAAGAGCGCGGTCGTCGACAGCGCCTGGAGTACGACGGGCACGTTCAATTTCGACTACCTGTCCCTACGCGTGAACTTGGAAGTGAACATCAGCGTGCTCGACGCCCGTTTCGCGAGCGCGCTCGAAGCTTCGTTCCTGCAAGATTTCGAGCAATGCCGTGAGGTGTTGCTGGCCGACTTCCGCTATCGGCCGCTCGGGCAGCGCTTGCTCGAGCTCATCGCTTATCGGCTCCGAAAGTTCTTGTGAACTCTGCGCAGGGCAGATCTGCGCTACGCTCTGAGCGCCCGTGACCTCGCCTTCGACAGAACTCGAATTTCGTACCCATGAGCGCATCTCCGATTTGGGCGCGCGGGCTTGGCAGGGCTTAGCGGGCGCCGACTGCCCACCTTTTTTACGATACGAATGGTTGAGCGCGCTGGAAGACTCGGGCTGTATCGCGGCGGACCGTGGCTGGCTGGCGATGCACGTAGCGGCCTATGCCGCCGGCGAGCTGGTCGGCGTCGCACCCTGTTACGTGAAGGGTAATAGTGAGGGCGAGTTCGTCTTCGATCATTCATTCGCGCGCTACGCACAAGGCACGCTACGCATCCCGTACTACCCGAAGCTCGTGGCGGCGGTGCCGTTCACGCCGGCCACGGGCCCACGTTTCTTGATCCGAGCGGGGGTTGATGCAGAGGGCATTGCCCGCGGCTTCGCGACCGCCCTGCCGCAGATCGCGCAACGCATTGGCGCGTCCGGAGCCCACGTGTTGTTCCCGGAGCGGTCGCAAGCCGACGCCTTGGTCGCTCTCGGCTACCTCGCTCGCCACGGCGTTCAATATCACTGGCGCAATGAGGGCTACCGGACGTTCGAAGATTTCCTGGCGCGCTTCAGCTCCAAGCGGCGCAATCAAATACGCCGTGAGATACGGGAGATGCGTGATCAGAACGTGCAATTGGACGTGCTCACGGGTGACCAACTACGGCCCGAACGCGTCGACTTCATCTTCGATTTCTACCGCACCACCGTGCAAAAGTTCTTCTATGGCAAACAATACTTGAATCGCGCCTTTTTCGAACAGATCTGCGCAACAATGCCCGAGCACCTGCACGTCGTCATGGCTAGTGACGGTGGCTCGAAGAAACCGATCGCGGGGGCGTTCAACTTGTTGGGCAAGCGCGCACTGTACGGTCGGTACTGGGGTGCACTCGAAGAGCGACCGTTCATGCACTTCAATGTCTGCTTCTACAAGGGCATCCAGGAGTGTGTCGAGCGCGGGCTCGAGCTATTCGAGCCGGGCGCCGGAGGCGAGCACAAGTTGGCTCGTGGCTTTCAACCCTCGCTGACGTACAGCGCTCACGCCTTCACCGATCGCAGATTGACCGCGGCCGTGGCCGACTTTCTAGAGCGCGAGCGGCAGGCGATCGCGCAGCACATTTCCGAGGCCAAGCTGGAGTCGGGTCTGCGCGAGGTGGCGTCTCGCGCTTGACAAATTGCGAGCTTAGCGGCACGACAAGAGCCGTGACTCGCGCGCTCCAGCTCTTGGCTCTGCTTTCGGCGGTTTTCGTCGTCGCGCTGCGTTTCTACAGTGTTTTCCCGGCGGCCACCGCGAGTGCCCCGGATGGGCTTTCCGTGAGCGGCGCTAGTGAAGTGCACCCCGGCCCGGCTGAGCCCCTCCCCCAAGACTCTCTGGCCGCGGATTGGGACGATGATTCGGAAGATGGCGCAGACGCGCTGATCGCCCCGGCTCGCGTGCAGCTGGTCGCGTTGGAAGATGGCAACGCGACCGGGCTCGACTCTCGGGCGCTCGTCGAGCAGCGTGCGCGCTCGAGCCATGCGCAAAGTCTCGACCGCCCGCCACGCGCGTAGGTCCGCCGCGCACCCGGCTATTGCTCGGGGCGGGTCGTCCACCCGCGCCCAAGTCAGGGAAACGGCCCGAACGTTTTGCTTCGGCCGCAAATAACTGCCGCAACGACCGCGTGCTGCTCGTAACCGAGCGGCGCGTTCCTCGTCCCGTTCTAGTTTCGCCCCGGAGGCTCTATCTTGAAATCTTCTTTCAAGGGCGCCCTGGCTGCTCTGTGTTGCACACCGATTTGGTGGGCAATCGCGACGCCGGAGGCACGCGCGGCTGAGCCGCAGGCTCTCTCTTTGTCCTTAAACGAGGCTCTGTCTCGCGCGAAGGTCGCGAGCCCAGAGGTCATACGCGCGCGCTTGGCGCTGCGGGAGGCAGACGCTCATCGAGTGGGCGCAGGCCTGATTTTGCCGCAGTACCCGCGGCTTTCCGTCGACGCGCGCCCGCTCATCAGCGGGGGTTCGGGTCGCATGGGCTACAGCGCCACGGTGGACGTGCTACTCGAGGTTGGGGGGGCGCCCCGGGCCCGCGTTCGCGAGGCGGAACAGCTGTCAGCCGTTGCCCACGCCGGGCTGGTTTCGTCGCGCGGCTCGGCGCGGGCGCGCACACTCGGCAGCTATGTTCGCTCGCAGATTGCCGAGCTGCGCATTAGTGAGGCCGACGCCGCCCTGGTCGTGGCCCGTCGCGTGCTCGAGGCGACCCAGCGTCGCGTCGATGCCGGCGCCGGCTCCGAGCTGGATGCGGCCTCCGCCGAGCTAGAGGTCGCGGAGCTCGAGGCGGCACGCATGGCGTTCGAGCGCGATCAAGCCTCGAGCCTGATGGATTTGAGGGATGCCCTGGATCTGAGGTCCGACATGGCGCTCACGCTAACGAGCCCGGTGATTGAACCTCCGGCGGTGGGTGAGCTTGCGATGCTCGTCGAACGCGCCCTGCGCACTCACCCCGAGTTGAGAGCTCTCAAGGCACGCGTGGCCCTGTGGAGCTCTACGGAAGAGCGGTTGCGCGCGGAAGCGTTCCCGAGAGTCGGCTTTTACGCGAGCGTAGACGCGGCGCCGCTGTCGCCGACCTTCGGTGTGCTGGGCGTGACGGTCGAGATGCCCGTCGCGCCGCTGAATCAAAGCCGGCGCGCGGTATCTGCGCGGGCGCGAGAAAGTGCAGAGGCGGACCTCGAGCTCGAGTCGCGGCTGCTCGCGCGCGCGGTCGCGTCCGCTTTGAATAGCTTCGAATCCAGCCGGCGCGAGCTCGATCGGCTCAGTCGCAAGGCCATTCCAGCCGCCGAGCGCTCGCTCTCCTACGCGGAGGCGGGCTTTCGAGCGGGCCGATTCGACGTGTTTCGTCTATTGGCGGCGGCGCGCGATTCGCTGCGAGTACGAGCAAGCCGCATCGATGCCATCGAAGCGGCGTGGGTAGCGCGTATCGATCTCGAGCGCGCCGTTGGTGGAGAGGTGAAGTCATGACGAAATTAGCTCAGAGGCTCTTGGTCATCGGGTTCGGTGTGGGGCTCAGCGCGGCCGCGGCGGTCTACTTCACGCGCTCGGAGCCCAAGGCGAGCGCGCAACCCAACAAGGTCACGAGCCGTGACGTTCCGTTCATGGACGGCAAGTGGATTCGCTTTTCGCCTGGCTTCGCCAAGTACGCACAGATCGCGTTCGAGCCAGTGACCGAAGGCAGCCTCAAGCCGATGGTCAGCGTTACCGGCACGGTCACCTTCGATCCAGAGCGCATGGCGGCCGTCGGATCCCGCATCTCAGGCCGCGTCAGCCGCCTGTGCAAGATCGAGGGCGACGACGTAAAGGCAGGGGAGCTGCTGGCCGAAATCGAAAGTGCCGACCTCGGCCAGGCGCAAGCGACAGTGCTCGCCGCCCGCGCGCATGCGGAAGCAGCAACCGCCAACGAAACCCGCGAGACCGAGCTGGCTCAGGCCAAAGTCTCCGCGAACCGAGAGGCAGAGCTGGCCAAAGCACAGGCGGTGGCTGCGCGCGCCGACTTGACCGCGGCCGAGCAACGCGTGCGGGCGTTGGGTGGCGCGGCCGATGGGCCAACGGGTATCTTGCGCTTGACTACGCCCATCACGGGTCGAGTGATTGAGCGCAATGTGACGCGCGGTCAATCCGTGGAAGCCACATTGACCGCGTTCCGGGTGGCGGATCTCAGTCGCGTATGGGTCGAGCTGGCCGTGTTCGAGGGGCAGCTGAGCGCGATTCACGCAGGCGACATGGTCGACGTGTTTTCGGCTACGGGCGCGGACAACGCGGTGCACGGCAGTGTCGCGTACGTCGGCGACGTGATCGACCTCGCGACGCGCACGGCCGCGGTTCGAATCGTCGTCCAACATCCCGAGTCCCAGCTTCGTCCAGGCCAATCGGTTTCTGCCACGATCCATGTTTCTGCCCCGGTGTCCGGCGCGATCTCTCTGCCGCTCGCCGCCGTCACCAGTGTGGACGGCAAATCGACCGTGTTCGTGGCCCATGACGACTTTTCGGTCGAGCCGCGCGCCGTTCAGCTGGGCGCTCAAGACGGGGATCGCGTGGAGATCGCCAAGGGCATCGAGCGCGGCGAACGGGTCGCGGTGAGTGGCGTATTCGCGCTCAAATCGGAGATTTTCCGCTAAATGTTGAAACGCATCGTCGAGACGTCGATACGTCTGAAGTGGGTGATGTTGGTGCTGCTGGTCGCTCTACTGGGGGCTGGGGTGCTCGCCCTTCGCAGCTTGCCAATCGACGCGGTGCCAGACGTGTCTACGGTTCAGGTCTCCGTGCTCACGGACGCGCCTGGGTTATCGCCCGTCGAGGTCGAGCGCTCGCTGACGTTCCCACTCGAGACCGCGCTGAACGGTATGCCCAAGTTGAGTGAGCTGCGCTCGGTATCGCGCTCGGGCCTGTCGGCGGTCACGGCGGTGTTCCGGGATGACGTGGACATTTGGCTCGCCCGCCAGATGGTGCTCGAACGCGTGCGTTCGGTCGAGGGCGACTTGCCCAAGCTTGCCGGTAGACCGCAGCTGTCGCCGGTGTCCGGCGGCCTCGGTGAAATCTTCCAGTTCGTCGTCCGCTCGGACCAGCATTCTCCGATGCAACTCCGGACGCTGCTGGACTGGGAAATCGCTCCAAAACTACGGCAGACCTTGGGTATCGTGGAGGTGAACACGATGGGCGGAGATCTCAAAGAATATCAGATCTTGATCGACCCCGCGAAGCTTCACAACTGCAAGCTTACCCTAACGGACGTAACGGATGCGCTAGCACGCGCCAATGTCAATGTGGGCGGCGGATACATCGAGCGTAAGGGCGAAGCGATGACCTTGCGCGGCATCGGCTTGCTCGCCAACGAGCAAGAGATCGAGGCGGTGGTCATCCGGACCGCCGAGGACGGCACGCCGATCTTGGTGCGCAACGTCAGCCGGGTGCAGATCGGCTCGGCCATGCGCTTTGGCACCATCACTCGCGATGGCGCGGGAGAGGCCGTGACCGGCATCACCATGATGCTGGTCGGCGCCAACGGTCGGGAGGTCGTACGAGGGGTAAAGGCGAAGATAACTCAGATTCAGGCCGGTTTGCCGCCCGGCGTGGTCATCGAACCGATTTACGATCGATCACAGTTCTTGGCCCGCACCCTCGGCTCCGTAACGCGCAACTTGATAGAAGGCGCGCTGGTCGTGACTGTGGTTTTGGCCATCTTCTTGGGCTCGTTACGGGGCGCGTTCGTGGTCGTGCTCGGCATTCCGGCTTCGATGGCCATCGCCCTGTTTGGTATGCACTACTTCGGCATCACTGGCGACCTGATGAGCTTGGGCGCAATCGATTTCGGATTTCTGGTCGACGGCCCGATCGTGATTTTGGAATCGGTCATTGCCGCGCTCGCGGGCAAAACTTTAATCAAACGCGCTCGGGACGGCGCATATTCGGAGGTTGCGGGCGCGGTCTCACGCCCGGTCGCGTTTTCGGTGGCCATCATCATGCTCGTCTACCTACCGCTGCTGTCGCTCGAGGGCATCGAGGGCAAGATGTTCCGGCCCATGGCGGTCACCATGGCTTGCGCGCTATTCGGGGCGCTGATTTATTCGGTGTTATTTTTTCCAGCGCTGCTCGCCATCTTCGTCCCGCCTTCTAAAGGCAATGTTCCGCGTTGGGTAGGGTGGCTCGGCAAGCGCTACGAGCGAGCGCTGCCCTGGGCCATCGATCACAAGCTCTCGTTGCTCGCCGGCGGTGGGCTCGCGCTGGTCGTTAGCTTCGTGGTCCTAGCTCGCAGCGGCGCTGATTTCGTACCGCGTATCGCCGAGGGCGACGCAGTGGTGACGGTTCGGCGTGCGCCGTCGATCGGGCTTGCTCAGGCCAAAGAGTTCGATTTGGCCGCCGAACGCGTGCTCCGCCGCTTTCCAGAAGTGGTCACCTCGCTCGGCATGACGGGCCGCGCGGAAGTCGCTATTGACCCCGTCGGCAACGACAACACCGACATTTTCGTGCACTTGAAACCGGAAAAGGAGTGGACCAGCGCCCATGATTTGGACGAGCTATCGGAGCTCTTCAAGCATTCCATAGAAAGCGAAGTTCCGGGCACGTTCGTATCGGTCTCGCAACCGATCGAGGACAAGACCAATGAGCTCATCAGCGGCTCGCGTGCCGACGTGCAAATTGCTTTGTTCGGGGAGTCGCTCAGTGAGCTCAAACGCCTGAGTGAGGCGGTCGCGGAGCTCGTGCGCACCGTCCCCGGAGCGGGGGACGTGCGCGTAGAGCGCTTACTCGGCGCTCCCGAGCTCACTGTCCAGCCGGACCGCGCGCGTCTGGCGCGCTACGGCATCCGCACCGAGGACGCGCTGCAGGTCGTGCGCGCGGCGCGCCTGGGCGTTCCGGTCGGGCAGATTTACGAGGGTCAGCGGCGCTTCGACATGAAGGTGTTGATGCCGCCCAGCTCGGCGAGCCCGGCCGCGCTCGGCGGGCTATTCGTCGAGGCCTCGGGCGGAACTTCCGTCCCGCTCTCTGAAGTCGCCAGCATCACGGAGTCGGAGGGGCCTGCGCAGGTTCGACGTGAGGACCTGACGCGAACGGTGCGTGTGGAGGTGAACCTGCGCGGCCGCGATCTCGTGTCCTGGGTCAACGAGGCGCGCGCTAGGGTCGAAAGTAAGCTGCGTTTGCCCGCTGGCTACGAAGTGCAATGGGGCGGCCAATTCGAGAATTTCGAGCGCGCCAAAAAGCGCTTGGCGCTAGTGGTGCCGATGGCGCTCGCGATCGTGTTCGGCATGTTGCTCTGGATGTTTCAAAACGCTCGCTACGCCATCGCTGTCTTTGCCGTGGTGCCCTTGGCATTGGTCGGCGGCATTCTGGCCCTCGCCGCGCGTGGTTTGCCGTTCAGCATCCCGGCGGCCGTTGGCTTCATTGCGCTGGCCGGCGTCTCGGTTTTGAATGGCGTGGTGCTGGCGAGCGAAGTGAAAGCTAAAATCTTCGGTGGCTGGCCGCTGCGCGAAGCAATTCTCGACGGTTCGAGTCACACCATGCGCGCCGTCCTCACGACGGGCGGGGTCGCCGCCTTTGGCTTCCTGCCAATGGCCCTCGCTCATGGCGCCGGAGCAGAGGTGCAGCGACCGCTGGCGACCGCCGTGATTGGCGGCATCGCGTTCTCCACTCTGCTGACCATGTTCGTGCTGCCTGGCTTGCTCGCACTGCTCGTGCGCGATCCGAGCCGCCGCGCGCGCTATTCGCCGATGCCGCGTTTGGCCGGTGGCGTGGAGCCGACCGCGACCGAACGAGCTGCAGGCTGACGGGCCCCGGTGGCCGAGGGTGGCCGCGACGAACTGCGGACCGCGGCCACGGTACCCGCGGACGCGCTTCGGACGGCCGCCATGGAGCCCGACGAATCCATGCGGCGAGCGCCGCTGCCACGCCCCGGAGGCACGGAGCGCGTTCGGTACACATCCCCATCCACCAAGACCTCGACGCCCAGCGCCCGACACCGCCGGGCCACACGCTCTAGCTCCACTCCGACGGCCAAGAGCAGCCCCGATGGCGGAGACGGATCGACGAACAAGTCAGCGCTCTGCCGCCGGGTGCGAAGAAGCTCGCGCACCTCGGGGTCTTCCACCCACAAGAAACCTTGCGTCATCACGAACTCGGCGCGGCCAATCACTGTGCTGGCCTGAGTCAAGGTGCGCGCGATGGGGTCCGGCAGTGGTGCAAGCGCCTCCAGCCGAGTGCGCATGACTTCGCCGTCGAAGCCGGCGCTGAGTGCGTGAGATAGCGCCTGAGGTGTGATCAAGACATCGAGACTGGTGCCGGTGACGCCGCCGATCTCGACGAACGGCGCGAGTGAGATCACGCTGCCCACAGTGGCCGACGGACCGACGCGCAACGCCTGCGTGTCGAGAAAACGGCTGGCACCGGTCAGCACCAGACTAGGCGTTCGCGACTCCGCGGAGGCTCCTTCCGACAGGAACGCGCGACCGCGCGGCGTGATGCGCAGCGTAGGTCCAATGGCTTCTGTGTCGTCGCTTTCCGGATCGCCGAGATCGACGATTCCGAGGATGTGCAAGGTCTCGAGCGCGACGCGCCGCGCGACCTCCGCGGGAGTCATCGCTTCGACCGCCGCGCGTTGGGCCCAGCGTTCGATCAAGCGTGCAACGCCTGGGGCCCGCGCATCCGAGCGAACGTAGGCCGCGACCGCCTCCCAGGGAGCCCAGCGCCCGTCACCCAGCTCCTGCAACGCTTCCAGTACCAGTTCGCGAACCACGCCGACGGCGCTCGTTTCGCGTGCATCGGCGGTGACCCGGAGCGCTTCGCCATCCGGGCGCGCTTCATCCCATGCGCCTCCACGACGCCAGGCATCGAATAGGGCGCGCCCGAGCTCGCCCACGGTGTGCGACCCGGGTGGCGATGCGGTGCTCACGGCCGACGGATCCCAAAGGCCAATCGCCCGGCTGAGCGAGGCGACCAAGGCAATGGCTTCCGGCTCACGCCCGAAGCGCGCAGCGAACTTGGTGATCAGTGAGCGTGGGGTGCCCACGCCTGCTCGCACTTCTATCGAAGGGTCGCGCACGGCGATGGCCATCGCCATGGCGATCGGCGCCGGGTCTTCCGCGAACCGCGCGCGGCGCGGCGCATGGTCCTCGGCTAGGACGAAACTGCGTATTTCTCGGCGCTGCGCCTCGCGCTCGACGCGCCGCTGCGCGCCAACGATGGCCACGACCTCGCTCGGGATGACGTGGCGGTTCGGGTGCACGGGGATCAAGAAGCCTCGCCGTTCGAGGGCGAACCCGACGCCGCGTCGAGACGGCGTGGCACCGGTGGCGCCGCGCAGCCGCATGGGTTCGCGCTCGAGATCGAGCAGCTCTTCGGTGTCGACCTCGCCCCCCACCTTCTCGATCGCATTGAGCAGTTTGCGCTCTAGTGGTGCGAGCTCCTCGACCTCGCGCGCCAGGCGCTTGTGGTCCGCGAACACCTCCCATGCCGGCTCGAGGCAGAGGGCGACGGGCGGCGTGGCTGGGCGACCGAGGTAATGACTGGCGATGCTGCTCGCCACATCGGGATTCAGCTGCGCAAGCAAAGCGCGCGCGCCACGTGGATCTTCACCCTCCCAGGAGCGCAGCTGGATCATGTGCGCAATCGGCAAGAGCAGCTCGACGCCGCCTTCGCGACCGCGGATGAAGACGATGCCGCGGGCCACGAGGGGCTCCACCGCTGGCGGGAGTGTCTGCGCGTAGAGAACTCCGCGTGCCTCGGCAACGCGATACAAAAGCTCACGGGTGGGCCCGGGTAGGATGCCTGCGTCGCGCATCTCCGGGAGCTGCAGCAGCATGCGCGCGACCTGCGAAGGAACGTCGATGCGCTTGGCTTCGTCGATTCGAATCTTTAGGCGCGCAACCAAGGAGCCAAGCTCACGATCGGGCAATTGGCGCAATACGTCCACCAGGCGGATGGCTCCCATGCTTTGGGAATCGAGCTCTTTACGAGAGGACATAGGATCTCGCTAGCAAACCGCGAAAAGGGCCCGATGTCTAGGCCGGTCAGGGTGCTCGGGGTCTACGTTCAGGGTGCTTCGGTGGGAGAGGGCGGGTGAGCTTCGTTCTCGCCGCGCTCGTCTCGTCTCGTCTCGTCTCGAGCTCGCCTATTGGCTCTCGATAGCGTCGATCCGGGAGGGCTCGGAAACTAAGACGGTAGGCTACCGCAGCGCGTCGCCGATCAGCGTTCCCCCGCGCCAGACTCCCCACCTTTGAGGCAATCTTGCACGTTACGCGCCGCAAGTCTCTAGCGGAGTGTAGCTCCCCACCCGAACTCTCAGACTTATCGAGTTTCCTTATCGAGCTTCGATGATCTCACAAAGGGACGAAAGGTTCTGGCGCTACTCCGACGTTCGCCGCTCCACGCTGTGCGCTAGCGGGCCCGCAGATTGACGCGCCGCGAGGCAGTGCCGGCGCCAGGTGCGACGCGGAATTTTGCCGGGATTGCGCCACATTGCGCGCGCTCGTGCCCTCCCTGAATTCTGCCTGAGCGTAATTCACGGGCTCGGCGCTTCGGGAAGGGGCCAAGGCTCAACCTGATACAGTCGCCGCCAATGATTCTTCGAGACCCAGTCCATGGCCTCGTCTCTTTCGAGACACCCGAGGAAGCGATCGTGCCCGCGCTACTCGAGACCGCCGAGGTGCAAAGACTGCGGCGTATTCGGCAAACCGGCCTCGCTTCGCTCGCGTACCCTGGTGCGGATCACACGCGCTTCGCGCACGCGATCGGCGCCGCGTGCGTGATGACCCGCTTGATCCGACGTCTGCGTAGCCTGCACGAGGACTTGCCTTTCTGGCAACGTGTCACCACGGAGCGCGCGCGCGACGCGCTCGCCGCCGCGTTGCTCCACGACGTCGGTCACGGCCCGTTTTCGCATCTCTTCGAGCAAGCGCTGCCGGACTCGAAGAAACACGAAGACTGGACGACCCGCATCGTGCTCGATCCGAGCACGGAGGTGAACGCGGTCCTGAGGCGTTTCGATCCGGCCCTGCCCGATCGCGTCGTCGACCTAGTCCACGGTCGTCATGAGCTGACGTTCCTGGCGCGCGCGGTCAGCGGCACCTTCGACGTCGATCGCTGTGATTATTTGTTGCGCGACGCGCACGCGACGGGCGTCAGCTACGGCTGGTTCGACCTCGATTGGCTGCTGCGCAGTTTGTGTTTCGGCGTCGCCGAAAATGGTCAGGCGCCTCCGCTGGCGATCGACGGCGCGAAGGGCATTCCCGCCATCGAGTCTTTCATATTGGCGCGCCTGTTCATGTTTCAGCAGGTCTATTTTCACAAGACGGAACGTGCCAGCGAATGGATGATGGCCCGCATCTTCGGCGAGGTGACGAAGATGCTCGCGGACGGTGATCGATTGCCGTCGACTCCGGCGGCAATCGTCGCGCTGGCTCAGGGTGGCGATGCATCGCTCGGTGATTACCTGGAGCTCGATGACGCATCACTTTGGGTTGCGCTCAGCGCGTGGCGCGCATCGAAAAACCCCACCCTTGCCGATCTCAGCCGGCGGTTTCACGCGCGCAAGCTGTTCAAGACCTACGAGCTGTTCGATGAACGCGCGACGCCGGACGCGCGTGTTCGGGCGCTCGACATCGCGCGCGACATCGCCGAGAAGCGTGGGCTCGATCCGCAGATCCACGTTGGCCTGGACGCCGCTTCCACGGTCGCCTTCGACGATATACACGACCCGCTGACGGTGATGTTTCCGGGCGGCAAGACGCGCGCGCTCGCGGACGTCTCATTCTTGCTCGGGCGCCTGCGCGGCGAACGCATGTCCCGCATCCGCCTGATTTTCGCCCCCGAGCTGCGGGGCGAAATCGTCGCGGCACTCGCTCAGGACTGATATGGCGAGCCCCTCCTTGTTCGCAACTTAGCCGCGTTCCTACTGGCGCGGCGCGCCGCCGGGCTCAAGCGCGCAGGCGACGCTCGACCCACGCGGCCGCGCCTGGGCTCGGGCTGATGTTCGTTATCACGCCTTGCTTGAGGAACACTTCGGCCGTGAGCGCGCGACCGTTGTATTCGCTCGCCATCGTGAACGAATAAGCGCCAGCGTCGCGAATCACCACCGCCTCCGGCACGCGCGATCCCAGCGGGTGCTCGCCGAAATCGTCCGAGCTTTCGCAAACCGGACCTACCACACGCCATGCGGGCGCCGAGGGTTCACACTCGAGTGGCTCGACGCGATGTTTGGCGCCGTACAACGCGGGTCGAATCAAATCATTCATGCCGGCATCGATCATCACCCACTGCTGGTCAGCGCTCACCTTGCTCTGCACGACGCGAGCCACGAGCACGCCGTGCGCTCCAACCATGGAGCGACCGGGCTCGCACAGCAGCATCAAGTCGGCAAGGTCCTGGGCGCGGAGTAGCTCGACTGCGGCGCGGGCGAAGTCCGCGGGTCGCACGCCGCGCCCTGAACCATAATCGATGCCGAAACCACCGCCAAAGTTCAGGTATTCGAGTGGGGGGCTTCGGTCACGGCGGGCGCGCGCCACGTCGCACACGTGCTTTGCCGACGTCAAGTACGGCGCGACCTCCGTCAGCATGGAACCTACGTGCGTCGACAAGCCGACGGCCAGCAATGCTCCGTCGGAGCCGTCGATGGCTTCGAAAGCGCGGCCCACGTCCGCACGCGCGATGCCGAACTTGGCTTTGTCGTGACCGGTGGAAATGTGCGCGTGGGATTCGATCTCGATGCCCGGATTGAGCCGAAGTGCGACGCGCGCCTGACGCCCGAGAGAGCGCGCGCGCGTCGCGATTCGAAATAACTCTTCGACGCTTTCCGCCTGAATCGCCAACAGGCGCGAGGCGATGGCCAGATCGAGCTCGCGGTCCGTTTTCGCCACTCCGCTCATTACGATCTTCTCGGCTGGGATTCCGGTGCCCACGGCTACTTCCAGCTCGGCAGCGGACACGACGTCGGCGCCCGTACCCTCCGCCGCCAGCGTGCGCACCACCGATCCCGCGGAATTTGCCTTTACTGCATAGGCAACGACGTGGCGAACGCTGCCATAGCCGCCGATCAGCGCGCGCGCTTCCTCGGCGATGGCGTCGAGGTCATAAAAGTAAGCGGGCGTCTCGAGGCCCGACTGCGCCAATAATTGCGACAGGGGGGTCGCGGAAAGGCAGGCCTGGCCTTGCGCATTGCGTCGAAAACCATACATCGCTCGCTCAATACCAGGCACTTTCGCGAGCGCCAACCGCGGCAAGCGAGGTCCTAACGGTTGGTTCCAGTGGGCAGCGGGGGAGGGGCTTGGGGCTACCCGCATGGCCTCTGGCTGTGGCATGCTCTCGCGCGCCTCTCGACTGGCGGCCTGGCATGGAAATCTAGGCCAAACAGCAAAGCAAACGGACTCAGCATCAATGATCGCTCGTCGCGCAAAGATCGTGTGTACCCTAGGCCCCGCCGTCAATAACCGAGATGCGATCCGCGGCTTGATCGAAGCGGGGATGGACGTGGCGCGGCTGAATTTTTCTCACGGTACGCACGCGGACCACGCGCACATGGTGGAGATGGTGCGCGCCGAGAGCCTCACGCTGGGCAAGCCCATCGCGCTGCTTCAAGATCTCTGCGGCCCGAAAATCCGCACGGGCAAGGTCGGCCCGGCACTGCTCAGTAATGGCGATACGGTGGACTTGATCGCGGGGGACACTGGCGACGACCGCACCATTTCGATCGACTACCCGCCGCTCAAGGACGATGTCCGCATCGACGACAGGATCTTGCTTTCGGACGGCCAAGTCGAGCTGCGCGTGCTCGCGATCCGGGGCGATCGGGTAGAGTGCCGGGTCGAGCACGGCGGGCCGATGCGCCCACGCATGGGCGTGAATCTCCCATCGTCTGGCCTGCGCCTCGCGGCCCTGACGGAGAAAGACAAGAACGATTTGAATTTCGGCCTCGAGTTAGGCGTCGACTACATCGCTCTTTCATTCGTGCGCCGGGCCGAAGAAATTCAGGAGCTGCGCGAGATTTGCGAGCGCAAGGGCCGGCCGACCCCGATCATTGCCAAGATCGAGACCCCGTCCGCGGTGGAGCGCCTCGATTCCATCGTCCGTGCTGCCGACGCGGCTATGGTTGCGCGCGGGGACCTGGGGGTGGAGCTTCCGCCTGAGACCGTGCCAGTGATTCAAAAACAAATCATCGGCACCTGCCGGATCCATCGGAAACCGGTGATAGTTGCCACGGAAATGCTCCAGTCCATGGTCGACGCTCCACGCCCGACCCGCGCCGAGGCCAGCGATGTGGCCCACGCCGTGTTCGGAAACGCGGACGCCGTGATGCTTTCGGCGGAGAGCGCGAGCGGCAAGTTTCCGATTCAAGCCGTGCGCATGATGGACCGCATCATCCGTCAGGCGGAGGGCAGCCGCTTTTTCGCGCCCGCGGCGTCCGAGCCCGACCATACGACGCCCGATTCAATCGCCCACGCGGCGTGCGGGATCGCCCGTGAAGTCGGCGCGAAGCTGATCGTGACCTTGACCGAGTCCGGGCTGACCGCGCGTCTGGTTTCTAAAGCACGCCCCAGTGCTCCAATCATGGCCTTTTCCTCGGACGACCGCACACTGCGCCGGCTGGCCTTGTATTGGGGAGTGTCCCCGCGCGCGCTGGTTGGGCGCGCGCCCAACCTTGAGGAACAGGTACAAAATACGAGCCAAATACTGATGGATAATGGACTCGTGAAATCGGGCGAACGTTATGTCATGGTGTACGGCGCAAGGGCGGGTGTGCGGGGAGCTACGAATGCGGTTCGAGTGGAACAATTGCCGTGAAGCGTAAGAGCCAACTCCTCCCAGAGTCGGCTTTTGCGGTTGAAATCCCGGGGCCTCGGCCGCGGAGGGCGGTCTGTTAACCGCGCTTCATGGGCGTAGCCCTGAGCTCGAGAAATACGAGCTCATCCAAGAGATAGGCCATGGCGGGATGGCGACGGTTTACCGTGCTCGCGACCGCCGGCTTGGTCGTGAGGTTGCCATTAAAGTCATCCACCATCACCTGAGGGAAAACAAGGAGGTGGCGGCGCGTTTCGTGAGCGAGGCGCGCGCCGTGGCCAAAGTCAAACACCCCAACATCGTCGAAGTGTACGACGTTTCGGATGCGGACGAGCCTGAGCGCTACCTCGTCCAGGAGCTCGTGCGTGGCACGACGCTGCGTCAATTGATCGCCGAACAGGGACCCTTGCCCGCAGAAGTCGCGGCTGCAGTCGCGATCGAGATCGCTTCTGCGCTCGATCACGCTCACGGCTTGGGCGTCATTCACCGCGACGTGAAGCCCGAAAACGTGCTGCTCGACATGCCCACCGAGGCGCAGTCGGGGCCCGGCGCGGCTCTCGCCCCGCGGGTGAAAATCACCGATTTCGGAATCGCCAAGCTACTCGACGTGCAGGGCGTCACATCGACCGGTCAAGTCCTCGGTTCGCCCGCGCACATGGCTCCAGAGCAAATCGAGGGCGGTGACGTGAGCGCCTGCGCTGACGTTTTCGGATTGGGCGTGCTCTTGTACGAGTCTGCCGTCGGCAAGCTGCCGTTCGATGGCAAGAATCCGGCGCAGGTCCTGCGGCGCGTGCTCGATGGCGCATTCACGCCGGCTGACCGCGCGCGTCCTACGATTGGTGCCGGGCTGTCGCAGATCGTGAGCAAAGCCTTGGCCAGAGATCAAGGCGATCGCTATCAAAGCGCGGCCGCGTTCGGCGAAGCGCTGAAAGCGGAGCTGTCGAGGCTCGGCTTCGATCAGCCGAGGCGCGAGATTTTCGAATTCTTGAGCGATCCGGTCGTGTACCGAGCAGCTTACGAGCCGCGGTTGGTCTCGGAGCTGGTCAAATGCGCCAGCAGCGCCCGCGTTCACAAAGACTTCGTGCTGACCGCCTCCGCCTTCAACCGTGCACTCGCATTTCGTCCGGACGACCCGAACCTGCTTCGGCAGGTTGCGCAGATCGCACGCGGGGAGCGGTTGCGGCGCCGACTTTTGCAGGCGGTCGGGGCCGCTCTGACCGCGGCCGCAATCTCGAGCGTCGCTTTCGGGGCGCGGGCTTGGTGGCGTTCGCGAAGCGCGACGCGCCCGCCGGCGGTGTCGCCAAGGGCTGCGGCCAGCGCCCGCGGTGCCGGCGCAAGCGCCCCCAGCGCGGAACCCGCGCAAGCAACGCCGCTCGGCCACGGTGAGCTCCGCCATCTCGCCGCGGAGAATGCCCACCGCTCTAGAAGTTCTCGTTCTTCCCCGTCTGCGGTGCCCATCGTGGAGACGGCAACGGTCCGTGTTTTGGTCGACGGGCCGAAAAACGCGACGGTGAAAGTCGACGGTCAAGAAATTGTATGGTTCGGCCCGCCTCACGAGCTAACGGTGGGCACTCACACCTTCGAATTCGTGCCGCCCAACGAAGAGTGCTGCGTCGGCCTCCAAAGCATGGTCGTCAACGTCGTCCGGCCGAATGACCCGAGCGAAGTCCAGACGGTGCGCGGAACCATCGAGTTCAAGCCGGCCTTGCTCGAGTTTCAAGGCGTGGCCGGCGAGACCGCGAGCTGCGGCGAGCTTGGTTCCTTCAACGTGCCAAGCCAGCAAAAAATACGCATGGCAACCGCGTCTCTGCACGCGCATTGCACCTTAATTTCCCCGCCAACGAGCGGCCTGCCGCCAAAAGAATTTGACCTGACGCTGAGCCCCGGTCGACTCTTCAGTATTCCGGGATCGTGACCCGGCGCCACTGCCCTCGGTATGATTCTGTTCCGATTCCGTGTTGCGCGCCGCGCCCTCCTCGGGGCGCTCTTGTGCGCGCCCGCCTCGTATGCGCAGACAACGCACGGCCCGACCGTGAACGACGCGCCGCGGCTGAACGACAGGGCGGAGCTGGCGCGCGTCGTGAGCTTGTACGAGGCCGGTAAGTACGGCACGTGCGCCGACTCCTTTCATCTGCTGCTCGCCGTCGACAGTCCCCGCCCGCTGCGCGATCCAGACGTGGTCGAAAGCGCGCGTATCTACCACGCTGCGTGTCTGATCGGGATCGGCCAGAACGAACAGGCCAACGAGCCCTTGCGCGCGGCGATCCGACAGAACCCGCAAATGAAGCCGCCGGATAGCCTGGTCTTCCCCCCCCAGGTCATAGACCGCTTCCTGCGCGTCCGCGAGACGATGTTCGACGTGATACGCAAGGCAGAGGACGAGCGTATCAAGCAAGCTCAGGAGGCTTCGCTGCAGCAGGCCGAGCGCGCGCGCAAGGAGCGAGTGCGCGTGACAGCTTTAGAGCGGCTCGCCCAGCAGGAAACGGTGATCTTGCCCAAGAGTCGCTGGCTGGCGCTGGTTCCATTTGGCGTCGGTCAATTTCAAAACGACGAAAAAGCGCTCGGCTACGTGTTTTTGACGAGCGAAATTTTGCTCGCCACGGCCACATTGACCGCTCTCGGCGTACAGACGCACCTGATCCTCGCGACCAGCCGGGTCGACAAGGCGGCTCAGAGCAACAACGTCACCTTGCATAATTGGCAGGCTGCGCTCAATTATTCGTCGTACACGTGGCTCGGCGTTTCGATGCTAGGCATCTTGGAGGCGGAGCTGGTGTTCGTGCCAGAAAAGCGTTTGATCCGCCGCCGTACGTTGCCCGCGGAGCTCCGCCCGCAAAGCTCCACGCTAGAGCTCCGGCCGGGCGCGGTGCCAGTTCCGGGCGGAGCCTTGTTCGGGCTCAGCGGGCGATTCTGAGCTCACCCGCGCTTCTCGATCGCCGCCACATAGAAGCCCGCGAATACCCGCAGGGGTGAATCGCACAAGGCGCGCTCGGCGGCGCGAAACAGACGACGACCGATCGCGCTTTTCATCACCTTGGCCGTGGGCGTCACGATCCGCACCCCGCGGGCGCCGACCAGCACGCCGCCTGGGGGCAGCAGCTTCCGCAGCGAAAAGGGTGAATCGAAACGAGTATAGACCTGGCTCTCGTTGGCCGAAGCCGCGATACGCCCAGCTGGACCGAAACGCTTCACGAGACCGCGCAGGCTGTAGGGATTGTAAAACTCGGCGAGTACGATGCCGCCCGGGCGCGTCACACGCACCATCTCGGCCAGCGCGACTTCCACCTCGGGGACGTGGGCCAGAACTTTGAACGAGCAGGTGATGTCGAAGCGATTGTCCTCGAAGGGTAGGGAAGTGGCCGAGCCAAGTACGACGTCGAGCCCGCGTGCGCGGGCTTTCTGCAACATGCCCGGCGAGAGGTCGACGCCGCGCGCCGACCTCGCAAAACGAGCGATGCGCTCTAGAACGAGACCCGTGCCGCAGCCTACTTCGAGTACGTCCCGGTCGGCGCCGTAGCGCTTCACGTACTCTGACTCGAGCTCATCGAGCAGATCGTGATAGCCACCTGGGTCGTTAGGACCGCGCTGCGCCTCGTAGCCGGCTGAAAAGGCGTCGTAATAGGCGCGATTCGCGTCGTGCGTGCCGGAGCTATCCATGCCTGGTCGAAGTTGTCTCGTAAGGCCGGCGGATGCAAGGCCGATTGCGAACGGCGCACGCCAGAAAGCCGCACGGTTCGGGGAAAGGTGTCCTCGCGTGCTAGCCGTCGTGCTCGGTATCGTCGGAGCTCGCGTCGTCATCCAGGCCGAAGGGCACGCTCAATTCTTCGAGCGCGGCTCGACCCAAGACCACGGAGTCTTCGGCCTGGCCCACGACCAGTCCGCAGTTTTTGCAGATCCTGAGCTCGTGAATACCGAGCGCGGGTAGTGATGCACCGAGCGCGCCCGCGCGCGCGATCAGGAAGAGCGTTTCGCCGCACGCGCCGCAGCCGCCTTCGATCGAGTGCACGCTGCGGCGCGTGCGGCTTGCGCCAGCGGCATTCACCATGCGTGTCAGGGCCTCGCCGACGCGGCCGAGCTCCTCCCGCTCCTTAGTGCGGAGGCGCATGCGCATGACGTAGCCCACGATCAAAAGCAGTGCAGCGGACGCGACGAGCCAGTGAAACCAGGAGCTCACCGGCAGCTTGGACAAGACCGCAAAGGCCATCGCTCCGAGCAGCACCGAGAGCACAATCAAGTCGCGCGCGCGCCCACTTTCAGCGCGCCGGCCCAGGTCTTGCTCCAGCTCGTTTTGCTCGTGCTTCAGCTCGATCGATAGGTCCGGTCCGTAGGGAGGCTCGGCCGCGCTCGCGATGAGCTCCCGCGCCGAGCGCGCCAATGCGGGCGAGCTCGGCGCGTTGCACGCGGTCAATGCGGCGGCGCGATCGCCACGCTCGAGGGCGCTAGCGAGCTCGGCCGTAAAAGGGGGCAGGGCCCGCATCTCGCTTCCCACGATGAGCGTGCGGATGAACAAGGCCAGGACGCCGACCGCGGCGACTACCTCGAGGGTAGGAAATTCATCAGGCATGGGCGGCTTGCTCCGTGTTTAGTCGGGAGCGTCCGGAAGCGCACACAATTTCCAAAGTGTAACGCTTTCGTCGCAGTTGCGCGACTACTCCCGGCTTGTAGTATCGTGTGCCGGCGTGAAGCGAAGCACGACCAAGCCGCTGGTCATCGGCGTGACCGAATACGTCGACCTTCCAGAGTGGCGGATCGCGCGGCTACGGGCGAAGATAGATACCGGTGCGCGGAGCAGCGCGCTGCACGTCGAGAACATTTGCGAGCTGGTTTCGGGCCGAGTTCGATTCGACGTGCGTTTGAGTCGCAATCGCAGCGAGCGCCGTGTCACGGTCGAGGCGCTGGTGGTCCGACGGGGCCGCGTCAGAGCGTCCAATGGCGAGGTCGAAGTGCGTATCTTCGTTGCCGCTCGACTGCGCATCGGGTCCGTGGAACGCGAGATAGAGCTTAGTCTGGTCGATCGCGGGCAGATGATTTTTCGCATGCTGATCGGTCGGCGCGCCTTGGCCCACGATTTTCTAATCGACCCGAGCCGGCGCTACTTGCTTGGTCGGTCGGCACCGCGGAAATCCTCCAATCTCGAGCCGGCCACGCCCAAACGAGCCCGCGAGAGGCCCGACGCGTGTTGAAGGTCGCGGTCCTATCTTGCAACGCGCAGGCCTACAGCACGCGCCGTCTGCGCGAGGCGTGCCTGAAACACGGCCACCGCGTAAAAGTCCTGCACACGCTCCGCTTCAGCCTGCTCGTCGAGTCGGGCCGTCCGGCGCTGTTCTTCAGAAACCGCAGGCTGAGTCGCTACGATGCCGTGATCCCCCGCATCGGAGCGTCCGTTAGTGCGTTCGGCACGGCAGTGGTACGCCAGTTCGAGCAGATGGGCGTGTTCTCACTGAACTCGTCTTTCGCGATCGGCTCCGCCCGCGACAAGCTGCGCTCCACGCAGCTCCTGAGCCGCCATCAAGTGGGCATTCCTCCGACCGCCTTCGCGCGCGATCGCGCCAACGTCCCGCAATCGATCGAGGCGGTGGGGGGTGCCCCCGTCGTGATCAAGCTGCTCGAGGGCGCGCAGGGTATCGGGGTGATCTTGGCCGAGACACCCAAGATGGCGGAAGCGATCATAGAGACCCTGCAAAGCACCCGGCAAGACGTAGTGATTCAGCGCTTCGTGAGCGAAAGCCGTGGCCGTGACATTCGAGCCTTCGTGGTTGGCGATCGGGTCGTGGCCGCGATGAGCCGAAGAGCTTCAGGTGACGAATTCCGCGCCAATTTGCACCGCGGCGGGCGGGCCACGAAGATCGACATCGACGCCGTGTACGAGCGGACGGCGATCGTCGCTTCGCAGGTCATGGGCTTACACGTGGCCGGCGTCGACATGCTCGAAGGCCCCGACGGGCCGCAAGTGCTCGAGGTGAATTCGTCACCGGGGCTGGAAGGCATCGAGACTGCGACCGGGGTCGACGTCGCGTCGGCCATCATCCAGCACCTAGAGCAACAAGTGCAATTTCCGGACTTCGACCTTCGCCAGCGCCTGACGCTGAAAAGCGGGTATGGCGCGGTCGAGCTCACCGTGCAGCGGGGCTCGGAGCTCGCGGAACGCATGCTCTCCGAGCTCAGCCTGCGCGATCGCGACGTGCAGGTGCTCAGCATCACTCGCCAAGGCACCGTGCTCCCTAACCCTCGGGGCCCCGACCGGTTGCAGGTGGGAGACATTTTGCTCTGCTTCGGCAGCTACGTTAGCTTGCGTTCCTTGTTGCCCACGCCTGCCGCCGCGGGTTGAGGCGCGCTACGCTCGGGGCATGCGTCCCGGCGACCACCCCGATTTCTTTCGTTACCCGGCCCCGGAAGGCCGCTCGCGCGAGAGCTCGATCGTGCTCGATGCCGAGGGTCGATTCTTTCACGATGGCGCCTTGGTCGAGCATCCGGGCATGGCTCGCGCGTTTGCCTCTTGGATCGACGTGCACCCCGATGACGGCCGTTTCATCTTGAACAACGGTTACGACTGGAGCTACTTCCGGGTCGAGGCCACGCCCTTTTTCGTGCGCGGAGTACGGGAAGAGGCCGGTTCGCTGCGGCTTCGTTTATCCGACGGCAGTGAGAGCGAGCTCGATCCGTGCACGCTGTTGGTGGGCCGGAGCGGCGCGCTGTTCACCGTCGTGAAAGGCGGCAAGTTCGCCGCGCGCTTCACGCAGGCGGCGCAAATCTCGCTCGGGTCCTGGCTCATTGACGACGAAAATGGGGCCCTTTCGCTGGAAATTGCCGGACAGCGGTACGCGCTCGAAAACTTTGGCGATGTGGCGTGATAGAAGGCCCCAAAGATGAGAGTCCTAGCAGCGGACCGGCTTTCGGAGTCGAGCCTCGACGAAATGCGAACCCTCGGGGTCGAGGTAATCTACGAGCCCGACCTGGACGGTGAAGAGCTGGTCAACGTGCTCGACGGCGTGAACGTGCTGATCGTACGAGGCACGGTGGTCAACCAAGCGGCGATCGACGCGGGTAAGGCGCTGAATTTGATCATCCGCGCGGGCGCGGGCGTGAGCAACATCGACGTATCGACCGCGAGCGAACGCGGCATCTATGTCGCCAACTGCCCCGGCAAGAACGCTTCGGCGGTCGCCGAGCTCACGCTCACCCTAATTGGGTGCCTCGATCGGCGCGTGCCGGACGGCGTCGTGAGCCTGCGCCAGGGCAAATGGGAAAAACACGAGCTCGCGCGCGCGGTCGGCCTGAATGGCCGCAAGATAGGAGTCTTGGGCGCGGGGCACGTGGGCCGCACGGTGATCAAGCTTGCTCAGGCCTACGGTATGCAACCTCATGCTTGCTCGCGATCGTTATCCGCCTCGCGCGCCGCGGAGCTCGGCGTGACACGCTGCGCCAGCGCCGAAGAATTGGCGCGCTCCGTCGACATTTTCAGTGTGCATTTGGAGCTCGGCGAGCGCACGAAAAACATCGTGGATCGCCGGGTGCTAGAAGCACTTCCCGACCGCGCCATTTTCGTGAACACCGCGCGCGCCGAGCTCGTTGACTACGACGCGCTCTTGGAGCTCATTCCGCGGAAGGGTCTGCGCGTCGGGCTCGATGTTCTGCCCGGGGAGCCCGACAGCCGCGAGGGTGAATACAGCCACCCGATCTTGCAAAGCGGGTTGGTCTACGCGACGCCGCACATCGGTGCGTCTACGGACGAGGCCCAGATCGCGATCGCCAACGAGACCGTGCGCATCTTGCGCGGGTTCCTGACCAAGGGAGAGGTCGCGAACGTGGTCAACATCAGCGCGTCCTCCTGGGCGCGCTATCAGCTGGTCGTTCGTCACGTGGACAAAGTCGGAGCACTCGCCAACGTGCTCGGCGTCCTCAAGCGGCACGGCATCAACGTGCAAGAGCTAGACAACACCGTGTTCGAGGGCGGGCGCGCGGCTTGCGCCAAAATCCGCCTCGCTTCGCGGCCATCGGACGCATCGCTCCAAGAAATCATGGCGTTCGACGGCGAAGTGCTGCATGTGGACCTGGTCACGCTGCCCAACCTCGCCTGAGCTGGTTCGCGCCCACCAAAAAATAGTCAACGATTTCAATGGGCTATGGGCACTTGCGGGCCCCGGGGCCGTCGGCTAGAATGCGCCGCGACAACTCGGGTGGTTCCCAGCGGACCCGCTCTTCTCAGAGGGTCCGTTTTTTTTATTTGCTGTCCTCCGCATGAACGTCTCCTACGAAAAAATTCCAGGCATCGATCGCGCAAAGTTGCACGCCGCGCTCGGGCCCGTGCTCGCCGCGCACGGCGTCGAGTGTGTCGAGTGCATTTGGCGTACGGATCGCGGGGGTTGGCTGCTCGAGATAAGTATCGAGCGCATCGAGCGCGTGTTCGCCGAGGGAGGTAGCTCGCTCGTCCCCGGCTACGGCGTGACGGTCGATCTGTGCGCGGATATTTCGCGTGATCTCTCGGCCGCGCTGGATGTCGCCGATTGCATTCCGCATCGCTACACGCTCGAGGTCGGTTCCCCCGGCGTGGAACGCGCGCTCTACGTGCGTCGCGATTACGAGCGATTCGCCGGTCAGGCGGCGCGCCTCAAGTTGACGGCCCCGCGTGCCGGTCAAAGCGTGATCTTCGGCATGCTTCGCGGTCTGGACGACCACGGGGCCGTGCTACTCGAGTCCGAGCATGGCGAGCTTGGCAGCATCGAGCTCGAAACGATTCAAAGTGCCCGAATCCTGTTCGAATGGAAAAAGGGTACTGGTACGCGCGCCTCGGCGAAGACGTCGGACAGGCGCACTTCCGGCACGGCTAAAAAGAGCCAGCCGCCACAACGGAGCAGGTGACAGATGGCAGCGCAGGCAGCAGCAGCAGCAGGCTTAGGCCTCGACCTCGGCACGATTGTCGAGCAGGTCGCTCAGGAAAAAGGCATCGATAAAAAGGTGCTGATCGAGACGATGGAGGCGGCCATCTTGAAAGCCGCGCAGGCGGCGTTCGGGCCGACGCGCGAGCTCGAGGCTCGCTTCAACGAAGAGAGTGGCAACATCGACTTGTTCCAATACATGACGGTGGTCGAAGACGTTGCCACGGCCGAACGCGAGATAGCGTTGGACGTCGCGCGCAAGCACGGCCTGGAAGCCGAAATTGGTGAGGAGCTCGGGTTCCAGGTGTTTTGGCATCCGCGCGATGCCGATCGCGCGCGTCAGCAGGACAAGGAATTTGGCAGCGTGCTCGATATGAAGCAGGCCCGCAGCACGTTCGGGCGTATTGCCGCCCAAACCGCCAAACAAGTGTTACTGCAGCGCGTCCGAGACGCGGAGCGCGACATTATTTTCAACGAATACAAAGATCGCCAGGGTCAACTGATTCGCGGCATCGTGCGGCGCTTCGAAAAAGGCCACAACATCGTGGTCGATTTGGGCAAGACCGAAGGCGTGCTGCCGGCGCGTGAGCAAACGCCGCGGGAGACGTATCGCCCGGGCGACCGCATCGTCGCTTTCGTGAAAAACATCGACCGCGAGTCGCGGGGCCCGATGATCATCCTCAGCCGTAGCCAGCCGAATCTGGTCGAAAAGCTGTTCGAAGCTGAGGTCCCCGAGATCTACGAAGGCATCGTCAAGATCGTGGGCGTCGCGCGCGAGCCAGGCTCGCGTAGCAAAATCGCGGTTACCACTCGAGACTCGGACGTGGACCCGGTCGGTGCTTGCGTCGGCATCAAGGGCTCGCGGGTGCAAGCCGTGGTCCAAGAGCTACGCGGCGAGAAGATCGACATCGTTCCCTTCGACCGCGATCCGGCTCGTTATATCATCAACGCGATTCAGCCGGCAGAAGTGAACAAGGTGATCGTCGATGAGGCGGACCACCGGATGGAGCTCGTGGTCCCGGACGAGAAACTGTCGCTGGCCATCGGCCGGAAGGGCCAGAACGTGCGTTTGGCCTCGCAGCTCACGGGTTGGAAGCTCGACATCATCAGTGAGAGCAAATTCAAGCAGATGGAGGACGAGGCCCTGGTCGTGCTCAAGGAGATCGATGACGTCGACGAGGAGCTTGCCAAAGCTATGTATCGCCTTGGCTTTCGCGCGCTCGACGAGATCGCCGAGGCCGCTATCGAGGAGCTCGTCACGATCGAGGGTGTTACATCGGAGCAGCGGGCCCAGGAGCTGAAGTTGGCAGCTGAGCGCACGATGGAGCGCATGCGTCGGGACCGAATTCACCGCGCATCTTCACAGGTGGAGCCACTCACGGAGCGCGACAAACTGCGCTTCGTCCCCGGCGTGGGTACGCGCACGGTGCAATTGCTCGAGGAAGCCGGCTACCGTTCGGTCCAAGATCTGGCCCGGGAGGACGCGGACCGCTTGGCCATTCGAACGGGCCTGGGTATCAAAAAGGCCCGTCAAATTCAGGTGGGAGCAAGCCACTTCCTGAGCACGGAAGCGCGCGAAATCGAAGAAGCGCGTCGTCATGCGACGGCGGCTTCGGCCGCCTCGGCGGCGGCCGAAGCGGCTCAGCCTGCCACCTCTGGAGAAGCCTGAAAAAGGCGTGAAAGGCGTGATGCTTCGTACTTGTGCTGGCTGTCGAGAAATCGGGGACCCTGGTCTCGAGCCTCTCGTGCGCGCCGTGCTTGGCCCATCGGGCGAAGCCGTCCCGGACATGGCCGGCAGTAGCTTCGGGCGCGGCGCGTGGGTGCACGCTCGTGAAGCTTGCCTTATCAAGGCGTTGCCCCGGGGGTTCTCGAAAAGCATGAAGAACGCGGTGCACACCAAACCAAGTGAGTTCGCGTTGGCCCTGCGCGCGCAGGCCGAACGTCGCGCCTACTCGCTGATCAGCGCCGCATTTCGGGCCCGTAAGGCCGCCGCGGGCTCCACGGCGGTGAGGGATGTATGCGCGGCCGGGCGCGTCACCCTCGTGTTGGTTGCCACGGACGCTCGTGCCGCCGCCGCGACGCCCTGGGTGGATGCGCTGGTGAAGATCGGAAAAGCGCGCGGCTTCGGCTCCAAGGAGCTCCTGGGCCGCGCGATCGGGCGCCCGGAAACGGGCGTCATCGCAATTTTGGACGACGGAATTTCTACTGCGCTCGTGCACACGCTGAATGTTGCAGAGCTCGGGTCGGTGAGCGCTCCTCCGTTGAGCGCCGCCGGCCTGGTGTCGGAGGTTGGATGAGCATCAAGCTGCGTGTTTATGAAGTCGCTCGCGATCTGGGGCTAGATAACAAGGCGCTGGTGGCTTTGCTGCAAGCGGTCGGCGTGCCTGACGTCCGGAATCACATGAGTGCAGTCCCGCCAGAAGTCGTCGAGCGCGTGAAGCGTCAATTGGAAAAGCAGAAGCAACCCGTCGCGGTGGCGGAGCGCATCCACCCCACCGTCGTGAAGCGTCGTGCGGCGCCGCCGCGTGTCGAGCCACCGGCCCCTGTCGCCGCCGCGCCCCCGCCCGCGCCGCCAGTGCGCACCTCGCGTGAGGAGCAACCGCGGGCACCGCAGCGCAACTATGAAGAGCCGCCGCGTCCAGCGCCGGTCGCAGTGCCCGCACCGCCGCCGGTCGTTGACGTCGGCGAGCGTGACGTGGAGCCGCGCGCAGTCGAGGCGCAAGTGCCTCCGCCAGCGGCGGTGACGATCGCTGAAGCTCCGCGTGCTGAACCATCGGAAAGACCGGCTCCCGCGGTAGTCGCCCCACCCCCTCCGCCGGTTACGGGCGAGCGCGAGGTCATGGCGGCGCCGCCGGCGCCGCCGCCGGTAGCGCGCGCCGTCGAAGCTCAAGAGCCGCCACGCGCTCCAGCGCCCCCGCCGGTGCCCTACGTTCAGCCAACGCTCTCGGCGGCTTCGCCGCAGCCCCCGCGAACTTCCACCGCACCGAAGACCGGCATCGACGTTTGGGAGGGTCGTCCTGGGGTGCCCATGCCGGTGCAGGTGCCGCGCGGTCCTATGCCGCGCCGCGTCCAGTACGACGCCAAAGCCGGCGCTGCTACCCAACCGGGAACTGGGCCGCGGCGTCCTGGTAGCCCGCCGCAGATGGGCGGCAATCGCGGGCCGCAGGGGCGCGGCGGTATGCGCCCACGTGGCATCGGCTCGATGCCCAAGGGCAAGATCACCGGGTCCGTCGTCACCCAAGAACGCTCGGCGCACAAAAAGATCGTGCGTATCGAGGAATCCATCGGACTGCAGGGCTTGGCCGCGAAGATCGGCGCCAAGGCCACCGAAGTTCTGATGAAGCTGATGCGCCTGGGCATGACCGGGGTAAACATCAACAGCACCCTCGACGCCGAGACGGCCAAAATCGTGGCCAACGAGTTCGGCTGGGAAGTCGAAGACATCGCGGTCAGTGAAGAAGCGGCGCTCGTCGCAGCGCAGGGTACCGAGCTCGATGACTCTGCCGATCGCGTTACCCGTCCGCCCGTCGTCACCATCATGGGCCACGTCGATCACGGCAAGACGAGCCTGCTCGATCAGATTCGAAGGACCAACGTCGTCTCGGGTGAAGCGGGCGGCATCACTCAGCACATCGGTGCCTACTCGGTAGACACCGCCCATGGCCCGGTCACTTTTCTCGACACGCCGGGCCACGAGGCCTTCACCGCGATGCGGATGCGAGGCGCTCAGACCACGGATCTAGTCGTACTCGTGGTGGCCGCAGACGATGGCGTCATGCCGCAGACGCGGGAAGCGGTGAATCACGCCAAAGCGGCCAAGGTGCCGATCGTCGTCGCCATCAACAAAAGCGACAAACCGGACGCAAACCCGGAGCGCGTGAAGCGCCAGCTCAGCGAGCTCGGGCTCGTGGCCGAAGAATGGGGCGGCGACACGCTCTACCAAAGCGTGTCCGCGCTCACACGCGCGGGCGTCGATCAGCTGCTCGAGACCATTGCCCTGCAGGCAGAGGTCTTGGATCTGCGCGCCAATCCGAATAAGCCCATGACGGGTACGGTGATCGAGGCCGAGCTCGATCGCGGCCGCGGGCCGGTGGCGACGGTGCTCATCACCGACGGTACGCTGAATCGTGGGGACGTGATCTTGGCCGGCGGTGCCTACGGCAAAGTACGAGCCATGCATGATTCCGCGGGCCGGTTATTGGAGAAAGCCGGCCCTTCTACGCCCGTCTTGATCATCGGCCTGAATGACGTGCCGAGCGCTGGCGACCCAGTTCACGTCGTAAAAGACATGAAAAAGGCGCAGGAGATCGCCGACACCCGCAAGACCAAAGAGCGGCGCAGCTTGGCGCCTTCGACCGGCGCGCGTGCGATGTCTCTGGAAGAGCTCGCCAAGGCGATGCAAGAAGACGATCAGCTCGAGCTCAAGCTGATCATCAAAGCGGACGTGCAGGGCTCCGTCGAAGCCGTGGAAGACGCCTTGGTTCGCCTCAGCACCGAGAAGGTGAAGGTGAGCGTCGTGCACGCGGGTGCCGGCGCTATCACCGAGGGCGACGTGAACTTGGCGGTCGCCGCGGGCGCGATCATCATCGGTTTCAACGTGCGGCCTGCGGGGAAGTCCGCGGCACTGGCGCAAAAAGAGAACGTCGAAATCCGCCAGTACAGCATCATCTACAACGTGGTCGACGAAGTGAAAGCGGCCATGGAGGGGCTGCTCAAGCCGACCCAGGTCGAGCGCAACATCGGCAAGGCCGAGGTTCGCCAGGTCTTCAAGCTCAGCAAAGCGGGCACCGTGGCCGGCTGCATGGTCATCGAAGGCTTGGTCAAGCGAGCCGGCGGTGTTCGGCTGCAGCGCGAAGGCGCGACGCTCTGGCAGGGCAAGATGTCCAGCCTCAAGCGCTTCAAGGATGACGTACGGGACGTGAAAGAGGGCTTCGATTGCGGTATCGCGCTCGAAGGCTTCAACGAGATCGCGGTCGGCGATATCATCGAAGCGTTCGAGATCGAATCCGTGAAGCAGACGCTGTGAAGCCGGGCACGCCGGTCGCGCCTTAATGTTCGTCGGTGTGGCCCGAATCGTTCTGCAAATTCCCGGCGCGCGCTCGCTCAAGGATCGGCGCCGGGTCGTCAAGGGACTGAAAGACCGAGCACGCGCCAAACTGCCGGTCTCGATCGCCGAGATCGGCGATCTCGAGCGTCACCAGGTCGCCACGCTGGGCGTGAGCGTGGTCTCGAACGACGCGAGGCGCTGTTCCGAGGTGCTAGCGCACGTGGCAACGTTGGCGGGAAGCGCCCATGACGCACTGGTCGCGGACGTGGCCACCGAGATCGTTTCGTTCGGCAAAGGCGGGGCTGGTGTTCGCGGCGGAATCGAGCAGGCCCTGGATCGCGGCGCGCTCACCGAGCCAAGCCCTGACTTCCTCCTGGGAGACGACGAATGATGCCCACGGATGGCCGTCGTGGAAAACGGGTTGCAGAGCTGCTCCGGGCGCACCTTGCAGACTTGATGCGTCGCGAGGTGGACGATCCACGGCTGGCGGCGGTGGTGGTTACGACGGTCGAGGTGACCGACGATCTGATGTCGGCGCGCATCGGTGTCCGTCTCCTGGTCGGCGACGAAGATCCGAAGAAGCGCGCTCGCGTGTTGAAGGGGCTGGGCAGCGGCGCCGCGCGCCTGCGGCGCCTGATTGCGCCGAAGCTCGAGCTCCGGCGCTCCCCGGAGCTTCGCTTTCACTACGATGACGGACACGACGCTTCGCGGCGCGTCGAACAGATATTGGACGAGATCAAGCGCGAAAACCCGAACGACTCGGACGAAGCGCGCAAGTGAGCTTTTTGGGAGACTTGAGATCCCCCCGAGCTGCGCCGAAGTTACTTGCCCTGCGCAGTGATAATCACCTGCACCCGGCGGTTCTTGGCGCGATTGGCTTCGGTGCTGTTCGGTGCAAGAGGTTTTTCCTGGCCGTAGCCCTTCGCCACCATGCGAGAGGAATCGATACCTA
Organism: Myxococcales bacterium; assembly: GCA_903642325.1. Classification (GTDB taxonomy): domain Bacteria; phylum Myxococcota_A; class Polyangia; order Polyangiales; family Polyangiaceae; genus PMG-095. Next base: position 31,034 of record CAHJWM010000032.1, on the reverse strand, counting down.
ACACGGCGAGGGCGTCGACCACCGCTTGCGCGCGTGACTGGCTCAGGCGGAGGTTGTAAGGAGCCGCGCCCGTGTTGTCCGTGTGGCCCTGTACCTCGACGTTCTTGATGTCCGCGCGCTTATTCATGACATCCGCCAGCTCTTCCAAGATTGCCTGAGAGTCGGGCAAAATGTCGGCGGAGTCGTGCTGGAAGTGGACCTGCTTCTTCAGCTTGATCTCTTTTCCAGCGACGACCACGTTCGGCTGCGTTGGCCGCTTGTTCAACAGCATACGGGCTTGAGATTCTTCACGAGCGCGCACGCTGACCTCGGCCACTGCCGTGAAATAGCCGGGGGCATCGACCGAGAACTTGAGTGGCCCCGGAGGTACGTTCTCGAAGCGGAACGCGCCGTTGGCGTCCGCCCGCAGCTCGAGCTTGCGATTCAGTCGATCCGTGACCTCGATATGAGCGCCGTCGACTGGCAAGCTCGTTTCAGGATCCGTTACCGAGCCCACCACCGAGCCGACCTTGGGCAGTGCTTCCAGCTCGCACTGGACCTTGACCACGTTAGGCCCCGCGTGCGTCGTGGTGCTGGGCGCCGCGTTCGGATTTGCGGGAACCGGTAAGGCCATTGGGGCAGGCTGACCAGGGGCAACGGCGGGACCGACGGGAGCCGGCGACGAGGATGGGCTGGGGGTCTCGGTCAACACGGTCGCGATGCACTGCCCATCATGATATGCGGGCGCCGTGACGTTGAACGTATAGGTCCCCGGTTCCAGATCGACGGTTCGGAATATGCCGTCTGGCCCCGTCACCATGCCCGTGATGGGTCGACCGTCGTACTTGACGATGGCGTCCGCGATTGCGTTAGTGGTGTTCTTTTCGACCACGAGGCCCTCGACCACGTTGGCGCGCACCACCACCGGTGGCGGAGGTGGGGGCGGCGCTTCAATGCGCTCGATGACCGGCTTCGGCGCGACTGTATCGAATGCGTAGCCGAGACCGAAGTAGAAGTTCCAGGGCAGCTCCGGTGAAATTTCCTGCACGAAATGGCTGGTCGCACCGGTACCGATGTCGAAAGCCGCTAGCAACGAGAGGGCGTGGTCTGGCCATGGAAAGCCGCGGGCGCCCAGCGTTACCCGTGACGGCGAGGTTTTCGCCCCCTGGTCCAGCCCCAAGCACCGGTCGCCGTTTGCTGCCGCTTCCCGAACCACACAGGTGTAGTCCTGGCGATTGGCCGGGATGTCGATAGTGAACTCTGCGAATGGTCGCACGAAGTCATTGTCGAACTCGGCGCCCAGACCCAATTGCAAGAAGTCGACGCGATTGATGCCCAGGCCAAACCGTTCGACGCGCGAGATGGGTGCCCCGCGACCTCCTGGCGCCGGGGTGTCTTCGATGTCGCGTACGATTTTCCCAGAGTTGTCGAACTTGTAGGCCAAGTTTGCGTGAACGCGGAGCGGGATGCGGTCAGCGGCTTGCAAATGATTGTTCAGATCGAGCGTGGCCAGACCACGCAGCACGAAGCTCGTGCTGGCGCCGTCCAAACCAACGCCGCCCGAACCGTTGAGCAAGAGCAACTGGGCCTCGCCGCCAAAAGAAAAAATCCCGTTTGGGGAGTGCGGCAAGAAGCCTTTCACGCCGAGATCCGCGTCACCCAAGGCTTGGAGCAGCTGCGGCCGGCCCCGGCTATTGCTGGTCGATAGGTTATGGTAGCTGCCGTACACCTCCAAGAAGGGCAATAGCGTTGCCGAAGCGGATAAGTATCCTGCCGTGCGCGTGATGTCGTCCTCGCTATTGGGCGCCTCGTTGCCGAACACGGGACAGGGGCGATCGCTGTTGCACAGAAAACCCGAGCCCGAGAAGTACGCGCCCGTTACGGCCAAGCGAAAGGTGCCGGGGGCGCCTGCGCCTGCTTCCGCCACGTGCAGCAACCCGCTCGAGCCGCTAAGGGAGCTGCCGCGATGAAGTGAGGCCGCGCGCCACTGCCTGTCGATTTCATTATCATCCACGGCAGGCGGCGCGGTGCCGACCAATCCGAAACGATCGGTGCTGGCCGTTTCCGACTTACTCGCGTTCGGCGGGGGCGTGGTCGGGATCGGAGTGGGAGTGGGTGGCTCGGCGGGAACGTTTGGCGCAACGGGATCTGGGGCGGAAGCTGCGGGAAGTGCGGCCGACGGGGCCGCGGGTGGCGGCGCCGTCGGTGGTGTGGGTTGGGCGTGCAGGCCTGGGGCAAGGCTGAGCGAGCCCAACAACGACGCAGAAGCAAGACCGACCCGGTTCATCATTTTAGTTCCTGGCGTGAAGACGCGAGCGCCACTTTTAACATGTTTTTTCCCGCCTGGGTGGCGCCGCGCGGGCGTGTTGCCGTGGGGCTCCTGCCTCCTTCTCGATGCCGCGCCCGCGGACGCTTTGCTCCCGAACCCCACCAACAGTACCCTCGCGTCGTGAGCACTCTGATCCGCGTGAGTGAGCTTCGCAAGGAGTTTCGCCAAGGCTTTTTCATGCGCCGCGTACTGGCGGTCAAAGGCGTATCTTTCGAGGTCGATAGTGGCGAAATATTCGGGTTTTTAGGCCCAAATGGCGCCGGCAAAACGACCACGATCAAGATGCTGACGGGACTCATTTCGGCCAGCGGCGGGCAGGCAACACTGTTCGGCGATCCGGTGCCAAGCCCGCGGGCTCTCTCTCGCGTGGGGTTTTTGCCGGAGAACCCGTACGTTTATCCGTACCTGACGCCGACCGAGTTCGTCGAGCTTTGCGCGCGTTTGTCGGGATTGTCCGCACGCGCAGCGCGGGACCGTACGCGTCAGGTACTCACTCAGGTCGGAGTGCTGTACGCGGCAGACCGGCAGGTGAGGCGCTTATCGAAGGGCATGTTGCAGCGCACGGGCCTCGCCGCCGCACTCGTCTCCGACCCGGAGCTCCTGATCTTGGACGAGCCAATGAGCGGTCTCGATCCCGTCGGGCGCAAGGAGGTGCGCGATTTAATTTTGCAAGAGCGCAAAAACGGTCGCACGATTTTCTTTTCGACCCACATCTTGAGCGACGTCGAGACGATGTGTGATCGCGTGGCGATCTTGCGGCGCGGGGAAGTCGTGGTCAGCGGGCGGCTGGGAGATCTACTGAAAAGCGACGTGCGCCGAACCGACGTCGTTCTGCTCGGCGCGAGTGAAGAGCTGGCGCTCGAGTGCGTGGGCGCAGGGCACGTCGTCCGTCGGCTCGGCCTTCGCTTAACCGTGGAAATCGAGGGCGAGGCCAAGGTCTCCTCCGTCCTAAAGCGCGCGCTCGAGCTCGGCTGTTCCGTCTCGGAGGTGACACCGCGCCAAGAGACGCTGGAAGATTTATTCGTGCGCGAGGCGATCGAGACTTAGCGGCGCGAAGAGCGCTGCGCTGACCTGCTTGCTCTCAGCGTACGCGCTTGGAGACCACTGCGCGCAGCGTCCCCAGATCGCGTGGGCCGAGCTCGCGAGTGACCAAGAGCGTGAGCACGTACGCGCTGGCAACCAGGATCGCGTAGACGGGCGTGAAGAAGTTGCCGGCGTGTGGCAGCGCGCGCCCGACACCGATCGCAATCAAAGCCGCCACGAGCACGCGGAGCAGTGCGAGCGGCGGCGCGACCGCGCCCGCGGCGCGATACACGCAAAACGCGGCGGATAGCGTGGCCACGAACAACCCCGCCGCCGTCGCCTGCGCGGTGCGTAGCAAGAGGTCAGCGCCGAAAGGAGCGCCGCGCACGCGCAGATAGCAGAGCGCCACCACCAGGGCGACGGCAACCCCGGTGACGATTGCGCTTTCGCGCTCGTGCTTGAGGCTGTTCAGCACCGTGGTCAGTACGCCGAAGATCGCAAAGCCGCCGAAGCCCACCGCCAAGAGCTCCAATGAAGGGCCCCCAAGGGCCGCCGCTTGGGCTCCGAACACCAACAACAGCAAACGATCACTGAGCCCGGCGGTGACGCTGACCATCAGGCCAGCGAGCACCAAGGCGAGCCGAACACCGGTGCCGACATAGCGCGCAACGGCTTGGCGATCGCCGTCCCGCGCGGCCGCGGCCAGCATCGGGAACAAGATGAACGTGACCGCGATCAGCAACTGATACGGCAGAAACGAAAACAGTTGAGTGGCGCGATAGGCGCCCACCAGGGGATCGGCGGCCGCTGCTGACATGCCTCGAGCGATCGCCGCTTCCGAGGCAAAGCGACGCAAGAGAGTGAGGTCGGCCTGAAGCAACAGGTTGAATAAAATCTGTCCGAGCAACACCGGCAGCGCGAACAGCAGGTGGGCGCGCACGCTCAGCGCACTTTGACCCGCGCGCCCAATGCCGACGAGCGCCAGCGCTGCGCCAAGGATCAGCGCAGCGCCGATCGCAAAGCCCACCGTTGCGCCTTCGACGCCCAAGTTAGCGTGCCGCGAAAACAGGAGCGCGCCAACGATCAGGCCCGTGCTTCGTAAGGTGGCCGCAATCACATCGAGCGCGGCCTGCAACACGAACTTGCGCTGACCGTTCAAGACGCCGATCAAAGGCGTATACAACCCGTACAGCAGCATGACCGCGCTCAGGATGCGCAACGGTAGAACCACGTGGTCTGCGCCCACTGAGCGAGCTACGAACGGCGCGAGCAAGAAAAATCCGAGCGCGAGCAAGGCCGCAAACGCCGCGTGCACGGTAAACACGCGACGGATCGTGCCCGCCTCGGTCGCGGGGGAAGCTTGGGCGACGGCTCGGCTCACACTCTGAATCGAAGTCGTGGTCACCGGGTTGTAGGTGATGCCTGCGATCGACAGCACGCTGGCGAGCGCGCCGTATCCGTCGAGCCCGAGCAACCGCGGTAGCGCTATCTGCTGCGCCAAGCCGACCAAAATGAAATAGATCTTGGCGAAAGCGACCGCCAACCCACCGCGCCCCGCCCTGCGCGTGTGCTCTTCTGGAGGCACAACCATTGGCCCGGCCGCTTGCAACTCGCCACTTTCGGAAGCGAGTGCTTGAGGCGTTACACGGTTCTCGGTTGCAGGCGTCACCCGAGCGCTATCGCATCCGGCCCAACGATCCGTCAACGACGGAGCCAGAAATCAGGCAAATCGAGCAATGTCCCGAAATACCTGCACAGCCGGACAGATCTGCTTGACCTCCAAGGTTCGGCGACTAGTCTCCCGCTCCGTTACGACAATTCCAGCTTAGCTCAGTTGGTAGAGCAGGCGGCTGTTAACCGCCGGGTCCAAGGTTCGAGTCCTTGAGCTGGAGCCAACCACCTACGGAAGTAAGAACTTCCGCAGGTGGATTAACAGGGGCGCGGGTAAGCGAGGTCGGGACTGGCCCGCGAGAAGTACCACGGAAGGGTCTGGTTCCTCGTGGAGCTCGCGTGACTCAGATCTTTGGTAGCCAGGAGATCCTCCCGGCCAAAATCGTCATGAACCGCGCACCGCAGGATGAGTGCTGGTGTGGCGGACCCGCCCTGTAGCGGCACTGTATTGATGAGCACGAGCGGGCCTAGCCCCTCAAACACCTTTCCGACGAAGACGGCATCCGAATAGAACGGCACCTCCACCGCATAGTGCGCCGATTTGCCGGCAGCATAGGCTCTCAGATTCGCAAAGCTCGCTGGCCCTGTTTTTGCGGCATCGCCCATTGCGATTGATGATACCTGCTTAGGTTCGCCGCTACAGCATCACCTTCGGCCCGGCCTCAACCCATACTGGCAAATGACGCGGCCGCGTAGCGGGAGCTTCGTGCTGTCGCTTCAGGCCGGCCTTTCGCGTCTATCGCCGAAGTGCTTCGATGAACTCTTCGACGGTCATGCCTGCGTCTCGGATGAGGGCGCGCAGGAGTCCGGTCTTCAGTTCACTGTGTTCGGGCACTGTGAGTGGCAGGCGGGCATTGTTCGGATGCCGTAGCCGCAAATGGCTGCCTCGTTGTCGCACGATCTCGTAAACCGAAGGAGGCGAACGCGCGAGCCGCCTCTCGACTCGAATTGCGCGGAGCGCCGGCAACGCTACGCTCCGACCGCCACGCGGTGTACGAGCTCGCCGGCCGGGTCTGGGATCGCGTGGCCCCGCTCGCGCATGTCCTCGATGGTCAGCAGGATGGCTTCGCGCGCGTTGGACAGCGCCTCCTCCGCAGTCTCGCCTTGGCTGTAGCAGCCTGGGAACGCGGGCACGACGGCAACATAGCCGCCTTCGGGATTATAGCCGCCGTAGGAATGGGGCTCGAGAACCATCTTACTTGAGGAGCTGTTGGGGAGCAAAAATTCGCGGGGTATCCAAAGCCAATCATCGACGGCTCAGCATTCACCGCTCGAGCGTGGGGCTTCGGTGGGGCGCGCGGCGGTCCCAGGCAGTATGCAGGCATCGTTCGAGCAACGGCCAGTGAGCTTGAGACGGTTTTTAGCAAACAGGCGATACGTCAAGTCGAGCAACTGCGAGATGCCCGGTAAGCGCGTCGCGCGCGCGAGCCGCCTGAATCCGACCGCAGCGTACAGGCGACGAAACACTTCGACTCCCTCGAGCATGGTCCCGACGGCAAGGCGCCCGTGGATGCGATCCATCAGCGCGTGCCAGCTCACGCCGAGAGCGCCGGCGTCGAACGCCTCGAGTGTGATGTCGGTGAAGCGAATGCGATGCTGACGGTCGAGTCGCCGAAGCCAACCGATCTCCCGCACGCACAGCGGGCACGCTCCGTCGTAAAAAACTTCGACTTCGAAGGAGCTCACCATGATGCCGCACGAGTATGCGGCGTCAAAGCTCCTGCACAAGGTAGACGGAGCGTCGCGGCACGCTGCCTACCTTGCGCGCGAGCTAAACCGGCGGCCCTACAGCGCGCGCAGCACGTGCTCATAGGTAGCCACGCGCTTTTCCAGCCCTGGCCAGGACGCATCGCAGCGCCGGCCGCTGTACGAGCTCAGGGTGGAGCGCACCCAATCGTCGTGGGCGCGCCCGCCGCCGTTGCAAGTGTAAAAGGCGCGCCGCAACGCGCGCGCCGCTTCTTCCGTTTGCACGGATAGCTCGGGCGAGCCCCAGGCGGCTTCGTTCAGGTGATTCTTGTGCGCTTGCCACAGGCCCCAGGCGCGGTGCTCGACCTTGCCTTGCCGGTTCCTAAACGAGTCACCTTCGAAATCGCGGTACTCGCCGCGAGCGATACGGGCGCTCAGCGCCGACTCGTGGGCCGCGACGGTCAGGATCAGCGCGGCCCATTCGCGGCTGACCTTGGGCACGGAGGCGATTGCTTCAGCCAGTGCCTGCGCGTCTACAGGAGGATCAGTTTTGGACTGCAACGGCACCTGCGCGGTAATCAATCGCTCGATCAACGACGGAGCGGCGGCACCCGCGAAGCTCGTCACCCATAGGAAGACGGCGAACATAGCGCACGCGGCCAGGATGGCGCGGTGCAGGCGCTCTACGACGGACGAGCCGCCGTCATCAACCAGGCGAAAAAGAGACAATGGGGCTTTCGAGAATCCGAGTTGGTAGCGTCGCTGAATAACCGCCTACCGATTCGAATTCAAGCATGATTGCCAATAATCGCAGACCTTGCTTACGAAACGCAAAAATGACACAGGCCAATTGGCGTTGAATGCCGCATAAGTAGTGAGTATAGGCTGGAATCGAGCGAGTGCGCGGCTGACGAGCCAGCTCGACCCGGATTCCATATTCGCGGAGAGCACGTTCGAAGCGCGCACTTCAGACCAAGTCGTTTGGCTCTCCGAGCGACGGCAAGGCGGTCGCGGCCACGGGCTGGGGCGCGCTACGCAGGAGCCGAAGTAAGTGGTCGCGGACGTCACGCGGCCAACTTCGAATCAAGTGTGCGTAGAGCGCGTCGTCTTTGGCGAAGAGTGCACGGCTGGCTTCTTCATAGTGCTCGCGATTGCCGGCCAGCGCCGTCATGAGTTTGCTGACCGCTTCGCGTGTGCGGCGCGTGCGCTGTTCGTCTGGGTCGCGCTTTCGCGCTTCGTCCACCAGACGTCGTAGCGCGGCCGAGCTGCCAGACGGTTGGCGCTCGAGCCACGCCCAATGCCGCGGCAAAAGCGTGACCTCGCGCGCCACGACGCCGAGCTTGGGACGGCCCGGACCCGCACGCTCGGGGCTCGGCAAAGCACGCTCGAGCACCTGAGCCAACGTGCCTCGCAAATCGAAATCGATTTGCTGACCACTTGCGTCGTCGAAAATCAAAATCGACGCGTCCTCATTTTCGGTCAGAAAGGCTTTCGTGCCGCGCAGCACTTCCGGCAGGGGTCCGAATGCAATGAGGCGGTCACCACTGAATGCAGCGTAGCTCGTGATCTCGACCATGTTCGATTATATCCGGGTAAAATCAGCTAGTCAATATTACCCGGATGATTTATGAAGACCCGCATAAATCGCGCAATACCCCTCTCGGTACGTGGGGTAGGCGAGTTGGAGCCCGAATTCAGCGCGCGTTCTCGTGCTGTCGACAGCCCGAGTGCCGCGGAGCGTCACCGGCACGTCCGTCCCTTCACTCGATGGCGGCAAGCTCAAACCGAATAGCTCGCACACGAACGACACGACCTCGATCACGGTTGCCGGCTCGCGGTCTCCAGCCAGGAGCAGCGAGCCTTCCGGCGCGGTCAGCGCTGCGAGGACGAAGGCCGCCGCGTCGTCCACGTGAACACGTGAGATGACGTTCGTGCCCGCGCCCGGAATGCGAAAGCCGCCGCGCGCGAGGCTCACATGTAATCCGGTGCTCAGCCCATAGAAGGCGGGCAAGCGAACGATGCTCGCGCCCGCGCTCCGCCACGTCGCCTCCGCGGCCAAGCGCAAGAGCGCGCGCTCACCGTCCGCCGCGACCGGGCTCGTCTCATTCACGAGGCCGGCGGTTGCCGGGTAAACTGCGGTCGACGACAAGTAGACGAGCCCCGCCGCACCCGCGACCGCCCTCGCCAGTTCTTGGTCGGTGCGGCCGTCGGGTGGGAAGGAGACCACGACGCTCGCGCCGCGCGCCAAGCTTTGGACAGCGTTCAGGTCGCGCGCCGCGAGCGGCGTGATGTCCGTGAAGCGGCTGTCCGGAGCACCGCGTGTCGTGCCCCAGGCGGGGGTCTCCGGGGCGGCATCGCGCACCGCTCGGGCGATGCTGCCGACGCCGAGAAAAAGCAGTTTGTCCACGCCTCGAGCCTAGCCCGGAAGCATGCGCCCAGGCTGGCGCGATTGGCACGCGTGAGGATTCTAAAGCCGTAGCGCACGCCAAGCGCTCCCAGATTTCGCGCGGCAACGGTGGAGCGCTGGCGCCTGTACGGGCTCGCCCCTATGGTTCCTTCGTGTTCCGGCCATGCATCGATCTGCACGAGGGCAAAGTGAAGCAGATCGTCGGCGGCAGCTTGAGCGAGCGGGCGGAGGAGGTGCGTACCAACTTCGTGTCGCAGAAATCCAGCGCTGAGTTCGCTGCGCTTTATCGCCGGGATAAGCTCACGGGCGGCCACGTGATCTTGCTCGGCCCAGGCAATGACGCAGCGGCTCGCGCGGCACTGGCGGCGTACCCTGGCGGAATGCAGCTCGGGGGCGGCGTGAATCTGGACAACGCAGTCAACTGGTTGGACGCGGGCGCCAGTCACGTGATTGTCACGTCCTGGCTGTTCCAGGGGGCTGAGCTCGACTTCGACCGTCTTGCCGGCCTGGAGCGAAAAATCGGTAAGGGTCGGTTGGTGATCGACCTGAGCTGTCGCCGACGCGGCGCTGAGTATTGGGTGGTGACGAATCGTTGGCAGACGTTCACGGCCGTGAGCCTCTCACCGAAGATTTTGAGCCGCCTCGGTCAGCACTGCGCGGAGCTCTTGGTCCATGCGGTAGACGTCGAGGGTCTGTGCCTCGGCGTCGATGCGGAGCTCGTGGAACGGCTGGCTCGGGAGTCGCCCATCCCGGTGACCTACGCGGGCGGCGCTCGCTCGCTGTCCGACCTCGAGCTCGTGACTCAGCTGGGGCGGGGGCGGGTCGATCTGACCATTGGCTCCGCGCTCGACATCTTTGGCGGCACGGGGGTGCGCTACGTGGACGCGGTCGCGTTCAATCGTAATCACGCAGCTTGAGCGATGGACTCAGATCGTTGCGCCCTAGCAACGGTCTGGCGCGGCCCCGACCCTAGTGCAGGGCGGCGAAGCTGCTCATACTGGTGGGCATGAGCGAACCCACCACACGCCTGCCCGTCGTTTTTTTGCCTCACGGTGGCGGGCCCTGGCCGTTCGTCGACTTGCGTATTGGGTCGAAAGCGGAGCAGGCGGAGCTTGCCGCCTACTTGCGCTCCATTGCCGATCTGCCCAAAGTGAAGCCGAAAGCCGTGCTCTTGATATCGGCTCACTGGGAAGAGGCGTTGCCGACCGTGCTGACGAGCGCGCGCCCACCCATGCTGTACGACTACTACGGCTTTCCGCCTGAATCGTACGAGGTCAGCTGGCCGGCGCCGGGCGAACCGGCACTCGCCAGGCGAGTGCGCGAGCTGCTGCAGAACGCCGGCATGGACAGCGCTGAGAACAGTGAGCGTGGCTTTGATCACGGCACATTCGTTCCGCTGAAGCTTGCGTACCCCAATGCGGACATGCCCACGCTTCAGCTGTCGTTGAAGCACGGCCTCGACGCCGCGGAGCACTTGGCGCTCGGCCGTGCTTTGGCGCCCCTCCGGGAGGAAGGGGTGTTCATCGTCGGCAGCGGCATGACATTCCACAATTTGCGAGCGTTCGGGCCGCAGTCGAGCGTCGCCGCCGCGGAGTTCGACGCGTGGCTACGCGACACCGCGTGCCTTCCGGCAAGCGAGCGGGATCGCCGCCTGACGGATTGGACCCGCGCGCCTTCGGCACGCAAAGCGCACCCGCGTGAGGAGCACCTCTTGCCGCTGATGGTCGTGGCCGGTGCCGCCGGCGCGGATCTCGGTCAGCTCGGTTACAGAGGAAAGATCCTCGACCTCGCGATTTCGGCCTACCACTTTGGTTGAACGGGCGATTGCGTGCTTGCCGCGTCCGCGCCATGAAAAAGTGTTAAGGCGTTAGGCAGGAGTGGGGTGCATCATTCTCGGTCGGCAGGCCTCGGGCTAACTTCGTCGACATGGCCGACGCACAAAAAGGCAAGAACCCAGAGAAAGCCAAGCGAGCCGCCGCGCATCCGGAGCGACCCGGTGAGCTGTGTAAAGCGCCGGCCGGCAAATTCCTGCCCGTCGTCGATGTACGCCGCTGCGAGGGAAAAGCGGACTGCGTCGAGGTGTGCCCCTACGATGTGTTCGAGGTTGGCGCGATCGACGATGCAGAATACCGCGCGCTGCCAGCGCTCAATCGGCTCAAGCTCTGGGTCCACGGCAAAAAGACTGCCCTCACGCCGCGCGCCAGCGCCTGCCAGGCCTGCGGCTTGTGCGTCGTGGCCTGCCCCGAGCAAGCGATCGTCCTCGCGCCGGCGCCGCTCGAGTAGCCGCGCGCGCGCGTTGCGTTAGATTGACGCGCGTCATGGCATCCCTGGTGATCGAACTGCCGGCATGGGTCGACGAAGTAGTCTCGAGCAGCGGGCCGACGCCTGATGACGAAGCGCGCATGGCGCTCACCGTGCGCTTGTCCGAGGAAAACGTGGCGCGCGGCGGGGGGCCATTTGGAGCCACCGTCTTTTTCGAGGAACGCTTGCTCGCGGCAGGCGTGAACTTGGTGTTGACGAGCGGGCTGTCGATTGCCCATGCCGAGATCATTGCCTTGATGAGAGCCCAAGCCGCGCTCGGGCGCGCGGCTCTCGCTCGGCCTTCGCTGACGCTGTTCGCCAGCACCGAGCCTTGCTGTCAGTGCTTCGGCGCGTTGATTTGGGCGGGCGTGAGGCGCTTGGTGTGCGCCGCGACGACCGCCGACGCCGAAGCGGTCGGCTTCGATGAGGGGCCTAAGCCCGAAGCCTGGGTCACGGTCCTCGAGCGCCGCGGGATCCCGGTGCAACGTGAGCTGTTGCGGTCGCAAGCCCAGCGCGTATTACGGAGTTACGTCGAGCGCGGCGGCGTGATCTACGGCAAGGCATGAGCTAGCCCGGCTCGAACAAGATCCGATACAGAACATTCACTTGTCCGTGCGCGGGCTCGGGAAAGCGAAGCGCGTAGAAGCCCTCTGCCACGCAATCGACCACCTGCGAGTCGCTCAGGTCCGAGCCGGCGTCGCTGACCTCTGACACTTGGCCCTGCGCACCGATCGCGAAACGCAAGCGCAGCGTTCCCGCGAGCGCGTCGTTGCGGTTGACGCCGTCCCGATAGCAGCGCGCGAAGAGGGGGTAGCCCGCCTCCACCACGTTATCGATCGCGTCGCTCGGCAGCGTGCCAGGCGAGGCCGGGTCGATCGATAAGCCGCGCTCATCGCCCGATCTCGGGCGCTTGCCGTGGCGCTGGGCACGTCCGGCAGGTGCGGAGGGATCGACGAGACGGAACACGAAGGTCCAGTGAGCCGCCATCGGCTCGGCGAAGTCGCCGAAATCGATCTCGCTCAGTCGTTGGCCGAGGCAGGCCTCGACGCGCGCATCGCCGAGCGTCGACCTCTGGCGTTGGACGTGCTGCACCTTGCCGTCTACGTCGAGCCGCCAGGAAAACCGTACCGCGCCGCGCACGCTGGGATTGGCCAAGAAGCAGCGCCGGAGGTCCGTCTCGCTGCCGCGCAAGCTCCGCACAATCTCGTCTGCGCTGAGCTCGACGCGCGCCTTGGCATGGGTCGACGGCGCGCGTCCGGCGCCCGAGAGCGTCTCGGGTGTCGTCGAGGGCGACGCCGCGCCACCGCATGAAAGCACGGCGAGGGCGAGCCATACGCCGGCCAGCGCAGACTGCAGTGCGGGAAACGAGCGACTCGAAATCATAGCTCAGCGCGCGCGTTGTTAGCAGATATGCCAAAAGGGCGCTTGAGCCGGGCACTCTCCGCGCTATCGTGCCGAGGTGAGCGCGCGAAAACCGATCGAAGTGCCGTTAGACCCCGCGGCGACAGAAGAAGAGGACCTGACTTCGCGCACCGATCTGCGCAACGAACGCAAGCGCTCCGAAGAGGCGTGGGCAGATTTCGCCAAAACGCTGGTCGAAATGAGCGAGCGCCATTTACTGCGCATGCAACTGAGCGAAGACGTGCTGACCGTGGTTCAAGAGACGCGCCGCATCAGTAGCCCCGGCGCCCGGGCGCGCGCGCTCCGCCTAGTGCGCCAAGCCCTGCGCAGCCAAGACCTAGGCCTGCTCCGCGAGCGCTTGGAGGATCTCTCGAATCCCAGCGTGCGCAAGGCGCTCACGCCGGCCGACGACTGGCGGCGTAAGCTGCTCGACGGCGGCGAGGCAGACTTGGCGGCGTTCGTCACGGACCACCCGCGCGGCGACCGTCAGCGCCTACGTACGCTGCTCAGAAACGCGCGCAATGCCAGCGCTGCTTCCAAAAACAAGGCGCTCGGTGCGCTGACCCAAGCGCTACGCGAAGCGCTTTCGGTTGGCTGACGCGCATGCTGAGCCGGCTGATTTTCTTGTGCGCGGGGGTGCTCTTGGCGCTCAAGATCTTCGCGCCGCACCGGCTGCGCGCGTTCGGTAAGCAGCTCGACCGCGTGGTGAACGCAACGCTGATTGCGCTCGGGATCGTGTACTCGTTGCAGCTCGCGTTTTACGTGTTCGCTCGCCACTGAGAGCGCAGCTAGGTCAGTCCATATTCTCGAGCGCTAGCGCGAAGGCCTTGGACAACTGTTCGAGGGTGCGACGGTCGAAGGCCTTCGAGCGCAGGTAACTCACGTCCCAACGCGCCTCCCCGCCAAAAGCCCAGTCCCAGGTTCCGGACGTGCGCGTAGAGATGCACAACGAGGTTCCCTGTTTGCCCGAATCCACCCGATAATCGGTGCCTTCGATTGCAAGCTCGACGATGGCGGGACTTTCATAGTTGACCGGCATACTGGTTTCACTGCTCATCTGAGCAGTGTAACGCGCTGGCGGAGGTTTTCCACTGAGAATCCGAAGAGAAGTCCAAGGTTCCTTGGCTGCAACCGGAATTGCCTTTGGAAGCGCCCGGGGCGAGGGTGCCGCGGCGCCCTCGCCGCTTAACTCGGAATAGGCTGGCCGAGCGCTAACTGGCAAACGGCCGGGTCGACGGGGCCGAGGCGGATGAATTAATGCTCAAAATAGGCGACCTCGCACCGGAATTCGGAGCCACCGATCAACGCGGCCAGGCCATTACGTTGCAGGGGTTGCTGCAGCGTGGCCGGCTCATCCTTTACTTCTACCCCAAGGACTTCACCCCCGTGTGCACCGCGCAGGCCTGCACTTTTCGCGATGCCTCCGAGGGGCTGGCGGAGCTCGGTGCCAGCGTGGTCGGCGTGAGCGGGGACAAGGACGACTCGCACCAACGCTTCAGCGCCGACAACCGCGTGCCCTTCTCGCTGATTTCCGATCCAGAGCGGCGCATCATCAAGCCCTACGGCGCCAACGTGCCGCTCATCAATCACACCCTGCGCGTGACCTACGTGATCGACACCGACCGCCGCATCCTGGGCGCCTTCCACCATGAGCTTTCTGCGGCCAAACACCTGAGCGATGTACAACGCGCGCTCGCGGTAGCGCGCGTCTGACGCAAGCGCGTTGGGGGCGCCACCTAGCCGTTGCGCGGCTCATCGACGTTCAGCACCAGGCGCCGGGCGGCTTTTGCCTTGCGGGTAGACCGCTCGATGCCCAGGGCCTCGAAGCCGTAGTGGTTGGCGACCACTAGCACCGTGCCGTGGCCGCAAAAGGGGTCGACGACGAGCGTCGTGTCGCTTTCCTCACGCAAAAATCGGCATGCAAGGCGGCAGGCCTCGACGCCCATGGCTTTGCTCCACGGTTTGTAACCGGCGTCGGCGAGCACGTCGGGGCCCGGGTGGCTGACGTTGGGCCGCGGGGCATGGGCGAAGCAGAGCAGGTGCGAGTAGCTGGCGCGGCCGTGACTGATGCTCCCGGGCGGACGGCGGCAAATGACCTTATGCCAAAGCAGGACGCGCCCCTCGACGTCGGCCGCGCGTTGCACGAGGTAGCCTTTGTCTACCCAGCGCCCGCCTTCGCGGATGTCGCTTTGGAAAAAAATGCACAGCCCGGGCTCGGGTACCCAGCGCAACACCGCACGCGCCGCTTCCACGAACCACGTTTGCCAGCCTTCGAAGCCGAGCTCGGGCAGCTCGGACACGTCCGGCAACGAGGTGATGACGCTCGCCCCCGGCGGCGCGGGGTGCTCAGCCAGCCAGCCCAAGGCCTCGGCTTGCACGATGCGCTTCTGGCTAACGGAGGGCGCGGCGCAGAGCGGCGAGGCGAGTTTCGCCATCAGCCGGCGCTGATCTTGGTGATCTCGGCCTCCACGGTTTCCCATTCGGCGAGCCAAGTTTCGATCTGGTTCGTGAGCGCGAGGTTTTCGGCCTCCAGCCTTTGCACCTCTACCGGGCTCGTGCGCTCGAAGAAGCCGTCGACGGTGTAGCTTTGCGCGATGGCCTTTTTGCGCGCTTCAGCAGACTCGATCAGCACGAGCAATTTGTCGCGGCGAGAGGGCAGGGTACCCAGGCGGTTACGGCGCTTCTTCTGCTCCTCCCAAGACAGCCCGGGCGGCGGGCTAGGCAGCTTGTGGCCACCGCCCGTGGGCGCGGCTTTCGCCTTGAGGCTCACCGCATCGATGTCGAGATGGTCATCGCCCGCCCGCGCCAGGTACTCCGCGTACGTGCCCGAGAACTCACGCGGTCCTTGGTCGGTGACTTCCAAGATGCGCGTCGCCAGCTCGGACACGAACGAGCGATCGTGCGAGACGAAAACCACGGTGCCCTCGAACGCCTTCAGGCCCTCTACCAAAGCGGCGATGGCCTCCAGATCCAAATGATTGGTGGGCTCATCGAGCACCAGCACGTTGGGCTTTTCCGCGATGATTTTACAAAAAATCAGGCGCGCCGCTTCTCCACCGGAGAGCGAGCCGACGGGCTTCGTGACATCGTCCCCACTGAATAAAACCCTACCAAGCATGCCGCGTACGGTGGCCGTGCCTTCCGCCGGGCACGCCTCCCACACGTAATCGAGCGGCGTCTGCTTGTGACTGGCGAGGAGCTCATGATGATCCTGCGCGAAGTAGCCGAGGCGCACCTCGTGCCCCAGGCGGACCTTGCCGCGGTCGGCCTTCAGCCGCTCCATCACGATCTTCAAGAGCGTGGACTTGCCTAAGCCATTGGCTCCGATGACGGCGAGCTTCTCGCCACGGCGCACCGTGAGCGACACGTCCTTGAGCACGACCTTCGCGCCGTACGCTTTGGAAATCTCTTCGAGCTCCAAGACTTCTTTACCGCTCGGGCGCTCTTGCGTGAAGCGGAACAGTGGCTCGCGGCGGGAAGTTTGCGCCAGCTCCTCGACCTCGATCTTTTCAATCTGCTTCAGACGGCTTTGGGCTTGTTTGGCCTTGGACGCCTTGGCCCCGAAGCGGTCCACGAAAGCGCGCTTTTCCGCGATGATCTTCTGCTGGCGGCCAATTTCCAGCTCCTTCCGTTCACGCACGGCAGCCTTTTCGATCACGAACTTCGCGTAGTTGCCGACGTAGCTCGTCACCGTGCCGTAGTCGACATCCAAGATGTGGGTCGCGACGTTGTCCAAGAAGCGTTGGTCGTGCGAGATGACCAGCGCCGTGCCGCGGTAGCCGGCCATGAATTTTTCGAGCCAACGAATCGACAAGATGTCCAAATGGTTGGTCGGCTCGTCGAGCAGCAAGCAGTCGGGGCCGCCAATCAGCACCTGCGCCAAGAGCACGCGCAGCTTGAAGCCGCCTGACAGGGTCGAGAGCTTCTGCTGGTGCGAAGCGATCGGGATGCCGAGGCCTTCTAAAATCGAAGTCGCGCGCGCCTCCAGCGTGTAGCCGTCGTGCGTGCTCAGCGTCTCTTCGAGGTCGGCGAGCTTGCTCGCATCGCCGTCGTGGTCGATGATCTGACGGCGCTCCTCCAGCGCATTCCACACCAGCGTGTCGCCCATCATCGCCACGTGCAGAATCAGCGCTTGATCGTCGAGGAAATGGTCTTGGCGCAGCACCCCCACGCGCGCGCGCTTCGGAATACTGACTGAGCCGCCGGTCGCCTGCTCGTCGCCGGACAGGATTCGGATGAACGTGGTCTTGCCCGAGCCGTTGGCGCCGACCAAGCCGTAGCGCGAGCCTTCGTTCAGCTCCAAGCTCACGCCCGCGAAGAGAGCGCGCGCGCCGTAGGCTTTGCCGAGGTCAATCGTGCGGATCATCGCGGGGGGTGAATGCCCCAGGAGATAGACACTGTCCACTAGGATCGCACACCTCCGGCTTCTGCGGCCTTGCCGCCGAAGGCTGAGTGCGCTCCGCCGCTCTCCGTGACCATCCCCCAATACCATCTATTTCAGTTTGGGTTGATGGTCGACATGCGCTTCGTAGCGCGGCAAAGCCTTCGGCGTCGCGAACGGAACGCCGCGCGTTCGTCTTGCCAGACCGAGTTAGCGATTCCGCCAATGCTTTTTGGAGCGAACGAGCTCGCGGCGCCTAACCGTCAGGCAGGCCAGTGAGCAAGGCAAGCCTGAAACTGCGCGTGACCCTCGGGCCACGCGCCGATGCCGGAGCTCGCGTTGATGTGCCCGACGCAGCCGACATCGAAGAATTCAGCGCCCCAACGTCGCGCAAAAAGCTCGGCGCGCTCGCGATCTACGAACGGGTCGTCCGAGCTCGTGACCACGCGCGCCGGGAAGGGCAAAGGCGCGAGCGGAAGCGGTGAGAAGCCGCGGACTTCTTCCGGGGTGCAACGCCGAGAGTCGACATCGGCCGGGGACACTAGAAACGCCCCCCGTACCCGCGACGCCGAGCTCGAGACGCGCGCAAAATGCGCCACGAGTGAACAGGCGAGACTGTGCGCGACGAGCACCACTCGATCCTGCGTTTCCACTACGGCGCGCTCCAGATTGAGCACCCAGTCGGCGAGCTTCGGTCGGTCCCAATCCGTTTGCTCGACGCGGCGGTAGCCGTAGGCCTGTTCCCAGAGCGACTGCCAATGACGCGGTCCGGAGCTGCCGAGACCGGGCAAGATCAAGATCGAAGGCTGCGACGTGGGCAAGGACACGCTCCACTAAACATACTAGCCAAAAACTCGTTGCGCCCACACAACATTCAATTGTCCGGCGCCGCCTTTTCGGGCGCCCCCGCAGAACTTAGCTTGCAAGCTGATCCTTGGAGGCAATGATGATCACGCTCAGAAAAGCAGAAGAACGCGGGCACGCAGAGCACGGATGGCTGAACTCACGGCATACCTTCTCCTTCGGCGATTACTATGACCCCAAGCACATGGGCTTTCGCGCGCTGCGCGTGATCAACGAAGACCGGGTAGCGCCGGGAAAAGGCTTTCCGACCCATTCCCATCGGGACATGGAGATTCTGACCTACGTGCTCGAGGGTGCGCTCGAGCACAAGGACTCGCTCGCCAATGGCTCGGTGATGAGGCCGGGTGACATTCAGCGCATGACCGCCGGCACCGGCGTCGGCCACAGCGAGTTCAATGGCTCGCCGAGTGAGCCGGTGCACTTTCTTCAAATTTGGATTTTGCCCGAACAACGCAACTTGCCGGCCGGCTACGAGCAGAAGCATTTTTCGGAGGCGGAGCTCCGGGGCGGGCTGCGTGTGCTCGCATCCCGTACGGGCGAGGAAGGAGCCGTGGTCGTACATCAAGACGTCCGGCTCTTGGCCGGCAAGCTTGGCGTCGGCGAAATCGCTCGCTACGAGCTCGCGCCGACCCGCCATGCGTTCTTGCACGTGGCACGCGGGGAGCTGCAGGTGAACGGCCTCGATCTACGCGCAGGCGACGCACTTCAGGTCAGTGAGGAATCGGAATTGCAGCTCAGCCGTGCGCGTGACGCCGAGGTGCTCTTGTTCGACCTAAGCTGAGCCGCGCGCGCCGAGCGTCGAAGCTCGGCGGACCAGACGACGCCGAGACGTCGGCCAGGCAGAAGCCCATCACTTGCTGGTCGAGCGCGAGCGGTTGCGACTGACCGCGCGCCGCGCGCGCGCTTCGAGATCCTCCAGCGAGGAGGCTTGCAGCTGAGCCGCCGCCGCGGCGTCGTCGACGGAGACCTCTTCGGCCGCGATGTGCAGCTCCTCGGCGTCGACGGTCTCGTCCGTGTTGGGAGCGTCCTCGAACGTCAGCACGTGGTCGAAAAGAGCGTCGGCATTGGCGAAGGCTTTGGCGAGCGGCGTGATGCGGGAGTCGCGCATGGCCAGGACGCCCGCGCGAATGGCGGTCATCAAGGTCTCTTTGACGCCGCCACCGTTCACCGCCGTGGCAGGGATAACCGGTACGGCGTCGTCCAGCTTGAGCCGCTTTCTGAGCTGCTCCGGGCTCATGGCGCCTTCGACATCCTGTTTGTTGGCTTGTACGACCAAGGGCAGGGGCTGTTTGCGTCGGCGGGCCAACGCTCGTAGACGTGCGAACGTGCGCAGGGTATCTGGGATGTGCGCGGGGCTCGCATCGCACACGAATGCGACGACGTCTGCCATCTCGACCAGTGGCTTTCGACGGTATGCTCGCTCGACTTGACCAGGCACGGTAATGAGCTGGAATTTGAGCGCTTGGCCGTTTTGCTTTGGCCCGTCGATTTCGAGCCAGTCGAAGAACATGGTGCGGCCCTTGAGCTCGGCCGGCGTGTACATTTCACTGCGTCGCGAGATTGGAATCGCGTCGCAGATCCGGCGCAAGTTCGTGGTTTTGCCGGCCACACCCGGGCCGTCGTACACGATACGCACGATGTGGCAGTTCCGGGCGGAATCAAAAGACGGCATCCCCGTGGCTTAGCCCGATTGTGGCGATGGCGGAAGTGTCCCTTCCGCCATCGCCATCAGCGGTCGGCGAGTGCCAGCCGCACCCTGCGCGAAATTGCCTAAATGGGGCTCTGAACGAAGTGGCATTCCGCTTGCGATGGGGGGTGGAAGGAGGTTCATCGATGAAATACCATTTGTTTTTTGGGCTTGCGTTGTTGTCGCTACCCCTAGTCAATTGCTCGTCAGGTGCTGCGGATGCGGAGGCCCAAGTCACGGAAGACCCGATCGTGGGCGGCACCGCGGATCGGGCGAAAGATCCCGCGGTGGTGGCGATAGACATCGGCGGGGAGGGCCTATGCAGCGGCAGCCTGATCGGGCCGCGTTTGGTGCTCACTGCGCGTCACTGCGTCAGCCAGACGGCGGAGGGCGTGGATTGCCCGGCGACTTCAGCGCAAGTTCAGGGCGAGCGCCCAGCGGACTCATTCACGATCCTGGTTGGTGATGATTTCAAAAGCGCCCGGCCGGTGGCGCTCGGGCAGCGGGTGATTGTTCCGTCGAGCGACGTTTTGTGTGACCACGACTTGGCGTTGATCGAGCTCGATCGGGCGGTAACCGGCATCACGCCGCTGGCCCTGGGCTCGTTGACCGGCGTGAAGGCGGTGCGCGGGGTCGGGTTCGGCAAGCGGGGGGATTCTGCTTCGGCGGGCAAAAAGATGACCCGCAGCAACGTGGCCATCGTGGCCGTGTCGGCCGCCGAGTTCACGGTGGGTGTGCTTAGCTGCAACGGCGACTCTGGCGGTCCTGCGCTCGATGCGCAGGGTCGCGTGGTGGGCGTCGTGTCGCGCGGCGGGCCGAATTGCGATGGGCCGAGCTCGCAAAACATCTACACGCGAGTCGATGCCTTTCACGCGCTGATCGATCAAGCGTTGGGTACGGGTACGGGTGCAGGTACGGGTGCAGGTGCGGGCACGGGTACGGGTGCAGGCACGGGTGCGGGTGCAGGCACGGGTGCGGGTGCAGGCACGGGTGCGGGTGTCGGCGCGCAATGCGGTGCCGGCAAGCGCTGCGCGAATGGCACGCATTGCAACCCAAGCCGGCTACGTTGTGAGGCATCGAGCTGACGAGCCGACATCTTGGGTCATCGGCGGCGTGGCGGCAGTAGCCCGCGCCTTTGCTCGACTCTGGGGGTGGTGGCACTTACCGGCCGTCGCTGAGCTATCTGCGGCGGTCGGTGCGCCCGCGCGCGAGCTGAAGGCGGGTGCGCTTCCTAATTAGCGCCGCATGTGAGGCTCAGTTGCTGATGGCCGAGCAGTCCGTCTCGCTAAAGGTCGCGAGCTCCGCGCTGCACGGGCTGCAGGTCGATCCCGCGTAGGCGGGGTTGGTGGTTCCAGGGGTCGCGGTGCCCGAGACGCACACCACCCAACCCTTGAAGTCGACACCCTGCCAGGCGCACGTGAGGCTGTTCGCATTGTACTTTGCGAGGTTACAGGAGTGACTGTTGCCGGCGCAGCCTTCGCTGCTCGTGCCCGCCTTGGGCACGTAGATGGGGCCGGTGATGTACGCCGTGCTGTCCTCGGCCAGCCCAGGCCACGTAGCCAGCTCTTCCGGTCGAGGCACGCGCCAATCGGAGAGGCCATCTTGCTCGAGGTCAGCGCAATACTTGGCGGCGGCTTTGTTGGACAGCGGCATCGCGTAGCGGCTTCGGGTCCAGGTCAAGCAGGTCGTGTCATCGGTCAGCGACTGTGCGCCCACCGGTGCGCTGCCGGAGCCCGGAACGCAGCGTGCTTGTGTCTGGCCCCCGCCGCTGCCCGCAGCGTTCGCGCCAGAGCTGCCGGACGCCGCCCCCGCGCTCCCGGCCGGGGGCTGGCCGGCGGTCCCGCCCCCGCCCAGCCCGGAGCCTCCGACAGAGCCACCGGCGGGCGATGTCGAGCCGCTCAACCCGCCGGAACCTGCTCCTGATGATGCAGCGGGGCCAGGCGCGCCCGTCGTTTCCCTCGAACCGCCGCCGCACGCTGCGTGCACGACGCACGCGGTGAGGGCAACGCGCGGCCAAAGGCTCGCCGAAGGCTTTCGAGCAGGCATCGACCCAAGCTAGCAGAGCGAGTTCGAGCAAGAAGGCCGATTCCGCTCGGCGCACCGCTCGTTTGTCCATTGGACCGCCCATGCCGGGACCCTCGACGGTCTAAAACCGCTCTACGACGCGGCTTCGTGACCGGCGCATGGCGAGACGTGACGGTGTCATGACCGGGAGGGCCCGCCGCGAGCGCTACCGTTCAGCATGTCGAATTCTTTGGCGAGTGACCGACGCCGAATCGCGGGTCTGCTGTCGGTGCCTTTCTTCGCGGTGCAGATCGCGGCCGTGGTCGGCATGTTTTGGTTCGGCTGGTCGTGGAAGGGCGCGTTTCTGGCGGTTGCGCTGTACTACGTGCGCATGTTCGGCGTCACCGGTGCCTACCACCGGTACTTTTCGCACCGTACGTACCGGACGAGTCGCGTGTTCCAATTCCTGCTCGCGGTGCTGGCCATGACCAGCGTGCAAAAGGGCGTCTTGTGGTGGGCCTCGCACCATCGAACGCACCATCGCCACTCCGACCAGCCCGATGACGTGCACTCGGTCTTACAGGATGGCTTTTGGTGGAGCCACGTCGGCTGGATCGTCTCGGCGAAGCATCATGAGACCGATTTCTCCAAGGTGAAAGATTTGGCCCGTTTTCCCGAGCTGCGCTTTCTCGATCGCTACCATGCGCTAGTGCCCATTGCCTACGCGGCGGCGCTCTACCTAGTCGGTGGCGCCTGGGCGCTATTTTGGGGATTCTTCGTGTCGACCACATTGCTTTGGCACGGCACGTTCACGATCAATTCTCTGACGCACGTGTTCGGCTCGCAGCGCTACCGCACCACGGATAACAGCCGCAATCATTGGTTGCTCGCGCTCATCACCATGGGTGAGGGCTGGCACAACAATCACCACTACTACCAGCGCTCCGTCCGGCAGGGCTTTTTTTGGTGGGAGGTCGACCCGACGTTTTACGTGCTCAAGCTGCTGTCGTGGCTGGGCCTTGTTTGGGATCTGCACGCTCCGCCGCCGCACGTGCTGCGCGCAAACCGGATCGGCTCGCTCACGAACGCTGCGCCCATTCTGGAGTCCGTGACTGGCGAATTGCCCGCAGAGTGAGGGTTCTGGAGGCGGAACGTCGCGCTGCGCGGACCATTTGCTAAGGTGCGCGCCGATGTCTTTCGATTCGGCTCGCCCGGAAGTGTTGGCCCCGGCCGGCGACCGGGCCGCGTTGGAAGCAGCCATCGCGGCCGGAGCCGACGCGGTGTATTTTGGCGTGGATGCGTTCAACGCCCGCGCCCGCGCCCGCAATTTCGAATTAACCACGTTGGCGGCCACCGTTCGCGTCCTGCATGCGCAGCGCGTAAAAGCCCACCTGACCCTCAACACCCTAGTCTTCGATGCCGAGCTCGAGGCGTGGGCCGAGATCGTGCGTGCCGCCGCTGGCGCCGGCGTGGACGCCGTGATCGTGCAGGATCTCGGTGCCATCAGCTTGGTCAAGCGCGTCGCGCCAGAGTTGAGGGTTCACGCCTCGACCCAAATGACCTGCACGGACGCGGCTTCGGTGGAGCTTGCGGCATCGCTCGGCGCCGACCGCGTGGTACTGGCTCGAGAGCTGAGCGTGCAGGATATCGCGCTCATCGCCCAGAGCACGAGCGTAGAGCTGGAGGTTTTCGTGCACGGCGCGCTGTGCGTTGCCTACTCCGGTCAGTGCCTAACCAGCGAAGCCATCGGCGGTCGCAGCGCCAACCGCGGCGCGTGCGCGCAAGCCTGTCGGCTTCCCTACGAGCTCGTAGTCGACGGCGTGCTCCGCGATCTGGGCGAGCGCGCGTACCTGTTGTCACCGCAGGATCTGGAGGCGAGTGCCCTCATTCCGCGCTTGATCGAGCTCGGCGTGCGATCCTTCAAGATCGAAGGCAGGCTCAAAGGGGCGGACTACGTCGCTGCCACCACTCGCTTGTATCGGCAAAGTGTGGACGCCGCGTTGGGCCTCGCACTGGCGCCGGACGAGGCCTGCAAGTCACGGGCGATTCAAAGCTACTCGCGTGGCTCGGGGCTGGGATTTTTGGGTGGGGTGGATCATCAGCGTTTGGTCGAAGGCCGGTCTTGCGACCACCGCGGGTTGGAGGTCGCCATCGCCGTCGGCTACTCCGAGGGCGCCGGCCGTCGAGCTCTAGAGCTGCAAAGCAGCGCTCCTCTGGCTCGTGGCGACGGCTTGCTCGTGGAGGGCGGTTGGGCCGGTGAGGGCGAGATTGGTGGGCGCGTCTGGGCCATCGAGCTAGCGGGAAAAGATGTTCCGGCCGCGCCAGCGGGCAGCCGTTTGAAGGTGTGGCTCGGGCCCGAGATCGAGCTAGCGGCGGTGACAAAAGGGCGGCGTGTCTTTCGCACGCACGATCCGGATACGGAACGCGCCATCGGCGCTACGCTGGCCCGTTCGCCCTACCGTGAACGTCTCGACCTGTGCATCTCGGGAGAATTCGGCGCGCCGTTCGTGCTCGAGGGCCGGAGCGAACGCGGGCGCAGCGCACGCGTGGTGGGGGACGGTGAAGTCGAATTTGCCCGTAACGAGGGCATGAGCGGCGCGGAGCTTGCAGGCAAACTGGGTCGTTTGGGTGATTCGCCCTTCGTGCTGGGTGGCCTCGACGTGCGCTTGCCGATTGGCGCATGGCTACCCGCCTCCGCATTGAACCGTGCTCGGCGCGCGCTCGTGGGCGCGCTCACGCAGCCGATTCAGGGCGCGCTCAGGGCAGGCTCGATTCGTCAGGTCCGGGACAGCTCGCAAGCGGTACTGCCGGCGGCGCCTTCTGGCGGGCTTTTCGCCCTGTGTCGGAGTCGCGCTCAGGCCGATGCGGCGTTGGCCGCTGGTGCAGATGGCGTGTACTTGGACTTTCTGGAGCTCACTGGGACCGGGCGTGCTCTGAGGGACCTGCGTGCTCAGGGGGCATACGTCGGCGTCGCGCCGCCGCGCATCCGCAAGCCCGGTGAACAGAAGATCGATCGCTACTTGGCAAGCCTTTCTCCCGACGCGGTACTCGTGCGGAGCCTGGGCGCGCTCTTCGAGCCGAGTGACGCCCCGGCCGCGCTCCGTATCGGCGACTTTTCGCTGAACGTGGCCAATCAGCTGACGGCGAGGGAAGTGTTGTCACGCGGCCTGCGCGTCTTCACGCCTGCGTTCGATCTCGATGCGTCGCGCTTGCTCGGTTTGCTTTCGGAAGCGCTCGCCCCGTACGCCGAGGTCGTGCTGCATCACCCAATGCCATTATTCCACATGGAGCACTGCGTGATCGCCGCGCTGCTCTCGGACGGTCGTGACCACCTCACGTGCGGCAGGCCGTGCGAGACACACCAGACCTCGCTGCGCGATCGCGCCGGGATTGATCATCCGGTGGAAGCGGACGTCGGCTGTCGAAATACGGTTTTTCACGCATCGGCGCAGAGTGCGGCGGAGCTCGTGCCCGCTCTGGCGCGGGCCGGGGTGAAGCGCTTCCGCGTCGAGCTCGTGCGCGAGTCGCCCGAGGAAACGGCGCGCATCGTCAGCGCATATCGAGACTTGCTAGCGGGCCGCAGCACGGGGCGGAAAGTATTCAGCGAGCTACGAGCGAGTGCCGGCTATGGTGTCGTCAGAGGCTCGCTGCGCGTGCTCGCGGATTAGCCCGGGCTTTGTCCAGTAGCGTCGCGGAGCGCGCTAGACTACACCCGTCGCGTGGCCACAAACAAAATCTCGTTCGACCCGGAGACCGGCGGCGGCGCGCTGCGGCGGATCGTCATCGGCATCTTGCTGCTGATCGGCGTGTTTTTCCTGCTCGATTCGACCCTGATGCGCATCGATGCGGGGCACGTCGGGATCAAAGTGAAGCTTGCCGGCAGTGCCCGCGGCGTTCAGGACATACCGGTCGTGACGGGTTGGGTCTTTTACAATCCGCTGACCGAGCAGATCGTCTCTTTCCCGATCAGCGTGCAAAATGTGGTCTGGACGGCGTCTCAGAGTGAGGGGCGGGTCGTCGATGAGTCCATCACGTTCTCCTCGCAAGAAGGCGTGAACGTCAATTCGGATATTGGCCTTTCGTTCCATATCGACTCGGCGAAGGCCCCGCATTTGTACCTTCGCTTCCGCCAACCCGACGTGCTCGTGCTGGCCGATGGCTACATGCGCAATGCGGTGCGCGAAGCGTTCAACGATATTGCTTCACGGATGGCGGTGCAGGAGATCTACGGAGCCGGTAAGGGCAAGCTGGTCTCGGACGTTTCGGCGCGCTTGCGCGACGTGCTGGGCCGTGACGGCTTCGTGATCGACCAATTGACGATCAACGGCGCGTTGCGCCTCCCCGAAAATGTCGCGAGCGCCATCAACCGCGCCATGGAGGCGACGCAAAACGCCATTCAGGCTGAAAACCGCGTGCGCCAAGTGCGCGCCGAGGCAGAGCAGAACATCGCGCAAGCGCACGGCGGCGCCGAGGCGGCGCGCCAGCGCGCGGAAGGCGAGGCTGACGCGGTTTTGATCCGCGCCCGGGCCGACGCGAAGTCCAATGAGATCATTCGCCTGTCGACCACCGGGACGGTCCTCCAATATCGCGCCATCGAGCGCTGGGACGGCAAGCTGCCGATGATGAACAGCGGCGATAAGTTGCCGCTGCTTACCTTCGATACGAGCAAGCTTGCCCTGAACGACGCCGATCGCGAAAAGAAGCTGCGCGAGCTCTTGGCCGACGACAAGAATGACAACAAGGCCGTACCTCAGCCAACTGACCCGGCGGCTTTTGCCCCCGCGGTGGCCCCTCCGGTCCCGCCCGCCGCCTCGCCACCCGCTCCCGCATCGTCACCCTGAGCTCGCGCGGCTTCGGGTCGCCGCGCTCGTGCTCAAAACGCGACAGCGCTAACCGACCGGGGCTACCATGCCCGAGAATTCGGTACGCTCGTTCAACTCGCGTCTTCACGGACCAGCGACGCGCTGTCGAGCGCGACGGCCGCGCCGTGAACCACCGACGCGATGCGAATGGCGTCGTGAATCTGGTCTTCGGTCGTGCCATGTTGAAGTAACGTAGCCTCGTGCGCGCGCACGCAGGTTTCGCACGCGTTCACCGCGCTTACCGCCAATGAAAACAGCTCGAAAGCCGCGGTCGTCGTGGCGGGCTTGGCAAGCCGCATCATCCTCAGCTTAGCCGGCTTTTGCTCGTAGCTCGGCTTTCCGACCAAGTGTCGGAACCGATAGAAGACGTTTGTCATTCCCATCAGCGCGGCGGCCGCGACGGCGTCCTCCACCGTTTTGCCGCTGACCTCTTCCGGTCGCGATGCGATCAGGGCTTCCGCCAGCCTTCGCGACCGCGAGGCCAGCGCCACCGCGATGGCCACGCCCCAGCGTTCGGACGGCGCGAGGGTGCCGGCGTCGAGCACCGCGTTTAGATTCAAACGCAGGTCCTTCGCGGCTTCCGGAATTTCGGCACGAATGGCTTCGAGTGCGCTCATGGCTCTTCACACCTTTCTGAGACAGTGACTTCGGACGCACAAGCGGCTCGGGGGAGGGGCGCCCCCGAGCCGCTTGTCTGCGTCAGCTCACAGTGTTGCGTCGCCCTTCTTCCAATTGCAGGGGCAGAGCTCGTCAGTTTGCAGCGCGTCGAGCACGCGCACGACCTCGTCGACATTCCGTCCAACGCTCAAGTCGTTCACGCTAGCGAAGCGAATGATCCCTTCCGGATCCACGATGAAGGTGGCTCGCAGCGGAATGCCATCTTGGTGCAAGATACCGAGCGTGGTCGAGAGCTCGCGTTTGGTGTCGGCAAGCATGGGGAAGGGCAGATCCTTCAGGTCCGCATGGTTATTGCGCCACGCGAGATGCACGAAGTGAGTGTCGACGCTAGCGCCCAGCACTTGCGCGTCTCGCTCCTTGAAATCAGCGTTCTTTTTTCCAAACTCGGCGATCTCCGTGGGACATACGAACGTGAAGTCCATCGGCCAGAAAAAGACGACCAGCCACTTGCCGGGATAGCTGTCTTGACTGATTGTCTTGAACTCCGATTTCGGCTCGATGCTCACGACACTGTTCAGATTGAATGCAGGAAATTTATCGCCAACGGTCAACATGAGAACACTCCTTAAACGACGTATAATTGTAGATTCTGTCTAACTCGCGAACGACACGGAATTAAATTTTTGCAAAGCCGCGCAACTCAGCTGCGCTTTTGGACGCGGGTTTTCCTGCCGCGCATGACCACTTGATACTCGCGCACGTCGAACCCGTTCAAACTATCCACGCGGTGCACGTCGAGCGCCGACCACGGTACGTCCAGGATTTCGCCCGAGTCTTCATCTACGAAGTGATGGTGCGCCTCGAGCTTCGGGTCGAACACGACTTTGCCCTCCGCTAGCACGAGCTCCCGCAGCAGCCCCTTTTTCGTGAACAGATTGAGCGTGTTGTAAACGGTCGCCCGCGAAAGCATCGGAAAGCCGCGCTTTACCGCCGCCCACACTTGATCCGCCGAGGGATGGTCGGTGGTGTACAGCACATAGTCCGCCACGGCGACGCGCTGCGCTGACGGCTGAATGCCGTGCTCGGTCAAGGCTTGCAGGGTCTCGCGCTTCACGCATTAGATGTAGTCTAAAGTTGAAGGCTGTCAAGGTTCGCATATCGAAGCCGCGACCGGCCGCGGCCGACCGCTAAACCAGCGATGCCAATCCATCTGTTGCTTTGCCGACCACACGACCCGTACCTGGACCGACGTGCCGTCGAAGGGTCGGCGCGGCTGCCCAGTGACGGAGCAATGCGCATGTCACCGGCGGCCCGGTCTGCGCATCGCACTAGTCGCGAATCAACACCGCGCTCTTGAACATGCCCATGCCGCATTGGAACACGAGCGTGCGCGCCTGATCCGTCGGAACCTCGACATCGACGGGTTGCTTGAGGGGCAAGTCTTTCTCGATGCCGAGCTGGGGGAAGACAACCTTGTCCGCGCAGGTGGCGCCGGAGGTGCGAGTGAAACGTAGGGTGAGCTTGCCGCCCTTTTGCGTTTCGACAGACGCGGGCGTGAACCCGTGCTCATCGGCCACTACTGCGATCACTCCGTCTGGCCCCGCCACCACTGGCTTGGCTGAGCCGTCTTCCTCGTGACATGCGGGCAGCGTCAGCACGCTCAGGGATAGAACGAGCGCGCGGGCGTAAAACACGGTGGGCATGGTTGGACCTCGCCGACAGCTTTGCGCGCCGTTCTCGGCTTTGCCACGACAAATATTGCTCGCACTCGAGGCCGGCGCGGTGTAGTTCGCAAAAAGCCCTGCCCCCGAACGGATAGCCCGCGCGGGGCGCGCGGCGAGGCAAACCATGTCGCCGACGCTGAGCGAATATCCCGGACCGGCACTACCCCTGGCGGATCTGCGTGACGCCTGGCTCGTGCTTTCCAAATCGGATCGCGCGGACGGCTTTCGGATCCTCAAACGCTCCGATGCCGAGGAGTTTTTCCTCGGCTTGAGCGCGGGCGATATGGCGGAGCTGTTGCACGCGCTCCCCGAAAAGGAGCGGCGCGTATGGGTCCGCCTGTTGGCGCCGGACGACGCGGCAGATCTTTTGCAGAGCGCGCCTGGAGAGGACCGCGACAAGCTTCTGTCCTGCCTCGACGACCCCACGCGCAAAGAGGTCACGGCTTTGATGGCGTACGAAGAGGACGAAGCAGGTGGGCTCATGAACCCGCGCTTCGCTCGCGTCAGACCGGACATGCGGGTAGACGAGGCAGTGAGCTATCTGCGCTTGCAAGCGCGCGAGAACCTGGAGACGATTTATTACGTTTACGTCGCGGACGAGCAGCAACACTTGCTGGGTGTAGTCTCGTTTCGGGAGCTCTTCATCGCGAAGCCCGACACCCACGTTCGAGACGTGATGGCCACCGATCTGATCACCGTTGGCGAAGAGGTCCACCAGGAACAGGTCGGGCACTTGTTCAGCGACGCCGGATTGATGGCTATCCCCGTGGTGGACGCGGAGGGGCGCATCAAAGGCATCGTCACGGTCGACGATATCGTCGATGTCGTTCAGGAAGAGGCGACCGAGGACGCTCAGAAGTTTGGCGGCATGGAAGCGCTGGAAGAGCCATATCTTCAAATTGCGCTGACGAGGATGATCAAGAAGCGCGGCGGTTGGCTGGCGGCGTTGTTTCTGGGCGAGATGCTGACGGCTTCCGCCATGGCTTTCTTCGAGGATGAGATTGCGCGAGCGGTCGTGCTGGCTCTGTTCGTGCCATTGATCATCTCGAGTGGAGGCAACTCGGGCTCGCAGGCCTCCACGCTGGTGATCCGTGCCATGGCGCTCGGTGAGGTGCGCCTACGTGACTGGTGGCGAGTCGTCCGTCGCGAGGTTGCCGTGGGGCTCGCTTTGGGCTCGATGCTCGGGCTAATCGGTTTCGTCCGCATCGTCGCTTGGCAAGCGGTCAGCCCCATCTACGGGCCCCATTACTTGCGTGTCGCGGAGACCGTGCTCATCAGTCTGGTCGGCGTGGTGATGTTTGGCACTATAGCGGGCTCGGTACTGCCCTTCGTGCTGAGGAAGTTCGGCTTCGATCCGGCGAGCGCGTCGGCACCCTTCGTGG
The DNA here is from genome assembly GCA_903642325.1 of Myxococcales bacterium. Lineage (GTDB taxonomy): Bacteria > Myxococcota_A > Polyangia > Polyangiales > Polyangiaceae > PMG-095. The sequence goes on along the minus strand of CAHJWM010000032.1, from coordinate 715 downwards.
CGACGCTCGTGGACGTGACTGGGCTGGTGATCTATTTCACCGTCGGCAGCGTGATGCTGCGCGGCACGCTGTTATGAGCTCGAGCTAGCTGCGGTCGGCGACGCAGGCACCGGCGAGGGGGCCGTGACCGCGTGCTCGACTGGAGCCGCTTTAACGAAGCACTGGGCTCGCGCGTGCGATGCGGGAGCCCAGGCTTCAGCCTTCAGCCTCGTAGTCGTCCGCGTCTTCGTCTTCCTCGCGATCGACTTTGGCGAGCCAACTATTTTTTGCCGCGGTGTATGCGGTCTTGGCCGCGCGCTCTAGCTCTTCACGGGTAAACGACAATTTGCGCTTTCCCAACGAAGTGCCCAAGTACGCGCTGACTTGCGCTCGAGCCTCGCGCAACGTGCCCGGCCAACCGCCGACTACCGGACGGCCTTCTTTGCGCAGCTCGTCGCACCAGCGCTGGGCCCACGAGGTGCCCGCCGTAGTGGCTGCTTTATCGAGCAAAGCGCGACGCGCATCGCCAGGCGCGTGGCGCGTTCCGCTCGAAGCACTGGTTTCACTGGTTGGACGTGACAATGGGTCGGTGCTCCGGACTACCAGCGGTTCCGCCGATCGCCACCGCGATCTCCGCCACCGCCACCTCCACCGCCACCACCACCGCGACCACCACCGCCGCCGCCGCCGCCGCCGCGACCACCACCGCCGCCGCCGGGACGACCGCCACCACCAC
>CAHJWM010000031.1 GCA_903642325.1 Myxococcales bacterium | reverse complement strand
CTTTGACGCGCCTCGCACGTTCAGGTGTCAAAGCCTCAGCACGCACCGAAGTGAGCGCGCTCGCCGTCGCGAAATCAGCGGCAAATATCGGCAAATCAGCGACGATTTTGCTGGCATGTTTTTAGCATTCCGAGGCCCGTGGCGTCCGCACCGGCATCCCAGACGTCTGCGAATCCGCAGCAGAGCTTCATCGCGGAGCTTGCGATCCCAGTCGCGATCATCGGCATCGTGCTGATGATGGTGTTGCCCCTGCCGGGCATCATGATCGACGTCCTCTTGGCGATCAGCTTGGCGATCTCCATCGGCGTTTTTCTGATCGGCCTGTTCATGGAGAGCCCGCTGCAATTCAGCGCGTTTCCGGCCGTGATTTTGGTCGCCACCTTGCTCCGCCTGAGCTTGAACGTGGCCACCACACGCTTGATCCTGCTGAAGGGGGCCGAGGGCCACGGCGCAGCGGGCCGCGTCGTCGAAACGTTCGGTAAGTTCGTGGTCGGCGGCAACGTGGTCGTTGGCTTGGTCGTATTTCTGATCCTAGTCGTGATCAACTTTACCGTGATCACCAAAGGCGCTGGCCGCGTGGCAGAGGTCGCCGCTCGATTTGCCCTGGACGGGATGCCGGGCAAGCAGATGGCGATCGACGCCGACTTGAACGCCGGTGTCATCACATCTGAAGTGGCACGTGGCCGCCGAAAAGACATCGAACGCGAGGCAGACTTCTTCGGCGCCATGGACGGCGCGAGCAAGTTCGTCAAAGGCGACGCGATCGCGGGCCTGCTGATCACGGCCATCAACTTGGTCGGCGGTCTGCTGATCGGATTGTCCAAGGGTATGACCTTGGCGAGCGCGGTCGAGACCTTTTCGATTCTGTCCGTCGGTGACGCACTCGTGTCGCAGATGCCTTCGCTCATGATTTCGACCGCCGCCGGTGTGGTCGTGACCCGATCGGCCACGGGCGACCAGCTCGGTCGCGCCTTGAAAAGCCAGCTGCTCGGCAGTCGGCGTGCTGTCGCGGCGACCGCCGGGGTGTTGACACTGTTTGCATTCATTCCGGGCATGCCCGCGTTTCCTTTTTTGGCGCTGGCCGGAATGTTGGCGCTGAGCGCTCAGGCGGGCCTCAAGAAAGACGCTTCCAAGGCGGCCGCCGAGTCAGCGGTCCCGAACGAACCGTTGGTCAAGCCCGGCTCAAGCGAGGAAATCGACGCCGCTTTGCCGGTCGACATCTTGGCCCTCGAAGTGGGTTACGAGCTCGTGCACGCCGTCGATCCCCAAATGGGCGGCAGCCTCGTCGATCGCATTGCCGCCTTGCGCAAACAGATGGCACTCGACCTCGGCATCGTCATCCCGCCGGTCCACGTCCGCGATAATCTTCAGCTTCCCGCTGGCTCTTACCGGCTCTTGTTGCTGGGCACGGAGATCGTTCGCGGGACCACGCGCGCCGGCCGCCTGCTCGCCATGGACGCTTCGGGCAATGCGCCCAGCATCGATGGCGAAGCCACCAAAGACCCGGCGTTTGGGACGCCCGCGCGCTGGATTTCGGCCCGCGATCGCGAATACGCAGAGGCACTCGGTTACACCGTCGTCGATCACACCACGATCATCGCCACGCATTTGTCCGAAACCGTGCGCGCCAACGCGCACAACATTTTGGGCCGCGGCGAGCTGCAACATCTGTTCGAGGTGTTCGGTCGCACGACCCCCAAGCTGGTCGATGACTTGGTCCCGAATTTGCTCTCCTTCGGTGAAGTGCTGCGCGTGCTCCGCAACCTCCTCCGTGAAAGCGTCTCGATCCGCGACCTGCGCTCGATCCTCGAAGCAATGACCGAGCTGGCCCCGCAGACTCGTGACCCCGAGCAGCTGACCGAGCTCAGCCGGCAGCGCTTGTCGCGGCAAATCACCGCCTCGTTCATCGGCTCGGACGGCACGCTGTCCGCGCTGGTGCTCGACTCCCCGGTGGAGGACATGTTCCGCCGCTCGCTGCGCGAGATAGCCGCCGGCACCGGCGGCGCCTTGGACCCGGAGCAGGCGCGCCTTTTGGGCGTCTCCCTCGAAGCTTGTGTGAAACGGATGACTTTGGCGGGCCGACCACCCTGTGTGGTGACGAGCCCTGACGTACGGCGCTATCTACGGGCATTTGCCGAACGTCGCTGTCCGTCGCTCGCGGTTCTTTCGTTCCGCGAGCTCGAGCCCGACGTGAGCATTCGACCCTTCGAAACGATCGCGCTCAGCAAGGCCGCGGCGTGATCACCTCTGGAAAGTAGGCATTCGGTGCAGTATCAGAATTTTCGTGGCGCAGACCTAAAAGAGGCACTCTCGGCCGTCAAGGCGACGCTCGGGCCCAATGCGTTGATCGAAGGCACGCGCCAGATCAGCAATGGTCGCGGTGGCGGCTTGGGCCACTCGTACGTGGAGGTCACGGCCGCGCCGCCCGCGGGGCTCAAGTGGCCCTATGCGAATCGTGAGGCGGCGGCGGTCGAAACGCCGCTGCGTCGCCGCGAGCCACGAGGACAATCGGCCTTTGGTCGCGGCGCGAAGCCTACTCCGAGCTTGATTCGTGATCCGAGCGAGATCGAGCGCGAGCTCGGCATGCTGCGCCAAATGCTGAATGAGCTGAACGAGAGCCGCCCGCCGAAGGAACGCGCGCTGACCGAGCTGCACGCCGCCGGCATCGAAGGCGCCTTAGCCCGCGAGCTGGCCAATGGCGCAACAAAAGTCGCTCGCCGCGGCCGCGAGGCTCTCAGGCTGTGGTTGAACGGCCGCATCAAGGAGCGGCTGACCGTCACGCCGCCCATGCTCACGGATACGACTCCGCGTATGATCGCCTGCGTTGGCCCGACCGGCGTCGGGAAAACGACCACTTTAGCCAAGCTCGCAGCACGCGCTCGCCTGGACCATGGGCGCAGCGTGGGCGTGATCAGTTTGGATACGTTCCGCGTCGGGGCCGTGGAGCAGTGGCAGCGCTACGCGAGCTTGATGGGTATTCCGTTTCAGATCGCCAGTGATCGGGCGACCTTTCAACGCGCGATGGCGGATATGCCAGCAGATTTGGTGTTGGTCGATACCGCCGGTCGCTCGGTGCACGGCACGGCCTGGCCGCTCGCGGGTTGCCTGCGCGAAATCAGCGACCGGAAAGTGAACGTGATGCTCGTTTTGCCAGCCTGGCTGCGCGCCAGTGACGTCACGCGCGTCCTCGAGATGTACGACGACCCGCTGCCGACCGACTTGGTCGTAACCAAGCTCGACGAGACCTATCAAGTGGGAGGAATCCTACATGCGGCGCTGCCAAACCAGCTGCCGTTCGCTTATCTGTGCAATGGGCCGCGCGTACCAGAAGACATCTTGGATGCCTCGGTCGACGGTGTGCTCGATGCTGTGTTTCCGAGTGAAGCGTGAATTCTTCGTATGAGGCCGTCGTGTCCACAGCTCCCGTAGCCAGAACTGCAACGCGCGGGCGAGAGGACGATAGGGCGCTGTACGAACAGTTCATGCCGCTCGTGCGACGGATTGCGATGCGGACCATCCGCACGCTTCCGGCTTCGCTGACCTTCGACGACATTCTGTCGGCGGGCTGGGTGGGCATGGCGGAGGCCCTACAGCGTCGGACGGAGGACATGCAAGAGGCGCACTTCGAAGCCTACGCGTCGTACCGCGTGCGGGGGGCGATTCTCGATTATTTGCGGGCTTTAGACCCGCTTTCTCGTAAGCTGCGCGGGGCGTCTCGGCGCATCACCGAAGCCGCGTCGGAGCTGACCCATCGCATGGGTCGAACGCCGAATGAAGACGAGCTCGCGGGTGAGCTTGGCTTGTCATTGCCGGCCTATCAAGAGCTGCTGATGGAGATTTCCGAGGCCGGCTTTGCCCGGCTCGAGCTTTCCGCGGCGGCCGAGCCCGCGTCGTTCGACCCGTCTCCGGAGGCCGTAACCTCCCAGGCGGAGATCGTCGACGGCATCGCCACGGCGATCGACACCTTGCCTGAACGGCTGCGCCTAGTCTTGGCCCTTCACTATCAAGAAGAGTGCAGTTTGCGCGAGATCGGTGAGGTCTTGGGCGTCACCGAATCGCGGGTATGTCAGCTGCACGCCGAAGCGGTGCATTTGATCCGCGCGCGCATCGAGGCCCGTCCCCGCCGCATGCCGATGCTCGAGTCCGGTCCGCGCCGCTGAGTGGCGCGTTGCGCATCTAAAAAAGAGCAGCGGGAGCGCGGTTGCTTCTGAAGGCGGCCACGCGGCGGCCGTTGACAAAGAGGATCAGCCATCTGACCGGCGGATCGGGCCGGGATAATGATGGCATCCGAATTGCACTCATTCGATTACAGGCACGAGTCATCGCAGCATCACGACGACTCGTCGTTAATAGACCGCCCAGGGCGGCCATCAGACGGAGTCCGTTGCCATGCAGATCAAGAGTGAACGCTTCGGTGTCGTGGAACTCGACGACGACGCGATGTTGGATTTTCCCTCGGGCATCATTGGTTTTCCACGCGAGCAAACCTTCGCGCTCATTCCCCATCAGGGCTCGACGTACCTCGCTTGGCTGCAGTCGGCACAAAACCCGGCGCTGGCCTTCCCGGTGGTGTCGGCGCACTTCTTTGCCGACACTTATCCAGATGTGTCGGTGCCGGATGCAGCGCGCGCGGCGGGGCTCAGGGGTGCAGACGACGAATTCGCGGTGCTGGCCGTGCTGTGCGCGCCAATTGGTCAACCCGCTACTGTCAACCTAATGGCTCCGATCGTGGTGAACTCCGAGACGCGCACGGGTACACAGGTGATCCTCGAGGGCTCCCGCTTTTCGACGCGCGAAGTCTTCGTCACGCCCAAGGCCGCGCGCGCCGTCGCCGAAGAAACCGAAGCACCTCGGGCCGCGCAAGCGGTCGGTTGACAGTGGCCGCGTCCCAATCACCAGGTTCCTTCGGCAACGACGAGGATAACTGGTTCGGCAGTGACGACCGTGAAGCGCAATCGCGCGCGGAGCGGAGCGTGGCCGCGGTGGGCGCTCGAATCGTCGGAGCCAAGCCGTTTCCGATCGCGGCGCGTCGCTTGGAAGAGCTGACGCGCAATCCGAAGGCCCGACTCGAGCAAGTGGTCTCCGTTCTCGAAACCGATCCGGGGCTGTCGGTGCGCCTGCTGCGCTTGGTGAATTCGGCAGGTTACGGCTTGAAGGTGCGGGTCACGTCGGTGCGGCACGCGGCGGTGCTGGTCGGCACGCGTCGGCTCCATCAGGTCGCGACGACCGCGGCTATTTTGGACCTGTTCGACGCCGGCAACGAGACTGCGATACAGCTACTGGAGCACGCGGCGGTGGTCGGTTCCTTGTGCCGTTATCTGGCCGTGCACCTCGGGCTGCCGCATGACGAGCTATTTACGTGCGGGTTCTTGCATGACATCGGCAAGCTGATGTTGCTCGATACCGAGGGCGAGGCGTACGCCTCGCTCGTGCGCACCCACGGCAACGCGCCGGACCAGCTCCACATCCACGAGCGCAAACTGTTCGGCTTCGACCACGCGGTGCTCGGCGCGCACGTGCTCAGTGCATGGAACATTCCAGAACCAGTGCCAAAGGTGGTTGCGTTTCACCACCAGCCGGCCCGCGCAATGCAAGACACGCTGCTCGCCTCCATGGTGCACACCTTGCGCGTGGCCGACATGATGTCGTACGCCGTCGACCTCGACAGCGACGAAGCGGGCATTGCCCTCGTCACCGAGAGCGAGGCGGCGCAATATTTGGAGATCTCGGAGCCTCAAGTGGCGGCCATGTGGGGCGATTTGCGCGCTTTAGCCGACCGCAGCCGATCGCGCTCGCACGGTCAGCCGGATCTGGAGGTCGTCGCGCCGCGTCGCTTGGAAGTGCCCCGTTCGCTACGCCCGCGTCGGTCCGGCGCGCCGCGTCCACTCCGTTCAGCGGATTCGCCGACGGTCAGCGTGCCGGTGCGTGGTAGCACGCGCGACACGGTGCCGAGCTCGAGCCCGGGCACGGGGCGCACGAGCGACGTGAACGAGGTGCCGGCGCACTTCGCGTGCGTTGCGTGCAGCAAGCCGAGCTTCGGCAACCTGTGCGCCGCCTGCGGTGGTAATGTGTGTCCGGAGCACCAAATCGGTCCGGAGCATTGGTGCGTGCTGTGTGTGGGCGAGCATAAAAAATTTCGCAGCAAAAATCCCATCCCAGGTTATTTGAAGGTGACGGCGATGGCGCTGGCCGGGTTCTCCGTCGGCGCGTCCGTGACCGGAGTGATGGTTTCGCAGACCTTCGCGGTTTGGAAGCTCATCGCCGCGCCGCTCAGCATGCTGCTTTTGTGGGGCGTGCTGTTGCCGGTCGCGTATCGCCTTTGGTTGCGCAGGCGATTTCTTCGCACGCGGCCCCAAGGGCGGGTGCCTTTGCCGATCAAGCTACCGCGTCCGAACCCGGTCTTCATCTCCTCGCTCGACGCGAATTTGGAGAGCGATGGCTTGATGGGGCCAAGCCTACGTCCGCCGAGTGAAAGTGCGATCTCCGTGATCGGGCTTGCGGCTGCGCCCGAGCCCGGCCCCGCCGTCATCGCCGCGGATATCGCGCCCGAAGCGGGGGCGCCGCCGACCCCTCACGCAAACGATGGTCACCCCGCAGCCGCTGCGCCGCCTGCCATCGCCGCGCCATCTGAAATGGCGCTCGATGAACGTGCGCTCGAGGGCGCGGCGGCCGCCTTCGAACAGACGAGCGACGTCATGCGCTGCGCGGAGCCAGTATTGAGCGTGCCGCCGGCACCCGAATCGAGCGGATCGTTGACGGGCGCGGCCGCGAGCCTGAACCCACCGCTCGCTCTCGTAGAGACCTTGCCCGCCGCACCGGCGGACTTGCGCCCCCGACCGCTTGCCTCGCCGCTTGGCCCGAGCGCCGGCTTCTCGGAGTTCCCGAGCGTCGGCAGCGGCAGCGAGCTGGAGCAGGTCGTAACGACCGTATCGGCGCGGCTCGTACGCGAGCTGCCTAACACCGAGTATACCGGGCCGAGCGCCGAGCTGCGCGCCGCTACGATCGCGCCCGCGTACGAGCCGGAAGCGACGGCCCCGCTCGGACCCGAAGCTCCGCTGAGCGTCGTCGCGCCCGACGGGCCACCGCAGGCTCCCGTGGAAGCGTCAGCCGTGGAAGCGTCAGCCGTGGAAGCGTCAGCCGTTGAAGGTCCAGAGCTGACAGCGCCGCTCGCGAACGTGCCGCTCGTCGAAGGTCCCCCAGTGGAAGCACCGCTCGTCGAAGGCGCCGCCGTGGAAGCGCCGCCGATGCTTTCGTTCAGCGGAGCCAGCGGAGCCCCCAGCGCGCCGACGGCGAAGGCCTTATTGCTTTTTCCGCGCCTGAGCATGGGTCATGGTTGCGCTCCGCGCAGCGTGTTCAAATGCGCGATCTCGATCACCGACACGTGCTCCCCGGCACCGCGTCGCACGAGCTTGCGGCCCGTCGCGATCGAGAACGCGGTCGCCGAAGATTTCGGGCCGAGGACGATCCGCGGCGTTGGTTGAGGACGGCATCGTGCACACGCCCGTCGATCCGACGAAAGAATCATTGGACGTGGCTTCGATGGTCACGGGTATCGTCGGACCTTGGCACAGCCTCCGGCGTCTTGGACGGCACCGGCGTCGCAGCGCGAGCCGCCAACGCCAGGCCGCGCTCGCGAGAATCGGCGTAGGCGTACGCGACGCCGTCCTGCACTAAGATCTCGTTGGCGTCGCCGATGGCCGCGCGGCTCTTTTTCAGCCGGTGCCCGAGGCGCCTAAGCTCGCGCAGCAGCGCAGCATTGGGCGCATTGTTGGGCTCGTAGCGCAGCTCATCGGGCATGAGCGACTGATGCAACCGCGGCGCCTCCACCGCCACGGCCAGGGACTCGCCGTGGTCGACCACGTGCCGCAGCACTTGGACAATCGTGCTCGGGATGCTGTCGCCGCCTGGGCTGCCGAGGAGCAGCACCGGCGCGCCGCCACGAGAGACCAACGTGGGCGCCATTGAGCTCACCGTGCGCCGGCCACCCACGGCTCGGTTCTCACCCAGCGACGAGAAAGAAGCGACGGAGTTATTTAGTACGATACCTGTACCCGGCAGCATCAGCTTCGCTCCGTACGACCCGGACAGAGTGGTGGTGCAGGTGACGACCATGCCTTGCCGATCGACGACCGCAAAATGCGTCGTGTGCTCCGGTTCCTCAGCGGTATTTTTGGGCGTGCGCAGCTCCGCGGAGGGGGTTGCGCGCGACGCCACAATCGGGGCCGCCACGAGCCAGGTGTCGGGGTCGAGCCAGCGCGCCAGCTTGCGGGCGTTTTCCGCATCGCTCAACGCGTCCGGGTCCACTACGCCAAAGCGTCGCTCGGCCTGCGCGCGGCGTGAGGCCTCCGCGAACAAGTGGAGCTCGGCGGCAGAGTCGTGCGGTTCTGCGCTCGCATGTAAGGACTGCAACATGAGCAGAGTCTGGGTGACGGCAATACCGCCTGCCGACGGCGGAGGCATCGTCTCGACCTGGAAGCCTTCATACTCGAAGCCGAGCGGAGCGCGCCACTTGGCTTGGTACGAAGCCAGATCGGCGCCGCTGATCAAGCCGCGCTGTAGGCCGATCAGTGCTTCCGCGGTGCGGCCGAGATAAAAGCCGTCGCGCCCGTGATCGGCGATGCGCTGTAAGCTCAGCGCGAGATCCAGCTGCACGAGGCGCGCGCCCGCGGCAAGCGGCTGCTGGCCCTTGCCGAATACGTCGCGCGCGGCGCGGTCTTTCGACAGCGCCGGAAAGCTGCTGGCCAGCAACGCCGCTTGATGCGCGCCCAACGTGTAGCCGCGCGCGAGCGCGATCGCCGGTGCGAGGACTTGCGCTCGAGACAGCTTGCCGAAGCGATCGTGTGCCAGCTCGAGCCCCGCGACACTGCCCGGCACGCCCACCGCTACGGGCCCCATGCCGCCCGCTTTTTCCATGGCGTCGAACTGTGCGGCAGTCAGGGCTTGCGGCGCGCTCTCACGGAAATCGAGCGCGGCGGTGGGGCCGCCCTTCGGTCGCACTAAAAGAAAGCCGCCGCCGCCGATATTGCCTGCGCTCGGGTGGGTGACCGCGAGCGCATAGGCGACCGCGACCGCGGCGTCCATCGCGTTGCCGCCGCGCTCCAACATCGCGACCCCCGCCCGCGTGGCGTTGGCTTCCACGCTGGTGACAGCGCCGAGCTCCGCGCGCACGGAGCCTGGGCCGCCCTCGAAATGAAGCGCCGCCCCCGTGTTCGGGCTCTGCGCCGCCCGCGTTGCTTCTGGCCGAGGCGAGCGGTCTGCTTCGAGCGAAGCGACGGGCGCGCGTGAGCAGGCGATCGCCCCTAAAAGTATCAGGCAGAGCGCACGGCACACGCCCCGAGCATACACGCGCCGCGAAAAAACGCGCTAGGGTCGAGCCATGAATCCCGTGCCGACCCCGCTCAGAATAGCGCTCATCACCGTCAGTGATACGCGGACGCTCGAGACCGACAAGAGCGGCGGCTTACTCATGGAGCAATTGTTGGCGGCCGGTCACGTGATCGGTCAGCGACGGATCGTCAAGGACGACTTGGACGCTATTCGTAGCGCGTTATCCGCGGGCATCGACGACCCGGCGGTCGACGTCGTGATCAGCACGGGCGGCACCGGAATCACCCAGCGGGACGTGACGCCGGAGGCGTTCGCGCCGCTCGTTACCAAAGCGATTCCCGGCTTCGGTGAGCTATTTCGCTTTTTGAGCTTCGCCGACATCGGCGCTTCTACGATCCAATCAAGGGCGGAGGCCGGCTTGTGCGGCACCACCTTGGTATTCATGTTACCCGGCTCGACCGGTGCAGTGCGGCTCGCCCTCGAAAAGATCCTCCTGCCCCAGCTCGATGCGCGCACGAAGCCCTGCAACTTCGTGGAGCTGCTGCCGCGCGTGCACGCCGAGCCGGCGCGCTGAGGCGGTCTTCTCGCGGCTTTGCGCTCTCGAGCGGGGGGCGTCAGTGTGGCCCGGATTTCGCGCTCAAGCGCGCGTCAGCAGCAAGCCCGGATCGCAGGCGGCCCACAACGCGAGATCCCCTGCTGGAACCGAGACCACGGGCACTCCGAGGGCGCGGGCTTCGCGAACGACGCTGGGTGCGCCTTCTTCGGGGGACGCGCTGACGAGCACGTCGGCCGCCGCGATCAAAGCCAGGGCCCGCGGACGGGGGAGTCGACCCGTGAAATGCACGTGTGGAAAGCGCGCCTGAAGCCGGGCGAGCTCTGGGCCATCCCCGACCACGATCACGGTCAAGTCGTCGCATAAGCTCAGGGCGTGCAGCGCGCTCGCCACGCGCTTGGCGGGGACCAATCGCGACACGATCGCCGCGACGCGAAGGGTCGTGGCCAGGCCGAGCTCCGCGCGTGTGACTTCGCGGTGGGGCACGCCCTCGACGTCGATGGGGCTCTGCTGGACGCGAATGGCGGCGTCAAGCTCGGGGTTCGCGCGACTGAGCCGCGCGGCGAGCTCGCGACTCGTCAGGCGCAGCGAAGCGCGCTGCGCGAGCCAGCGGCGCGCGATGGACGCGCGCAGGGCCGCCGGCAAAGCGCAGAACAATCGCACGTCCGAGCCGTGCCCGACGAGCTCGAGCTCGAGCGCGCTTGGCGGCGCGAAGGCGCGTGCCGCAATGGGCCAGGCGGCGGGCAGCAGGAAATGCGCTTGCACGCGCGTGAACGGTGCGGCGCCGCGCAGGGCGCGGATGGCCCGCACACTGAACGCGCCCGCGCCAAGCGCCCGGGCCGGGTTGCTCTTCAGTCGCGCGAGCGCCCCCGGGAAGCCAAACGCGCCGTAGTCCGCGATCCAGTGCACGCGCGCACCCTCGCTGCTTCGCGCTCCCACTCCGGGCGCGAACACGTGCACCTCGTGACCGGCCTGAGTGAGGCGTCTCACTTCGGCGGCCACGAAGTGGCCGGCGGGGTCTCCGGGGCTCCGCGGGTAGCTGGTGGTGACGACCGCGATGCGCTCGCTCACGAGCGCGGCAGCTCAGCGAGCGCCTTTACCGCGTCAGCCCCTTGAGCGGCCAATAGCTCACCCAGCATTCGCAGGTAGCGGAAGCTATAGATACCCGAGCTGTGGCTGTCGCCCCACGTGAACGAGAGGGCGTAGTTGCCGACTCGGCCGATCTCGCGCAGCTCCAAATTGCCGCCCGCTTGAAAGCGAATCGCGCCGGAGTGCCCTTGGCAACCCGCGCACGGGCAATATCCCCTCAAGATTTCATGTTCATAGCTCGTGCCAAGCCCGTCCGCCCACGTGACTTCGAGGACGCGCGCGCCGTGCGGGGCTTTGATGGCGGTTGGCCGATAGCGAGGTTCCATGCGGTTATTCGTCAGAATCGGGCGGCAGAGGTCGAGGTCGGGGCTTGCATTGGGCGGCCGGGTCTGCCATATCCGCCGTCCCTTGGCGAATACCAGCGAATCGGTTCAGTGCAGGCCCCTCGAGGTCCAAGTCGGCGACAAAGGCATCGAGCGTGCGATCAAGCACCTCAAGCGGAAGATGGCGGCGGAGGGCATTTTGCGCGAGCTAAAACGCCGTCGACACTACATGAAACCCTCGATCAAGAAGCGCAAGAAGATGAGCGAGGCCGCTCGTCGCCGCCGTAAGCGCCTGAAGACGGACGAGATCCCGCGCACGATGGGTTGATGCAGGGGCCGCTGGCCTGCGCCGTGTCGGTGTTCGATGGGCGAATTGAGCTCAAACGTTGATGGTCACGCGCCTCGGTCAACTCCGGCGCAGCCTTCGGCGTCGCGGCCGTTCTCTTGCTGAAGCGGGCGCGGTCGTCCGCGCACGCCGGGCCGCTTGCGTCGCGCTGAAACTTGGCCCAAGTGACTGAAATTGCTGAGTGTGGAACGCATGGCCTCAGCGCCGGTTGGCCAGGCGTCAGCCTTTCCCCGACCCCCCATTCGCATCCGGAGTCTGCTCGCACTCGGCGTATGTGCCTGGCTCGTGTGCAGCCTAGTGCCGCGCGCCCTTGCTGGATACCGGGTCCACACGCTGGCCACCACCGGCGCCGATTATGCCGTGTGCATGGTGGGCCCGACGGGGCCGGCGCTCTTTCGCGATAACCCGGCCGAGCTCGCGCGCCTGGTGCATCGCCGGATCGTGGCGGCCGCGCCTGGCGAGCGCCCGTTCGAAAAGTGCGCGCGGCACGCGCTGAGCATTAGCGGCTCCGCGGAGGTCGCCCGTAAACACGCGCTCTCCGCCGCGAGCTTCTTCGAGTACGGCCTTTCTGGCACGGAGAGCGCGTCGAGCTTGGCCGTCAGCAGCGAGCCGCTGGTGGCCGCGGCGCACGCGGCCTGGCCCTTCGTGCGGGGCTACAGCGCGCTCGTCAAGCCTTCGCTCGGCGCGTTCGAAGCCATGCATCCCGTGCAGCTGCCGCGCCCGGGCGTGGGGCGCGGCATCCCCGCTTATCGCGGCGTGTATCGCTCGCTGAAGCGCACGCCCGAGGCGCTGCTGCTGGCGTTCGGCAAGGGCGCGCATCTTTCACTGCACAAGAGCACGGACAACGGGCTCACCTGGCGCCCCGCCCCGAGCGTCGCCTCGGGCGATTTCGCGGAGCGCTGCCTGACCGGGGACGGCCGCGCGTACGAGGTCGGGCTGAGCGTCGATCACGACGTGCTCGAAGCGAGCTCTATCGATTTGGATGGCACGGCGCACGCGACCCCGCTCGGGCCGCTGACTAGCAGCGCGTACGCGGTGGCGTGCGACGAGCGCGCGCTGGTCGTGCTCTTGCGCGCCCAGGGGGCCAGGACAAGCGAGATCTACGACTGCCCCTTCGGCGGCCGCTGCAGCGTGCTGAGCCCGCCGCGCGCCGAGGCCTTACCCGCATTTGCCGAGCAGACGCTGGACATCGCGCGCGTGCACGGCACGACCGTGCTCGCCGTCACGGCCAAAGACATCGTGCGCGTGAGCTCGAGCCGCGACGAAGGCCGAACCTGGTCGCCGTTCTACGTCGCCTTCGACGTCACCGAGCACCCTGAGGTGCGGGTCGACGTGCGCACGCCTTCGCGGCTGCTCACCGTCGACAACCGCTTGCTCCTATATGGCGGCGGCAATCGCAGCGCGCAGTCGTATAGCGTGCTCGTCTCGGACGATCACGGCGCGAGCTTCCGGACGCCCTGAGGCTCAGCCGATGAGCGGCGGCTCACGCCGAGGGCGGGGACCTGCGGCTTCGCCTGCGGCGCGCTCGCGCCATTCGCCCACGGGTAACCCGCGCTCAGTGACGCGCGATGCTGACCAAGGATCGCCCCACCCAATCATGCTTCGGGACTCGAGCTCCGGTAAGGTCGGTCTCGGCGGCGAGGACGCTCAGCGCTCGCACTTCTAGCCGCGCCGTCTCGATTGCGTCGTGGTTTCCCGTGTTTTGGGCGTAGGCGAGGATGCGGCGGAAAGTGAACAGAGCCGCGGCAAAGGCGTGCGCCTCGACGTAGTGATGGGCGAGCTCCGCCAGCGAGTCGGCGTCCGCCTCGAGCGCGACGGCATTTTCCAGATCGCGGATGGCGTCGTCGCTACGACCCTCCGCACGCAATAAGCGAGAACGTTGCCAGAAAGCGCGAGCGCGCGCATCACCCCGCCGAGTCGCTTCCGTGTACACAAGCTCTGCCTCGCGCGGGTCGCCCATGCGCTCGCGGAGAGCGCCTAGCCGTAGGTAGGCCTCCCCGAGCGTCGAGTCGATGGCCAGGCTCTCGGTGTACTCGCGCAAGGCCTGCGTGATGTCTCCGCTCCGTTCTTCTCGGGCGCCACGCTCGAAGTGGGTCAACGCGAGACGGCGTGACCAGCCCTCACTTGGAGGCGGCGGCGTGGCGGTCGGCGGTGTGGCGGTCGGCGGTGTGGCGGTCGGGGCGCTCATCGGGCTTTCGGGCGCGGCTGGGCGCCCGGAGCCTGACGTCCTGCTGGCGCTGTCGGTGGACGCGTCTGAAAAGCGGGCGGTGGGCTGCGCGAGCGCCGCCGGGCTCTGCCCGAGCAGTAGCCAGGCGAGCAGCGCTGTGGTCGGCCAGCCGCGAAGCGTGCGTCCCGGTGACCACGCGGACCGCTGAATTACCGGCAAATTCGCGCGTTGCCGCCGCGGCACGCCTGTTGCTGACTCCGGCCTGAATCTCATGACAACCCACTCGCAGCTCCAGCGCTTTCGGCTACTTTTGTTGTGCCTCACTCTGGGCGGGCTATTCATCTTCGGCGCGGCGTGCATGGAGGGCGCGAAGGCGACGGTGAGGTCGGCGAACGGAGCGCTGGCACCGGGGGTTGCCGGCGCGAAGCAAGCAGGCGATGAGCCATTTCGAGTGGTTTTCGCTGGCCCTCGAGGCGACGCCAGCGAGGTCAGCGAGCTCAGTTTGGTGTTTAGCCGCCCGCTTCGCAAGCTGGAGCTCGCGGGGGCGCCGACCCCTGCTCTCGCCATCGCGCCGCCGATCGCTGGGCGTTGGCAATGGGTCGGAACTCACGCCCTGCGCTTCGTGCCCGACACGCCGCACCTGCCCGGTGCGACCGAGTATGAGGTGACCGCGCCCGCGGACCTACGCGCGCTGGATGGCGCGACCCTCGGTCGCGCGTACACGTTCGAGTTTTCGACCCCGCGCTTGAAGCTGGTCGACAGCATGCCGGCCGGGGGCTCACGTAGTCTCGAGCCGAGCGCCTTCTTCACTCTGCATTTCAATCAGGGCCTAGACCCCGAAAAGCTCCGCGCCCTGAGCACGCTGAGCGCGCTGAGCGCGGGAAAGAGCGAGGCGCTCGACTTCACCGTCGTGCGTCCCGATCCGAGCGAAAGCAAACGGCTCGAGTTGCGCCCGCGCAAACCACTGCCCGTTCACGCGCAGATCCAGCTGAGCGTGGCCGCGGCGTTGACCAGTTTGGAGGGACCGTTGCCCATGGCCTCCGCCATTGAGCTTTCGGTCGAAACGTACGGGCCGCTGGCGATCGCGAGCGTCAATTGCGATCGTGAAACGCCGCACGAGCACTGCCGCCCCGGGGGCGCGTGGTCACTCGAGCTCAGCAACCCGGTGTTGCTCAGAAATTTGAAGCGCGCTCTGTCGTTTACGCCGCCCGTACCCATGCGTTTCGAGAATTGGACCGACGAGTCGACGCCCGTCTCCTACCTCAGCATCGCGGCGCCCTTTCGGCCCGGGCAAAAATACGCCCTGCGCGTGAACGGCGAGCTGCACGACGTGTACGGTCAAAGTTTGGGTCGTTCCGTGGCGAAAGAGCTCGAGATCGACGATTTCTTTCCGGCCGTCGAAATCGGCGTGCAAGGTCAAACGTTGGATGCGCGCGACGCGGCGGCGCTGCCCATCGGCTCGGTGAACGTGGCGCGCTACGGACTGACCAGCGCTGCACTGACGCCTGAGACCGCACTTTTGCTGGTCCACGAAACCAACCCGCTCGCCCGTTTGGAGCTCCTTCGTGGCTTGCCCGCCGCGCATCAGCAGAGCGTCGTCTCGGGCGCACCGCTGAACGAAACCCACAGGGAAAGCCTGAACCTGAGCAACATTTTGAGCGGTCAGAGTCACGGGGCGCTGGCGATCGCCGTCGATTACGAGCGCCACCCAAAAGATTACCGCTCCCTCGAGACCTTCAAGATCGTCAAGGTCACCGACCTGGGCGTGACGGCCAAGCTCTCCACCGATGGCTCGTTGGTCTGGGTTACTCGCATCTCCTCCGGCGAGCCCGTGGCGCAGGCCTCCGTGCGCATCGTCGGGTCGGTCGGCTCGGCCGGCTCGGCGCGCGAGTACCAGACCGACTTGCAAGGCATAGCGCGCATTCCAGCCGCGGACTTCAAGCCCAGGCTCGAGCCGAGTGAGGGCGACCCCGACTCGCTCCTGGTGGTGCGGAGTGGGGATGATTGGACGTTCGAGAACACGCGCGATTACTTGTCGCCTTGGCGCATGTCCGTGCCCTTCGACGGCTCGGGCAAGCGACACACCTATGGTCTGATCTTCACCGAGCGAGGGATTTATCGGCCCGGCGATGACGTGCAGGTGAAAGGGATCCTGCGCCGCGAGTTGCCGAGCGGCAACCTAACCCCGGCGGGAGACGAGCTTGCCGTCGAGCTTTACTCACCCGACGCCGAACGAGTCCAGAGTCAGCGCTTGAAGCTGAGCCGATTCGGAACGTTCGCAACGCATTTCAAGGTGCCCGAGACAGCCCACCTGGGCGCGTGGCAACTCCGCGCGACCGGGCTCGATGACGTCGTGTACGAGTCGTTCGACGTATCGGAATACCGGCCGGCGGAGTTCAAGGTGGGTGTCGAGAGCGAGCACTCGAGCTACGTCCGCGGGGATACGGCACGTTGGACGGGGCACGGCGATTACTTGTTCGGGGCGCCCATGGCGGGGGCCGAAGCCCACTACACCCTCTCGCGCGCCGCGAGCAGCTTCGAAGTACCAGGCTCTTCCGGCTTCGTCACGAGCGCCTCTGCCTTCCACGCCGATCTCGAGGAAGTCGCGCTCGACGCGGGCGAGCTCGCCTCTCAGCACGGCAAGCTCGATGCGCACGGCGCGCTTACCTTTGCGCACAAGCTCGAGCTGCCCGGCCAGCGTGGTCCGGAGCTCATCACTGCGGAGGCGGAGGTAAGCGATGTGTCGCGTCAGAGCATTGCGGGCAGCACCTCCGCCATCGTGCACCCGGCCGACTTTTACGTGGCCCTGAAGGAGCCAGAAGACTATTTTGCCAAAGCTCCCGGCAAGTTGTCGACGACGGTGCTGGCGCTGTCTCCAAGCGGTCAGCGCCTGCCGGGTAAATCCGTGAAAGTCGAGCTGATCTCGCGGCGCTGGACGTACGCCCGCGAGGCCCAGGCGGGTGGGGATTCACGGTTGCTGAGTAAAGTCGTCGATCGCGTGATTTCGTCCTGCACGGTGCTGACCGGCGGGGCGCCGGTAACCTGCGCTCTCGATATTCCGGCGGCCGGCTATGTAGTGCTGCACGCCACCGCCAAGGACAGCCGCGGCAATCTGGCCGAGTCGGCGCTGGGCGTTTACGCGATTGGCGAATCGGGTACGGGCTTCGGCGACAACGATGCCCTGAGCGTGGAGCTGAAGACCAATAAGCAAGCTTATCAGATCGGTGACACGGCTCGGGTGCTCGTGAAATCTCCGTTCCCGGAGGCCGACGCGCTCGTCACCGTGGAACGTGCGGGCATTTATCGTGCGCAGCGAGTGCACTTGCACGGCCCGACGCCCACTTTTGATCTGCCGATCAGCGAGGACATGCGGCCGAATGCCTTCGTGGCCGTGCATTTGGTGCGCGCGCGAGGCCGGCAAGACAAGGCTGGCCTCGGCGCCCCCTACCGCGTTGGCTATTCGGAGTTGCGCATCGACCCCGAGGCGCGTCGCCTTTCGGTCGCCGTCTCCGCGGATAAGGCGGATTACAGGCCGGGCGCCGAGATCCACGTTGATCTAAACGTGTCCGATCGCGCAGGCAAGGCACAGGCGACCGAGGTGACCGTGTACGCGGTCGACGAAGGCGTGTTGTCCTTGATTGGCTACAAGACTCCGGATCCGCTGCCCGTATTCAGCGCTCCGCGCCCATTGGGCGTCGCCACGCTGGAGTCGCGCGATGCCCTGGCGCACATTGGATTGGAGGCGTTGGATGGCGCGCTGGGCGCCGAAAAGGGGCGTGATGGCGGCGGGGGTGGCCTGAGCCCGGCGCGCCGTGATTTCCGACAGACGGCGTACTTCAACCCGAGTGTGATCACCGACGCCAGCGGCAAAGCGCGCGTGTCGTTCAAGCTGCCCGAGAGTCTGACCACATATCGGATCATGGCGGTGGCGGTCGGCGCTGTGGACAACTACGGCTTCGGCGCAACGTCCATCACGACTAGCAAACGCTTGATGGCACGGCCCGCGCTGCCGCGCTTCTTGCGCGCGGGCGACGTGCTTCAGGCTGGGATCGTGGTTTCCGCGAAGAGCTTCGAGCCGGGGCCGGTCACCGTCCAGGCCCGGGCTACGGGCATCGCGTTGACCTCTGAGGGCACGCGCACAGTGAGCCTGAAGCGGGATGAATCAATCGAGGTGCGCTTTCCGTTTCGGGCAGATAGCGCGGGAACCGCGAGCTTTCGCTTCGATGTCAGCGCTGGTGGGGAGCGGGACGCCGTGCTCGTGACCCGGAAAGTCGTCTCGCCGGCGACGCTGGAGGCCGTCGCGCTTTACGGCACGTCCGAGGACTCGGTGGCGGAGAGCTTGGGCGATCTGTCCGCGGTCCGTGCAGACGTAGGACAGCTCGACATCAGCGTTTCTTCTACGGCTCTGGTGGGCCTCGGCGCCGGCGTCGAGCAGCTGGTTCAGTACCCGTACGGGTGCACCGAGCAGCTCTCCAGCATGCTGATACCCCTCGTGCCTTTGCGTGATCTTGCCAAAGACTTTCAGATCCCGTTGCCGCTCGATTTGGACCAAGTGGTCCCGCACACCATCGCAGAGATCGTGTCGCGGCAACACAGCGACGGCGGGTTTGGGCTGTGGCCAGACTCGAGCGAGAGCTATCCGTGGGTGGGTGCTTATGCGCTCTTCGTGCTCGGCCAAGCCAATCTGCATGGCGCGAGCGTGCCAAAGCCCGTCTTCGAACGCGGACGCGACTACCTCCGCCGCTACCTGGCGGAGACCACGGATTCGCCGTATCGGTTGGCGACGGTGGCCTTCGTCTTGGACGTGCTGGCCGACATGGGGGCCCCGGACGTGGGCTACATGCAGCGTCTATTCGAGCACAGAAAGGAGCTGCCTTTGTTTGCCAAGGCGCTGCTCGTGCACGCGCTCGGCGTCAGCAAAGGTCAGCAGCAGCTGGTCTCGGCGCTGCTGCCGGACCTGGAGAACGCGCTCCGGATCGAGAATGACGCAGCCTTCGTGTCCGAGAACACCGCGGACGAATACGCAGTTTTGATGGATTCGAAGGCTCGCACGGCGGCGCTCGTGCTGCGGGCGCTGCTGATCGCCAAGCCCGACCACCCGCTGGCGGCGAGCCTTGCACGCGGTCTTCTGTTGCAGCGTATAAACGGAACCTGGCGCAGCACGCAAGAGACGAGCTACGCGCTGCTCGCGCTCGATGCGTATCGCAAAGCCCAAGAGAAGATCGTGCCTGACTTTCAAGTCCGAGCTTTGCTGGGGCAAAACGCCGTGCTCTCGGCGGACCTGCGCGGTCGCAGCTCGAGCAGTCAGCAGGCGCGGGTCGACATGAACCAAGTGGTGGGGCGGCCGGGGGCCTCGTTGCTCTTCGAAAAACGCGGCTCCGGAACGATGTTTTACCAGGCGCGCCTCCGTTACGCGCGCCGCACCTTGCCGGCGGACACGCTCGATCAGGGATTTTTCGTGCAGAAAGCGCTGAGGGCGGTCACGCCGGAAGCTTTGCCGCAAGCGCTCGCCAGCATTGCCGATGTATCCACGGCGCGCTTTTCGGGCGGCGAGCTGGTGCTCGCCGATCTGGTCATCGTGACGCCCAGCCCGCGCGATTTCGTAGTGGTGGATGATCCGCTGCCAGCGGGCTTGGAAGCGGTAGATAGCCACCTAGCCACGAGCTCGGCCGCGCTCGCGGTCGGTGAATCGTCTGGGGTGCCCTGCCCGGGGTGCGATGATGAAGAGTCGCGAGACGACCTCGCCGCCGGACGCACTTTCTTCGAGGACTACAGCGAGCGCGAGCTGCGCGATGACCGCGTACTCTTCTTCATCGACCACATGGCGGCTGGCATGTACCACTTCCGCTACTTGGCGCGCGCCACGACCATCGGGAAATTCGTGCTGCCCTCGACGCGCGTGGAGGAGATGTATACGCCCGAGACCTTCGGCCGTAACGGCGCGACGTTAGTGAGCGTAGAGTGATGCGTACCCGGAAAAAGGCCGGAAAGCGTCTGCTATTGGTCGCAATTACCGTTTATTTCGTGCCGCTCTTGGCCCTGATTTCGTGTGCGGCGCGCGAGGACATGCCGAGCGCGTTGCTCGAGCCTGGATCAGACACCAGCACCCAGGTGCTGGACCGCGATGGTCAGCTGATTCGTGAGCTCCGCAGCAAAGACGGTCAATTGTCTAGCCGAGTGAGCCTCGGCGAGCTGTCCGAGCTCGTGGTGCCGGCGTTGCTCGCTGCCGAGGACGCGCGCTTCTATCAGCACCCGGGCATCGATCCGCTGGCCATGCTCCGCGCGGCGGGGCAGGCGCTCTGGCAACGCAAGCTCGTGTCGGGCGCCAGCACCTTGACCCAGCAGCTGGCGCGTTCGGTCGTGCCGCGCCCGCGCACCTTTTGGGGCAAGTGGCGGGAGCTTGCGATTGCCCTCCGCATCGAACACAGCTTGAGCAAATCGCAAGTGCTCGAGGCGTACCTGAATCGGGTGGAATTCGGGCCCAATGTGCGAGGCATCGAGGCGGCGAGTCGCTATTACTTAGACAAGCCCGCCGCAAAGTTGGACCTAGCCGAGGCGGCGCTATTGGTCTCGATCCCGCGCGGGCCGACCCTGTACGACCCGGCACGTGGCACGTATGCCCTACTCAGGCGGCGGGATCGCGTGCTCCGCCGCATGCTCGCGCACGGCTCGGCTCCGGCGGAGGCGGTCCGTAACGCAGAGCTCGAACCGCTGCACTTGATGCGCGCTTTGGCGCAAGGTGGGACCGAGCATCTGATGCAAGGGCTCGTCTCCGGGGCGCTGGCGCCCGAGCTGCGCGGGGAGCGCGTGCAGCGGCTCACGACCACCATCGATTCTGGGCTGCAACGAGAGGTGTCGGAGCTATCGCGCCGGGCGGTCCGCTCCGCCGCCGATCACGGCGCCAGCGCCATGTCCGTGGTGGTCGTGGAAAATGTCAGCGGTGAGGTGCTGTCTTACGTCGGGTCTCCGGATTTTTACGCGGTCGAGGCTTTGGGCCAAAACGACGGCGCGAGGGCCCTGCGGCAGCCGGGCTCGGCGCTCAAGCCTTTCGTGTACGCCGCCGCCATGGCGAGCCTGGGCATGACGGCCGCCACGCGCCTACCGGATTTGGAGCTCGGGCTTCCTACGTCCGACGGCGTGTACTCCCCGAAGAACTACGATGGCAGGTTTCATGGTCCCGTGCTGCTGCGCGACGCGTTGGCCAACTCCTTGAATGTGCCCGCGGTGTATACGGCCTCGCGAGTCGGTCCGGAGCAAGTGCTCGCGCTGCTGCATCGCGCCGGCTTTAGCTCCCTGCGAAACAGCGCCCAGCACTACGGCGCCGCGCTCGCGCTCGGCGACGGGGAGGTGAGGCTCAGCGAGCTCGCGCAGGCCTACGCCATGCTCGCGCGGGGCGGTGATTTTCTGCCCCTCCGCTTTTATCGTCGCGCGCTGCTCGGCAATGGAGCGGAGCTTTCGCGCGCCGCCGAGCGCGTGACGTCCGTGATCGACCCGCGCATTGCGCGCATTTTGACCGACATTTTGGCCGATGATTTGGCGCGCTCGCCCGAATTCGGCATTGGCGGCCCACTCGCCTTCCCATTCCGAGTGGCAGCGAAAACCGGTACTTCCAAGGGTTTTCGCGACAATTGGACGGTCGGTTTCACGCGCGAGGTGACGGTGGCGGTGTGGGCCGGGAATTTCGACGGTACGCCCATGATCAATTCGACCGGAGTCACGGGGGCCGGACCGCTCTTTCACGAGGTCATGCTGGCGGCCATGCGCGGTCGGGAACACGCGCCGCTCCTCGATTATACGGGCTTGATCACGGCCGAGGTATGCCAGCTGAGCGGAGACCTCGCCTCGGACCTTTGTCCTCATCGGCGAAAGGAGTGGTTCGTCCCGGGGCGTGAGCCGCGCCATGCCTGTGACATGCACGAGCTCGTGGCGCTGGATCCCGAGACGATGCTGCGCGCGGGGCCGGCCTGCAAGACGACGATTGTCCGCACGTTCGAGCGCTATCCGCGCGAGTATCGGAATTTCGCGCGCCAGGCGCTGCGGCCGATCGCCCCCGAGGAGTTCTCGGCACGCTGCCCGGAGCCGTCAAAGTTGTCAGCAAATGCCGCTCCAGAGCTGATTTTTCCGAGCCCGCGCGCAACCTTCGTGATCGAGTCCGGGCGGCGCGCTGAGCAGGAAATCGTACTCGAAGCGCGCGCGGCAAGTGACCACCTGACGTTCTTCGTCGACGAACACGAGCTCGCAACCCTAGCCGCCCCCTTCCGCTTACCCTGGCGACTGTCGCCCGGCTCGCACCGCGTGCGTGTGGCCGCGGCCAGTGGCGCCTCGAGCGAGCTTATCGCGTTCGAGGTACGCGAGCGCGTTCGTGACGTGAGCGGAAGCATCGCAAGCGATGGTTCCAGTGACTAGCGCGCGTGTCCTCCGCGCTGCGCTAACGGCTCAAGCCCAAACGCGAGCGCGCCTCCGCGTATTGCTCGCTGACGGCGAACGTCGCAAGGTCCCGCGCTTCCGCATTCCGCACGATCCATTTAACGCGCTCGGCGCCTTCGGGCGGTGGCGGGCCCGGCTGGCCGCTGGCTAGCGCGACGCCGCGCAAGGAAGCGACCAGTGAGCCCGCTGACAAAAGCGCGCAGCGATTGCCCCATTGATAAAGGGCCGTAGCCAGCAAGCTCGCGCGGTTGCCAATGGCACCGATCACTTCGAGGGCCAGCACCGGGACGTCGTCGTCCAAGTTCCTACGCATCACCGCCGAGATTCGGCTCTGCGTCTCGGCGAGCTTTTTGGCGTCTACGCCCTGGGGGATCCAACTGGGCGCAAGCAGATTCAGAAAGCCTGCCAGCACGGGCCAGAGCTCGACCGCCGCGGTGCGCGACAACGCGGCGGCGCTCCCCTGCAGGATCTTCAGGCTACGGATGAGCAGGAAGTAACGGGCGGCGTCGTCCTCGCTGTCCAAGAGCGCCTGCCCGAACACGATCTGCGGTGGCGCGGTGCTCACGGGCACACACACCGGTCCAAGCGTGCGCGAGGCAAGCACTTCTAGGCCACGAAGGCCGAAGGCGGCAGCGACCTGCTGCACGTAGCTTTCGAAGGCGGCCGACGACGCCGGCAGCGGCGCGGCGTTCAAAGCGCCCAGGTCGACCGGATAAGCCGCATCCAAGATATCGCCGCTTTTTTTCAAGAGCGCGCGGAGCGGCGGACTGACTAGGTCGGGCGTAAGCAGGTCATCGAGCCGGGGATCTCCGGCAACCGGACCCGCCGCCGGGACCGGCAGCTCCTCACCGTGCAGGGCGGCGAGCGTGGCGCGGGCCACGAGCCAGGAGTCGTCGGTATTTTTAAGCTCCGCCACGGTCGCCAGTACTTCGAAGAAGCTCGGCTCGAAGCGCCCGGTGGCGAGTGCTCGGCGGGCGTCCATGGCCGCGCGGTCGAGCATCATTTGCGTGGAGCGCGTCTCTCCGCCGCGCCGTTGGAACTCTGCGATGGCGCGCAGCACGGTGCTGTCGTGCGGCCACTCTTTGCGTGCCCTGTCGAAAGTGAGCTCGGCGCGCTTACGGTCCCCGACGATTTGTTCCTCGACGATCGCCAAAGCCAGCGTCCGCGCGCGCTTTTCTTCCGGCGTGTGGGCGCGCGCCAATAGATCCGTCTGCAGCGACAGCGCAGTCGTCGTGTCGCCGAGCCGACCATGAACTTGAACCAAGCGCGCTACCGTGTCGCCGTCCTCCGGCGCGCGCTTCAGAACCTCCTTGTAGGCGAGCTCGGCGCGCTCTGGGTTCGGCAGAGCAGTGTCGTAAAGCTCACCCAGGCGGCGATAAATTTGCGCCTGGCGTTCAGGGTCACCGGTGTGACGAGCGAGGCGAATCAGGGCACGCTCCGCCGAGCCCCAATCGCCTTCAGCCAAGCAAAGACCGGCGAAAGCCTCGAGCGCCTCGGCGTGGTCTGGATTTGCGTCGAGCGCCGATGAGAGGGCGGCTTTGGCTGCGTCCCGTTCGCCGGCCTCCGCGAGCGCGCGGCCGCGGGCGACTTCGATCGCGATCCGCTCCTCCGGATCGGTCGTGCGCTCGAGTCGACGCTGCAAGAGCTCAGCGAGTTTTTGACGCTCGCCGACGGCTGCGTACAACGCCTGCAGGCGCACGACCGCGTCTTCGTGACCAAAATCTACCGTCACCGCGCATTCGAGCGCGGCGCGTCCGCGTTCGCCGTCCCCGACCCGGTCCAGCCAGAGCACGGCCGCTCGATACCAGGCGCTGACCTGGTGCGCCGGCACGTTGCTAGCCTGGGCCGCGCGCTCCAGCGCTCGAGCGGCAGCCGGATATTCTTCGCTTGCTTCCAAGACCTCCGCAAGCGTGCTGAGCGCGAGCCAGTGATCCGGCACTTGTTCCAGCGCCGCCGCCAACAGCCGCTTCGTATCTGGCCCTCGCTCCAGCAGAACGGCGGCTTCGGCGGCCCGTAACGCAAGCGTGCCCTTATCGAGCGGGCGCTCAGAGAGCTCGAATAGCCGCTCGTCACAGCGCAGCCCGAGCTCGCTGTCAAAGGTGACGCGCGCGTGCGCGCTGAGTGTGCGCAGCGCCCAGAGCTCGCTCGGCGCATGCGCAATCGCGATCTCCGCCATGTCACGCGTCTCGAGCCACGCGCCGCGCCTCACCCGCAAATGCGCGGTCAGGCGTGCGTGGGCGTTGGCCTCGGAAGCGTCGAGTGTGCGGGCCAAGCTTGCCGCGATCGACTCGAGCTCATCGAGGCGATCGGCGTTGATGTACGCGTGCTCCAAACGACGGAGGGCTGGCAGATTGTCGGGCGATTGTTCCAAAATCGCGATCTGCCACAAAAGCGCGCTCGAAGTGTCGCCCCGAGAGCGATCGATGTGGCTCAGGCGCTCGTATAATTGCCGCTGTTCAGCGGGCTCCTCGCTGGCCCGCGCCCGGTCGAGCAGAGATGACGCGAGCCGCGCTGCGCCAGGTCCCGCCGCCGCGAAGCGCTCAGCGGCAATGGGGGTGAGCCCGCCGGCCCCGTGTTCGACGGCCAAGTAGGCGTCACGCGCCGCGCCTTCCGGATCGAAAGCGCGTGCGCGCTCCAGCGCCGCTTCTGCGAACAGCCGGCCGCGCAGCGCTCCCTGGCTGGTTTCGGCGATTGCCTCGCGCCAGGCGGCGCGTTCCACGTCTTCGGTTGGGACCGTGCGCTCTGCAAGCTCCTGCAGGGCGAGATCGTCGGGACGTGCCTTTCGGGCCTCGTTCAGCAGGCGCTCCGTCGAGGTCAAATCCGTGTCGGCCAGGAGCAAGGCTTCCCTGACCAGGTCGAGCGAGCGCTCGACCGGGTCATCAGCGGCTTCTCGACGCGCACGGACGGCGACGAGTAGCTCGCCGTGATCGGCTCGTCGACGTGCGGCATCCTCCGCCATGCGGTAGCTGAGCGGCAAGTCCGGAGCGGCCAGCCGCGCGCGCTCGACGAGGGAATCGTACGCTTCCCGCGGCTCTAAACCGAGGCGAAGGGCGGCCTCCAGTAAGATCAGCGCGCCCCGCTCCGACGTCTGCACGTGATCGGCGAGCCGTAAGAGCAGATCCGCGGTCTCTTCGGGCACGGCCTTCGAGAGCGCGCGCACCGCGGGCTCGTTGCTTGGGTCCAGGTCGAGGGCTTGTCGATATGCCCGAACCGCGGAAGCTTGCTCGCCGGCGAGCTCATGCACGAGCGCGACCGCCAGCCGCTCATCCCGCGTCCGCTGCGGGCCTTCGTCTGTTCGGGGCCACTCGCTCAGGGCCAGCGCCACCTGGCTCGCGCTCCGTGAGACACGCGCAAGCTCCAGCGAAAGAAACCGCGCGAGAGGACTCTCCGGATGGCTGGCCCGGAACGCCTGCGCATAGCCAAGCAGGTGCTCGAGCCCGCTCCCACCCGCAGGCGGCGAGACCAGGGCATGCCCCAGGTGTTGTTCGGCACGGCTGGCTTCGCTTCCGGACCGGACATCGAGCGTCGAGCTCGGAGCTGCCGCAACGAATGCGGCCGCTAAGGGCCGGAGCGCCGGGTCGGCGGCGACGTCTTCGATCGTCGTTTCGAGCCCCTGCGGAGTGAGCCCGATGAGCGCGGCGAGTGCCAGCCGGTCCGACGCGGCAAAGGTTTGCGCGCCTACCGCGCCGGAGACAGCCTCACGGATCACCTGTGCGTTGCCCTCCTCCAGGGCGCGAGCCACGAGGGCGCGACGGGCAAGGCGGCCGCCGCCCCGTTCCGCCAGCGCTCCGAGCTCTAGGATTGCCCGGGCTCTGGTGCTGGGGTCTGCTCCAAGCAGCGACGCCGACAGCCAAGCGCAAGCGTGACCGAGCCCCGGCACGACGGCAAGCGTTGCGAGCGCGTCCGCCGCCCTCCGGCGATCACCAGTCGATAGCGCGCGCCGCGCTTCCTCGAAAGCAGCGCGTGGGCCGACCGCCTGCGCGCTCCCGGCGGAGGGTGCGCCTCCGCGCAGGCGCAGCAGCTCTTCGCAGGCATGGCTGAGCTCACTCAGCGGCTCGGAATCGGGGAAACGCATCCGCACCGGGCCGCTCCCTTTGCCGAGCAGCTCGCTTAATTTGGCGACATGGGCGCGCGGATCGTCTTGCTGGGCTCGAACGGCGAGGTCGAGCTTCTTTTTGCCCGTCGCTTCGTCGTTCAATGCCAGTCGATACACCTCTGCGCTAAGGTAGGCCGCGTGCACGCGTGCTTCAGCCGTGGCCGCTCCGCGAATCTCCATCTCGAGCGCCGGCGCGACGGCTTTGAAGTCACCTTCGGCAGCCGCCAGCGCGCGCATTTGCCGCGCCGCCATGCCCTGCGCGCGCGGAATTGCGCTGGCTTCACCGGCCGCATCTCGAGCCCGAGGCAGATCACCGGTCAGAGCCCACAGCTCACTGGCGATGGTCAGGGCACGCGCGCGGGCTTGAGGATTGCTGGCCGCATGTGCCTCACGCTCCAGCCACTCGGCGCGCATGGCGAAGGCCTCTCTATTGCCGCCTAAGTGCGCGCGTGCAGGGCGCTCGTCGGGCCAATCCAAAGGCGAAGATTGCGTCTCGAGCAAACCCTGCGCCACTTCATCGCTCGCCTGCGCGGGCTCGTCGAGTAGCTTGTGATCCGCCGCGCTAAAGCCGTTCGGCAGCCCCGAGAACAGCTCGAATTCAGCGTCCAACAGCGACGTTGCGGGGGGGGCTGTCCAGCCAGGGGTCGGCTCGGCTTCCGAATGCGCGGAAACTCGACTGGCCCGCTCGACCTCTGGCATGCGGCTGGGTTCGGGTCCCTCGCGGCCGGATCCCTGCTCCACTTGTAACGGATGGAGCAGTACCGTGTGCTCTTCGTCTGTTTCGGGCCGCGGCCCGCCGGGCGCGATCACGCTGACGGGGCTGTCCCTGAGGAAGAAACGCGTTTGTTCTTCTTCGTCTTCGTTCGGCTTGCTCGCCGGATCAGGCTCTAACGATTCAAGCAGAGAGCCGGGGCCTGCTGACGCAGGTGGCGCTTCTGTCGACGTGGCAACCGCCTCCGGTCTCGGAGCGCCCGACGTGCTGCGGGCGATCGGGCGTGGCGGGGCAGGTAAGCGCAGCCCTGCCGAGACGTCGGGCAAGCGCGCGCTCGGCTGCACGGGCGCGTCATACGGCCACGCATCCACATTCTCGATCGGGCTCGCCGGCATGCTGGACAGAAGCTCGTCGATGTCGGAGCTTGCTAAATCTTCGAGGCCGGTCGTGCCATCGTCGCTCGACACTTCCGCGAACAGGTCCTCGCCTCGGCCGACCACCGTCACGTCGTCTTCCGAGTACTGGTGGTTCGACGGCTGATGCAGCTTGGCGATGTTCGACGGCAGCTCCGGCTCAGCCGGTGCCGGCAATGCGGCCGCATCCTCGAACAGCAACGAGTCGAGCAGCGCGTCGTTTTCCAACTCTTGCTCGGCTGCGCGCTCTTCGGCGGTCTGAGCGGCGCGACCCGTGCCGCTCGCCGGTCGGTTGGGTTCCGTCGGGTCGCTCATTTGACGCCCATCCCGAGTTGTTCTCGAAGCTCGAGGTAGGTCGGCGAAAGCACGAACGCGAGCAAGCGCCGCGCGCGCCCGGCCGCTTCATTGGACAGGTCGAGAGCCCCGCGCTCGCGCCCACCCGATGCAAGCACCCACGAGACATCGCCGGCCGCCAGTGCGGCCATACGGTCCAGGCTCGAAACCGCGGCGCGTGACCAGGCGATCGGATCTTGAGCGGAGGCGAGCACGGCTTGGGCCAGGTTCGGTAAAAGTTTTCTGACTTTGCGCGGCGCTTTGCCGAGTGACCGCTGAAACTCGGGCAGCATCGCGTACGCCGGGGAGGGTATGGTGACCTCGGCGATGCGACACGTAGCGACCACCAGCGCTCCGATTTCGGTCGAATCTCGGTGCCTGAGCACGGTCGTACCGCGCCGCAGCGCAAACAGCTCGCGTGCGACAGCCTGGCGATGCCGTGGCGAGAGCGGCGCCGTGACGGCGGAGCCCAGTACCAGCGCCGGGGTCTCACTCGCGACCGCGACAATCGCATCCGCGTCGGTGCCGCCGATATACAGCTCGAATTCGCCGATGCCGAGCGCGCCGGCCCAGGCCGCTATCTCATTGCGCACGGGCAGCCCGGCACGGGCGTCGACGCGTTCCTTCTTGCCCACGCCAAAAGCGCTCAGGCTTGGACCGAGCTCCTCGGAGATGGTCGTGGCCATGACGCGCATGAGCTCGGCGATCGGGCCACGGTCTTCGGGGTCAGCGAGATCAGGTAGCGCGCGGTCGTGGATCGCGATGCGTGGCACGTTGGCCACGCGTTGATCGATGCGCGCGAGCTCCTGCTCGACGCCTTCCGACGACACCCCGAGGGCGATCAGCGCACCGAGCGCAGCTTGCCGCAAAGGGGCCTGACCCAGGTAGCCCGCGATCCGTGCCAGGCGTTCGACGCGCTCGGGTTTCATGGGATTTTGCTCGAGCATTTCCGTCAGACGGGACAGCCCATTTTCCAGCAGTGAGCGCGTGGCGCTTTTCGGAAATGCGTCGCTCAAGACCAAATCGAGCGCCTCTCCGTCTTCCGGCAGCTCCTCGAGTAGGCGCGTCGCGGCGGCCTCGGCACGTGCGACATCGTGCAGTCGATCGCGGTGAATCACCATCGCCAATCGGGCGGCTTGGACGCGGCCGGCCGAGCTGTCGCGCTCGTTCATCAACAGCTCGAGGGCTTCGGTCGCTTGCAGCCAAGACTCTGCGCGCGCGGCCGCTCGCGCCAATCGTTCGCGAACCGCGAGCGTGCTGAGATTCGCGCGATGCAGATTGGCGAGCACCTCGAGCGCCGCGTACGCGTCATCCAGCTTATGCTCGTACAAATCGACGGCGGCAATGCCGCTCATCAGGCGCTGCTGGGCCGGCGCCTCCTCGAGTGCACCCAGCCGGGCCAGGTTCTCCGCAGCTTCTGCGAAGCGCCCGAGCGTGATGTAAATTTCGCCCGAGAGCGCGAGAGCGCCCACGTGGTCCGGCTCCAGCAACTGTACATTCTCGAGTGCAGACAGCGCGCCATCGCGGTCACCCGCCGTGCGCAGCGCGCGGGCGCGTTCCCAGAACAGCTTGGCGATTTCATCCGCGTCTTCGGCTACCTCTAGCCGGCGAGCGATGAGCTCCAGTAGACGCGACCCGTCCTTGCGCTCACGGACCAGACGGAAGAGTCGATCAAAGGCCGCAAATCGCCGAACGTCGCGCTCGACCGCGCGCGTCAACGCAAACTCGCCGCGTGTCGTGTCTCCAAATTCGTCCAGTAAAATGCCGGCTGCTTGCTCCCAGAAGTCGCTGCCGCGGGCCGGGTCGCTCACCGCATCACCGAGCGCCGCGTACGCTTCGGCGAGCAAGCCGCGATCCCCAGTGGCGTCCGCCGCGGCGCGCAGACCCTCCCAGCCAAACACGTCTTCAGCGTGTGCCGCGACGACTTGCCGGAACGAGGAGAGCGCCGCGGCAAAATCCCCGTACGCCAGCTGATTGTAACCGGCCAAGGCCGTCACCACGCCTAGACTATCGTCGCCGAGGCTCTGGCTCGCATCGAGCAGCGCACGCGCGCGCCGACGCGGGTCGCCGCCAGGGGCCGCCAACTCGAGGTTGGCGAGCTTGGCCGCAGGCTCGCCGCCCGCAAGCGCCTTTCTAGTGCCATGGCCCGAGAGCAGCGCAACGAGCGCCGCCGATGCTTCGAAGGTCGCGGCGAGCGGCGCGGACAGCCGCTCCGCGAGCGCCAAGCGCGCTGCGATTTCGTCGTCCACATCCCCGCTGTGCATGGCCGCGCCCAACCATTCCAACGCAGGAGCTAGGTCTAGATCGACCAGCGCCCAGCTGCGCGCCGCTTCCGACAGGGTGCGGTCTGCGCCGTTCGGGGTGCGTGCGAGCTCAATGCCATAGGCGGCGCCGCGGACCAACGCGGCGGCGCCTTCGAGCTCAGCTAGCCCTTGCAGAGCGAGCCCGCGTTCCTGTTCTTCGCTGCCGCTCGGACTCCACAGGGCGCGAGCGAGCAGCGCCGCCTCGTGCAACTCACTGCCCGGTTGTTCGAGCGCCGTGGTCAGCGCCTCGCGCGCGACGTCTAAATCACCGCCGCGCCCGAGCTCGAGTGAAAAGCGGTCTAAGGCCGCGAGGTCAGGAGCGCTCTCGGAGGCCGCTTCCAATGCTCGGCGGCGCCCGGAAAGGTCGCTCGACTCGGCCCCCGCGAGCGCCCAGCCGAGCAATGCAGTGCCGGCACGGCTCTGGCTCGCGGCCGCCTTGAAGCGTTCCAGGCCCGCTTGCTGAGCGCCCGCCTGCCAGAAGGCGATGCCTGCCTCGATTTCGAGCGAGGCGGCGAGCTCGACGTCAGCCACCACCCCTGCCGTCGCCGCGAGCGCGCCTGCGGCGGCGGTCTGATTGTCGGCCCTCCTCTCCAGCGCGACCAGCGCTCGCGCCACGACGACGTTCGAGGGATCTTCGCCATGGAGCTGTGCGAGCTCTCGCCGAGCAAACGCTTCGTCAGCCCTACCGATCGCGCGCAGCGCCAAGATCGTGCGTATCGCCCCGGCCGTCACCGGGTCGCTCTCTTCGCCTGCCAATGCCGACAGCGCTACGTCGCTGGGCGCTTCTCTGTCCGGCCCCTGGCCATGATTTGCCGCCCCCTCGGGTAATAGGTCGAGCGAGTACGCCGCTAGAGCGTTGCCGAGCCAGTGACCTTCGGGTGCGGCAGCCA
This sequence comes from Myxococcales bacterium, assembly GCA_903642325.1. Classification (GTDB taxonomy): domain Bacteria; phylum Myxococcota_A; class Polyangia; order Polyangiales; family Polyangiaceae; genus PMG-095. Next base: position 40,979 of record CAHJWM010000031.1, on the reverse strand, counting down.
GCCCGCTCAAGGCCTGCGCGGTCGTCAGGCGTTCGCCACGGAGCGCTCGAGCGCGAGCCAATTCGAACCACAGCCCGCTGTATTCGGCTTCGGTTGCGCCTTGGGCGATCAGCCGACGAGTGGCCTCTTCGTACCAAGCGCCGTCGTTCAAGAGCGCCGAGAGCGAGCGCGCCAAGCGCGCGACGACCTCCGGCGAGGCGCCATACATGCCAGCCTGCGAGAGCGCGGCGCGCGCCCCTTGCGAGTCCTGGCATTGTCTTGCCCAGACATCGGCGCTGAGCAGGTAAAATCGGGCTTTCGCGTTCTCGCTCGGAAATGTCTCGGCCGCGGCCTCCAGGGCCGAGGCATAGCCCTGCGGATCGTCGGCCGTACTCAGTAAATCGAGCTGCAGGGCCCGCCCCGCGATGCTCGTTGCGTCGTGGGCGAGGGCCTGGTTGGCGGCCGCCAAGGCGGCCGCGCCATCGCCTTCACTGGCGGCCGCTTCGGCGATGCGAAGCCAGAGTGAAGCGGCCGCTTGCCCGGTGACTCCTCGGTCGAGCTCCGCTCGAGCAATGCGCGCAGCGCTCGCAGTATCGCCGGCGGCGTCGGCGGCGTGCAAGCGGGCATACAGCGACAAGGCGTCGCTGGGCGCAGCCAGTAGCGAGCGCTCCAGCAGCTCGACGGCCCGGGCGTGCTCGCCACCTTGACGCGCATGCTCAGCGGCAGTCAGCCATGCCTCGGCGGCGTGAGCGAGCGTGCGGCGGTGCTCGGGTATCCCGAGCGCGTCCCCGTGAACAGAATCCGCCAAAGACGCCGAAATCGCATCGCCGATTCGCGACTCGGCCCGCATTCCAAGCGCGTTATCGCCTGTTTTTCGGCTGAGCTCGCTCAGCGCGACGAGGCAGTCGAAGGTCGCCGGGCTGCCGAGTCTCAGGGCTTCCTCGAGCACACGCTCGGCGGCTTCGTGGTCACCGGAGCTGCTGCGCTGCTCGGCCAGCGAGAGAAGTAAGAGGCCCTTCCAGTGAACATCGTTGGTCAGCGCGGCTCGAGATAAAAGAGCACGCTCGCGCAACTCCGCGTCGCCGAGCTTAGTCGCCACGAGCTCGAGGGCGAGCCACAGGCTCGCGTCCCGCGGCATGTCTTCCACGGCCTGTTCGAGCCGCGTGCGCGCATTGCCGATGTCGTCCTCGTGCTCCAACAGGTAAAAGGCCTCGTCCAGCAGCGCACGGGCGCGCTCCTCGGGTCGCGTCGCGAGGCTCACCAAGCGCTCCAGCAGACGGCCCAGATTCTTGTGCGATTGACGGCGTTCGAGGATCCCGATCAGGCGCTCGAGTGGCTCCTGAAAATTGGGCTCGGCGCTGACCGCGGCCAACTGGTCGCGTGCACTCTCGGTTGCGTCGTCCAATCGCTCTTCGAGCACGCCGATCTCGTGTCGTAAAAGCGCGCGGGTTTTGCCATCGACAGCGGCATCGTGCTCGGCTCGCAAGCGGCCAACCGCCGCTGCGACCACCGTCGGATCGGGCGCCGACGAGTGGACCTGGGAGATGTGCAACCGGCTATTAGTCGACATTGAATCCGGCGAAATCGCTTAGACTTTAGGGGACCTCCGCAAGCATGCCTAGCTTGGATTTGAGTCCGGCCAGGTGTCCGTCTTGCCCAGCCCGGGCCCGCGGGCGTTCGCAGATCCGTTTTCAGTCGTTGCGACGCACGATCCAGAACCCGCGTGGAGTATCGAGCACGCTTGGGCTGAGCGCGCCTTTGTCCAGCATGAACAGAACATATTCAATGGGTGGCTCGAGCACGCCGCGTGGGATACGCCCCGCGTCCGACGATGAGCCGCGGTCCCCTTTGGCGACCGCGGCCACGAAATCGTGCTTGGCCAGCTCCAGGATTTCGTTGGCCTTCTGTTTGGCTTGTTCCTTTGGACGCGCATCCGAGCCGGCAAACTGCGAACCCTGATAAGCAAATTGTACGACGCCGAAGCTGACCTCTGACGGCGCAGAATCCGGCAGATCGGGCACTTTACCACCGTCTGGGAAGGTCTCGAAACCCTCGGTGAAAGGCAATGCGCCGGCGTCGTCGGCTCCCCCCGCGTCGAGAGCTAATGGCGCTCGGCCGGCGGTGAGCGGTGCGGAGGCAAGCGCACTGGGCGCGGACTTGGAGACGGACGCAGCCGCGTGCTCTGGCTTCTTCGGGCTGTCGTGCGCGATCAGGATTATCCCGAGCAAAGCCGCCATGAATCCGAGCCCCAGAAGTGCCGCCGTCGAGCGCTGCATGCTGCGTCGCGCCGTAGCACGAAATTCCGCCCGAGCGGCGCGGATTCCGGAACCGGCTTTGGGTCGCGACAACCGGCGGCTCTTGCTGCTAACACTGACGAGCGGCTGAGCGGAACGTCCCGGCTTTTCGCGGGCTGCGGGCTGCTACCAAGTGCGGGGCATCAGGTCGGCCTCGAGCTCGAACGCCGGGCTATTCGTAACTTCCAAGCAGTGCTGATAAGAGTTCACAGGTATGTTTAAAGTCGAGTGCCCGGGCTGCAAGGCCCCGTATCAGGTCGACGAGCGACGTATTCCTTCCAGCGGGCTGAAGATGCGCTGCCCGAAGTGCGGCACGTCATTCAAAGTCGACCCACCGAGTGATGGGCGCAGCACCGGTCCGAACCCGGTGCTCGGCGGCGTTTTCGGTCTCGCAGCGGAGAAGGAATCCGCGCCGCCGCCCGCGCTGGCTGCGCCCCGGCCCAAGGCCGATATGCGAGGCACGATGGTCGGCGTGGCCCCGGCTCCCGGCCCCCCGCGCCCAACCGCCCCGGTCAATCTCAAAGGCACGATGATGGGAGTTGCGCCGGGCTCGTTCTTGGTCCCCGCTGCCGAACCCCGGCCTCGCTTGCAAGATCGCCAAGGGACAGCTCTTGGCGACGCGCCCGCTCCTCCTCAGGCACGGGCGCCGCTTGGCAAACCCCCGCCTATGCCGGCTCGCCGCGCGATGGAGAAGGCCTCAGTCGCCGACCCGTTCGAGGATTTGGATTTGCCATCGCCCGTCACGCCGCCCGCCGTTCAGCCGCGCGCGCAAGAGGTGAGCGACTCGAACCTGCCCGCACCGCAAGCGCCCCAGCCTTTCGCCGATCCGCCAAGCGCGGGCTTCGACGATCTACCCGCCGCCGTACGTGGTTCGACGCCCGCGCTCGAGCTCGACTTACCGTCGCTCGGTGGTCGCGCCGGTGCGGCCATTCGTCCCGCGTCCGCCGCTGCCGGCTCCGGGTTCGAATTGGACTTGCCCATTGTGGGTGGCCGTCCGGGGGACGGGGTAGATCTGCCTTCGGTGGGCGCGCGCGTAGCGAGCCCGCCATTCGGAAGCGCCTCGAGCCTTTCCCCCACGGGCGTCAGCCCGTCGGCTCAGAACCGCAGCCCAGCCGCGCGCTTTGGTGAGGTCGGTTTGCCGTCGGTTTCTGCGAGCTTGCCCGAGGTGCGCCAGGGCGCCGCCGCGAGCAGCGAGATCGAGTTACCTTCTCTAGGGAACAGCCGACATCGGGCCTCGAACGCGGGATTCGATTTGGATGATGGGTTGCCCCTCGTGGGCGATAAGTCGCCCGTGCACGGCAGCGTCGCTCTGCCGGAGCGGCACCAAGTGGGCCTGCCAGCGCTCGGGGCGGGCTTGCCCTCGTACTCGGCGACCGGGCTGCCCAACCTTTCGTATCGGCCGGGCTCGGTTGCGCCGGGCGCGCCGTCGGAACCCCCCCCGCCCGGCTTCGAGCTTTCCCAGATGCCGAGCTTTCCGCCCGACTTCGGGCTCGCCGCGGAGAACGCTCCGGCGCCCACGGCCACCGGCGGAGACTTCGGTGACCTCGAGCTGCCGGTTGGCGCCGCGCCGAGCTTTTCGCTCCCTGGCTTTGGAACCGATGCGGAGGAAGCCGACTTATTCGGCCCCGGACCCGACAATCCGAGTCCGGTGAGCGGCGCGGAGCGCGCTCGCTTCGCCCCCGATCCGGCCATCGTGCGGCAAAGTGGTGGGGGCACCGCGTATGGCGAAGTCAATCTCGGCGACGACGGCAGCGAGGCGGAGGCGCCGATCGAAGCCGGCGCGCCGCCCGCGCCCCGACGCGACGAGGACATGGAATTTGGCGCGATCCCGCAAGAAGATCAGCCTCGCGCAGGCGCCGGACCCACGCGCGTGTCGAAGCCCGCGGGCCGTAACACGGCCGAGGTCGTGCCGCGCAAACGCGCCTCTCGCGCGCAGCTATTCGGCGGACTCTTCGTGCTGTTCGTCGGCGGAGCCGCACTCGCGCTGCTGCCCACGGTAGGTCCGTTCGGCTTTTACGTCATCGTCGATCATCTGAAAGCGGGTGATTATGCGGCGCTCGTCGCCCGCACCGTCTCCGCCGCGCGCGCCGACATGGCCAAGGACACCTATCCCGCGGCAAAGGAGGCATTGGCTGGCATCGAAGCGGCACGCGCCTCCGCCAAGCGCGTTCGCGAGCTGCCTGCGTATGCGGCCTTCACCGCTTACGCCGAGGAGCTCCGCTTCGGCTCGGATCCGGAGATCCACGCCCGGGCCTCGGTATTGCTCGACGAGCTGACCAACCACTCGGATACGGCTTATGTGCTGCTTGCGAGGTGCGCCCGCGCCGCGGCGGAGGGTCAGATCGCGCGGGCCAAGCAGCTCTTCGACGGGCTTCCGCCGCCCTCGCCCGAAGATCCCGACCGCGATTTTCTGCGCGGCGAGATCGCGTTGCGAGCCGGTGACCCAAAGGCGGTTGCGGCCGTTTGGCAAGCCGCAGCGACAGCTCAGAAGAGCCCACGCAGCGCCTACGGCGTGGCGCGCGCCGCTTACGCCGCTGGCGACGTCAAAGCGGCGGCGAGCGCCGCTCGCGATGCCCTACTTCAGAACCCCGACCACGTGGGCGCGCGCATTTTGCTCGCGCGACTGAGTGGCGCGACGCGCACCGGCGAGGCCGAGGCGTTGCGCTTGCTCGCCTCGGTCACGGCGAGCCCGGGGGCCGCGAGTCCGGACGAGCTCGTGAGTGCGCTGACCTTGCTCGGCGACATCCACCTGGCGCGCTCGCGCATGTCGCAAGCGGAAGCCGCGTACACCGAGGCGTTGAAGATCAACCCGAAGGCCGCGCGCGCGCTGAACGGCTTGGGGGACGCGCTTTATCGCGCTGGGCGTTATTCCGAAGCGCAAGCGCGTTTCGAAGCCAGCACCCAAGCCGACCCCGACGATCTGTCGGCCAAGATCGGCGTCGCTCGCTCGAAGCTCGCGCTCGAGCGCACCGAGGATGCGGCCTCGATGCTTAAGAAGCTACGCGAAACTTACCCGCAAGCCGTACCCGTCGCTTATTGGTATGGCCGCGTGCTCGAGGCCTCTGGCAACCGGGCGCAGGCCGAAACCGTGTATCGCGACGCGCTGAAGGCGCCCGGCGACGATCCGCAGGCGGTGGACGTCTACATCGCGCTTGCGCTCTTGCAGAGCCAGCAAGGGCGCAATGACGACGCGCAAAAGACGCTGGCGGACGCTCGATCGAAGCTGCCCGACCAACCGGCGATCCATAAAGCCCTCGGTGAGGTTGCCTTGTCCCAGGGTCGCTATCAGGAAGCGACGAGTGAGCTCCGGCAAGCGGTGTCGCTCGACTCCGAGGACTTGGGCGCAAAGTTCAAGCTGGGAGTGGCGCTTCGACGCGACGCCAAGTTCGACGATGCGAGTAAGGCGTTCGATGAAGTCGGGTCGGTCGATAAGGATTATCCGGGGCTCGCGCTCGAGCGCGGCTTGCTTTACGAAACCTCCGGTCGCACCGAAGAAGCATTGAAGGAATACGAAGGCGCCTTGGCCAAGGCCCCGAAAGATCCCGACCTGATGCTGCGCGTCGGTTGCGGCAAGGTCTCCGCAGGGCACCCCAAGGATGCCGAGGATCTGCTGCGGAAAGTGCTCATCGATCGACCCAATTCGGCAGAAACCAACCATTGCCTGGGACGGGCGCTATTGATCGAGGGCACCCGCCTGGCTGAAGCTCTGCGCTTGCTCGAGCGGGCGGTGGAGCTCGACGCCAACCGCGCCGAGTATCAGTTGTACGCCGGTTGGGCTGCCAATGAGGCGGGCAACGTACCAAAAGCGGAGCACGCTTTGGCGGAGGCGCTCCGCCTAGACCAGGGCTTGGCCGACGCTTATTGGCAACGAGGCGTACTGCGCCAACGCCAGGGCGCAGCCAAGGATGCGATTGCTGATCTCACGAAGGCGCTGGAGCTACGTCCGTCGCGCTACGAAGCACACGCGTCACTGGCCGACGCCTACTATGACCTCGGAAAAGAACAGCAAGCGCTCGGCGAATGGCAGCTCGCTATTCAAGCGCAGCCAGACAACGGCACGTGGCGCTTCCGCTACGGAAAGTTGCTGTCCGCGAACCACCAGACGGACGCAGCCCACGAACAGCTCGAAAAGGCGTTGGAGCTCACGGCCAACGACGATCCGGCGCCACGGTGGGCCTGGGAAGCACATAACCTCCTGGCCCACGCCATCGGCTTGAAGCCCGAGGCCATCAAGCATTGGGAAGAATTCCTCAGGCTTGGCCCGCGCGACTCTCCTTATCGAGCCGAGGCCAAGGCGTCACTCGCAAGGCTCGGCAAGCCCTGGTCCGGCGACTGAGCCAGAAGATCGACCGGGATCGACTAAGGCCGCCCGGGTTGCCCCGGACGGCCTTGCACCACGCACAACCGGACGAATCAGCCCTTCGGTGTGGGCCCAACGACGAAGTTGTATTCGAACGTCCCGTCACCCGGATTGGCATCCGGGGGATTGAGAGCCAAACCGTCGAGTGACTTCACGACGCATTGCGTGAGCACGTCAGGGGCTTGGGTCTTCGCGGCGTCGGCGGAGACATTACCAATCTTACCGGTCTCGGCTTCCACGCTGAAATGGACCGTCACGGTGCCGGCAAGGTCGGACTTCCCCTTGAGGGCTTCATCGTAGCACGTCTTGATGTCCGCGCTCTTCGTGTCGAGCAGCGCCTGAGTCGCATCTCGGTACTCGTCGGGGCTACGCGCGTGAAACGAGCAGCCCGCGCCGAGCGCGAGCAACATGAGCATACCGAAAGACTTCGCCATCTGGTTTCTCCGAATCTAAAGCTTAGAAGTTGGGTCTCGTTCTCGCGATCACTTGGCCGAAGTGGCGGGCGCGGGGGGTGGGACGGGTGCCTTGGGAGACGCGGACATGGCAGGCGCGGAGTCGGACTTGACCGGCGGTTTCAAGGTAGTCGTGGGAGCCGCCTTCTTGTCGGCGGCCTTCTTGTCCGCCTTCTTGTCGGTGGTCTTCTTGTCGCCGGCGTCGGTCGCGGCGGGAGCCTCGTCTTTCTTTTCGACCGACTTTCTCTCTTCCAAGACCTTTTCTTTACCCGTCGTGGTGTCGATCTGGACCTTCTTCTCCGTGACGTCTTGCTCGACGATGTTGAACTCGACGCGGCGGTTCTTTTCGCGACCTTCTTCCGTATCGTTGTCGGCGATCGGCTTACTCGATCCGAACCCCTTGGCGGTCAGGCGGTCTTTTTCGATACCTTTGTCCGTCAGGTATTTCATGACCGATTTCGCGCGGTCATCGGACAGCTTGAGGTTCACGGCCTTGTTGCCCTCGGCGCTAGCGTGGCCCTCGATGGCGATCTTCTTGATGTGCGGAGCGCCTTTGATGACGCTCGCGATCTCATCCAACAGGCTGAACGAGGCTTCCAAAATGGTGGCCTTGTTTACGGCAAACTGAATCTTCTCGTGGATTTCGATCTTATTGTCGCGGACTTCCACCCGGGGCGGCGGGGCGGGGGGCGGAGGCGGCGCCGGTGCAGGAGGGGGCGGCGCAGGAGGGGGCGGGGTGCCCGTGACCGATAGAGCTTCTTTGCCCTGGAAGGCCACCGTGCCTCCGCAGCCGGCAACCACGACCGCTCCGGAGAGCAGAATCAAGCGCGCGAGATACTTCTTGCTCATGCCAATCCTCATCGTCGACTCCCCTGGTAAGCACCGCTCGAGGGGGGAAACCCTAGCGAGCGCTCCTTTTCCCACCGTTACCCAGCCGTCGTCAAGGGTCGCCGAACGGTTTTGCCTCACTCCGAGATCGCGTGACGGCCCCAGGGCCAGCGCTCGAAAGGCGCGCTAGGCACCGCACAAAACGACGACGCCCGGCCTTCGGGCAATCCGAAGCCGAGCGTGTCTAGGGTTCGAGCCGTCTAGCTGTCGATGAAGCTCTTCAACTGCTTCGAGCGGCTGGGGTGACGCAACTTGCGCAGCGCCTTGGCTTCGATCTGACGAATGCGTTCGCGCGTCACCTCGAAGTCCTGCCCCACCTCCTCCAGAGTGTGGTCGCTCTTTTCGCCGATACCGAAACGCATGCGCAGGACCTTCTCCTCGCGCGGGGTGAGGGTCTTCAACACGCGGCGAGTCTGTTCGCTCAGATTCATGTTGATCACGGCTTCCGCCGGGCTGACGACGCTCTTGTCTTCGATGAAGTCGCCCAAGTGGCTGTCCTCTTCCTCGCCGATGGGCGTCTCGAGGCTGATCGGTTCTTTGGCAATCTTCAAGACCTTCCGCACCTTGTCGAGCGGCAGCTCCATCTTCTCCGCGATCTCTTCAGGGGTCGGCTCGCGGCCGAATTCCTGCACCAAGTAGCGCGAGGTACGGATGAGCTTATTGATGGTCTCGATCATGTGCACCGGAATCCGGATGGTGCGGGCTTGATCGGCGATGGCGCGAGTGATCGCTTGCCGGATCCACCACGTTGCGTAAGTGCTGAACTTGTAGCCGCGCTTGTACTCGAACTTGTCGACGGCTTTCATGAGGCCGATATTGCCCTCCTGGATCAGATCCAGGAACTGTAGCCCGCGGTTCGTGTACTTCTTGGCGATGGACACGACCAGCCGGAGGTTCGCTTCGACGAGCTCGGCCTTTGCCTTCTCCGCCTTGCGCTCGCCCATGCGGATCGACGTGTACGTCCGCAGCATCTCGTTCACGTCGATCTTGAGCTCTTCTTCGACCTTCTTCACGCCCTTCTGCGCGCTCTTCAGCGCCTCGTCCATCAGCTCGAGCTCGCTGCGATCGACGCCGAGCTTTTTTGCGAGCTCGGTCTCGAGCGCCGGATCGTCTTTGGCCTCGCGGATCATCCGCTTCAAGTCGGCCTTGCTCGTGCCGGTGATCTTCTCGAGCTCGAACACCTTGCCCTGCGCGCGGTGAACGCGGTCGATCATGCCTTTCAACTTGGAGACGATCTTGTCGATCGTCTTCTTGTTCAGGCGCATCTCCTGCAAGGTTTTGACGAGCTCCTTCTTGTTGTCCGAGAGCTCCTTGTCGATCAGCTTGCGACGTACGTCGGCCGCGCCCTTGCGCTCTTCGATGATCTCTTGGTTCTTCTTGTCCAGACGCTTGACGCGGTCGATCAGGCGGATGATGCGCCGGTCCGCCTCTTCCTCGTCGAATTCGTGCTCTTCGTCCTCCGCGTCGCGAACGATGTCCTTCACGCGAACCTTGTGGGTCCGCAATCGCTCCCCGATGTCGATGATCTCGCGCACCGCCACCGGGCTCGACAAAATCGCGGACAGAATCTCGTTTTCGCCCTCTTCGATCCGTTTGGCGATCTCGACCTCGCCCTCGCGGGTGAGGAGCGCGACGCTGCCCATCTTCCGCAGATACATGCGGACCGGGTCGTTGCTCTTGTAATACTCGTCGTCGCTGCCGGCGCGTGCGGGGGTGGCCGAATGCGAGGCCGCGGCCGGCGCCGGGCCGTCATCGTCGGTGTCGCCGCCCTTGGCCTTGGTCTTCGGCGGGGCCTCGTCCTCCGAGCCGCGGTGCGGAGCGATCTTGATGTTGCTGGCGTCGTCTACGACCTCGATTTCTTCGTCGTCGAGGGCGGACAAGACGTCATCCATCTGGTCGGGACCGACGTCCTCCCCCGGCAACGCTTCATGCACGTCGTCATAGGTGAGAAAGCCCTTGGTTTTACCGAGCGTGATCAGTTGCTCTTTGGCTTTGCCGTTGGCTTTCGTGGGCGGTTGAAAGGACGAGCTGCTTTCGTCCTCGTCGTCGTCCTCGTCGTCCTCGTCGGAACCCTTGGTCTGCGCGGGTGGCGAGCCGTTTTTGGCCGCCTTGCCTGCGAGCGCCGGCTTCGGCTTCTGTTTGGCCGGTACCGGCTTCGAGGCGCTTGGCTTCGAAACCGGCGCGCCTTTCTTGGAGGAAAGTTCCGACTTTTTGGATCCCACAAGAACCTCTCTCTATGCGCTGCCGCGTTGTAGCTTGCGGCGCGCTTTTTCTTGAATGTCGTGGAGCAGGTTGTTCTGCGCCTCGATGTTGCCTAGCCTGTCAGCCTGCGCGAGCTCTCCGATTACGACGGATGTCTGTTGCGTGAGCTCGAGCTTTCTCAACTGCTTGATGTTCCCTAGTAGCTCGGTTCGCGCGGCCTCCAGCTGTTCGTGCCGAGGGGCTGCCAGGCGAGCGAGGGCGAATGGATGGATCGAGGGAGCGAGCTTCGCAAGCACTTGTTCCGGATCTATGTTATTTCCGACCCGACTCTGACGCACCGCAGCAAGCGCCAACGCCACGTCGCCGTCGAGCAATGCCACTGCCTCGAAGGCCTCGTCGGAGCTCAAAAGCTCAGGGAAGTCGAGCATGATGCCCAAAATCTGCTGCCCGATTTCGTTCCGTTGATCGCGCGAGCGAGCGCGGCTGGGGGGGGCCGGTTGATTGGCCGGGGCGTCGTTGCTCGGCCCGATGCCGCGCTGGATCTCGCGCGCGTTCGCATCGAGAAGCTGCTTGAAGTTTTCGGCGTGCAGGACGCCCGCGACCTGATCGGCGAAAAGCTGGGCCATCAAGCGCACCGACGGATTGTCCTCTTCACGGATCAGTTGCACGACTTCTCGCACTCGGCTTGCTCGCTCCAGGGCGTCCGCTTTGGCGAACTCCTTGTCGAGCGCCGCTGAGATCAAATGTTCGAGCATGGGGCGCGCCGCCTTCAAGACTCGCTGTACGGCCTCCGGCCCGCGGGTCCGCGCAAGCTCGTCCGGATCCATCTTGTCCGGAAGCGATGCCACCTTCGCCGTCAAGCCCGCGACCCGGCACGGCTCGCGCGACGCGTGCACTGCCCGCCGGCCCGCGGAGTCACCATCGAACAGCAACGTCACGTCCTTGGAGAAGCGGCAAATTGCGCGCGCCTGCTCCTCGGTAAAGGCGGTGCCGAGCGGTGCAACGACGTTCTTGATGCCGCGCGCGTGCAAGCTCATGACGTCGAAATTGCCTTCCACGACCACGCAGCTGTCGCCTGAGCGCAGCGCTTGGCGCGCCTGGTACAGGCCGAACACCGTCTCGCGTTTTTTATAGATTGGCGATTCCGGTGAGTTCAAATACTTTGCCGGCAGCTCGGCGCCGGCCTGCGCCGTAGACTCGATGCCGAGCTCGGCAAGCTCAATCGACTCTGGCTCGGGGAGTGAACGACCGCTGAATGCGACCACGCGACCCTGCAGATCCAAGACCGCGAACATCAAGCGATGGCGGAAGCGGTCATAATACCCCACGCCCTGTTTGCGTGGCACGAGCACCCCGATGCGCTCGGCGGCCCCCGCGCTGAGCCCGGCCGACGCGAGGTACTTGGCCAAGCCGTCCCAGCCGTACGGCGCGTAGCCGATGCGAAAGGACTGTAGCGCATCGGCGATGGGGCCCGTCGCCACGTCCGCAGCAAGCCCGCGACGGTCGAGCTCCGCGAGCCCGTGTCCAGCGAGCGGATGCTCGCGCAGCATGAGCTCGAAGTAATGCGCTGCCGCGTTGCCGAGCTCGTACAACTCTTGTTGCCTGCGACGAACCTCCGCCTGCTGCCGTCGTTCGGGCTCCGAGCTCGTCTCCATCACTTCGATACCGGCGCGGTGCGCGAGCTCACGGACGGCTTCGCTGAACTCGAGCCCCTCGATACGCTGCACGAACTTGATCGCGTCGCCGGACTCATGGCAGCCGAAGCAATAGTAGAAGCCGCGCTCGGCATTGACGTGAAAGCTGGGCGTCTTTTCCTTGTGAAACGGACATACGCCCACGTGGCTCCTGCCACGCTTCTGGAGCTTCACGGTCTGGCCGATCAGCTCAACGATCCCAATCTCCCGCCGCACGCGGTCGAGGGTCTCCTGTCCGATCACGGGACTCACATACCCTAATTCGAGAGCGATGACAGGCCAGCGAGGCAATTTGTAGCGCCGTTTAAACGAGTCATCGTGATTGACTGAACACGCGAGCAGTATACAGTGAATGCCGGCAATGCGCTCGTTACTCGTCAGAAACCCGCCGAACCCGTGGCGCAAAGAGGTCCTGAGCTTCGAGGGCGAACTCTGCGACTCGCCGCGCGTCGAGCTGACCGTCTACGAAGATGAAACGCGCGAAATCCTGTCCGACAACGACAGTCCGGATCTGGGCTTTCGGTACAGTATCAATCCATACCGTGGCTGCGTGCATGGCTGCTCGTATTGCTACGCACGGCCCTCGCATGAGTACCTCGGCTTCGGCGCGGGCGTCGATTTCGAGCGCAAGATCGTGATCAAGCGGCGCGCGCCGGAGCTGCTGCGAGAGGCGTTCGAAAAGCGCGGCTGGCAGGGCGAGTTGATCTTGTTCAGCGGCAATACGGATTGTTATCAACCGCTCGAGTCCAAATACGAGCTGACCCGCGGCTGCTTACAGGTATGTCTCGAGTATCGAAATCCGCTGCATGTGATCACCAAGTCGAGCCTGGTGGAACGGGACGCGGACGTGCTGGCGGCGTTGGCTTTGCTCGGCAGCGCGTCGGTCACGGTGACGGTCCCGTTCTGGGATCCGAGCGTGGCGCGGGCCATCGAGCCGCTCGTACCGACGCCCCAGCGTCGTATGGAAACCGTGCGCCGCCTGAGCGAGCGCGGCATTCCGGTCTCCGTGAACATCGCGCCGCTGATTCCGGGCCTCAGTGATCGCGACATCGTGCCTGTGCTCGAGGCCGCACAGGCGGCGGGAGCGGTTTCCGTCGCGATGATTCCGCTGCGGCTACCGGGCAGCGTGCAAGCCGTGTTCGTCGAGCGCTTGCGCGAATCCTTCCCGTTGCTCGCGGAAAAAGTGCTCGCGCGGGTGCGCGAGATGCGCGGTGGCAAGCTCAATGATCCAAGCTTCGGAGCGCGCATGCAGGGTGACGGGCCGTACATCGAGGCCGTGCGCCGCCTGTTCGAGCAGAGCGCGCGTCGCCTCGGCCTATCCACGCGCGAAATGGGCATCAACGACGAACGGCCGCGGCGTGCCACCGGTGAAACCACTTTCCTGCGCCCAACGGACAAGGGCGGGCAACTGCGCCTATTTTGAAGCCTGCACCCGCGGAGCTCGCCGTTGGCAGGTCGTGCGGGTCGTGGTAGACGCGGCGCGGGTCATCGACCCAGCAACAGGCGCGCCGCTCACCCGCCGCGCGTAGACCCTGCAAGGACGAAGCGATCATGACCACGACAGCGAGCACGGCCGGAATCAAAGGTAAGATCACCCAGGTCATCGGACCGGTGGTGGACGTCGAGTTTCCCGCCGGCAAGTTGCCGAAGATTCTCAATGCGTTGACGTTGAACAATCCGTCCATTTCGAACGAGGCCGACAACCTCGTGCTGGAAGTGGCTCAGCACCTCGGCGAGTCCGTCGTGCGCGCCATCGCCATGGATGCGACCGAAGGCCTGATGCGCGGCGCGGAAGTGACTGATACCGGGGCCCCCATTCAAATGCCAGTCGGCAGCGAGGTGCTCGGCCGTATCCTCAACGTCGTGGGTAGGCCCGTCGACGACAAGGGCCCGGTGAACGCAAAGCAAACCTTGGGCATTCATCGCGAGCCGCCGCCCTTCGTCGACCAAAGCACCACCGTCGAAATCTTCGCTACCGGCATCAAGGTCATCGATTTACTCGCTCCTTATCGGCGCGGCGGTAAGATTGGCCTGTTCGGTGGCGCCGGCGTGGGTAAGACCGTGCTCATTTTGGAGCTCATCAACAACGTCGCCAAGGCCTACGGTGGCGTGAGCTGCTTTGCCGGCGTTGGCGAGCGCACGCGCGAAGGCAACGATCTCTACCTCGAGATGAGCGAGTCGAAGCTGGAGAGCGGCGAGAGCGTGCTCAGCAAGACCGCGCTCGTATTCGGGCAGATGAACGAGCCGCCCGGCGCGCGCGCGCGCGTGGCGCTCTCGGCTTTGACCGTCGCCGAGTACTTCCGCGACGTGGAAGGGCAGGACGTGCTGCTCTTCGTGGACAATATATTCCGCTTCACCCAGGCCGGCAGTGAGGTGTCTGCGCTCCTCGGACGCATGCCCAGCGCCGTCGGCTACCAGCCGACGTTGTCGACCGAAATGGGCTCGCTGCAAGAGCGCATCACGTCGACGAACAAGGGCAGCATCACCAGCGTACAGGCCATTTACGTGCCCGCCGACGATCTCACCGACCCGGCTCCGGCCACTGCCTTCGCGCATTTGGATGCGACTACCGTGCTCTCGCGCGCAATCTCCGAGCTCGGCATCTACCCCGCCGTCGATCCGCTCGACTCCACCAGCACCATGCTCTCGCCCCAAATCGTGGGCGACGAGCACTACGGCATCGCGCGGCAGGTGCAAAAGACGTTGCAGCGTTACAAGGATCTGCAGGACATCATCGCGATCTTGGGGATGGACGAGCTCAGCGAGGACGACAAGCTCGTCGTCGGCCGTGCGCGCAAGATCCAGCGTTTCTTGTCCCAACCGTTCTTCGTCGCTGCGCAGTTTACCGGCCTGGAAGGCAAGTTCGTGCCCCTGAAGGAGACCATCACGGGCTTCAAACAAATCTTGGCAGGGGAGCTCGACGACCTGCCCGAGCAGGCTTTCTACATGGTCGGCAACGTGGAAGAGGCCAAGGCCAAGGCCGCTCAGCTCAAGCAGGCGGCTGCGTGATGGCTGACACGATCCATTTAGAGGTCGTGACGCCGGACGGTTTGAAGCTCGCCGCGGACGTGAGCGAATTCACAGCGCCCAGTGTCGAGGGCGAATTCGGCGTGCTCCCGGGCCACGTTCCACTTTTGGCCGCGCTGACCACCGGCATCGTCAGTTACGTGCTGAACGGCGAGAAACACGCGGTGGCGGTCGGCCCAGGTTTTGCCGAAGTCTCGGAGGACAAAGCGCTGCTCATCACCGATCGCTTCATGAAGAAGGAGGACATCGACCCTGTGGTCGTTCGCCTAAATTTGAAGGAAGCGGACGAGGCCCTCGACAAATTCGACGGTGACCTGCAAGGCCCCGAGTACGGCGACCTCGTCGCACGCGAGCTGTGGGCGGCCGCCGAGCTCGAGCTCTACGGCGACCCCCCGCCGCCGCGCATGAAAACCATGAACGAGCTCTCCTTCGGCTTACATGAAAGCTACACCGGGCTCGGCAAGAAGGACGAGTCAGCCGACTCCGCGGGGCGTGACCCGGAGGAGCTTGCCCCGGGCGCTGACGACAAAGCGGCCCATTGAGTGAGTGGAACCCCAAAGCCCAGCTGCAAAGCCGCGGGCTCCGTCCCAAAAAGCACTTCGGTCAGAATTTTTTAGCCGACGAGCATCTGGCGCAGCGCATCGCCGACCTAGTGCCGCACGGCGCGAGCGTGGTGGAGTTGGGCGCGGGGCTCGGCGCGCTCACTCGGCCTTTGCTCACGCGAGCTGGGCTGCTGGTCGCGGTGGAGCGCGACCGTGATCTCGTCCCCGCGCTGCGCGAGCTGTTCGAGGTCGAAATCGCCGAGGGCCGCCTCCGCATCGAGGAAGCGGACGCGAAGGCCGTGAGCGTGAGTGAGCTTTTGCTGGGCGCGCCCAGACCCTATGTTTTGGCCGGAAATCTGCCGTACCAAATCTCGGGACCGCTGCTCGAGGCCGCCGTTCAAATGGCTGGCGAGGTCGAGCGCGTGATTTTTTTGTTGCAACTGGAGGTCGTCGATCGCCTGATCGCTCCGCCGAACAGCGATCACTACGGTGCGCTGTCGGTGTTCGTCCAAGCGGCGTTCGTCGTCGAACGGGCGCTGGTCATCCGCCGCGGCGCGTTCTACCCACAGCCCGAGGTCGATTCGGCCGTCGTGGTGCTTACGCCACGGGCGTCGCGCATCGCCGAGACCAGCGCGTTCCGGGCGCTCGTGAAAGGGGCCTTCGGCAAGCGGCGAAAGAAGCTCAGTAACGCGTGGCAGGGCGCGTGCGGCAGGAGCCGGGAGGAGCTCACGGCCGCGGCCGACCGCGCGGGCATCAATCTCGACGCCCGCGGTGAGACACTGTCGGTCGCTGATTTCGCTCGTATGGCCGCGGAGCTCGAGTCGTGACCGCGACGCGCGCGTCCCTCATGGTGCTCATGATTGGACTCGGCGCGCTCCGTTGCTCGGCCAAGAGTGACCCCGATCCGCTGGTCGAGCGGGCAGCTTTTGGCGTCTTTTTCGGGGGCCAAATTCAAGATCGCAAACAGTTAGCGTTCGAGCTCGATCCGGCCCAGCAAAGCACTGGCTTTCGCATCGATTTTCGCGCCCCACTGAAACGCGCGGTTCAGGTCTCGTGGGAGATCGCGCGGCCGCTCGGCGCCCACGCCCGCCCTGCGGACGCGGGCGCAGACCAAGTCGTGGAAGTGGGTCAGGTGGTGGCCCGGGTGGGCGAGACGCGCCTGGACGTACCGGTGTTACTTCGGCGAGGGCAGGCGCTCGGCGCCTGGCACGTGCGGGTCAAGGTCGATGCGCGAGTCGTCCTCGAGCGCGACGTGCAGGTGTTCGACGTGCGCGCGCTGCCCGCGCGTGAGCGCGGTGGGGGAACCTGACCGCGACCGCTCGACGCGAATGCCCAAGCGTGACAGGGCTTGCGCGCCACGCGCGTGCGCGGCCTTGGCCTGAGCGCCGAGCGCGCTGAGCACGCCGGGCGACGCGCCCGGGGCCGCGAGCTCGAGCTCCTGATCGGGGCGCATGGGCACCCAACGCAGCTCGTGGCGACGTTTTAGCTGGGTTGCCAAGGCACGTTCGAGCCCGCCTCGGCTGGTCGGATCGGGGGTGGGCGACCATACGTAGATCAAGCTCGCGCGGGGCTTAGCGCGACCGATCTCGATCAGCACCCGCATCAGCTCTTGATCGGTCCGAGGCCGATCGGGCTCCAGGCGCGCTGGCGCGCTCAGGCCAAAGGCCAGCAAATATTGGCGCAAGCTGCGCTCGCGGCGCGAGCCCGCCAGAACGTCGCGGGCTTCGAATGGCGCCCGCGTGCGCAAGCGATCGGCGCGGCGAGCGATTCGATCGAGCTCCCCCGAACGAACGCGGTCGGACGCTTGGGGGTCGAGCGGTCGCATGTGCTCGAGCACGCGCGCCGCGACGTCGGCTTCATCGAGCCCAGAGCGGTCGGAGTCGACGAAGCTTGCCGATTGACTGAGCGCTTGCAGAAGGCGCGTGGTGTGAGCCGTGCCACGGTCGGGTTTGAGCAAGCTCAACGTGCGCGCCGCCACGACCACGAGCCCGACGCGGTCACCGCGCGCGGCGTGGCGAGTGACGTAAGCCGATACCTCGTCGATTGCACGGTCGAGTGGGGTATGGCCCGCATCACCGGCCGCGAGCTCGACGGACGCGTCGAGCACGAGCCAGACGATGTCTCGCTCTTCACGTTCGTATTCGCGCACCATGAGTTGCCCGCGCTTGGCCGTCGCCTTCCACGCGACGCGTCGCAAGGCGTCGCCGGCGCGGTGCTCGCGGAGCTCTCGAAGTTGCTCGCCGTCGCCCGCCACGGGGCCCGGCAGGCCGCGCTCGGCGCCTCGATGACTGCGCCCGCCCCGCGCGGCCTGCGCGAACGCCGCATAGGCGCGCGGTAAAACTTCGATGCCGTACGGATTGGCGAACGTTAGAGGCACCTCGTAGAGCCCTGGGTTGCCCTGCACCTCGAGCGACAAGCCATGAATTCCGAAGCGGCCAACTCGCCGGCCCGAGACGCGGAGCGTGACCGCTAACCGGCCGCTCGCCGGCACCTCGCCTTGGGTCGGAACGATTTCAACCGAGAGCTCCGGCGCGAACACCGCGCGCAAGCCGAAGAAGCGTGCGGCACGCGAGTCGCGATTGCGGACTTCGGCTTGAATCTCGATCACGTCTCCTCGGGCGCCGCGCGCGCTTCGCGCATCGCCGCGCCAGAGCATCTCGAAGCCCGCGCTGCGGATGCGATGCACACTGACCTCGGTCACTCCGCGCGCCAGCGCTAGCCCAACCAACAGCGCGCCGGCCCAGGCCACCACCGGTCCGCTTTGCAGGACGAGCCCGGCCGCGATGGCGACGAGCGCCGTAGCCGCCAGATCGACGCTGGTGCGAGTGGGGTGGACCTGCACGGAGGGCCGAGACTATCCTGGTCCGAGGTAGACTTGAACCGCCGGCTCGGCCTTTTTTCTGCGCGCTCCGCGGCGCTCGCCGCCGTCAAGTTGTTCGTCTTGGCTGCGATTTTAGGCCCGACACACCAAGCCGAAGCGGAGCTCGCCGGTTATTCCACGCTCGAGCAAAGCGTGATCGCAGAGCAACTCGGGCGGCGCGGCCTCAGGCTCGAGACGCGCCCGGAAGGCAAGCACATCGAAGCGATCGAGATTGCTACGGTCGATGTGTTCGACCAGCGGGATCCGGTGCCCGATTTCGTGAACGTGTTTCATGCCACCACGCGTGAGCACGTCATCCGTCGCGAGCTCTTGTTCGAGGCGGGGACTCCATACCGCGCGACCCTGGTCGATGAGAGCGCCCGGAACCTGCGCGGCATTCCCCAGTTGTCGATCGTGCTCATCGTTGCGGCGAGGGGCAGTGCGCCAGATCGCGTTCGCTTGCTCGTGATCACGAAAGACGTCTGGAGCTTGCGCCTGAATTGGCAGGTGCAGTCCGCCAACGGACACTTGAATTACCTCGTGTTGAACCCGAGCGAGGAGAATTTGCTTGGCCTGCACGCCATCGTTGGCGCGCTCTTCGTGCTCGACCCGGCTAGTTATTCGCTCGGATTGACGCTCGCTCATCGGCGGCTATTGGGCTCTCACGAGCAGGCTGCGTTGTCCGCAAGCTTCGTTCGCAACCGCCAAACGGGCGCGGCGGAGGGCTCGTTCGGCGAGTTTCGATATGGACAGCCGCTTTACTCACTCGGCACGGAATGGTCCTGGGGTACTTCTTTCCTGTGGCGGCGCGATGTCGCGCGCCGATTCGTGGGTGTGCGGGTAGCGACCTACGACGCCGTGGCCACGCCTGGCGACGACCGCATACCAGAGCAATACGACCGTGATCGCTTGTACGGCGGCTACCAGCTCGTGCGCTCGTTCGGTCAGCGCTTCAAGTACGATTTATCGCTAGGCATGGAAGCCGAGCGTCGCGCGTATGTCGCCGCCCAGCTGTCCGGGCTCGATCGCCGCGCGGCCGCCGAATTCGCGCAGCACGAGCTCCCTGTTTCCGACCAACGCATCAGCCCCTTCGCGCAGTTGCACGCCCACCGCACCGACTATAGCGCGCTGATCGAGGTCGAGACCCTCGGGCTCCAGGAAAACTATCGGCGCGGACACGATCTGGTGCTGCGCTTGTATCCAGCGAGTAGCTCGCTCGGTTCGACGCGTTCCCTGCTCGGGTCCCTCGCCGAGCTTTCCTACACGGTCTCGATTGGCGACGGCCTACTCCGCCCGCTAGTCGCCTCGCAGATGCAATACGCGGCGCATGGTCGTGACGATGCGCTGTTGGAGGGCGCGCTCCGGTTCGTGTCGCCGCGCTTTGGGCTCGGCCGTTTGGTGTTGGACGGAATCTTTCTGGATCGCTATCGCAACTACTTGAATCGACGCTTCGTGCTGGGCGGTGACAGCCGGCTGCGCGGGTATGCCGTGGGGGCATTTCAAGGTGCGAGTGAGCTGGCCCTGAGCGCGGAGCTGCGCACGACCTCGATCGACCTTTTCTCGGCGCAGCTAGGCGCGGCGGCCTTCTACGATGCGGGCGACGCCAATGACGAGGTGCGCCGCTTTCAGCTGAAACAGGGCGCAGGCTTGGGACTACGCGTGCTGTTCCCCGAGTTCGATCGGATCGTGCTTCGTGCCGACTGGGGTCTCCCGCTGAGCTCAGGCTACAAGACGCTGCCTGGCGCGCTGTTCGTCTCGTTCGGCCAGGCTTTCGCCATGCCGGCGGTGGACGTGCCCAACGTGCTCAGTGAGTCGCTTTAGATGCAGGACCGCGCTCGCACGTTCAACGTGCAAGTTCTCGGGCCTGACGGTAACCGCTCGAAATTCTTGCAACATCGCGACGTCGGCGAAGTGACTGGACGGTCAGGCTATCTTTCGGTACCTTGCATGTGTGTTCGTCTGACTGGACGGTCACAGTAATTTCTCGGCTCTGAGTTGTCTGATCGTTCGTTGCGCGAGGCAAATCAATGGATGTTCTCACGGATGTGCTGGATACAGTTCGCGTTGTCGCCGCCTGTTATGGACGCCTGGAGGCCAGTGCGCCCTGGGGCATCCGGGTGCAAGCCAGTGAGGACGCAAAATTTCATGTCGTGTTATCCGGGCACGCTAGGCTGCTAGTGGACGGCGCGGACGAGCCCATTGATCTTCGCGAAGGCGACATCGTCGCATTACCTCATGGCCACGCGCACTCCCTGGTGGACGACCTGAGCGTCGCGCCCCAGCCGCTCGAAGAGCTGCTCGGTTGTCGTGCACGCGACGAGGGCAGCATCGAAATTGGCGGTGGGGGCGAGGCGTCGACGGTCGTCAGCGGTCGCTTCCGCTTCGAAGATCGCCGTAACAACCCCTTGCTCTCGGTGTTGCCGCCCGTTATCACGCTGCCCGGGGAGATGGGCAAATCCGTGCGCTGGCTCGAGCCCACATTGAAGTTCATTGCCTGTGAAGCCGCGTCGGGCCGGCCGGGCTCGCAAACCGTGATCGCTCGTTTGGCCGACGTGCTGTTCATCCAGATCGTTCGCGGGCACTTGGCAAGCTTGCCAGCCAACGGTAGCGGCTGGCTCAGCGCGCTCGCCGATTCTCAGATCGGCGCGGCGCTCGGCCACATCCACCAGAGCCCCGAGCAGGACTGGACCGTGCAGTCGCTTGCCTCCAAAGTGGCGATGTCCCGCTCGGCCTTCGCTTCGCGGTTCATGCGCCTCGTGGGCGAGCCGCCGCTCTCCTACGTCACCCGCTGGCGGATGCAAAAAGCCGCCGGCATGCTGCGCGAGGGCAAGCAAACGCTGGCCGAGGTGGCAGCCCAAGTGGGCTACGATTCCGAGGCCGCGTTCAGCAAGGCGTTCAAACGTGCCGTCGGCAGTGCGCCGGGCGCGTATCGACGTGGCTCGAGGGTTGGACCGGGTTTGGAAGTCGCGGCCTGAGGCAAGCCTCCCTTGCGTCCGCTCACGCGGGCCGCACGGCGCGGCGGTAGCTCACTTTTACCAAGGCTTCCTCCACGAGGGCAGTGCGGGCGCGCGGATCGCCTTCGAGCTCGGGAATCATGATCAGCCGATGAGCGAGCACGGGCGAAGCCACGAAGCGGACGTCGTCAGGGGTCACGAACGGGCGCCCCGCCAGCACCGCGTGGGATTTCGCCGCTCGCAGGAGCCCGAGCGAGGCACGCGGTGAGGCACCGAGCAAGACGCGAGCATGAGCGCGGGTGAAGCCGCTCAGAGCGACGGCGTAGTCGAACAGATCATCCTCGACGTGCACACGGGCCGCGATCGACTGCAGCTGCAGCACGTCCGCGCCGGACAGCACGACGAACGGCTCGGGCGCGATGATGCCGTGCGTGCGCAGCATGTGCACCTCGTCACGTTCGCTCGGATAGCCCATGTTCACCCGTACTAGGAAGCGGTCGATTTGCGCCTCGGGCAGGGGATAGGTGCCTTCGAGGTCGATGGGATTCTGAGTCGCCAGGACGAAGAATGGATCGGGCAGCTCGAAGCGATCCCCTTCGATCGTGACTTGCCGCTCCTGCATTGCTTCCAAGAGCGCAGACTGCGTCTTGGCCGGCGCTCGATTGATCTCGTCCGCAAGCAGCACGTTGGCAAAGATCGGACCGGGGCGGAGCGAGAACGTGCCGTCCTTGGGGTTCAGCACGTACGTTCCAGTGATGTCGGCGGGCAACAGATCGGGCGTGAATTGCACGCGCCGAATCGTGCAGCCGAGCGTCACCGCGAATGCCTTGACCAACGTGGTTTTGGCGATGCCGGGCACGCCCTCCAAAAGCACATGGCCGCGCGCGAGCAGCGCGACCACCATTAGGTCGACCGCCGCCATGTCTCCGATGTACACACGGCTCACCTGCCGCCGGACCTCGGCCAGTCGTTCGCGCGCGACCTCGATCTCAGTGACGTCCAACGCTTGCATCAATGACGCGTACGCTCCTCGATTTCGGTGAGGATCTCCATCACCTTTCGCGTCAGCTCGTGCCTGGTCTCGCGCGGCATTTTCAGGCGTTTGCGCGAGAGGAGCGCTCTTTGACCGTGGCTCAACCGCCGATAAACCGCGGCAACTTGCCGAACTCGCTCCGCCGGCAACAGGTTTCTTTGGGCAAGCTCGCTCAGAATTTGTTCGGGCGAGCTCAGCCGCGGCAGGCCGAGCGCGACGGAAAGTGCCTCGCTCAGCGCTGCGCGCAGCTCGAGCAGGAGGAGGGCCGGGTCCGTGCTCGGCGCCGAGAGCACGGCCGCGCGGCCGGCAAGTCCGCCGAAGGTCAAGGCGAGCGGCGCCGCTGCATAGTGGGGCACGGAGCGCCGGTACAGACGCGAGCTATAAGTCATCACCCACGCGACCGCGCCGACGGCCGCCGCCACTGCCAGGAGCAGGGCAAGCGCGCCCGGCATCCCGTTTTTATCGAGCTCAGTCACGAGCTGCGCGAACGCCTCGGACAGGCTCGAGAGTTCCCCGAATGCGCCGTGCGTGCCACCGAAGTGCCCGCGCTGACCGAACTCGTTGGTCACGATATAAAGCTTGCCCCCGCGACTCGCGCCCGCGTCGTTCTCGACTAAGTACTTGATAAGACCATTGGCGAAGCCGCGATTGCCGGGATAACGCAGCATCTCGTTGATCACCACGGACGGATCGCCCATCGCAAACAAGCGACCGCTCTTGGCGATGATGCCAGTTACGGCGAGCGTCGCGTCCGGTTCCCCAAGCGCGGGAATTTTCAAAACCTGAGTCAAGTTCGGATGCACCAAGGCCGTCGGGTGGTTGGTGACGACGCGGTCCACCCCCACCACCACGGGGTGCCGATTCTGTTCTTGACCCGCGACCAGCTCGACCGCCGGGACGGCGATCGCCAAGTCGGGATTGTCGCGCAAGCGTTCCGCCGGCTGGCGGGGCGCTTCAACGCGCTGAATCTGAAAACGCCCCAAAAAATGGTCTGCCTCACCGCGATCGTCGAGCACGGCCATGCGCCCGCCCGCGCGCAGAAATGCCGACAGCTCGTTGTAATCCAGCTCGACCTCGGGATGCAGTACGACAACGGCGTCCTCTTTTCGGAGCCGCTCGTAATCGAGGGATGCCAGTACTTGAACGCGAGGCTTGCCGAGTTGCTGCTGGGCAAGCGCATAGAGTTGGCTCGTCCCTTCCCAGCTCGGATCCGAGACCTCGAAGCCCTTCGCCGTCAAAAGCTTGGGCGCGCCAACCACGAAGAACATCAGAACCGCGACCAGAGTCCGGGCGCGTGCGAGACCCGATGCGGTTCTGAGCCCGCCGAATGGCCGATTTGGAGGCCTAGGTACTAACCAATGTGCGGTCAGGGCCGTACTCTATGATGACCCCGGCGCCAGCGCGGGGCCCGCGCCAATCGAACAACTCGGCCGAGCTCCGGCTTTATCCCACCATGGGACCAAAAGCTCAAGCTTCCCATGAGCTTCCGTGACTTGACCCGCGTCGCGGGGTGGCTACAGTTAAAACGTGACTCTCCCGGCATAAGCCAGACAGAAAGCGAGGACTCGAGCGATGCTTCCTCCATTCATTATCGATCAGATCCGGCGGCGGGAAGAAGACGCGCTCCGCCAGGAGTTGGATCGCCCGCGCCTCGAGCTGCCGATGGACGTTTATCATCCTGCGCCCGAATCCAAGCCGAGCGATGACGACGCGGCCGAGCGGGGCGTGATCATCCTCGATCTCGGCTGAGCCAACGCTTCGAAAGCGGTGGCGCGCCTCGGCTCGCGTCGCCGCCGCATCGGTCGGAAGCGATTGTTACTTTCGCTGCACGACACTAGGCTCCCGCCGCGCATGCGACCCCTGGCAGTTATCGCGGCAACTTTTGGGTTGGCTCTGAGCTCGTGCTTTTCTCCCGGCGACGGTCAAGCGCCGCCCCTCGATCGCCTGTACTTCCCCACGGGCTTAGCGCTCGACAGCAGCGCGCAGAACGAGCGCGGAGAGCCCAGGTTCCTGTACGTGGCGAGCAGCGACTTCGATCTTCAGTTTCGCTCTTCGTCACTGATTTCCTACGATCTCGATCGTATTCGCAGCGTGGTCCCACGCAGCTGCTCTACGGACGCCGACTGCGACTCGGGCGCGTGCGACGACGACCCAACGCGCGGCAACGGCCAAGTCCCTAGTTACCTTTGTTTGACGGCCGGCGATGATCGCCCTTGCGGCGCTTTTCCGGAGCACAGCGGCGCAGACAAGTTGCTCTATCCCGGGCGCTGCGGGTCGATCGACCCTGCGGCTCCGCAGGACCGTTCGCCGAGCTTATTCGTCGACATGGTGGGCATTGGAGCGTTTGCGACCGATATCGTCATCCGCAATAACCCAACGCTGACCGCGGCCGCTCAGGTCAAGGACGCGACGAGCTATCCCGGTAGGCTCTTCGTGCCCGTGCGCGGTGACGCCACGTTGCATTGGATCGACTTGAACGACGGCAAATTCGTATGTGGGCAGTCCGACACGGACGACGGCAGTTGCAACGCTCAGCATCGCGCCGGAAATTCGGTGTTCGACAACACCAACCAGCTGCGTCTACCCGCGGAGCCATTTGGCGTCGATGCCACGGCAGACGGCCAATACATCGCCGTCACCAACCAGACGACTGGCAGCGTGTCGTTGTTTTCCAACGACTGGAGCCCGAACGGCGGACCCCGGCTCGAGAGCATCTTGGGTGGATTGCCGTCGGCGCCGGTGGCCCTCGCGGCCTTGCCGACGCCCGTACCCGCGAACGAAACCGCCTCTCCGGGTTTTCTGGTTGCGTACCGCAACGCCGCACAGGTCGACCTTTTGCGCGTGCGTTCCGACCTCGCGGACACACCAGATTCGGCCATCAGCGCTTACCCGCGCTACGTCTTGACCAGGGCAGGGTCCACCGCCATCAGCGCAAACTCACTCGGCTTCGATTCGCGCGGGCTCGCCATCGACAACAGCGAGCGCTCGCAGGACTACGCCGCGTGTCGGCAGGCCCAGGGCTGCGCAAACTTGGCCCATGCGGATCGGCCGGCTTGCGATACCGCCTGCGCCCAGAGCGCGCCTCAGCCGAGTGTTTACATCGCCAATCGCGCGCCGTCCTCGCTGCTCGTCGGCGGCCTGACGCCCGATTTCTCGTACCTAGCCGGCAGCAGCGAGCTGCCGGCGTTCATCGACTCGGTCGCGCTCACCTCCGGCCCGTCTCGGGTCGCGTTGGGCAACGTCAAAGTTCCCGCCACCGCATCGAACGCGGTCGGGGATGACGGAAAAAATGGAGGGCCGTATCGCTTCGAGCGGCGCGTGTTCGTGGTTTGCTTCGATTCGAGGCGTATCTTCGTGTACGACCCGAAACGCCGCGTGGTCGAGGCCATCGTCGAAACGGGCCGTGGCCCATTTGCGCTCGCGATCGACGGGCAGCGCGGTCTCGGCTACGTCGCCCACTTCACGGATTCATATCTGGGAGTCATCAGCTTGGATCAGCGTTTTCCGCAAACCTACGCGAGCGTCGTTGCGAGCATTGGCGTGCCTTCGCCACCGCGGGCCTCCAAGTGAAGCCATCGTTTCTCTGCATGCCATTGCCCTTCACTTGGCGCTTGCTGGCGGCTTCGGCGTGGGCCTTGGCGCTCGGCGCGTGCTCCCAGAATCCAGTCAAGGTCGATCTGCACTCGCTTCAATCAAGCGGTAACGTCAGCTTCGTGTGCCGCGCGGACGACGGCAGTGCGGCCGGGCATCGGCTCGACGAATGCCCGGACTACGAGCACGGGTCGCGCCACTTGCTCGGCTTGGTTACCCAAACTGCTACCGACGAAGTGGCGATCGTCGATCTCTACACACAAGCGGTGGTTGACGTCGATCCAGCGACGCCGGGCTACACGTTCTTGCGCGTGGGCGCGCGGCCCGGAGCAATCGTCAGTACGCCGGGCGGCGCCGCGAGCTTCGTGGGGGTGACGGGCCTGCAAAAAAATGGCGTGTTTGCTCTGCCTACGACCTGCCTGAGCGCGCCCAGCCAAGGGCAAGCGGCACGTGATCTGACGACTTGGTCGGCCTGCGCGCTGTCGTCGGCTCCTGGCGATATCACCGTGGTCGTCGATCCGCCCGCGGCTGGCTCGAGCGTGACCCGCGCAACTTGTGACGGCGGCACGCCCGCGACCTCACGTCAGGCCGGCCGGGATTGCCCGGCCGATTTAGATCGGGAGGCCGGCCCGTCGGGGCGGCGCAAGCTGCTCGTGGCGCTCCCAGAAGAGCACAAGCTAGTGTTGCTGGACGCGCAGGCATTGCTCGATCGCAATCCTGGAGAGTTTGCACCATGCAACCTAGAGCGTGAATACCCGCTCGACACGGCGTTGCCCAAAGACGCACTCGAGCCGGTTCTGCCGGAAGACCTAAAGGTGCCGAGCGACGTTGCCGCGGACAATGCATGTCAGCTCACGCGTTATCCGCCGGCGGCCTCGACGGCCTCGACGCCGGGCGGCTTCGCGCTTTCAGGGGATCGCTTGTACGTCGCTGACCGTACGCTGCCGGTGGTGCACGTGCTCGACGTCGCAAGCCCATGCGACGCGCGCGAGCTGCCTCCGCTCTTGCCCCATTCTTATTTGGACCCGGGCCGCGTGGTCACCACTTCACGCCTTGCGGTGAGCCCGGTCACCCCCGCCGGCAAACAGTATGTGTACGCCGTCGACGACAGCGATCAACCCGCGGCGAGCGTGATGGCGTTCGACGTCAGCCCGGCCGGAGGCGGCCGGCCCGCGGCCAGCCAGCGTACGCCGATTGTGTTTCCAGGCGCCCCTCGTCAGCCGTATTTGCCGCCTGATCGCCTGCGCTTCAGCGCGCCCGTGCGCGACGTCAGCTTCGTGGCGCGCGACTTTCCGACGCCCGATCCCACGACGGGGGTCGGGCAGTTCGGTCTCGCCTGCGACCCCTATCCGACGACTCCAGCGAGCGCGCCAGGTGCTCTGTACAGGCCGAACAGCGATTTTTCGGACGGCGCGCGGCCGCTCAATCTGCGCGGCGTGTTCGGCTTCGTCATGCTGACCAGCGGTCAGATCGCGATCATCGACGTCGAAGATTTCGACGCCTCGTGCCGCCGCCCGATCACTACGAACGCATCCAGCTCTCAGGCAGAGGACTTCCGCGGCTGTGTTCCCGACCGCCCGGCGCCCAATCAAAGCGTGCTGCCCGAATACTTTACGATTGACGGCGGGCCCGCGTCGGCGCCGACGGTGACCAACGAGTCCAGCTGCCACGTGGTCGAAACCAACCGTCCGCGGTCGGCCGCGCTTTCGCTGTCGAACACCACGAATGGCTTGCGCGCGCCTACTTTGCGCTCGTTTCCCCAATTTTCGAACCCGGACCCGTCTGCGGCAATCGCCGCCAATAATCCGCCGCGCCTGCTCGCGGTGGACTTCGCCAGCACCGACCCCTCGAACCCGCAGCCGATCCCCGCGCAGGTGAACATCAGCGCTCAGCTGTATGTTCACTGCCCGTCGTCGAAGGGGGGTGGAGCACCGAGCGTGCCCTGTGACGGGAACACCCAGTTTTTGCCGCTCGAGCTCGACCCGAGCAAGGCACCACAAAATTCTCTGGTTCTGCCGTTGAGTGAACCGCGCTCTTACGCTCAGGACGAGGCGCCCGAGCTCACGTTCGAAGGCCGCGTCTTCGCTGACCGCACGAGCGGCTTCTTGCAATCGAGCGACGATCCAGCGCAGGCGCTGCTACGAGATCCGGACGCTAACTATTGCGGCGCTGGAGTCGAGGACAATACGTCGATCTTGGAAGAGGCTGAGTCGCTAGCCATCCCTGCCGCGCGACGTAAGGCGTGGGCCGCAGCCCACTCCGACTACGTGCAAGTGACCGGGGATTTTCCGGCTGCCGAGGACGTGTATTGGACGGTGGGAGCGGGCCAAAGTTGCGGCCACGACGCGTGCGTGAACGAGTTTGGCACGATCGACAATCCGGCCGCGCTCAGCGTGGGCCGCGATCTGTCGATCGTCGAGGCCTATGGCGACCACCTAGTCGTGACGCCGCGCTGCGAAACGGTGGAAGGCAAGCCCGATCCCAAGTGCGTGCCTAGCGTCGTACTCAAGGACCTACGCTGCTGCTTCCCGGCCGGCACGCCCTACACCGTTCGCGCATCGCACCAGTGGCTCTTGACCGCCGCTGCCGGTTTGCACGATCTCGCCTCGGGTGAGGACGGGCGCTGCGTGCACACCGCGGCCTGTGATCCACGCAAGAAGTACTTTCATTCGCGCGCCTTCGAGGTCTGTAACAGCGACCCGAGCGCGGATCCGGGGCAGACGTGCAAGGCAAGCGATCCCGCCGTGGGCTGCGTGGTCGAGCAAGCCGACCTCCCCATCGAACCCGGTGGCGCCGGCAGCCAGTGTGTGTTCGAAAATCTCACCTCACGCTTCGTGGTCTATCGTGGCGCGCAGCGCAGCGCGCGCGGCATGTCGTTCAGCTGGCAAACCACCGGCGGTTTCGTGCCCCTCACGCTGTCACTAGCCACCCAGTCCAGCCAGGTTAACCCGCAGTCGATGGCGTATTTGCCGGAGCTCGGCTACCTCGCGGTGATCGACGGTTCTACGCTCGGCCTCTCGCTGTTCGACTTGAATTCGCTGGGCGTGGTCTCGCCGTCCCCCTATTTCTAAAACATGTCCGTGCGTCTCACGCCCGTGATGCAGCAGCATGCGGCGGCCAAACGCGCGCACCCAGATGCGATCGTCTTTTTTCGACTGGGCGATTTCTACGAGATGTTCGGGGCTGATGCGGTGCTGGCCGCGCCGCTGCTCGAGCTCACGTTGACGAGCCGAAATAAAGGCAAGCCCGACGAGATTCCGCTCGCCGGGGTTCCGCACCACGCGGCCGCCGGCTACATCGCGCGCTTGCTGCAGCTCGGGCACAAGGTCGCCATCTGTGAACAGATGGCCGACCCGTCGAAGGTGAAGGGCATCGTGCCGCGCGAGGTCGTGCGCGTCATCACGCCGGGCCTCGTCACCGAGCGCGAGCACTTGGAGTCGAGTGCCAACAACTTTTTGGCGGCGCTAGAGATTGGCGCGGGCGCGGTCGGCGTATCGCTGCTCGATTTTTCGACGGGCGAGCTCTTGTCCGCCGAGCTTCCGGACGTGCCTGGGGCCCTCGCGGAGCTCAGCCGCGCGCGACCGCGCGAGATCTTGGTCGGCTTCGAGTCGGACGCGGTGCCGCGCGCGGGCGTGTTGGAGGCGCTGCACGCGCTCGGACGCGCGGCGCTGCGCGAGGACGCCGCGCTCGCCGATGGCGATATCGAGCTGGCGTTAGGCGAGTTATGGCCCGACGCCCAGACCTTGCCCATCACGGCTCGGCTCGCCGTGGCGCGAGTCCTGCGTTTCGCACGGGCCTGTAACCCTGGCGTGCAGCTGCCCGCGCGGCGCATCGCCCGCTGGTCACCCGCGGCACTGCTCGCCATCGATCGCGTGGCACAAAGCCATTTGGAGCTCGTAGAATCGGTGTCGGGACGCCGTGAGGCGACGCTTCTGGGTGTGCTCGACGCCACGAGCACGCCCATGGGCGCGCGTTTGCTCAGGCGGCGTCTGCTCGCGCCGCTGACGGATGTCGAACGCATCAGGCGGCGGCTGGACTTGGTCGAGGCGCTCGTGGTTCACGCGCGTTTGCGCGACGAGCTCACCGGCGAGCTCGCGAATGTGGGTGACATCGAGCGGCTCGCGGTGCGGGCTTCGCTGAGAGCGGCTACGCCCCGCGATCTCGGCGCGTTGCGCGACGGGCTCTCGAGTGCCCGCGCTGCGGCGGCGGTCTTGGAGGGCGTGACCGACATCGGGCTGCGCGAAACGTTGGGTGTCACCGAACCCGGTTTGGACACGGTCCGAGAGCTGGCTGACTTGCTCGAGCGCGCGCTCGTGGCTCGACCGCCCGCTCAGCCGAAAGAAGGGGAGATTTTCAAGGCCGAGTTCGACGGTGAGCTCGCCGAGCTCGCTCTGCTACGTAAAAATGGCACGGAGCGGATGGTGGAGCTCGAGGCGCGTCTGAAACGAGAGACGGGTATCGCCACCCTGAAAATTCGTTTTACCCGCGTCTTCGGCTGGTATATCGAAGTCAGCCGGGGGCAAAGCGGCCGCGTGCCCGAGCACTACCGCAGGAAGCAAACCGTCGCCACCGGCGAGCGCTACGCTACGCCAGAGCTCGAGGAATTAGCCGACCGCATCGCGCATGCCGAGGAGCTGCACCGGGAGCGTGAGCTATTGCTACTGAGCGAGCTTGGCGCCGCGGCCGCGCGTGACAGCGAAAGAGTGAAAATCCTGGCGCGCGAGCTCGCGCGCTGGGACGTCGGCGCCAGTATGGCGCACACCGCGCACCGCTACGACTACTCGCGGCCGGTGGTCGATGCCTCCGATGAAATCGTGATCCGCGATGGACGGCACCCGGTGGTCGAGCGCTTGGCGGCGCAGGGCCGCTTCGTGCCCAATGACCTGACCTTGGATCTGCAAGGCGAGCGGCTGTGGCTCATCACCGGCCCGAACATGGCGGGCAAGAGCACCCTCTTGCGACAGGTCGCCCTGTCGGTGATCCTGGCGCAGATGGGCAGCTTCGTGCCGGCGCGCTCCGCGCGCGTGGGGGTGGTGGATCGCGTTCTGTCGCGCGTGGGCGCGAGCGATAATCTGGCCGGCGGGGAGAGCACGTTCATGGTCGAGATGCGTGAAACGGCGGAGATTTTGCGAAAGGCGACGCGACGCTCGCTCGTCATTTTGGACGAGATAGGTCGTGGTACGAGCACGTTCGACGGCTTGGCGATCGCTTGGGCAGTGGCTGAGTATCTAGACGAAGCCGTGTGCTGCCGGGCGCTATTTGCGACCCATTATCACGAGCTGACCGCGCTCGCCGAGGGCAGTCGCAACGCCGCGAACTACAGCGTGAGCGCGCGCGAGCAGGACGGAGACGTGGTCTTTCTTCACCGCTTGCTGAAAGGGGCCGCGAGCCGCAGCTACGGCGTCGCCGTGGCAAAGCTCGCCGGCTTACCGGAGACGGTCCTGGCTCGAGCCAAAGCGCTCTTGGTCACGCTGGAGAGTGGAGGGATCGCCCCAGATGGTCCGAAGCCACGCGCCAAAGCGCGCGTCAATGACGATCAGTTGCCGCTCTTCGGCGGTCGGTCCCCCGAGACGCGCGGCCATGCCGAGCTCATCGAAACGCTGCGTGCGCTCGACCTCGATCGGCTGAACGGTCTCGAGGCGCTTCAGTTTCTCGCCAGGCTGAAGCAGAAATTGTAGTGGCTCATCGCGCACGCGCTACGGCCGGCGGCGGTACGCAGATTTCGGTTCGGGTGGTACCGCGTTACGACCGTCTTCCGGCCATGGGTGGCGCGGATAACGGCGCATCAGCTCCCGGCGCACGGCTGGGTAATGACGCAGCCAAAATCCCGAGAGGTCGGTGGTGACTTGCACGGCTCGTCCGTTCGGCGCCAGGAGCTGGAGCGTGAGCGGCACCTTGCCGCGGCATAGCCTGGGTCCGTCCGGCATGCCGAAGAAGTCCTGCAGGCGCGACTCGATCCATGGCGGTCGATCGGCCTCGTAATGGACGTCGACCGAGCGCCCACCGGGCAGCCGCACGCGCTCGGGTGCTTCGTTCTCCAGCTGGCCCCGCTCTGCGCTACTCAACCCGGCCAAGAGAGCGCTCGGCACGTCGACCGCTGACAGTTGAGCGAAGCTGGTCAGGCCGGTGCAGATCAGATCGAGCGTGCCATCGACGGAGCTGTCGTCGAGAGCGGGCAAGCCGAGCTCTGGCAGCTGCTCGCGGAGTAGCCGCAACCGCAAGTCGAGCGACAGCACCGCGTCGTTTTTTGCGAACGACAGCGCCGTGCCACGTCGGGCCGCGTTGGCAAGGACAGCGCTCGCGGCCGCGGACGGTCCGGCCGCGCTGCGCTCTTCCTCGAACACGACGGCGCCGAGCCGCATGCGCTCGACGCGCTCCACCCGCTCCGCGCTCGCATTCCACTCGAGATCGTCGCTAATTTCGACGGTCGACGAAAAATCTTCGAGCAGCCAGTCGGGCTCGATCGCGCTGGCCAAACGCACCGTCGTGAAGCTTCCGCTGCTGCCCCGCTGCTCGTCTACATCGATCGCCAACAAGAGCTCGGCATCGACCACCACGCTTGATTCCGAAAGCCGCGCGACGCCGCCCGTGGTCAGGATCAGATCGCGCTCGCCGCGGCGTTTACGGCGAGCCACGCGATCTGGAAAGGCCGCAAGCAAGCAGCGAAGCAGCGCCCGTTCGATGTCTTCGAGACTGCCCGGACCCGCACGCTCGTGCGAAAGCAAGCCCAAGAGCTGGCGTTCCGAGCGGCGTACGCTGTCTACGGAGCGCGCGTCGAGCCCAAACTGGCGCAAGCGGTGCGGCTCGAAGCGAGCTGCTTCCGCCTCGCGGTAGCGCTCGATGCGGTCGAGCACATCGCTCGGGCCGCGCACGCCGGCGCCGGCGCCGCGCTCGCCGCCGAAACCCGAACGAGAGCCGAGCACGATGTCCCGTTCGCCGAGCAGAGCGGCGGCGAGCGCGGCTTCCCGGGCTATACCGCGCCTTTCCCCCTCCACGAGTAAGCGGCCCAAGCGCGGGGAGACCGGAAAACGCAGCAAGCGGAGGCCGCGCTCACTCAGCTCCCCACCGGGTGTCAAGGCGCCGAGCAGCTCCAGCTGGAGGCGCGCGCTATGCACGCGTGCGGGCGGCGGTTCATCCAAGAAATTCAGCGCTTCTGGCTTCGCCACGCCAGCGCCGTGCAAGATCAAGAAGGCTTCGGCCAGATCAGAGCGCAGGAGCTCCGGAGAATCGTGGGCGCGGCGGCCCTCGTAGTCGCCCTTCGTGTACAAGCGGAGGACGCGGCCGGGCTGCGTGCGACCGGCACGGCCCGCCCGCTGCGCGCTCGAAGCTCGACTCACCGGTTCGAGCCCGAGCGTGGGCAGACCACTCCAAGGTGAAAAGCCCGCGACCCGCGCCTGACCGGAATCGATCACGACCGTCACGCCGTCGACCGTCACCGATGACTCGGCCACATTGGTCGCGAGCACGACCTTCCGGACGTCACAGGGCTCGATCGCACGCGCTTGCTCGGCGATCGGCAGATCTCCATGCAGCGGCAGCACGAGTAGGCCGGCCTCGCGCGCGAGCGGCTCGAGGGCGCTCTTCGCCTTGCGGATTTCGCCTGCGCCCGGCAGAAAGACCAGCACGTCGCCGCTTTGCGCCTCGCTGACCGCGCGGCGCACCGCGCTCACGACTTGTTTTTCGAGGGGCCGTTCGTCGGGTTTGGCCAAAAATTCGATACTGACCGGGAACATCCGGCCCTCGCTGCGAATGCGTGGACAGTCACCCAGGAAACGCGCGACCGGCTCGGCGTCGAGGGTGGCGCTCATCACGACGAGCTTCAAATCGGGCCTCGCGCCGCGCTGCAAGCGGTCGACTAAAACCAGCAGCAAATCAGTCGCGAGGTGGCGCTCGTGAAACTCATCCAAAATGACGGCGCCGATGCCGGGCAACTCTGGCTGGGCGAGCAAACGTCGGAGTAAGATGCCCTCCGTCACGTAACGGATGCGCGTGCGCGCGCTGGACACGTCTTCGAAGCGCACGCTGTAGCCGACGTGGTCGCCCAACACTAGGCCTCGCTCGTCGGCGACGCGGCGCGCCGCCATGCGCGCGGCCAAACGGCGCGGTTCGGCCACCACGACCTCGGTCTCGCCGAAGCTCTGGATGGCCCAGGGTACGCGCGTCGTTTTGCCGGCGCCGGGTGGCGCTTCCAAGACCACGGCGCGCGCGTCACTCTGGAACAGCGCGCGCTCGAGCTCGGACAGGACCGCGTCGATGGGCAGCACCAACATGCGGTTTCTGCTCTAGCATCGAGAGCGCGAATCAGCGGCGTTTTCCGAGCCCCTTCTGGGCTATGCTAGCTCGGGCAATGCCCGAGCGCCGCGCCGCCTTCTTCGATCTCGACCGCACGTTGGTGCGCGTGGCTACGCCGCGCTTGTACACGCGCTACCGCCGAGCAAAGGGGGACGCCAACTGGCGCGACTCTTTGCAGGTCGCTTGGTGGGTGCTGCAATACACCGCCGGCATCATCGATGCGCCGAGAGTGGCGAGAAAGGCGCTGGAAGACTTTGCCGGCAAAGAGGAGGCCTGGCTAATCCGCACCTGCGATGAATGGTTTCCGCAATACGTGCTGCCCGAGATCCAAGCGCGCGGCCGAGAGCTCGTGAAGAGTCACAAGGCAGCGGGCGATCTGGTGGCAATAGTGACGGCCGCCACGTCGTATGTGGCGCACCCGGTGGCCCGAGAGTTGGGTATCGATCACGTCGTGTGCTCTGAGCTCGAGGTGGACGCGGAGGGCCGGTTCACCGGCAAGGCGATCGAGCCTCTATGTTACGGGGAAGGCAAGATCGTGCGCGCCGGAGCCCTCCTCGAACAGCACGGCTTGGGTTTCGATCAAGTTACGTTCTTCAGCGATAGCATCACGGATCTGCCGCTTCTTTCCCGCGTGAACGTGCCGATTGCAGTTAACCCCGACCGCCGCTTGTCACGCGCCGCTCGCGCCCGCGGCTGGCAGATTCAAACCTGGTGAGGCACGAGCCACGGGAGCCGGCATCCGCATCAGCGTTGAATGCGTGCTGAGCCGCCTTTGGCAAAGGCCCGCACCTGGTCCAAGCTCGCCATGGTGGTATCGCCGGGGAATGTCGTGACGAGCGCGCCATGGGCCCAGCCGAGCTTCACCGCTTCCTCGGGCGTTTCACCAGAAAGTAAGCCGTAGAACAGGCCCGCCGCGAACCCGTCGCCGCCGCCGACACGGTCGAGCACGTCCAGCTCACAGGTGGGTGCCGAATAGGTTTTGCCGTTGACCCACGCAACCGCGCTCCAGGTGTGGCGGTTGGTCGAATGCACCTCGCGCAAAGTAGTGGCGACGACCTTCACCTGCGGCTGCTTCCGGACCACGCTCTCGATCATCCCGACGAAGGCGCTTGCATCGAGCTTGTTGCTTCGGCTCGTGACCTCTGGACCGGAGACCCCCAAGCCCTTCTGTAGGTCTTCCTCGTTACCGACCAAGACGTCCACATTTTCGACGATGCGGCCAATCACTTCCACCGCTTTTTCTGCACCGCCCCAAATATTCCACAGCTTTTCGCGGAAGTTCAGATCGAAGCTCACGATAGCGCCCGCCTGTTTGGCCGCCTTCATCGCCTCGATGATCAGCTCCCCGGTCGTCTCCGACAATGCCGCGAAGATGCCTCCGCTATGGAACCAGCGCACGCCGCCCGCGAAGACCGAGCCCCAATCGAAGTCACCCGGCGCG
Source organism: Myxococcales bacterium (assembly GCA_903642325.1). Classification (GTDB taxonomy): domain Bacteria; phylum Myxococcota_A; class Polyangia; order Polyangiales; family Polyangiaceae; genus PMG-095. The sequence continues at coordinate 5,370 of CAHJWM010000031.1, read as the reverse complement.
AGCTTGGCCGCCGCTTCGTGTGAGCGATTGTAGAACACGACCGGCGGTCGCACGCCTTGCCCGCGGTCGCTGTAGACCGTGGCCATGTTCGGACCGTTCACGCCGTTGTGGGTGAAGTGCTTGTAAAACGGCTTCACGCCTGCCGCGCGCACGCGCTCCGCGATCAGGTCCCCGATTGGGTAATCCACCATCGCGCTCACGACGCCAGCCTTCATGGCAAAGCAATCCGAGAGGTTTGCCGCCACGTTGAATTCTCCGCCACTGACGTGGATGTGAGCCTTCGTTGCCTTCCGGAATGGCACGATGCCCGGATCGATCCGGTGCACGAGCGCCCCGAGCGAGACAAGATCGAGCGCGCCTTCGGCACGGATATTCAAATCATTGCCCATGTTCGTGATGTCCTGTGGTGTGGGTCAGCCAATACGGAGCGGGCTTCGGTCGCTGCGTCGTTCCGCGTTGGCCAGCTCGCCTTTAACGACGCTCACTGCATACGATCAACCTGCGCCGGACGAAAGGCCCAGAGGGATTCATTTTTTGGGCGTCGCCCGCGGGAGCCGTCGCACGGTCGTTCGTTGCCTGCCGTCAGCCGCGAATGCGGATTGCCCAGGTGAGCTTGACGATGCTCTTCAGCACGTTGGGCACGCGCTTCATCAAGTTGATGGTGGGCGGCCGTTTCTCCATCACGCGCGTAGGAATCTCGACCACGCGCAGCGCGGCGCGGTGAGCGCGAATCACGAGCTCGCTCGCGAACACGTCCTTTTCGACGAGACAGGCCTCCGCGACCGGCAACAGGAGCGAGCGCCGAAAGCCCTTCAATCCGTGGCTGTCGGTGCCGCGGAAACCGAGCAGGGCGCGCAGCATCCCCGTGTACAGCAAGCTTGCCGCATGGCGAAACAAGGGCCGTTCGTCCTCCGCCCCGCCAATTAGCTTGGAGCCGATGACGAGGTCGGCGGCGTCCCGGCGCAGGATGTCGATCGCCTGGCGATGAAAATCCGTGTCACACAGGTCGATTTCGTCGGCTAAGACGAGCTCTCCGCGAGCGGCCACGATGCCCATGCGCAGCGCCTTTCCGTAATTGGGCTCGCCGACGGAAATATGACGAACTTCCGGATACTTCTCCTCGAGCTCGAGCGCGATGGCGATGGTTCTGTCCCGCGACCCGTTCTCGGCTAGTACGATTTCGTAGTCCCAGCCAAAGGGCGTGAGCCGCTCTCGGAGGTCGACGACCGCCGAGTGCAAGATCCCTTCTTCGTTGTACACCGGGATCACGATCGAAATTTCGGGCGCCGGCATGGTTCAGCTGCGACGCAGTGCGAGGGCTTTTTCGGCCGCATTTTTGCCGAACGAGATCGCGTCCTCCATCGCCGAATAGTTCCAGCCGCCGTAGCGGCCGGTGGATAGGATCCGGGCCTGCTCCAAGAACGGTCGAATCACAGACAGCGCGGCGAAGTACTGGTGGTCGAAGATGACGTATGCAAAATCGATGCGCCGGGCGCGGACGAATTCGATGTCGTCCGGCGCGTCGATCAACCCCATTTCGACCAACCCATGCGCTACTAGCGGCAACACGCGGTCGATGTCGGGCCGATCGCGCGAGGCGAGCTCCACGTACAGCGAGGATCGGCCGGGAGGAGCAAGCGCTGGCGAAAACTGCGAGTACTGCCCGACTCGATAGAATGGATACTTGGCCTCCGGGACGTAGGCCCAGTGGAAGTCCCTTCCCGCTGTCCGGCGCAAGGCCACGTCCAAATAGTCTAGGTGAGAGCAGCGCAGCTTTGCCGCCGCTGCCTGCACGGGCTCGGGCAGCTCATCGATCAAGCGAAGCAAAACGGGCAGGGGGATCGAGCTGAGCAACACGTCGAACTCGACTTCTTCATGCTCGAAAATCAGTTTTCTTCGCGCCAGATCGATGCTGCGCGGGCTTCGCTCGAGCTCCAGGTGCGGCACGAGGCGAGCCATGCCTTCGGCGAGCTCGCCCATACCAAGGCGGGGATAAATGAAGTTCGCGTTGTAACCAAGCTCCCGGTCATTCAGGCCAACGGCCCCCGCGAGCACGTCTTCCAAGCGGGGCAGGGGTACGAAACGCTGACACCAATCACTGGTTATTTCTTTCGGATGCACTCCCCACAGCCGAGCGTTGTAAGGGAGCATGAAATGCTTACTGATGCCCTCGCCGAAATGTTGCAGACAGTACTCCTCGAAATTTCGAGGCGCCGGTTTGTGCTCCGCGAAGTGGGCGGCGATAAAGCCATTCAAGCACTCGTAAGCAACGGCCGGGGGCAGGCCGAACGTGTTGGCTTGGAACGGGTAACGGGTGTACACGCCGTTCGACCAGATCACGCTACGTCGCTGGACTTGCACGTGATCGGGACCAATCCAATCGAGTACTTGGGCGCGCAGCGCGTCGCTTTTCAGATGCAGCAGGTGCCCCGTGCGGTCGAAGCGAAAGCCGTTGTCTTCGATAGTGACTGCGTGCCCACCGGGCTTGGCGAGCCGCTCGAAAATGCGATGGCGAACCGAACGTTCGCCGAGCTCGATGGCAGCGCTCAAGCCGGTTAGGCCAGCGCCGAGAATGGCAACGGGTGTTCGCTCGCTCATTAGCAAATTCGGGCGGAAACTATCACTAGTCTCGCGCTTTGCAGAGGCTCGCGCGGCGTGCCGACAAACGCCGGGCTTTCGTGCGGTAACTAGCGCGGCGCGATTTCGCGGACCTTCGCTCGGCTGCGAAGCTTTTGCATGCCTAGGCGCAACCGGCTGCGCGCCGTCTCCGTCGATACGCCCTGCTGCTCGGCGACCTCCGAGACCTCCAGGCCAATGACGTGGTGCAGCACGACGGCTCGCTCCTGCTCCGGAGGCAAGGCCGATAGTAGTCCCTGCACTTGGCGACGCGCAAAGTACGCATCGGATGTCAGACGCTGCTGATGATCGCCCAGGCCTTCGACTAGCGCTTGCTCGCGCCGCCCCCGCGCGCGCAGCCGGCGTGCGTGAGTCAGCCCGACGCGCAGCGTGATGCTTTCGACCCAGGCCTGCAGGGCGCCTTCGCCCCGGTTGCTGGGCAAGCTTCGAAGCACAATCAAGAGCACTTTCTGTTCGAGCTCATCGAGATCCAAATGCGGAAATGCTGAACGTAGGCGGCGTCTGATCCACGGCAGCTGCGCTCGAACGAGGGCCTCGACGCTGAGGCGACTGCCTGGCCCGCGCTCAGCGCAAAGGTCAGACGAGAGCGCCGGTCGACGGGGAGTTGAAACGCGGGAAGACAACGCTGGCTTAATGTCCGTCGCTAGCAATCTCCGTCACGATCCCAGCGCGATGGCTGCTTAAAAGATTCAACCGTTAACTGGGCGGGGGCGGCCACGAATCAGGGATCAATGTCCGGCTCGAACGACACCGAACCGGCTGCCGAGGGTCGCACCGCTCAACCGGCTCGAGCCGTTCAACGGCTCGAGCGTTCAAGGGCTCGAGCCTTGGCGCTATATTCCTGCAGCAAAAGAAGGCATTACGGGCGCCGACCACGCTTAGAATGGGCCAGAGCTCCTCGCGGCGCTAGCCGTCAGCACAGCTGAGGGCTCCGTTTAAAACTGGACGCCATTGTCGGCGACAACACGCGTGCGTACCGCAGATAACCGCACAAACCGCATTCGAGCTCGGGCCCATTTTTTCTTCGCGCTGATGCTCGGCAATCACTTAGTGTAACGGGACGGGCCCAGGAGGAGGAGGAGACGTGAATCACACTTCAGCAGTGCTGGTCGAGCCGCTCGAGCAAGAGACCATGAGCCGGGTGACATGGAAGCTGGTTCCCTTCCTATGCATCTGCTTTATGGCCGCGTTCATGGACCGCGTGAACGTCGGTTTTGCCAAGCAGCAGATGATGCTCGACCTCAAGTTCACGACCGCCGTTTACGGGTTCGGCGCGGGGGTGTTTTTCATCGGCTACTTCTTGTTCGAAATCCCGTCCAATTTGATCATGGTGCGTGTCGGCGCACGGCTGTGGATCGCCCGCATCATGGTGGTTTGGGGATTGGTCTCGGCATGCATGGCTTTCGTGCACACGGCCACGGGTTTTTATATTCTGCGGTTCCTTCTGGGCGCCAGCGAGGCGGGCTTTTTCCCAGGCGTGATCCTGTATCTGACGTACTGGTTTCCGCTCACCCACCGCTCGCGCACGGTCGCCCTGTTCATGACCGCGGCCGTGCTCTCGAATGTGATCGGCGGACCGGTCTCCGGCGTCTTGCTAGAGCTCGACGGCGCGCTCGGTATTCGCGGCTGGAAGTGGCTGTTCGTGAGTGAGGCGTTGCCGTCGCTGATCCTGGGCGTGGTGGTGTTTTTCCGTCTGCCGAGCGGTCCCGAAAAAGCCGCGTTTCTCCGGCCCGAGCAGCGTGCTTGGCTCGTTGATCGCCTCGCGCGCGACGGAAAGCAGGCCGTCGGCACGCATGACCTGTCTTTCTTGCAGACGATCACGGACCCGCGCGTGGTCTTGCTGTGCGCGGTTTATTTCGCCAACGTAATCGGCGGCTATGGTCTCGACTTCTTCTTACCGACATTGATTCAACGCGCGTTCCCGAGCGCCAGCTCGGGCTTGGTTGGCGCGCTGAGCGCGATTCCTCCGCTGTTCGCAATCGTGGCCATGGTGCTCCACGGTCGCTCCTCGGACCGGCGCGGCGAACGGCGATGGCACGTGGCGACCGCGCTGTGGTGGGCCGCGCTCGGCCTGCTCTTGGCCAGCCTGCCGGTGCCGGCGATCTTCGGGCTTGCCGCCTTGGTGCTGGCCGTCTCCGGCCGTTGGAGCACGATCGCGCCGTTCTGGGGGCTGACGACCACCTTCCTCACTGGGCGCGCCGCTGCCGGTGCGATCGCGATGATCAATGCGGTCGGCAATTTGGGCGGCTTTGCCGGTCCCTTCTTAATGGGCTTTTTAAAAGACCAGACGGGCGATTACATCGTCGGGCTTCGCATCTTGGCCGGCGCTATGTTCGCGGGCGGATTGCTGGCACTAATGGTGCGGCTGAAGCCCGCGCGTGACGTGCAACGAAACGTGAAGTCGGGAGTCGAGAGCAGCTCGTTGGCGTGAACGGTTAGTCGATTGCCCACCGCCGGCAGGCGCACGGTACGAATAGACCGCAGTCGAAACTTAATTTCGTGCGTATTTCCTTTTCTGGTCGTGTTCGGTCAGAGTGGACATAGAGCGCTATGCAAGTGAGATTCAGCGGCCTCGTCCTCTTGGCAACGCTTGCCGCCTGCGCGCAACAAGAGCACACTCAGGGCTCGTGTGACTCGGCAGATGTTGCTTGCGGGCTGACGGCTGGAACCGGCGGCGGAGCGGCCAGCGTGGCGGGGTCGGGCGGGGTGGGCACAGGCGGCGGCCTGACCGCG
>CAHJWM010000030.1 GCA_903642325.1 Myxococcales bacterium | reverse complement strand
GCCGCCACCCGCGACCTGGGCTGCGCCGCCGCCGGGCAGCGCGGGCATAGTCGCGCCGCCCGGGCTCGCCCCGCCTACACCGGTAGCACCCGCGACGCTTCCCGCGCCGCCAACTTGGGGGCTCGTGCTCCCAGCGCCGGGGCCACTTTCATCGCGGCCACTGCTGCCACTGCATGCAAGGGCTGATGACCCAAGGGAAAACGCGAGAAAGCACGATTCGAAACGGCGCATAGCTGTGTGGTACCGCAGACCGCCCGCGCTCAACTGATCAGGATTGCTCTGTCCGATGTTCGATTGTTGGCACAGGCCAGACGCGGAACAGCGAGCCGGGCCCTACTTGGGCGCTCAGCGCCGCTCGGTTCCCTAGAGCCACTGCTGGAGCTCGATCAGGTTTTGTTCGGGGTCCCGCAAATGGACCAGCTTGAGGCGGCCCCAGGCGGTCGTTGGGTCGCTCGAGAGGACTGCGCCACGGGCCCGGAGCGCCACGACGGTGGCGTCCAAGTCCACGACCTTGAGGGCGATCAGGGCCCGATCTCCCGTGCCGGTCGCCAGTTGGGGAAGCGTTTCTCTCAGATGCGCGCGTGATTGCAGCGCGATCGCCGCGTGGCCCGATGGCGGCGACAGCTTGCCGTAGGGGCCCTTGTCATCGTCGACCTGTGGCGTCAGGCCGAGCACGTCACGATAGAAGCGAAACATCGAACCGAAATCGTCGACGATCAAACGAACCTGAACGAGCTCCATACCCGCCAATCTACTTCAATCCGGATGAATCGCGAGGGGCCTCGCCTAGCTGCGCTCTCGCTCTAGATCTCGCGCTGACGCGCACTCCCGAACATGCGCGCCGACTTACAGCGGCACGACCGTCGAGCCTGACATGCGCCCGGTCGCCTTGTTATACGGCTTCAGCGTCTGCGGAATGGGGTGGAAGCTCGCGATGTTCATGCCGAGCAGCCCAGCGAACGTAAAGTAGAGGTCGTTGAGGTCATAAGGGCTCGCGTCCATCGATCGACCCGGCTTCATGAAGTTCTTGCCGCCCGCGACGAGCATCGGGGTTCCCAGCGAAGGACCGCTATTGTGCTGGCCGTCGTCGACGCAGAACCCGGCCATGATGATGGTGTTGTCGAGGACGGCGCTACCGCTCGGATCGCTGACGGCCTTGAGCTTGTTGATCAGGTCGACGACCAGGTACAGGTGCATGCGGTCACGCGTCATGTTCGGCTCGTAACCGTAGCTGCCCGCCTCCGAGGAAATCGGGCTGTGATGCGAGACCGAATGGTCATACTGAATGGTGAGCGCTGCGCCGTTGTAGTTCAGTGAGGCCGGGTACGCGCCGTCATACGTCGTGTAATTGCCCTCCGAGCCGAAGGAGATGGCCACGGAGCGAAAGAGGTCGCACTGGAACGCGGTCGCGATCAAGGAGTTGAAGGCGGTCATGCGCGCGAAGTAAGGCATACCGCGGAGGCCATTTTGATTGGCCGTTGCCGCGTCGACGCTGGGCATGCCGGGCTTGGTGCAGGTGGCGACCGGCGGCTGGGCGCCCAGAGTCTTTTTCAGATCACTCAGCGACGTAAGGTACGAATCGAGGCGAACCCGATCGGCCTTGCCGAGCTCACTGCGCAGGCTATTGATGGCGGCGACCGGGACATCGAGCGTCTTCGGATTGCGAGCATAGTCCGACGGAGGAGCCGGCATGTTGCTCGCCGCGAGATCTTTGAAGTAAGCGTTGTAGAACGAAACGGGATTGATCTCCGGAACCACCTTCTGCCCATTTTTATGCGAGAGCTCGTAGGCGTAAGCCACGCCGTCGCCACCGCCTTGGGAGGAGTTCCCGAGGTAAATGTTGCGCCCGTTCGGCGTGGTCTTCGCATACATCACGTCGAAAGAATCGCCGGAAATCCCCGACGCGTCGGTGGTCAAGTTTTGTGGCACCTGACCGGTGAAGAAGCACGGCTTCGAACCGCCGTGTCCGCCGGCGCCGTTCTTGAGCGCTTGATCACGAGCCGACTGAGTGAGCGCTCGAAGCAGGGTGATGTCGCCCAGGTTGGCCGAAAAGGGCTGAAGCGGGATGGGCGCGTTGGCTGCCGTGAGCGGGCCGTCCGGGGCGCTGAACCAGGTTGGCGTCTCCATGCGGGTGACCGTGCCGTTCGGCAAATGGATCATCACTAGGCGGCGCGGATCGCTGGCCGGCGCGGCGTTGGCTTCACGCGAGGCCAGCGACTCGAAAAGAGGCAAGGCCAAAAAGCCGCCCGAAGCGGCCAGTAGGTGACGGCGAGTGATCTTGAAATTCATGGCGCCTCTCCGGTCTGCTTCAAAAACTGCGCGGTCGTCGTGATGCTCCAGATGAAGTCCGAGAAGTGACTGGTCCCGGTCACTCCCGATTTCGCGACCGCGCTCGCGGTCGACTGATCGGCCTCCGTACCCAAGTCCCGCGATAGGGCAAGCTTCATGAACTGCAGGGCCACGCATGTTCTGGCCCGTTCCGAGGCGCCGAGCGCCAGGTACATGCCCGCCGAGTCGGCGAAGGGAGTCCCATCTCCGGGCAGTGTGCCGCTTGCGTCGACGGGCGCTTGATCCGCATAGGACGTGCGCCATTGGCCGAAGGGGCCATAATTCTCGGCGCCCAGCCCGACCGAGTCCATGTCTGCGTGACAGGCCTTGCACGCCGGCGTGTTCAAGTGCGCGTCCAGCCGCTCGCGAACGGTGGGATGTTCCGTGGAGGCCGGCGGCAAGGGCGGAATGTTGGGAGGAGGTGGCGGCGGATTGATGCACAAGAGCCGGTTTGCGATCCAATGGCCCCGTTTGATCGGGTTCGTGAAGGTTGGGCTGCCACCGGCGGTATTGATCAACACGGACGCCTGCGAGCCAATCCCGGTACGGGTGCTGGGCAAGGGCAGGAACACCGAGGCATTCGCTCCGGCTGGAAAGGACAAGCCATACCAATCGGCGAGGGTCTTATTGGCGAAGGATTGCGTGCCCGTCAGCAGTGTGAGCGGAGAGCGATCGTTGTCGACGATGTCCGCCAAAAACGCATCGGTTTCGCCCACCATCGCGTCACGCAGCGCGTTGCTCTGTCCGAGCTGAGTCAAGTCGGCACGCGCGAGCGACAACAAGCCGGCGTACTCGTCGCGGAGCACGTTCTTCAAGTTGGTCGCGCGAGCGTCCGTGAGCATGCGCGTTACTTGCGCGCGCAGCCCCGCGGGCGTGTGCAGAGCGCCTTGGTCGGCGCTCGCCGTGAGCGCATCGTCCGGCATCGACTGCCACAAAAAATAACTGAGCCGCGACGCGACCTCGTAGTCGTCCAGCGCGAACACGGCGGTAGGATCGAGAGAAGCTGTGTCGACGACCGGAATCATCAAAAACTCGGGATGCATCAGCAACGACACGATCACATCGTGCAGGCCTTGGTCGAACGTACCCGAAGCCGAGAACACGCCCATCAAGCCATTTTTATCATCCAAATCCGCCGCGCTCACCGGTCGGCGGAGCGCGCGCTTGGCCAAGGTGGAGACCGTTTGCCCAGCGCAAGTCGCCTGGCTCGCGTCGCACACGACGAGCTTTGCGTACGCCCCGCCCGCAGTGCCCTTGGATCCGATCACTTCTTTTGCCAGCGTGGTAGCCGCGGCGTAGTAACTCGCGACCAGCGCGGAAGAGATATCGAGGGCTTGCGAGTCGTTGGTGAAACCCGACGAGCCAGGGAGGTTCTCTTGGAAAGCGGCTCCCGGCGTCTGCTTGGTGAAGAGCAACGCCTGAACGGTGTTCGTATACTCCCGGTTCGTCAGGCGCCGGAGCGCGTAGTGCCCCGCGGTTGCAAGCGGGTCCGCCGGATGGGTCGGGTTATTGGGATTCGTGGGATCGGTGGGATTCGTGGGACTCGTGGGACTCGTGGGATCTGTCGAGCTTTGGGCGCCCATGCCAGCGGTTCCCGCCGCTCCCGCAGGCGGCAGATCGCCGGCCGCGCCCGAGGTGCAGCCGGCCACGACGGCCGCAATGAGCCCACACTCGACGAGTTTCATATCGGGTTCCTTTCGCTCAGGCTGGTTCGCGCATGAGCCCGCAATATCCGGAGCGTTCTCTCGAGAGAGACAGCGGACACGCCCACAATACCCTTTCGGCTCAAGTCGGCCCGGCTTCAGTCAAATCGCATTACCGTGCTCACTTCTGGTCGCAGCGTGTATGCAGGAGTCGGAACTGCTTCCAGAGCAGCCGACAGACCGGCTCCCGAGTTGAGACGAGCAAACGCTTCATGCGAGCGCGCCTGAGCATGTTTTCGGCAACGCGTTCGCACGCGTGGTCGATCGCATCCCGCTCGCTCAACGCTCGCGACCAGTTGAAGATCGATTATGTCGGCGGCTCGGCGCGGCTAGGCGGGGCGAATTTCTACGCGTGGAGTTTGTCATCGGGCAAGCATTCGTGATGCGAGGCACGCAGTGTTCATGGGCCTCGACAATGCCGCAGTTTCCGGCTCTCCGCGAAGCGTCGGCCGTGGTGCGGGGCGTGGCACGCATTCTGCTTTGTGTCGGCAAGCTACCGCGCTCACTCATGACAAATTCTTATGCGAGCGCCGTAACTCGTCACGATTCATGAAACTTCATCGTACTGATTTCACTGACATCTCACCGTTTCGTTGGTCTCGCCTTTTCTCCGTCTTGCTTTTGGTCGCGTCTGGCTGCGGCAACGCGGCGCGGGTCGAGCCTGGACCGACGCACGCGAAGGCATCGGACAATTCGATCGAGCTTCGCGGCGCAAGCGCATCGTATATTCGAGTCGAGCCAGCTGCGGCCGCCGACCGAAATTCGGAGCGCTCGCTGGTCGCGCGCGTGGCCTTCGATGATCGCAAACTTGCGGCTCTGGGCCCACCGGTTCAAGGTCGAGTGTCGAGCATCGAGGTCGTGCCCGGCGATCATGTAGAAAAAGGCGCACTGCTGCTCACGTTGCGTGCTCCAGATATTGCTGCGGCCAGCGCCCAGCTGACCGAGGCGAAGACTGCGCGTCAGCTCGCCGAGCGCAATGCCGACCGCGCCAAGCTGTTGTTGGACAAGGGCGCCGGCAGCCAGGCCGAGTCTCAGCAGGCCGATTCAGCGCTGGCCCAGTCTGAAGCCGAGGAGCAGCGCGCCGCGGCCGTGCTGGCGGCCTTCGGCGGCTCACATGGCTCCAATGAATACCAGCTCAGATCTCCGATTGCCGGCGTGGTCGTGGAGCGGAATGTCGCGGTGGGCACCGAGGTCCATGCCGATCAGGATAAGCCGCTGATCACCGTGGCCGACCTTTCGACCCTCTGGGTCATGGCCGATGTTTACGAGCAGGATCTGGCACGCGTTCAGGTTGGCGACGAAGCGAAAGTGCACGTGCCCGCCTTCCCCGACAAGGAGCCCGTAGGGCATATCACGTACGTCGGCAATACGATCGATGCCATCACACGGGTGGCCGTGGCGCGGATCGAAATCTCGAACACCGATTCCAGCTTGCGGCCTGGCATGTTCGCGACTGTGCAAGTCAAAGGTTTATCCAACGGCGTTGTCGATGTGCCGATCGCGGCGCTACTCGCCCGTCGCGATCAGTTCTTCGTTTTTACCAAGAACCCCAACGGCACGTTTGCAGAGCGCGAAGTTCGCCCAGGCGAACAGCACGGTCAACACATCCAGATCTTGTCGGGGCTCGCGCCAGGCGACCCGGTTGTCACCGAAGGCGCGATCTTGCTCGATGCCGAGGCGAACGAAGCCCTGTAACCGCGGCCCTTCGAGTTTGACTCAGCCAAAGCCCGCCCGCGCCGTCGCATCGCGCGGCCGAGGCCCAGCTTCGAGACCTAGCCATGATCCATCGTATCGTCGAGTTCGCGCTCAAGCAGCGGCTCGTTATCCTCGTCACGGCGCTCGTCCTGATCGGTCTCGGCATCAACGCCCTGGAGAATCTGCCGATCGAGGCCTATCCGGACGTTGCCGACACCTGGGTACAAATCATCACGCAATGGCCCGGGCACGCGGGGGAAGAGGTGGAGCGCCAAATCACGGTGCCGACCGAACGCGTCATGAACGGCGTGCCCAAGCAGAACGCCATTCGCTCGACCTCGATTGCCGGGCTGTCCGTGGTCACGCTGATCTTTTCAGACGGCACCGACAGCTACTTTGCGCGACAACAAGTGCTCGAACGGCTGGGTCAGATCGATTTGCCGGACGGCGTAACACCGAGTCTCGGCCCGCTCGCCAGCCCAGTGGGTGAGATCCTCCGTTATCGCCTAGTGAACTGCGCGCAAACACGCGCGGCCGAATGCACGAGTCCAGACTTCGAGGTCCCTCCGCGCTCTCTGAACGACGTCAAGGATCTGGAAGAATTCGTGGTCGAGCGCGAGCTCCTGGCCACCCCTGGCGTGGCGGACGTGACGAGCTTTGGCGGCACCGTCAAGCAATACCAGGTGCTGATAGATCCGTCGAAGCTTGCCGCGCGCGGCCTGACTTTGACGGACGTAGAAACGGCATTGACGAACGCCAACGGCAATGCGGGCGGCGGAGTGATCGCCTATGGCCCGGAGTCCTTGAATGTGCGCGGCATCGGTCTTTTGCGCCCCGAGCAAATCGAAGCCGTGGCAATCACCGCTCACGATGGCACCGCCATCCGCGTGAGAGACGTCGCCTCGGTGCAGGTGGGCTACCAGCCACGTCTGGGGCGTGTGTCCGTCAATTCAGACACGGACGTAGTAGCAGCCACCATTTTGCTGCGCAAAGGCGAGCAAGCTCAAACCGTGCTCGAGCAGGTCCATGCGCGCATCGACGACCTGAACAAACGCATTTTGCCACGTGGCGTGAAGCTCAGCCCGTACCACGACCGCACTGACTTGATGCACCTGACCACGCACACGGTGCGTGAGAACCTCTTGGTCGGCGTGGGGCTCGTCACGCTGATTCTGTTCGCATTTTTGGGTAACGCGCGCGCCGCGCTGATCGTCGCCATCACCATTCCGCTATCGCTGCTGATCGCCTTCATATTGATGGATTATGCAAAGATCCCCGCGAATTTGCTGTCCATCGGCGCCGTCGACTTCGGCATGATCGTGGACGGTTCGATCGTGATGGTCGAAAATATCTTTCGGATCGTCACCAGCAAGCAGGAGCACGGGGAAAAGTTCGAGCTGCGTGAAGTCGTTCAGGCGGCGGCTCGCGAGGTCGCCCGGCCCATCGTCTTCGCGATCGGCATCATCATCACGGCGTACCTTCCGATTTTCACCCTCGAGCGCGTCGAGGGCAAGCTGTTCCGACCGATGGCCTGGACGGTGGGCTTCGCGCTCCTGGGCGCCCTGCTGCTTGCGATCACCGTCGTACCCGTATTGACCACGTTCCTATTCAAGGCGCGCTTGAAAGAGTTCGACAACCCCATGCTCAAGTTGGCGCGCAAGGTCTACCTGCCAACGCTCTCGCGTGCGCTACAGCGGCCGAAGCTCGCGTTTCTGGTCGCGGGCGTCCTGCTTCTGGCCGACGTGCTCATGGTGCACGCCATCGGCAGTGAGTTCCTGCCGCACTTGGATGAAGGCTCCATTTGGATGCGCGCATCCATGCCGTCGAACATTTCACTTCCGGAGGCCGAAGCATTGGTGGACGGCGTCCACAGCCCCACGCGCAACATCCGCGGCATCCGCGAAATTTTGCGGCGATTTCCAGAGATACGCACGGCCGCCGCGCAGATCGGTCGGCCCGACGACGGCACCGATCCAACTGGATTCTACAACGCCGAGTTCCTGATGGTGCTCAATGACCGTGCCAGCTGGCGCCCTGAATTCCACAAAAATAAGGATGACTTGATCGGAGCCATCAACCGAGAAGTGAGCGCCATCCCGGGCGTAGTGCTCGGATTCTCGCAGCCGATCTCGGACAACGTGGAGGAAGCGCTGACCGGCGTCAAAGGTCAGCTCGCGGTCAAGATCGTGGGGGACGATTTGAACGCGCTGAGCGACATCGCCGAGCAGATCGCCCGCAACATCAAACAGGTTCCGGGGGTGGTGGACCTGGGCATCTTTCGCGAGCTTGGGCAGAGCAACTTGCACATCGAAATTCAGCGCGAGCGCGCGGAGCGCTATGGGCTCAGCGTCGCCGACGTCGAACGCACCATCGAGACCGGCGTCGGCGGCCGCGTCGAGGGTCAGATCGTCGAGGGCGAGAAGCATCACGATTTGGTATTGCGCTACGCGTCTGTCGACCGCGATAGCGTCGATGCGGTGCGCCGCTTATTGATCCCGCTTTCGGACGGTCACACGGTGCCGCTCGGCCAAGTTGCGGATATTAGCGTCGTCGGCGGCGTCTCGCGCGTCTTTCGCGAAGCAAACCGTCGATATATCGCGGTAAAATTCGGGGTGCGTGATCGCGATCTGGGCTCCACGGTGGCCGACGCTCAAGCGCTCGTGGGCAAGAACGTGCACCTTCCCCCGGGCTACGAGGTGTCGTGGGGCGGCGAGTTCGAGAGCGCGCGCCGCGCGGGCAAGCGGCTTTCAATCGTGATTCCCGCTACTGTGGTGCTCATCTTCGTGCTGCTGTTCGCGATGTTCGGCCGGCCGCGCGAGGCGCTGTTGATCCTGGGTAACGTCTTGCTGACTTCGCCCGTCGGGGGCCTCGCGGCGCTAGCGCTCACCGGGACCAACTTCTCGGTCAGCTCCGGCGTGGGCTTTTTGGCGCTGTTCGGCGTCTCTGTTCAAACTGGCGTGATCTTGGTTGCGTACATCGAGGAGCTCAGAGCCGAAGGCCTGGAGTTGGACGCAGCCATCGAGAAGGCGGCCGATTTGCGGCTCCGGCCGATCATGATGACCGCGCTCGTGGCAACGCTTGGCTTACTGCCGGCGGCGATCAGCTCCGGCATTGGGTCGGACTCACAAAAGCCACTCGCCATCGTGGTCGTGGGTGGCCTCATTTCGTCGCTGTCGTTGTCGCTGCTCTTGTTACCCATGCTCTACCGCGTGTTCGCGCCCCCGTTGCGCGTCACGGCTGCGCAGGCGAGCCCCACGCTTCCGCCGGACCACCGCCTAACGCCCCAAGCGGGAGGTCTGACGTGACCCGCGCAAGCGGCATGAAGCGGCCGCTCTCGCTCGCAATCAGCGGCTTTTATGGCGTGCTGGCCGTAACTTTCGCTCAGCCGGCACGCGCTGAAGACGGCCGCGCTGAAGACGGCCGCGCTGCGTCATTTGCACCACGAGCCACGGATGCCGGTCCTGCCACTGAAGACCGAGTCTTCGACCTTTGGCTCAAGCACGGCCGCGAGCTCGCCTCGCTCCGCGCTAAAATTGGAGCCGCGCAGTTCGACGTCGCGACGGCAGCGTTGTGGCCGAACCCCTCGCTCACCGTGTCCGGGTCGTATCTCTTGTCGGGCCCCAACTTGAACGGAGCCGGCAGCATCGGGCCACAGCTGACGGTGCCGGTGCCCGTGTTTGGGCAGATTGGCATGCGAAAAAACGAGGCTATCGCCAACTTGCGTGTGGCCGAGGTCGACGTGCTGAGCGAGGTTTGGGATCAAGCGGGAGATGTCGAGGACGCGATGTTGGAGCGCGCCTTCTCGGCTTCCGAAACCCAGGAGATCGAGCAGAATTTGCGAGAGCTTTCGCGCATCGCGCGGGTCGTTTCGGCGCGCGCGGCGGCCGGCGCCAACTCGGCCTACGACACGCTCCGTATCAGCACTGCCGAGGCCACATTTCGCGCGGCGTTGGCCACGGCCCAAACGGGTCGCGACCGGGCCGAAGTCAAGCTCGTATCCTTGATGGCCGTTCCAGGTCTTCAAAGCGCGCCCGTCACGCGCGAGGGCCTGCTCGGCTTTCGCGGCCCCGAGAGCGAAGCCGAGCTTCAGAGCATCGCTCGGCAGCGCAGGCCCGACCTGGAGCTTGCCCGGCGCGGTGTCGTGGCGGCACGAGCCAGCGCCGCGCGTTATCGACGTGAGGTCGCGCCCATCCCCAGCTTATCCGTCGGACCGTATTTCACGCGCGGGCCTTCGAGCGTTTCACTGCAGGCGAGCATCAGCGTGCCTCTGCCCGCGTTCGATCGAAATCAAGGCCTCATTGGCCGGGCGCTGGCGGAGGCGGGTGGACAGCGAGCGCTCGCCGACGCTATCGAACAACGCATCTTCATCGAAGTCCACGGCGCCTGGCAAGCCCGCGAACGAGCCCGCGAGGCGCTCGATGCCTTTCAGAAAGGCGGTCTGAAAGCAACGGACGAGCTCTTGGCTCGCGCCGAGGTGAGCTATCAAGCGGGTACTTTCGCGATCCTCGACCTGCTCGATGCCTATCGTGCGGTGTGGGACGCCCGCGTTCAAGCACTGGAGCTCGAAAAGGCGTTTGCGCAAGCCGAAGCCGAGCTCGAGCACGCCGCGGTGCTGTTACCCATCAGCCCCGCGCGGAGCACCGGCTCGCGCTGACTCGGCCCAGCAGCTCGATTTGTGGAACGAATCAAGATGGCGCTCTTGGTCAGCTTTCTAGACGGTGAGCAGGTACGCGCCGCAAACGTCGATCGCTTTCCGGAAGCGTGCCCGCTGTGCGAGGCGCCGCGCGCGCCCCGCTTCATCGCCGCGATTGTGCGCGTCGCCCATGTGCGTCAAATTTGCTTTCAATGCACGAGCGTGGACTGCCGTTCGCTGTTCATCGGCAACTACCAAGAAGAAGCGAAAGCTCGCTACCGGCTAGTAGATTGCGAACCGCGCCGGGCGCCCTGTCCGGGCAGTTAGCGCCCCCGAGCCGAAACCTTTGGGACAAGACAGACCATTCGCATAGACGCCAGTTTGAAGACCACGGTGGCCCCTTCGATGACCTCGCCGCGCCCAGCACGGCGCGCTATAGTCCCCGCGCGCAGCGTGGCGAGCGATGCCGATGCCAATGCCGATGACAACACCGATGCCTCGAAAGCCGCAATGGTCGGCCGCCCTTATCTGCGCGCTGTTCCTGTTCATCCTTTGCGTTTCGAGCCACGCCCAGGCGCACGCCAGCGGTCAGGGGTCGGAAGGCTGCGCCGGATGTCACACTGGTGGACAGACGCCCACGGTGACGATCACGCCCAGCCTGACCACGTTGGCGCCATCGCAGATGGTGACCTTGACCATCAGTATCTCGCAAACGAACGGCCCCGTCGCGGGCTTTTTCATCGATAGCTCAGTCGGAAAATTCAGCATCGTGGACACGGGCACTCAACTGGCTGGGAACGGCGTCACGCACAACGGCCCTCGCACGGGCAGCGGCGGCTTCACGAAGTTCACCGTAGGTTGGACCCCGCCCGCGCAGCCCGGCGGAGCAGACTTCAGCGTCTGGGCCAATTCAGCCAACGGCGACCGCACCCAGCGCGGCGATGGAGAGGGGCAAGCCTTCTTCAGCATGGCCTACGGCTGCTCGGGGTCGAAGTATTATCATGACTACGACGGCGACGGCTTCGGAGCCGAGAGCTCCGGCTACACCATCGCGTGTAGCCTGCCGCAGTATTACGCGACGAAGGTGGGCGACTGTAACGACAACGACTCAGCCGTTTACCCGGGGGCGGCGGAGATCTGTGATGGAAAAGACAACAACTGCAATGGCGCGGTCGACGAAGGCCTCGCGATTGCCACTTACTGCACTGACCAAGACGGTGATGGCCACGGCGTGACGGGTCAGGCCATGAAAACCGCCTGCATCGCCCCCAGGGGCTTTGGTCTCTGTGACGGCGACTGTAACGATAGCGACGCAACCGTGTACCCGGGCGCGGCCGAGGTGTGCGACGGAAAAGACAACGACTGCAACGGGCAGGTCGACGACGGCGCACGCGCGCGCTGCGGGGTCGGCTGGTGCGCACGGGAATCGGACGTTTGCAACAGCACGGAATGCGTGCCTGGCCCGCCACGCACCGAAGTTTGCAACGACTTCGACGACGACTGCGACGGCGTGGCCGACAATGGAACCAACTTGGCGTTGTGCGGCGCGCCCGGGCTAGCGTGTCGCGCGGGCGTCTGCGTGCCCGATACAAACGCGGCTTCCGAAGCACCCATGCCGAGCGCAGCCGGCGCGTCGAGCACACAGGGTTCCGCGGGCAGCCCGAATCACGCCAGTGGTGGAACGGGCGGCGCCGCCGGAGCCTCTGCGCCCGGCAGCCCCTCCGAAACCCCACCCGCCAGCGGCTGCGCGCTCAGTGCCAGTCGACCGCGGAGCGGCCTAGCGAGCTATCTGACGGGCGCAACGCTCGCAGCATTGCTCCTGCACCGACGGCGCCGCTCAGCCTCGGGCCGCGCTTAACGGGCCGCCCCGCACAGCTAGCCGTCGCCAACAGAGCGCAGCTCGCGCGCTCGAGCGGCCGGTCGTGCCGCCGAAGGCTGAGCATTCCTGGCTGCACCGAGTGAACATCATCCAATCCAATTACAAGGTTGTTTGATGGTCACCCAGCTCGTCTCAACGCGGCACAGCCTTCGGCGTCCCGTGCCGAAACGCCTTGATCCGGCGAGTCGTCGAGCGCAGCGCTGACCGGAGCGAACCGATCAGCTACGCGGAAAACCGAGATACGGCTGCGCGTGACGTGCCCCTCCAGCGCGAAACTGGATCAAGATGAAACACACACCTGGTCAGGCCGGTTATCGTCAACTTCAACTCGCTCAATCGGGTGAGCTAGCCATAACGAGCTGGAATCGGTTCAAGTTTCGGAGAAGGCCGCGCTATCCGTCACACGCCACCGCAAGCTTGGCCGGCCAATACGTCGGATAGTCAGAGCCTGAAGCAGCTTCTCCGACGTGTGAGCTTGCACACTGCAGAACCTTGGCGTGCGGGCGTCTCAGAGCTGCAACTGACGGCACGAACCGTGCACGGCATGCTCTGCATTTCAATGGTAGACCACGAAGGAGAATCCATGAATCGTCATTCAGCCATCGCGTTCATCGTGTTTGCGAGTTTGGCGGGTATCGCCTGCGCAAGCTCCGCCACCCCGCCTGCGAACGACGTCAGCGGGGCTCCCGCGTCCAACACGAACGCCACCACCGGCCCCGGCTTCGGCGATGACGCGAACGCACCTCCGACCACCAGTACGCCCCCCCCCGTGAACGTGAATGCGCCCGACAACGGGTCGACTCGGGGCACCGGTACGGATGCGCCGCCGGCCAGTAGCGGAAGCAGTTTCCGGCCGGGAGTTGGCGGTGTGGGCTCCGGCGCCAGTCCAGGGGGGAACGCCTCCGGAAAGTGACACGAGTGTATCGCGTACGTTACCGCCACAGCGGGATCTTTCGCGACCGCTGTCGCCGGTGCGCAGCGGGCACTCGCTCCTACGATCCGTCTCGCTGGTGACGGATCTCGCTGACCAACGCCGAAAAGTCGACGCCTGCGAGGGTACCGAACTTCCCCCGCGCCGTGACGGACAATGCGTCGCGAGCCACACACACTACGATTACAATAGCTCTCGACCGCAATCACCAGGTTAGATTCATACCAGCATTGAACGAATTGATAACCTGCTTCTCTCCGAGCCACCAGCGCGTGTCGGCTCGGAAATAGTCCAGAGCGCCATGTAAAAACTTTGAGAAGTGATAGACGACCACACCGGAGATACCCATTTGAGACTTGAGGTAATCTGGCTGATTGCCATATTGCGGGTCAAGGTCGTCAGTCATCTGATGAGCTCGAGTGATGCCCCAGCCGGCGTTGAAGTCGAACTTTCTCACCGATAACTGCGTCTGCACATAGATGCCGTCAAACGGCCGGAAGTTTTGGGTGGCCTGATTGATGATGCTGTCGCTCTGGTTCAGGAAATAATTAACGCCGAGTCCCTTGCCTGAATAACCGGCAACTCCAGCGTGAAAGGGCCCGACTTCGAGGCGAGCCCCCGCCGTGGCGCCGTAAATGGACTTGCTATTATCGCTCGCGGTGTCGTAGAGCTTCTGAAAGGCACCCTCCGTGAACAAGTGTAGCTTGTTGCCCGACCCGAACGCGGCGTCATACGTCAGGGATGCTTCGGGGCGGCCCAACTTGCTGCGCTGATAGATAATGCCATTGGTTCTCGCGGGGTCGTAGTAGCCAACCGTGAGCTGGAGTCCGCTGAAGGAGGGCGTTGCGTAAGCGACGCCCGCCGCGAAGACGTTCGCGAGCACACCGAACCCGATGTGGCCACCCGATGGCCCAAAGTCCGAAAAGCCGCTCGGTGCACCCACTGCGTACCCATGGCCGTACAAAAAGTCAGTTTCAGTAGCGCCACGCCCGAAGATGGAAAGCGCGCGACCTACCAACAGAGCCCCCCCGGGCCCCTCGACCTTTAGGTAGCCCTCACGCACGTCGGCCTGATTCCTGAAGTAGGTTTGTTGAGAGTCCGTCTCAGTGGTCGACCAAATGGAGACCTGTCCGCTGACCTTGGTTTTATCTGTGAGTGCATGACGGACCCCTAGGCTTAAAATGTTGCCTAAGAAGCCGCTTCGCACACGCGAGGACGTCACATGCCCGGCGGTGTTCGGGAACGGTTGCTGATTTGGGTCTGGGTTACCTACGACCGGGATGCCGGCGCCAGTGGTCGCAAGCGTGTGGCCGGCATGCGCGCTGGTTGGTATGGCATCCCCATCCAAGAACTCTACAAAGCCGCCCACGCGGCCGGTAGTATAGATTTCCCAACCGCCGTCCTTTTCTTCGAGAAGTGGAACTTCTGCGTGTGCCTTCCGGCCTAAACCGATGAGTGTAAGAATGCTGAGGCCGGCGGCAAGAGTCTTTCTGTTCACTGCGCTACCGTCACGTTGGTAACGTCAAAGAATACCCACTGGCCGTAATAACCGCCGCTGACCAAGGGCTGTGAGAAGGTTGGGGCGGCCGGGGTTGAACCCGCGATATTGACCACCCGAGGCTTGGCACATGTGTTTCCGGTCGTATCACCGCAATTTTGCACCTGCCGGCAGTTCGTATCAGTGACCTTAAGCGTCACCTTGCCGCCGCCCGGGACCTTGATGGTCGCCGAATAGTCGACGTCGAATGTGAGATGAACAGTGGGGGTGTTGGACGCGTGCGGATTCTGCGCAACGGTGACCGAGTTCAGATAGTAAACGTTCGCTTCGCCAGTGACTGCGGGTGTAACGTGGACCTCGTAGGTGTTGTAGTCGAAGCTCGGTCCGTTGACGTCTTGAGGCACGCCGCCGACCTGAAAAAGATTCCGAGGCGTGGTTAGGATAGACGTATTGCCAGCAGCCCTCGTGCCGCCGACATAGGAAATCACCTCAACGACGCCGCGCACGTGTACGGTGACGTTGTAGTTGGTGCCGGGGTTTCCCCCCATGGTCCAGGTCGTGGGAGCGCCATTCGATGGGGGTATCGTACTAACGACCGGGTTGCTCTTTTGGTCGTATTGCTTGCAGCCGGCGGCGGCGGGCTGAGAGCAGTCATAGCTGCTACCGCTGTTGCCGCAGCCGTACTCAACCAGCGCTCCGTCCCAGCCTCCAGTGAACGTGGTTGGATCGAGAGTCCCGGCACCTGCCCCCGCTGAACCCGCCGCACCCGTCGTACCCGCGGAGCCACCGGCCGCGCGGCCGCCAGAGCCACCGGTGGCCCCGCCAGCACCCACACTTCCACCACTTGGCGCTCCGCCCGTCGCCGTCGCACCACCAGCACCGCCCATGGACGCGACATCGCTTCCGCCTCCACCGCCCTCGGCGGTGCCTGCGCCGGCGGTCGGCGTGTCTCCCGCGCCCCCGATGGTCACCGTGCCGTCGCTTCCTCCAGAGGGCCCGCCCGCAACCGGTGCGCCGCCACCGACGGCTGACGTGCCATCTGTGGGGGGGGGAGTGGCCGACGAGGAACAAGCGAACATGGCTACACCGAGTGTGCCGACCGAGATGCGCATAAGAGACTTCATGAAATAATTTTCCTTGGTTCGATCAGGCAAAATGCCGCTGAGTCGTCGGCTCTGAGTTGCAACGAGACTCTCTCTCACTGACTGTGACCTCTGCTGCGGGCTTAAGCCACAAATCGTTCAATGCTGCGGTTGCCCGTGCCGCGTTCCAATGCGCCCGGGACCCGCTGGTCGGTCGCTTCCAATGGCGTACATATTGCGTCCTGCAGTCGCGATCAACACCCGCGTCAACCCGCGCTCTTCCCGGTAATCAACCGGTTGATTAGCACTTATCTGCCGGTGTCCGCAAGCCGAGTCGGCCCTTCAAGAGGCCTGCGCCGTTCTTCGAGTGTGCTCGAGAATTTTCACGGAGGGCGAACTGGGACCTGCGCGACTTGGATGACGCAAGCGGGGGCCGACCAAACGAGCGTGTAACTTGGCTGCCTGTTCGCCTAAATCGCCAAGTTAGCGAGTGCGTACGAGATTTTTGACTCGCAACTGCGCGGCACTTGTATTGCTTAACCGCTATGGACGGGTGCCTAGGTAAGTCCAAGGCCTGTCTTTCTGCGCGTGTGCGCTTTCGGCGCCCCGGCCGGTCCCTATGCGCAGTAACTTAACGGGCCTAGGCAATCGTCACCTAACGGTACATCAATGATCGTTACGAGAGACGAAAGTAAAAGGTGATGGTGAAGTCGATCCGGTTTGGTTCGGCGAGGAAGCAGTGCGCGTTTGCGTTGAGATTCAGGCCTCGGGCATAAGAACCGAGCGACGCCGCTTAACTAAGTCATTGCAGGCGCGGGACACCAGAAGCCGTTCGAGAGCCGGCAGGAGCCGCGCTGAGCAGCGCCCCCGGCCGCTCCCATGAAGCAAACGCGATTCGTCTGCGTCGCAGCGCCCAAGGCGAGTGCTCTCAGCAAAGCGTAGATCGGCGTCTCGGTCGACGTCTGCAATCTGCATCGATCGCGCGTCCGTGGCATGCCCAGTATGTCAGTGAGCCGTGTCGATCATCGCCCGAATGAGGTCGTCGGCAACGCTGCTGCCTCGATTGTAGCCGCGGGCCTCGATGAGGGCTACGGCTTCACGAGCTCTGTTCCGCTCTTCATCGGAGGCGTCTGCCAATGACGCGCGGAGATCGTCGAAGTCTTGGGGGCGATGGCGGTCGTCTCGAGCCAACACCTCCATTGCAATGAAGTGTGCGCGAGTGGCGAGCGCACTGTCACGTAGGGAAGGCGGCAAGCTCTTCGGCTACCGCGACGACTTCTGGCTCGATGCCCGAGGAAGCAAAGAGCAGATCAATGTACACCGACCGTTCGCTGTCGCGAGTGAGGCGTACCGTTGTGATGCAAACCGTCGTCTCTTACTCGAGCAGCATCCGCATCACGTAGCCGCCGTTCTGAAGGTAAGACACGCGTTGCTTGGCGGCATCGTCGCCCTCGGCAGAAGTGGCGATTCCTCGGCACGAGTGGTGCGGTTCCGCGCGCGCAGAAACGGCCAGGCCCCCGATCAGTGCACACGGCACGTTGGCATTGCCGAGTTCGAGGAAGATGCGTTTGAGCGAACGTTCGAACGCATTTAGCGGCGAGGCCACGCCGCGGGGATCCCCACCCGTCACCCAGCCCAGCGCCTGGACGACCGGCGTACCAGGCACCAATCCGTTCTTCCCACTCCTGTTCAGGAATCTCGGGGCATTCCCGCCGGAGCCGCTGGCGAAGCATGCGCTCCGCAACGTCGATGAGGGCGAATGTCATCCGGTTCTTGCTCGGCGTTTCGCGGGCTCGCTCAGGCACTTGCTGAGGTTACTACGACCTCACCCCCGCTCAGGCGCTTGCTGAGGTTACAATGGCCTCGCCACGCGATGTTCGAATGTGGAATCGACCGCCCGCGAGCAGCTCGCGAACCGCGGCCGCGCGTGAGCGTGCTTCACTACGCGCCCATCCATCCGAAGCCCACTCGTGAGTGAGCGCGCCAAACGCTTCACGCCGATTTTTTCTTGGCGCGCTTGGTGGGACGCTTGCTGGCTTTTTTGGGCCAACCCTGCTCCATTTTCGAATAAGCCGCGCTGGACACGGTCGAGCGCGACTTCGGCCGGCTCTTGCCGGCTTTCTTGCGTTTATTGATGTTGTTGACGAGCGAGTTTTTCTTTTTAGCGGCCACGCAGACCTCGGCTTGATGCAGTTGACTTTGCCTTCGCGTAACGCTCCAACAAGCGCGCGCCCTTTGCGGCCAAACGGGCCGCCGCCGCCGCTGTCTTTGGAACAGGCTCGCCCCAAGCGTGCGCCGATAGGGCGAGGCGGGTTGGGTTGCCGCGGGCGTCGAGCATCGGGCCCCGTGGCTTGGCGAAGTGCCGGCGCAAGAATGAGCCCTTGCGCTTGAGCTTCTCGGGCGTATCCGCCGCACCCTTCACGCCGGGTTTCAGGTGCGAGCCTTCCTTCTCGGCGAAGTAACGGCGGCCCGCGTTGGTCAGGCCGCCCTTGGGATCTTTGCGTGGCGCAGTTCGCCCCACGCGAGCTTTCGACGCGCGCCCAGCGCGCAGCGAAGAGCCCGATTTCTTGCTCGACTTTTTTGTCATCGCCGCCCTCTAGCCAGACTCATGCCAGACCACACTCAATCCATCTGCCGCTATCCAGCAGCTTACTTAGACGGCTTGGTTGCCGACGTTAAGCGCCTATTTTTGCCGCTCAGCGAGGCACGACGCGGCCCGCAAACGTTGAGCGCCATACGAGCGGTCACCGCGATACCTAGGGCAGGCGAACAGGCGCCATTGAGGTAGATGCAATCGGTACCGAGCCGACCCATGGGCGATGGTCGAGGCCCCGCCTCGGGTCTTCTCTTCGCCTCAGACCGCTTCCGGATGATCGGGGTTTCATCGTAGCGGCCGTGATTTCGGAGGCACGTGGACCTTGCTCGTCCTGCGCGACCTGATGTTCGGAGGCAAGCGGCACTTCTGCGAGCTCTTGCAGTCCGACGAGCACATCTCCTCGAACATCCTCGCGGACCGGCTGGCGCGCTTGGTCGAGAACGGCGTGCTCAGCAGGGCCGACGATCCGTCGCACAAGCAAAAGGCGATCGACAGCCTGACGGAGAAAGGCATCGCTCTCCTACCGATCATCGTTCAGATCGGGCGCCTGGGGCTCCTACTGGATCACGGATGCCAAGAAGCTCGACGCCGGCTCGCGCAAGATGCTGCGCGAGATCCAAGAGGCAGGGTCCCGCGCGTGGGCGAAACGAAGGACCGAGCTGCGGGCAGCACCTACGCTAATCGCCGGACGTTCCCGCGGCGCGGGTCTCGAGCGAAAGCCGCGACAGCCTGAGTCTGAGCGCGACGCGGCGGCGTTACGCGCTCAGGCGAAGATGCCCGAGAGAGGCCCGGTGAACTGGCTGGCGGCTCCTAGCCCGTTCAAGCTCACACCGAACTTAGGCGCGATCGCCAGCCACAGATCGTTGAATGGCCGATTGCCCGAGCCGCCGCTTTGGCGATCGAGGTGACCGCCCGTCACCTTCAAGTACGTGCCACCATTCAGGCCCGTATTCTTGCCGCCGAACACGATGATGGGCATGTTTTGCTGGTTGTGGTCCCAAGCCCGGGACACCTCCGTGACGTACACGACGATGGTATTGTCGAGCAGCATATTGCCGTCTACATCGGGCGTGGTGGCGAACTCTTGCAGCATCGTGCTCGTCAAGTTCGAATAGAACGTGTCGATCTGATTCAGCCAGGCATTCGTGCCCGCGTCATTGGCATGGCTCGGGGGATGGTGCGGCGTCGACTGGCCGTTATTGCCGAGGGCGGCAGAGCTGATCGTGGCTCCCTGAAAAGTAGAAGGGAACACGACCCAATTCGTCCCTGCTGAATACATGAACGTGGCGACGCGCACCAAGTCGCAGGCGAATGCCGTCTTGATCATGCGAAGTTGGTTAATCGCAACGTCCTGATGCGCGTGGCAGGTGGTGGCTTCACTGGCGGTGCAATTGGCCGTCGCCGGATAATAATCCTCGCCGCTCAAGTTGCTGGAGGAGCTGGCGATCCCACCGATTTTTCCGCCGCCGGTTTCACCCACGGCCGCGAAGTTCGGGGGCGCCGTGGGCTTGCTGCACGTTAGGGTGTTGGCGCCCGCGCCGTAGCTCTGACGCAAGCTCGACTCTAGGCTTTGAATCGCTACCGCGTGCGCCGCCAGCCGGTCCTTCTCGCTGGCTGGGATCAGCGTATTCATGCGCGCCAGATCCCCGCGCATGAAGTCGAGTACGCTCAGCTTTTGCGCCAACAAGGCTTTGGTATCCGTGCCCGTTGGCAACGCGCCGCCGAAGATGCGATTGAACGTGTTCAACGGCTGCGTTTCTGGGTAAATCGGTTGACGCGCCAGGCTGATGTCGCTCGCGTTGACCGGCGTATTGTAGGAAAGCACGCGGGGCGCCACTTCATCGCGGTCCGAGCGAATGTCCGCCGCGAGCGCCAAGTGCTCGAACGGCGTTTTGGTCATGGACCCGGCTCCGCCCAACACTGGCGATTGCGCGAGCAACAGTTGGTCGATGGAGGGCCCGCCCGCACAGTGGTCCTGCTGCCCGTGCACGCCGAGCGTGGGCACGCCCGTCATCATCGCCACGATGCCACCTTCGTGGGTGTTCGCGCCGCTGTTACTGGTGCTCGTAGACTTGGTTGCGGTAACCAAATTCAGGCCATCCACCATGACCATCTTCGATTGCAGAGGCGCGAAGGGCGCGCTCTCCGAAGGCAATACGAAGTTGCTCGTGGTCGCGCCGACCTGCGGCGCCCAGTTCACGCCGCCCGAAGCGGTGCCGAGCGGATGATGGATGATCAGCAATCGGAGCGGTGCTTTCGCGCCAGCGGCGCGCGCTTCGATATTGCGGATCAAAGGCAACAGCAGCGCCGCCGAACCGCCAGCGGCTCGCAGCATCGACCTTCGCGAGAACTTGTATGAAGTCACTTGCTACCTCCAGCCCGGGCTCGAACGAAATCGGCGACGACGACCGTGCGGAACAGCGACGGCAGCGTGCCGTCTGTCTTATCGAGAGCCGTGCGAATCGTTTGTAGCTCGCACGTGTCGTATTTTTGGATCATCGATCCAATGAAGTAGCTGGCCATCTTTTGCACGGCGCAGCCGCTGATGTGCCCGCTGCCAATCAAGGCCTGTGCCAGCTCTTTCGGGCCGGCGATAGTTTGCGGGGCGAGCGGTGATGGCGCGGAATAGGTGTAAGAGGTGTCGATCGCGCGGCCTGCTTCATCCACCGTGCGGTAATTGCCCACCGGACCGAAGTGTTGGAGAACGCGTGAGTAGGCGTCCATCTGCTGATGGCAGGCGCTGCACGGCAAGGTCGCCAAGCGCGCGTCGGATTTAGTGACCTCGCTGTCGCCCTTGGCGATCACGGCCACGGCCGCTGGTGAGCTCAGATCGACGGGGGGACCCAGTGGATCCGCGCAGATGACGTCGTCATGCACGGCCTTACCGCGTTTGACGATGGAGTTGGCTGCGGGATCGGACTGCGCCCAGAAGTAGCTCGGGTCGCTGAGCAAACCAATGCGGTTCTCCGATGCGGGCCACGTGGCCTCCACGAACGTGGTGAGCGAAGTGGGCGGCCCATTAGGGTAAGTGACCTCCGGATACAAGGCGGCCAACCGCGTGTTGAAAAACGCCTTCTGCGAGCTGAGCAGATCGTTTATTTTGCCCGGGTTGGTCCAGAGCGTGTCCGTGATCAGTTGCTGAGCCGACGCATAGAGGTCGCTCTGAATGCCCGTCTGCGTCATCTGATCCGCGCTGGGCAATGCGGCTAAGAACGAGGCATCGTGCGTTTTCAGGAACAATTGACCGATGTTGAACCAAGCAGCGACGATGGCCGTGAGGTTCTGCTTCACGGCTGGCAGCGCGAGCAGGCGGTCAACCTGCGCACTGATGCCGTTGATGGAACCGAGCCCGGCATCGGAGGTGTCCGCCGCGGCGGCTTCGAGCGCGGCGTCGGGCACGGAGCCCAGGAACGTAAAGCCGAGCTGCGTGGCCACCTCGTAGGGGGTCAACTTGGTGTCGGGGAACTTCCCGCTGCCATCGGCGCTCAGCGTGGCCGGCCCGAGCTCGGTGCGATACACGAAAGAGGGCGACAGCAAGATCGCTTCGATCATCAGCTTGAGGCCTAGCTGCGTATCGCTGCCTGCCGCCACGAAGGGCGCCGCAGATGTGGCCGCGGTGGCTCCCGCGGCCGGCTGCCCAGGGCTGCTCACGAGTGCAGTGATTTCTGCCGCGGTGAGCGGGCGACGGAAGGCGCGCCCGCCGAAATCCGTCGCGATGCGCGTGGCGCAGGCAGCAGGAACTTCACCTGACTTGCAGCTAGTGAGCGACGCGGGAATGCTCGGCAACACACTCTCGACGGCCTGATACAGCGCATATTGGAACGAATCGTCAACGCCCAGGGAGGCGTCACTGAAGAACGCCCACTGCGCTTCCCCTCCCCGGTTGGTGAGCTGCGGTGCACTCGGCAGGCCAAGAAGATCCTTCAAGGAAGCTTGATACTGCTCTACTGACAGGCGCCAGAGCCGGCGCTGAACGGGGTTGAGGCTGGTGCAGGTAGCTGAGCTCGTACCTAGCGGCGGGGTTGAGCCGCCGCCAGCGATACTCACGCCACCCGCGCCGCCGACGCTGCTTACCGCAGGCGCGCCACCGACGCCGTTGGGGCGCGTGTTACCGGATGTGTCGACGGCCCCAGTGCACGCGGCTAGCCCAGCAGACAGAAGCAGTGCCGCGGGCCACGCGCCGCATTGAACTCGCATCTTGGATTTATCCGCCATAGCCGCTCCAAATTGCCTTTAATCGGCCAGTTCAACCGGTTGAACCATGTCTTCGCGACAACGCATTGTCAAGGTGACGGCCCGCGTTCGACGGCTCGCCTCAAGGACCTGACTACGATGCCGAAGCAAAGGCTAACGCTCGTGCCCGTTGAACCTCAGCGGTACTTGCGCGCGATCCGACCTGACGTCTGTTCTGTAAAGGTCGAGGCAGACGCGACCTGCAGACGGAATTCGCGGCATGCCGCGCCTCCACGCCAAGCCGCGATATCACGCAACGTCCTCGGGCGGCGCGCTGAGCGGCGCCGAGCACGACGGCGCCGCTATTTACTGAGCGTCGGGGTCAACCGGGGCAGAGCCCGGCGTGAACCGCTGCTTAGCCGGTTAGGCCCGAGAGCTTACCGTGGTTGAACTCGGCGTCGCCGATGGTCGTGCGCGTGTCACCAAACAGATTGAGGATCGCAACCATCAGGTCATTCGAGGTGCCACCGCTTGCGAACTTGATGTGACGACCGTTCGTCCCTGGGTTGAGCCCACCGCCCTTGCCCGCGAGAATGAAAGGCATGTTGTTCTTGGTATGGAGCGGGGGATGAGCGAGCTCCGAGCCGAAGAGCACGACGCTCTCGTCGAGTAGGGTGTGGCCGCCCATATCGACCTTGTCCATTTCGGAGACAAGGTAGGCGTGCTGCTGGCAATACCAGGTACCGATCTGAGCACACTGATTCGGTTGAAACCCGCCGTCATGCTGATAGAAGTGATGGTGATTGGCAAGCTTCAACCAGGGGAAGGTGTGCTTGGCCTCGGTGTCCGACCACTGCAACGTGCCGACGCGAGTGATGTCACAGGCATGCGCCATGATCATCATATCCATCATGAATTTGCCCACGGTGGGGATCATGCCATCGGTGCCGAGATCCAGCGTGGAGCCGTCGCCCGCCGACTGCAATCCAGTCTTTGGATTATAGCCCGCCGTGCTGACCTGCGCCGGCGCTTTACAGGTAGTCGTGGCGGTGACAACCGATGACAAGCTCATCTCGAGCTCGCGGAGCTTGGTGAGGTGCGCATCCAACTTGGCTTTATCGGCCGTGCCAAGCCGGCTGGAAAGGGCGCTATAGCGCTTGTCCACAAAGTCGAGGATCGACTTCTTCCGCGCGGTCACCAGATCCTGCGTTCCGGTAGCCGCGGCCGAGCTGGGGGCGAGCGAAACGAAATACGTTTTCCAGATGTCCTGAGGATCGATCTGCGGCGGCATCGGCGCATGCGTGCCCGCAAACTCGAAGTTCAGCGCGTTGATCGGTGAGAGGCGACCTTGGGACTTGCCGGTGGCCCACCGCACCGCCATCTCGATGCTCGAGCCGGTATAGCCGGCATCGTTGAAGCGCTGCCGGAGGATCTGATCGATCGAGGCGTACTTCGGATATGAGCCGGCACCGCTCGACTGCTTGCCGCCGGTGAGCATGCCGACAATGCCCTCCTGATGTTGCTCGCCACTGCCCGCCGGCCCCATTTTGAGCCCGTTGCAAAAGATCAACTTGCTCTGCACGGGCGCCAGGCCGGCCGTGATTTCGTTCATGACCGGGGCGGTCTCCGTCCCCGTGGGCCAGAAGCGATCGTTGGGCTGGGTGGCGTTCGCGTCTTTGAAGGTCACCGTACCGCCAGGCTGCCATACGGTGATGAACCGCTTGGCCGGGGCGGACGCCGCGTGAGCGACCTTCTCTACACCCATCGCCTCGAGCCAGGGAAGAGCGATGGCGATACCGCCGGCGCCTCGTAGAATCGCACGTCGACTTAGTCGGAAAGTTGTCATGACTTTTACTCCCGCACCGCAGGCAAGTAGAGAAAGGTGTCGCTCTGTGTCAAAGCCAACAAGAGCTTCTGCACGTTGTAACCAGCGTCCTTGAACTTGGCTTGCACGGAGCTTACCGCGCAGGCGTCTGAATCGTTCGAGGTGACCGTTCGCCCGTAGCCATAGTTCACCCAGCTAGTCGCGAAGCATTGCTGCACGTCGGGAGATTGCGACATGAGCTGGCCGAGCTCGGCTGGGCCTTTGAAGGTGCCCAGGGCCGGCGAGGTACCGGTGGCGTCGATCGTGATGCCATTCTCTTGATCGCGCCATTGACCGATCGGGTCGTAGTTCTCGAAAGCAAACCCAACCGGATCCATATTGGTGTGGCAGACGTGGCAGACGGGATTCGAGCTGTGCGCCGAGTAACGTTGGCGTGCCGTCTTGTTGGCATCCGCCGCCGGCACCACCACCATGGCGCCGATCGCGCCGGTTGGCAGAGGAATGGCCTGGCACAGCAGCTTGCGCACGACGAAGCCGCCGCGCACCACCGGGTTCGTTTCCTCAGAATGAATCGTACCGGCGACTACCCCAGCTTGGCTCAACAGGCCCAGGCGCTTCACTGGGTCTACGTTGACCTTCTGAAACTGGTCACCCACGACGCCCTGGATCCCGTAAAACGTAGCGAGCTGCGCGTTCACATAGGTGTAGTTGGCCGTAAAAGCCGACGCCCAGCTTCCCCCCTGCCCATCAAACACCAAGTGCTCGAGGAACGTCTCGGTTTCCTGGCGCATTAATGCGCCGAGCTTGGACGTGTAGGCGGGGAACGTGGTCCGGGTGAGCGAGTTCAGGCTCGCAATGGGCAGAAGATTATCGAAGAAGTACCGGACTTGATTTTTGGCTCTGGGGTCCGCCACCATCACCGCGGCTTGCGTGGCAACACCCTCCGGGGTGTCGAGCCCGCCCGAGGCGGCAGCTGCACGCAACGAATCGTCGGGGGTGGTGCCCCACAGCATGTAAGACAGGCGCGCGGCCATCTCCGAGCCGGTCGGGCGAAGCACATCCGTTCGACCAGCGACAGGGACGCCGAATTCGAGCCGATAAATGAACGACGGGTCTTGAACGATTGCCTCGATGATGGCGGCGACGCTCGTGGCAAAGGTAGAGCCCGAGCCCGCTCGCACGGTCTGGAAGAGCGACATAAAGCTGTCGGACTCACCCGCCTGGAGGGGCCGGCGGAGCGCCTTTGGACCGAAACTTTCCACGAAGCTACGCGCGCACGTGACTTCGGTCGCAGCGGTAACATTGACCGAACATGGGAGCGTGGTCGCGAACTTCGCTCCGCTCGTGGCTTGTGCCGCCGCCGTCTCGGCGATCGATTCGTATTTCTTGATCAGCTCGCTCGACGGGGACTGGGAGTCGGCGTCATTGCCGAACCCGTTACTGAGGTCTTCCGCTGGAAGGTTCTGCGCGAGATCCGTGGTGTCGAGGTTCAGGTCGCTGAGCGTGTTGTTGTATTCGAACTGCGTGAGCCGCCGAAGGGGGGCGCGCGGAGTGACCGGCGTTGTGGCCGCGCATGCGGGAGCCCCATCCGCAGTTCCGGGAGCGCCGCCTCCAGCTACCGCGCCGCCGCCGCCGCCGCCTCCGATGGTAGTGGTCGGCCCGGTCGTACTGGTCGGACCCCCATTGGCCGCCAGCGAGCCGGTGTCCCCCTTCTTCTCGCCTTCGACGAGCCCGGTGCAGCTCGCCAGCGCGAGTACACAGGGGAACAGCCAGAGTCGTTCCGCATTTTTAGAACTTAGCGAGCGATTGGTGATCACGAACGTTCCTCACTCGATTGCGGCAGGGGCGGATGGAAGGACACCAGCCGGCGTTTCGCAAAATCCGAACAGTTAGTGGAGAAGGGCTAAACATGTGCATCAAAAACCTCACACGCACCCTAAATGAGCGATAAATTGCGTTGCAATCGAGGTTTAAGTACGGCCAAGTTGAATATTACCGCTGTGGGGCGAAGTCTTGGTCGGCTTGCGAGCCGCTGCGCCTCTCTGACGGTCGGCGCGCAGCTCGGAATGACGCTCATGAATCATGTGGCTCGGTGTTGATTTGTCATCCGAGCTCTGTGTCTTTTTAAAGGTTGCGCCACTTCGGAGCTGGCCCGCTTGCATGACCATCGCGGTTCAGGCGGTGGGGCGTATTGACCCGCCCCTGGCACGCTCGCCGTCTCATTCGGCCCTCGGCCGTGTGCGGCGGCTGGTCCGTCCCGGCGAAGAGCCGCGAGCCGAACGCGCCCCCCGGCGCAAGTCTTGGCTCGAGTGGAATCGGCGATCAACAGAACCATCCTGACAAGCCGAGACGCTCCCAGGGCCGCGGGTCAGGGGGAAGCTCACTGCTGGTCCTCGGAAGCACCACCGCCTTGGGTTGTTGTAATAAAATCTTTAGAGGCGTGTCGATCCGGGGAAGCGTCGTTGGTCGGTTGGATAGAAGGAGATACCCACCATGAAATTCATGATTCTCGTCCCCGCAAGCAAAGAGTCCGAGGCTGGTCAGCTCCCGAGCGGTGAAGAGCTGCACACGATGGGCAAGTTCAACGAGGAGCTCGTGAAGGCAGGGGTCATGCTCGCCGGCGAAGGGCTCCACCCCACGTCCAGGGCCGCGCGCATCGCGTTCGCCGCGGGCGGCAGGACATCGGTGAAGGACGGCCCGTTCACCGAGTCAAAGGAGCTCATCGCCGGTTTCTGGATCATCCAGGTGAAGTCGCGCGAAGAAGCAATCGCCTGGATGAGCCGCGCGCCGTTCCCGCCGGGCGTCACGCTCGAGATCCGTCAGCTCTTCTCTCGCCGGAGGACTTCGCGCCCTCTGACCCGACCGGCCAGCTCCGCGCGGCCGAAGAGAAGCTTCGCCAGCAGGTCGAGAAGCAGCACCCGAAGAGCTGACGCTTGGACGACGACGCGCGCGCGAAAGCGGCCGCCACCGCGACGGTCGCCGCGGGGTTGGCAGCGGAGCGTTATCTTGCTGCCGTATTTCGGATCGAGTGGGCACGGCTCGTCGCCGGGCTCGCTCGCTTCGTTCGCGGCGATCTCGGCACGGCCGAGGAGCTCGCCCAGGATGCGCTCGTCGCCGCGCTGGAGACTTGGCCGCAAGACGGCATTCCCCGCGAGCCCGGTGCATGGCTGATGCAGGTCGCCAAGAATCGCGCGCTCAATCGCATCGATCGACACAAGAGATTCGAACGCAAAGAAGTGGAAATTACACGCGCCATGGAAGCTCGACACGAAAGCGCAGCCGGCGCGATCGAGCAGGCGGCCAACGACGACCTTGGCGATGATCTCCTCCGTCTCATCTTCGCGTCCTGCCATCCGACGCTCGGTGCGGAGAGCCGCGTCGCGCTCACGCTTCGGGTTATCGGCGGGCTTACGACGGAAGAGATCGCACGCGCGTTCGTCGTCTCCGAGCCCACCATTGCGCAGCGGATCGTTCGGGCGAAGCGCACCCTCGCCGAGTCCGGCGCCGCGTTCGAGGTGCCGCGCGGAAAAGAGCTCGCGCCACGTCTCGCGTCGGTGCTCGAGGTTGTCTACTTCGTCTTCAACGAAGGCTATGCCGCGACCGCGGGTGAGAACTGGATGCGTCCCGGCCTCTGCGAAGACGCGCTCCGCCTCGGCCGAATCCTTGCCGAGCTGGTCCCGAACGAAGCCGAGGTTCACGGTCTCGTCGCGCTGATGGAGGTTCAGGCGTCACGCATCGGCGCGCGCACGTTGCCGGACGGGACGCCTATCCCGCTCTTCGAGCAGAGTCGCGCGCGTTGGGACCGCCTCCTCATCGCGCGCGGCCTCGAAGCGCTGGCGCGCGGCGAAGCGCTCGGCCAACCGCGGGGGCCATATTTGCTTCAAGCCGGAATCGCCGCGTGTCATGCGCGCGCGCGAACGCCGGAGGACACGGATTGGCCGCGCATCGTCGCGCTTTATGACGAGTTAGCAAACGCAACGCCGTCGCCGATCGTGGAGCTGAATCGCGCGGTCGCGGTCTCGTTTGCGGACGCCCCTGCGGCGGGGCTCGCGATTGTCGACGAGATCGCGAACGTGCCGGCGCTCCAGGGCTACCACCTCGTCCCCGCGGTTCGCGCCGATTTTCTGACGCGCCTCGGCCGCCTCGACGAGGCGCGCGCTGAGCTCGACCGCGCGGCGTCGCTCACGAAGAACGCGCGCGAGCGCGCATTGCTCCGCAAGCGGGCCGCCGAGACGCGGAATTAGAATCCGTTCCGGAACGCATTTGCAGCGAGCTAAGCGCTCGCGGCAAGGGCTGCACGGCGCGCTTGCCGGTCGTGTCGATCGAGCGGAGCCCCGACGCTCACGCGGATGTTACAATCATGAGCATGAGAAACGGCGATCAGGCTGCCCCGGAGCCGGGCCAGGCGCGCAAGATAAGGCGGCTTTCGTGCTTGTTTTAGCGATCAGCGGCAGTCTGCAAGCGGGGTCAGCCAATCTCCACCTGTTGCAGAGGGCGGTGAAGCTTTCGCCGCTCGGGATGGAGATGGTCATCTTCGATGGTTTGCGCGCGCTTCCGCACTTCAATCCCGACCTCGAGACGAATGAGGCGCCGGTGCCGGTGCAGGAGTGGCGCCGCGCATTAGCCAGAAGCGAGCGACTCCTCATCGCCTCGCCGGAGTATGGACACAGCCTGCCGGGCAGCCTCAAAAATGGCATTGACTGGGCGATCGGCTCTGGCGAGCTCGAACGAAAAATCGTCGCGGTCACGGCCTCCGTGAGTCACCGCGAGCGGGGCCGCCGTGGACTAAAGGCCTTGTGCGACACGCTCGGCGCGGTCAGCGCGACGATTGTCGGCGGTGAGCCAATCGTCCGTGGGCCGGCATTCGAGGTCGAGTTGAAGGCATTGCTCCAGGCGCTTCTCGTGGCGAACGAAATTTGACGACGCGTTTGCCGCGCGTGAGGCGCTGGCACACGCGCAACCGGCCCGGTCGGTGGACAGCATCCAGCTGAGACGCTTTTGCCGTCGGCGAAGGCGCCCGCTGAATACAGCGCTATTACGCCACTCCCTTCGTATTCTAGCTCGCGCGTTTGCACGGTGGCAACGACGTTTTCAATCGCTCTGGGAGACGCCGCGCACTTGCCTCACGACCTGGCCCCGTCATGTTTCGACTTCCCCTCCGCAACTGCGGAAAAGGGAGCAAAACGCCTGCCAACCTTAGGAAGAGGACCCAATGACCAACGTCGTTTTCATTCACGGAATGTTTCAAAACTCCAAGAGCTGGGCCTCGTGGCAAACGTACTTCGAAGGGCTCGGCTTCGTGACGAGCGCGCCCTCTTGGCCGTATCACGAAGGGGAGCCAGCGGAGCTCCGCCGCAACATTCCGGAAGGGCTCGGCGCGTTGCACCTGCGAACGCTGGTCGATGAATTTGCGACCTTCGTGCGCGCGTTTTCAGAAAAGCCGGTGGTCGTTGGGCACTCAGTGGGTGGCCTCATCGTCCAAGAGCTCGCGCGCATGCAGCTGCTCAGCGCCGGCGTGTGCATCAGCTCCGTCGCTCCGAACCGCATGCTGGCGTTCGATTGGGGGTTCTTCAAAAACAGCATGTCGATTGCCAATCCAATAGCCGGCAACGATCCGTTTCTGATGACCGCAGAAGGGTTTCACGCGAGCTTCGCCAATACCATGCCGGTCGAATCCTCGAACGCAGCGTACGAGCGTACCGCAACCCATGACAGCCGCAACGTGCTGCGTGACTGCATGATGGAGGACGGTAAAGTGGATCTCGAGTTGCCGCATCCGCCGCTGCTCTTCATCGCCGGCGAGAAAGATCAAATCGTTCCCCCGGAGTTGATCGCCAAGAACGCCCAGGGTTACTCCGATAAAAATAGCATCGTGAGCTTCAAGGAATTTCCGAACCGCGCGCATTTCATCTGTGGAGAGCCAGGCTGGGAGGAAGTGGCCGCGTTTGCCGGCAACTGGATCCAAACCACGCTCGCGACCGAATAACCTTGGCATCGAGCGCTTGGCCTGCGGCGAGCACTGGCGCGGACGGCCCTGGCGAGCGCGCGAGCCCGGCCTGCAGGTTGGTGGTCGTGACTCCTCCCACCTGCCCCGTACCCGCGTAAGATAAGCTGGCGCGCCGCTTGCGAGCGCGCCGGCCGCGCCGCGGCGTAACCGGCGGGCCGCACGCGCTGTCATGGCTTGTGCGGATTCAGTGAGCTCATGAACGCGGCGATGCGCTCGACGACGTCTTGCGAGACGTGTGGCTCTGTTGGAGCCGGCATACCGCCTTGTACGAATAGGTGATCGAGGCCGGGGAGCGTGGCGCTCTCGAGGGGCACGTGATGAGTCAGCTCACTGACCCAGCGTTCCTGGTCAATCGCGGCAACTTGCTGGTCGTTCGTCCCGCGTAGGAGGAGCACGGGGCGGCCGAGGGCACGCGCGGCGGCGAATTCGTCCCGTTTCGCGAGGTCCTGCCAGTAGGCGGCAGGGACGCCCAGGACAGGCTCCGTCGGCGACAGAGTCGGCAGTGCACGCACCTTCGCTGCGAGCGCAGTCAACTCGCCGGGCATGGCATTGCGCGCGCGCAGTTGCTCCAGAAACAGGTCGGGAAGGGGGCGTCCGGGCGCGGCAAGGAGCACGAGCGCGCTCACCCCACCGGCGCGCGCGGCGATCTCGGGGGCTAATAGGGCGCCTAGGCTGTGGCCAAGCACGACGAGCCGCTGCCCATCCACTTCAGGGCGCGCTCGCAGCACTCGAACCGCCGCGATTGCGTCTTCGATCGTCTCGGATTCGACGCTGACCGAGCCGCCTCTGAACGATTCCGGATGCGCGAACGTGCGCTTGTCGAAGCGAAGCGAGGCAATGCCTAGCCGAGCTAGGCCGAGAGCTAAATCGCGGACGGCTGCACGCCAAGCACGGTCTCGTCGCGGTCACTCGGGCCGGACCCGGCGACGAACACGACGCCCGGCACCGGAGCTCCGCTTGCGCTTGGCGGCACGACCAGGGTACCGCGCAGCGCGAGTGGGCCAACACTGACCTCAATCTGATTTGCCTGAGTGGCGCTTAGCGTCGGCGCCGCCGCAAGGGGCGAGCGGGGCGCAGAAAAAAACAAGCCGACGATTTCGTGATTCGCGCTGAAGACGAGGAGCTCGTCCAGCAGGCCCTGCTCGAAGTGCACCTCGAGCGTCAAGCGGTCCTTATCGTACAAGTGATCACGCTTGGCGAGCCGCCAGGACGAGAAAGCGCCGTACTTTTTCTGCAGACCGTGCCAGCTCGCGCGCAGCGCTGAATAAGGAAGCGCCGTGCGCATTCGTGAATCGAAATCTCGCTCGGCCGCCTCCGCTGAGTCGCTGACGAGGGCCGCCATGAAGTCGCGGCCGCGCTGGGTGTCCTCGTCGACCGTCGGGGCGGGCGGTGAATGCGCGCCCCCCTCTGAGCTCGGTCTAGCGCAGCCGCCAATCAGGCTGGCCGCGGCCAACGCGGCCCAACTCTTCCAAGCGGTCGAGCCGCGCACGCGCGGCTTCGAGTCCGGCGCACTCCTGCGCTGTGCAACTCGCTTCGTCTTCTGTGCGGCGAACATGGTTAGCAAGAAAGTGCCGGCCCCATCGAGCGCCATGATGCCCACAATGCCGCCGGCTGCCTAGCCGCAGGAGCGTTCGCCAATTTGGCCGCACCAGCCCTGCGCGTCCATGCTGTCACGGCCGCGATGGCCCGCTCGCGCTCGCGCGCCCGACCGCTCTCACCGCATCTACGAAGATGCTGCGCAGCAACCTCAGCTCCTGTTTGATTGATGATCACGCGGCACGGTCGAGATGCGCCCTGCCTTCGGCGTCGCGCGCGACCCCCGCCTGACGTGATCAGCGGCGCAGGGTCGGCCGCGGGGCTACGTCGCGGCGGATGCGGCAAGGACGCCGAAGGCTGCGCCGAGCTCTGTCGTGTCGTGCGACCATCACAACAATTCCCCCCTGACTCTAGCGAAGCGTGGGCGGCGCTCGGCGTGACGCGCTCGGCACGATCCACACGCGCATCGCGCCCCGACGACGCTCGAATGTGGTCACGCGTTTACTAAAAGCGCGCGTGCCCCCGCGGGCCTTGCTCTGCTTGTGCATCCGCGTCTATTCTGTTAGACACAGGCCGATGAGGCTCGGCGTTGCGCCTATCATCGCCTTGCTGCCTGCGTTCGGGTTCGGGTGCGGCTCGAAACCCGCCGCCGAGCCCGTTGCGAGCCGCGCGGGCCCGGCGCTGGTTGCCTCCGCACCCAGCGCAGAACCGCCGCTAGCGAGCGCAGCAACCGCGCTCACGGCCGAGCGCGGCAAGGCGCCCAGTGAGGCGGAGCGTGCGGAAAAGGCGCGGGTCAAGGCCGACGTGGATCATCGAGCGGAAGTCGCGCGCTGGACGCCCGAGCTGCATGCCGCGGCCAAGCGCCTGGCTGAGGCCAGCTACCCTTCGCTGAGTGCGGCGCTTAAAGTGCTTCTCGCGAGCGCACATCGTCAACCCGGCAACGCCGAGCGAGACAAGTACCGGCACCCGCGCGAGACGCTCGGATTTTTCGGCGTGGAACCGGCCTCGCACGTGCTCGAATATAGCCCCGGCGGCGGGTGGTACACCGAGCTGCTGGCGCCTCTACTGGCGACGCGCGGCAAGCTCTTCGTCACTAGCGACGACCCGAACGGGCCGCCGAACGAGCACTCGCTGTCCGGCTATCGCGTGAAGCTCCTGCTCGACACTTCGCCCGAACTCTACGGCAAGGTCGAGCCGTTGCGGTTCGACCCTCGAAGCCCGAGCTTGCCGCTCGACGGCACACTGGACACCGTGCTCGTCATTCGCGAGCTCCACAACCTGGTCAACGACGGCACGCTCGACGCCTGGCTTGCTGCGTTCAAGCACGCGCTCAAGCCGCACGGCGTATTAGGCATCGTCGACCACCGTGCGGCAGTGAGCGCGGACGTGACTCGCACCTCCAAGCTCGGCTACGTCCCCGAAGCCTGGGCGATCGAGAAGGTCGAGGCAGCGGGCTT
Organism: Myxococcales bacterium; assembly: GCA_903642325.1. GTDB lineage: Bacteria > Myxococcota_A > Polyangia > Polyangiales > Polyangiaceae > PMG-095. Next base: position 39,607 of record CAHJWM010000030.1, on the reverse strand, counting down.
CACCCTCAGCGCCAAGTCGGAGGTCAACGCGAACCCGAAGGATACAAAAGATTACCCGGACGGGGTGTGGACCCTGCCGCCCACTTATCGCCTAGGCGACCAAGACCGCGCCAAATACGCGGCAATCGGCGAGAGCGACCGTTTCACTTTGCGCTTCGTGAACGACACGCGGCCAGTGCCGAAGCCCTGAGTCGCTGCGTCGGCATTTTCGAGAGATTCGAGCTGCAGTCGTCCGTCTCGCTTCCATAACGACGGCGTTCCACTCTTCACAGAGCGCAAGAAACGACGCCCCACGCCGGACGGATAGGGCACACGCCCATTCCAAGAGCGAGCGTTCACTGTTCGAGCCTCGGCTACTTTCGCGCGACACTGCACTGGCGACGCGCCCGCACGTTCAGGCAGGCTCAGGGCGCCTTCGTTCCGTGCGCCTCGATAGCGACGGCATTCCACTCTTCCCAGAGCGCAATGCGCGACGCGTAATCTGCTTTGGCCATGGCGAGCGGCGCATCTCCGAAGAAAACGCGGAGCGGGGGATGCTCGGCGTCGACGATTTTGAGGAGGGCGCTGCGGGTTGCCGCCGGATCTCCGGGTTGCCAACGCTTTTTGCGTTGCTCGGCGACCTCTTTTTTCAGTGCGTCATACGCCGGCAGTGCGTCCGCATGTGCTGCGGAAGACCCGCCCCAGTCCGTCGCGAAGCCGCCCGGCTCGATCAGGGTGACGCTAATGCCGAACCCGCGCACTTCTTGCGCGAGCGACTGCGACAGACCTTCGAGCGCCCACTTGGACGCGTGATACATGGAGACGAGCGGGAACGCCGTGATTCCCCCGATGGAAGACACCTGAATGATGTGGCCGCTTTTTTGCGCGCGGAGGTGGGGCAGCGCCGCCTGAGTGACCCACAGCGCGCCAAAAAAGTTGGTCTCCATTTGTGCGCGCGCTTGCGCTTCGCTCACCTCTTCGACCATACCGAACAGGCCGTAGCCCGCATTGTTGATCACCACGTCCAGCTGCCCGAAGTGCTCGTACCCCTGGTCCACCGCGGAAACCACCGCTTCCCGGTTCGTGACGTCGAGCTCGAGGGGCAGCAACGTGCTCGAATACTTGTCCGCGAGCTTCCGTAGCGGGTCGAGCTTGCGGGCCGTGGCCACGACTTTGTCGCCGCGTTCGAGCGCGGCCGTCGCCCACTCCAGCCCGAACCCGCGTGAGGTGCCCGTGATAAACCAGACTTTTGGCAACATGGCTCCAACCTTCGGCCGATCTCGCGGATCGCAAGTGGCCACGAGTCGCAACATTTGACCGCGAGCTGTATTTTGCAAGAGCGAGCCGATCGCGGGATGATCGGCGTGCGCTTGAGTGGCGAGATGGTGCTCGAGTGCTCACGTCGACATGCGGCGGCGACGCGAGGCCAGCGTGAGCAGGCCAAGCATCGCCACGGCGCTGCCGAAGCGGTTGACTGGCATCGTCACGCCTGTCGAGCAAGAGCACCCGCTATTGCTCGGTGTTGCCGCGTTGGCCGGGGCCGCTTGTGCTCCGGTGACGCTCACGGACGGCGCTTTGCCGCCAACCCCAGCGGCGGATGTCGCTCCGCCGCTCGATTGCCCTCCACTGCCCACGCCACTGCCCGCGCCGCTGCCTGCGCCGCCGCCCGCGCCTCCGTCCGTCGGCGGAGGAGCCTTCACCGGGCAGGTCGCGCCTGCGTTATCGACGAGGGCGGCGAACGGCGTATTGGTGATGCCGCCGAATGCGATGTTATCGATGTCCCAGCCCGCCGCCCCGGAACCTTGATCGGTGCCGATGCGAAAGCGTATTTTGACTGCCTTGCCAGCGAGCTGCATGCCGAGGTCGAGCGACACGTTGGCCAGCATCGGATAATTGGCGGATTGGCCGCCGAAGGCCTTCCGCCCCGCCAGCGGATTGGTATTCGGCTGTCCCTGGTCGTTGCTGAGGTAGACCGTGCGCGTATAGGACGGGTTTGCGTAGCTCGAAATGTCCTTCCAGTTCGCCCCGTCATCGTCGGAGAGCTCGATGACGCCGCCGTCGAAATACACATCTGGTTTGTCCGGAGCGGGCGGGCCCGATTCGAACTCGTAGCGATGGCTGAAAGCGATCGTGAAGGCGGCCGTCGTGCTGACCGTGAGAGTGGGTGAAACCAAGGTCTCGTCGCTGGTCGTGCCGACATCGTCGCCGTGCCAGAGGTGCCCGGCCGCGCCGTCGCCCGTACGCGACCAGGAGGGGGCCGGCAGTGACTTCGAGTCGGACGTCGGCACAAAAGCTGGATGCTCACTTTCCACGTCGTCGACCGCGGTCAAGCCGGGGTTGTCGTCTACGTTGAATAGCGTCGAGAACGTCGTATTCAACGTGGGATTGGCCGCGTCGGGATCGCTGAGCGTGATGGTGATGGGAATCGTGCTCCGGCCCGTCGCAACGTCCGCCGCCGTGACCCCAATGCTGAGCGGAATCAGCTGATAGGGGACGATGGCCGGAACCGTGACGAGGCCGCCGGCATCGAACGTGACTTTGGGATCGCTCGAGCTGACTCTGATCTGAGTTTTCGTGAGCGTCAGCCAACCGCCGTTGCGCACGCGAATGTTGATCTTGCCGGCCTCTGACGCGTCGAGGTAACCGTCGTGATCGCAGGAACGGGTGGAATCGTCGACACTGGCGTCGACGAAGGCGAGGTTCCCCTTGGCCTCGAAGTTCTCGACCGATTCGTTCAGGGTGCTCGAGGAGACCGGCGGCGCAACCGCGGCCACGCCGAACCCGCGCTTGGCGAACCCCTGCGCGAGCGCGCTAAAGTCATCGACGCGACCGGTGGCAAGGACGGCGGACAAGAGAGCGTCGCGCTGCTCGACGAATGTCGGCTCCGTCGGGGTCGCCTTCATGCCGGCAACCACATAGTCGGCCATGCGTCGTTTGGTGTCGTCGAAGCTTCGATTGGCGGCTTTGCCGACGGCTAGGAGATTCACGTAGCCTTCGAACAGCGCGCTCGCCCAGATCTCGCCCACGTTGTGAATTTCACTCATGTTGGCCGCGGATTGCGCAAGCGCCGCCCCGCCCGGCAGCGTCGCCGCTTTGCGGACGTGCTTGAAGGTAAACGGGTTCTTGCTGAGATCCGTCGAATACGGTGCGCGACGGATACCGAAGTAGGAAGAATTGACCGAATTGCCGAGGGCGGAGGTCGCATATTGCGCGAGCGGGTAAACCTGCCCCCCGTCGAACTTGTCCCCGTCTTTGATGACCATCATGAGGGCATCGAAGTCCGCCCAACCCTCGCTCATCCCCCCGCACTGCGGCGAGCCGCACAGCACGAGGCGGTGGTGCAGGTAGTGACCCCATTCGTGCGCAACCACGGTGTTGTCGATGGTGCCATCGCGCATCGGGTTGCCCTTCCACACGTACATTTGCATGCGCGGCGACGTGCCATCGGCAAACGTGCTCATATTTGCATTGTTCGCGGCTCCGCTGTCGGCTTCGTCTTGCGCTTCCGCCCGTAGAGGGTCGCCCTCCTTGCCGCCTCTCCCGTAGTTCGACAACTGGGCGACGCCGGATTTTTCGTCGAAGCCCGAGTCATACCAATAGTCGTGCAGCCAGTTCGTCACGTAGAAGATTTGGGTGACGGCGGCCTTGATCTGGTCGGTGCTGACGTTCGGGGCCTTCGTGACATCGTAGGTTCGGTCGAACATTTCGAAACCGGTCACGTCGGCGCGGATGTCGACCCCCGCATTGTAGCCGTCGTTGTGATGAGCACCCGAGTCGCTGAGGACGTCGTTGCGATCGGAGTAGGCGCGAACGTTATTGCCAAAGGTGGTGGTGTCGGTCGGAGCGAGCCAAGGGTCCGCCACTCCACTTGGGTTTTTGTTGAACCCTTCCATCGTGATCAGGCTCGGTGCGGTGAACGTGGGGCGAGCGCTGGTGAGAGTTCCCGTGGGGTGCGGGGTGTAATCGACGAACGGACCGTCAGTAGGAATATGATTGCCCGTGGGGTCGGCCCAGACTCGGTAGCCGAAGGCTTCGCTCTGCGTCAGAGACGCCTGATAGAGAACACGGCCATCCTTGGCATCGATGGCGTAGCTCATGGCGCGATCGGTTTCCGTACCCGGATCTCGACCGAGGATCTCGACATAATAGGCGGGCGTTAGCGAGCCGTCCTCCGGATAGAGAATCCGCTTGCCTGTCGCTTCCAGGATGCGCATCGCGCCGGCTGCGGTCGACAGGCTATAGCCGTGAACGTCCTCCCCGCGCGGGCCGGTGTCCTGCACCTCGCTCGCCGCGATCGGCGTCTTCGCGATGAGCGAGTAGGCCTGCGACAGCGCGGTTTCTACCGCATTCGCGAAGGCAGTCGCGCTGCCCAGGCGGCCCTTTCCGTCGGTGGGTGAAAGCGTGTTGGCGATCGATACCAGTCGACGTGACCCGTCGAGTACCACGCTCGCTCGGCCACCGAAAACCTCGACCCCGTTCACCCGTTGCGTGAACCTGAATACACCGGCCCCCCCGGGGAGCGAGTGCACGTCGCTGAGGACGGCCTCGCCGATCACGCCCTTGCTCAGGCCGAGTAAGCTCGCGTGTCGCTCGAGGTGCAAGCGAGCGGCCGCTTCCGCATTCATGGCGAGCGGTGAGGCGGCGAGGTCGCGCGCACCAGCAAGCATGCGAGCACTGCCACGCGCGTTGCGTGACAGCACTCGAGCGAGAGGCGCCGCCGCGAGCACGGTGGGTGCGTTCGATTGCGCCGCACCGGGCGGACTGGCAAGGGCGGCGGGCACCCCGGATTTGGATGCGTCGCCGCATGCCGTCAAGCCACAGGTGAGAGCGCCCCAAGCGCCGAACGCAATGAGTCTCAATCGGTCGGATAGCATGATCGTCTCCGAGAATACTTCGCGTATTGGTGGCTATCGACATCCCGCCGTCAAGCAGTGCGACGGGACTTGGCCACGCGGCAGGGTGCCGGGAAAATTATTGGGCCGCGGTCAGTGCAATGCACGGATCTCGTCAATTCATGTACGGATCTCGTCATCGGACTCAGGGTAGCGGGCAGCGATCGAGACTGTCGATCGCCGACTGTTGGTGGCCGAGGACCCTGTATCCACCGCAGATGATGACCTTGTACTTCAAACGAGCGGCTTCGATCACGGCTCGAGGGGGCTCACGTGAGGTCGTGAGGAGCCTTATCGAGCGGGGGGCCGCTGGCGGAAACGAGAAAGCGAGCGGCGTTGTCGTAACCTGAGTCTCACGGCGGTAGGCCGGCGCTTTACGGCGCCTGAGAACGAGAAAGAGAGGCGTACGCCAGCCCGGTAGGGGGGAAGACACCCGAGTAATAGAGTATGCTGCAGTCTTCATTCACAGCGGCCGGCCCCACTCCGTCCAGGTCCCTGAAGAAGCTGAAATCCGCGTTCGCGCTGCTGCGCCACCCAGCGCGTGCGTGCTTACGGGCCGCGTCGAAGAAGAACAGCGTGAGGCCGTCCTTCGACAGTCCGGTCGGGTGGCGCACTAACGCGCCGTGTCGCTGGAGGTCGCAGCTCGACAGAGCCGACCCCTCAGGCCACGGCTCCTGGCCGCTGCGGGTCGAAACCTTGATCGGGTACTCCTCGGCATCGTCCGTCAGCGCGGTGTAGATCAAGGTCGAGTCGTCGGCTGAAATCACGCAGTCACTGTAGCTGCGGCCGGCGGCGTTGATCTTGGCAAACAAAGCCGTCGAGGATGCACCGAAGTCTTGGCCGCGCATGTCCCGCGTGAGCTCACCGTAAGTGCTGCCGTCCCTCGACAGGGTGACGAGCCGTAAGCCGTCCGGGCTAAGACCGACGACGTTATCGCTCGTGCTGATTTGCGCGAGGGCGTCGAAGGTGTCGGCGGGGGTCGGCCTATCCGCAACGAAGAAGCGTGCGCCTTCCTCGTTCGGAGACGCCCACGCAAGCGTCAGCTCGTCAGGCGTAATAGCGATCAGCCGGGCCGCGCCGGCTCCGTCCACCGGCACCGTGGTCACCTTGCCGAGCTTCGCGTCAGGATCACAAAGCGCGCCCATTGGCGGGGCCGCGCTGGACGCGCAGGGAAAGAAGGGCGCGCTTCCCCCACTGGCGGTACCCGCCTGGCTCTCGCCGCCCGCTCCGCCGTCGCTTGCCCCGGACTCACCGGCCGCGCCCGCGTCTTCCGGACCGCTCGGGTGCCCAGCGTCGCCCCCGCGCGTGCCCGAGCCCCCGGCCGCCCGCGTGCCTGAGCCGCCCCCGCCGCTTTGCCCGGCCAGACCTGAGTCATACGGCGGCAATTGATCGTCGCTACTACACGCAACCGCTACCAGCGCACCGACGATGCTGACCCAAAGTTTCATGGCTGCCTCACTCGGCTGGAACGCAATCGTAGAGCTGTCGCCATCCCGTCAAAGTCGGAGCGAGCGAGCCGGCACTGTTCGGCGTGAACACCATGCTCACGAGCAGATAATTCCGCGAAATCAACGGTACTCCGGCAAACAAAGTTTCCATGGGCGTCGTGCCGCGCTGCCATTGATTGGCGGCGGTAGTCTGAGTGGCGGTGGCGTATAGCAACGGCGAGGCCGGCAAATAAGCATCGCTCGCTTGGTTCTTCGTTTGCACCGAGAACGCGATATTCGTCCCGCTCGGCACCGTAGATTGCCACTCCAAAAAGCGCCACTTGGGGAAGGTGCCGGTCGGACAATTGGCCACGTACTCGCGCGTATTGGTTTGCGGGGTGAACAATTTGGGCGGCTCCTGCACGCACAAGCCGCCACCGCTCGGGCAAGTCAAGCCGGTGCAGCAGTCACTCGTGAGCGTGCAGGACGCGCCGCTCGGCGCGCAAGTGCTGAGTAGTTTGCATTGCCGAACGGGGGGAAAAACCGAAGCGTTCGTGACACGACACTCCGAGGTTAGAGGCGCCCCGCTGCCGCCGCAGCAATCGTCGCTGCTGTTGCACGTGCCGTCCGTGGGCGTACAAGGCGAGCTGACCCAGTTGCCCTCCGAGTTTCCCGCGGCGAGCTCCTGCCCGGGAAGATAGAACGCCGGGTGGCTCGGGTCGGTCCCCGGCGACCAATTCGAATCGATCGCGGAGATCCACAACTTCTTTGCCGGCGTCTCGCCCGACGTACACGCATAGGTGGGCTGACCGTCCCAGCTGCTTTCCGATGCGATGTTGCCGTACATACGGCGGGTCGTGAAGACGAGCCACGCTTCACCGTCTACCGTCGTCGGCGCAAATGACGGATAATAATTAGTCCGATAATCATAGAAACCAGACTGCGTGACGTTGTTCGTGCAGTCATTGGTCTGGAACAGTTGGAATTGAGCGTTGTCTTGGTGGTAGTGGGAGACGAACGCCCCCCAAGCCCACGCCGTAAACGAATAAGTCACGTTGGCGAAGCTTGCGACCAAACCCGTCGACCCGAGTGACACGGCGGCGGCGGTCGTCAGAGGACTGCTATAGGTCGAGCCTCCGTCGCTCGAGTACTTGAACGTCGCCGTCCCCAACGCGCCGGTGGCGACGATTTTGAGACGGAAATCCCAGGGCCCGCCGGTCGGCGTGCCCGCCAGCCCCACTCGCCCGACGAGTGCCTGATAGTTGCTGGTGGCGTTGTACGTTCCGGATGGGAACACGGCGTCGATGCCCTTGGACCCCAGGGAGACCGTGGCCGCGGTAGACAGGGTCGCGCTGTAGGTGGTTCCGCCGTCAGAGCTCCATCTGAAAGTGGCCGTGCCTAGGGCGCCGCCAGCGACAATGTCGATTCGAATGTCGAACGGCCCGGTAGCAGATGAGTTCACCAACGTCACCGGCGGGCTGCCACTTCCGGATGTGATCGTCTGCCCCATTTCGTGCCGGGCAATCGCGTAATTGTAAAGCGGATAGGCGTCATTGACGATGGTCCGCGCTTGTTGCGGTAGGAAGGAAACCCCCGCTGAACTCAGGCCGTTCAGCGCCGAAAGCCGCGTGGGCGTGGCCGTGGTCGCGCCCGTCGCCGGAACATCCGATATCCAGAGCTCGGCCAGAGCGCCATCTACGCTATTCACGTCCGATGGATTGTGGGTGAGGAGGACGTTCGAAGACCGGTATTGGCGCTGGTACGCGACGGAATCGCCATCTGGAGTAAAGGTCGGCCAAGCCACCCACTGAGAGACTCCCGGGGTGAGGTTTCGGGCATTGGAAATCTTCCAGCCCGTGGAGGCACTGGTGCAAGTAGCGGTCGAGCATCCCCAGTCCACCACCGCCAATCGAGTGCCGGCTGCAACTGACGGCAGCTTCGAGGGTGAGCCGGTGCACGGGCTGACGGACCCCGCGGCACATGGGAGGCTGCTCCCGCCCCAGAATCCAAACGCCAGCTCGTCGCCAGCGATTGAAAATCTTGGACTGACCGCCCCCATGTCACTCGGCCAATTCGTTACGGCGATGGGGGTCGCGGGGACGGAAACCTTGTATAAGTTCGAAACGACGCTCGGCGAATGCCATTCGGTTTCACCGGAATGGGTCATATAAAGGGTCCCGTCCAGATACGGGGCGCCGAACGAGAAACGATTATTCGTGTAGGTGTTGAGTGTGGCAGGTGCGGGCGCCCCCGACGTGTTATCGAATCTGTTGGACACGTCCTGAGTGTAATTGCCATTGGAGTCGAGGCCGCCGTTGGAAATCAGCCGACTGCCGTCTGAATTGATGGTGTGACACGTGGTACAAGTCCCGTTCGGCTGCACCGCGAGCGTGGGCGACGTGGCGCCGGGCGCAATCGATAGAATCGCGCCCTGATTGCCGCCCTTGGGCGAGCTGTAAGACTGGTAGAACACCGTTCCCTTGAGCTGGCCTCGCACGAAATGTACAGGCAGCCGAACCTCGGGCTCGAGCGCATTGGATCCGCTCCGGAGCCGCTGCACGATCAATTCTGCGTTTTGCCCGCGCGCCGTCTGCTCGAAGTAATTCCAAGCAAGCTGGGGGAACACCACCTGCGGGTCCAGCATGTTGCATTGGGCGGGGGTCGCCGCGCAGGTGACCGCGTTACTCTCGAGCATGATCAAAGAGTAGTTGAATGTCGAGGCACTCGCGGCAACACCCGTCGGGTAACGAAGCGAGACTTTCACGGCGGAAGCCAGGCTCGTCGAATCGCCGGCGCTCAACGTATACCGGTATTGGGCAATGGGGGCGGGGAGCGCCAGTGGGAAATACGTGTTTGGGTACGGATAAAGCCAGGTCGGACTGCTCAAGCCGAAGCCCGCATTGGGAGCCGCAAGCGTGCCGAAGGCCGAAATTTGGGAGGCGGATGCGGCTTTGTTCGGAGCCGCCGCCGAGGCGGTGGTGGGCGTTTCGAGAACGTTGACCTTGACGTTGATATTCGTGCTTGTGACCTGACCGGCGGCGAAGGCGGTGATCTTGATTGGCCCGGCAATCGGGACCGCTAGTGAAAGCGAGCCATTCTGGTTGTTGCTGCCGGTAATGGTGGCGCGGTCGAACTTGTCGATTGTCCAGGTAGTGGCGAACGGCGCCGCGACGCAGCCTGCGGGGTTAGCCGTCAGCGTGAACGTCACGGGCGACGCGGACAGGCCCGTGATGGCAGAGCCGGTAAGAGTCACGGTGGTCGTCGAAGGGCTCAGTGTCAACGAGGTGCACGTGGGCGATGCCGTCGCCGTCAAGGTGAGCCCGGCCGGGGTATTCGTGAAGCCAGAGCCCGCGGTAAACCCCCCGGGAGTGTCCGTCGTAGCGTTACAATAGGGATCGCAGTCATCGAAGCCACTTGGGCACGTCAGCCCGGACCCGAGTGTCTGCGGCCTGCTGCCGGGCTTCTCCGGCACGACGCTCTTTACGGAGACGCGATCGGCCACGCACGCGCCCCAGGCGCTGCCTTCACAGCTTCGAGTTCCCATGGAGCAAGTGACGTAGCTTGCGAAGCGCTCGGTCACATGGCCGCAATCGGCGGTCGCTCCCTCCTCGCACGGGCAACCCGTGTTCGGCACCTCACAGTTTGCGTGCCCAACGGTCAAGGCGGGGTCGGTAGCCGTGTCACCGACAGTGGCTGCAGGTTCCGCAGAGGAACATGCAGCAGCGCACACGAGCGTAGATAGGACGATAAAAAAGTTACGACGCAGATCGAAGACACAGCGCATGCACTCGACAGAACGGCCGGCCCCCAAAACCCAATAGGCATCCAGAAAACTTCAGGCATCTGACGCGACCGATTTCGCAGCTCCGCTCGCTCACGAGCGCGACGCCCGGTGCGGCACCGCGATCGTGAGCTGGCACGCGGCGGCAGCAACCGTCATCGGCGCAAGCAAGATCGAGCGACGATGCAATCGTGAGGCGAGGAAGGCCGCTGGGGGGCCGCGCCGTCGTCCGTTCGACGGCGCTCTACAGGGCCATTCGGACTAGATCGGCGGCCAAAACGGACGCGCTGGCTCCAAAACGGGGCTGAGCGTCTTTTTTGCGCCCGGAATGAGTGTGGCAGGCTATCCGTTGAGCTGCGATGCCGAATGCCAGCCAAGTCAAAGCTTACGTCACCGTACTAGCGGTATGCAGCGGCGCCTGTAGCGCGGGGGTGCATGGCCATTCGGCCGCGCGACCCGTATCCAAAACGGCCGCATCGAGCCCGGCTCATTTGCCGACGGCCGCCCAGCCCAGCACCGAGGCCAACATCACGCGGCTGACGACCGATATCCTTGCCCGATCGCAGTTTGCTCATCATCCGCTCGACGCAGAGCTGGCGGGCAAATTCTTAGACGGCTACCTGGATACGCTCGACGCGACGCACTCGCTTTTTCTGAGCTCGGATCTGCGTGAGCTCGCGACGTACCGGACGACACTGGCGCAGCGCACTCGGACCATGGGCGACACGAGCGCAGCGCGCGCCATCATGGCCCGCTACTTGGAGCGGCTCGAGCAACAGAGCACTTACGCGACGCATCTGCTGCAAACCGAGACGTTCGACTTCACGACGCACGATCGATACTCGCTCGATCGCGAGCACGCCGAGCCGCCCGCGGACATGACGGCCGCTCAGGATCTTTGGCGTCAGCGTTTGCGCGCTGAATACTTGCAAGAAAAGCTTACTGACGCGGCTCCCGAAAAGATCGTCGACGCGTTGAAGCGTAGATACGCAGAGCAGCTCGCCACGATGAAGGCCCTCGATGCGGAGGAGGTGCTGGAGATTTACCTCAACGCGCTCGCCCACGTCTACGACCCCCATTCCGACTACTTGGGCCACGAAGAAATGGAGAGCTTATCGATTCAAATGAATCTCGCTCTGTTTGGGATCGGCGCGACGCTCGAGAACAACGATGGCTACTGCGAGATCCACGGGCTCGTCCCAGGCGGCCCCGCCGCACGAAGCGGCGAGCTGAAGCCGGGTGATCGCATCATCGCCGTGACGCAACCCGGGAAGGCGGCCGTCGAGCTCAAGCACATGCCGCTCTCTCGCACGGTCGAGCTGATCCGCGGACCGAAGGGAACCCCGGTGACCTTGACCATTCTGGCCGAGGGCGCGCCGGAAGGCTCGGTGCCCAAGCTCGTGCCGCTGATTCGCGACGAGATCAAGCTAGAGGACGAACAGGCGAGCGCGCGCATTCTCGATCTCCCGAACGGGAAAGGCTCCCTGTTGCGCTTGGGGGTGCTGGAGCTGCCCTCGTTTTACGCCGATATGGGCGATGGCGAAGAGAGTGAGCACCGCAGTGTCACGAAGGACGTGGCTCGCTTGCTCGCCAAATTGAACGCGGAGAACGTGCGTGGGGTCGTGCTCGATCTGCGGCACAACGGTGGGGGTTCACTGAACGAGGCGATAAGCTTGACCGGCCTCTTCATTCGCCGAGGGCCAGTCGTGCAAACGCGCGACCCAAGTGGCGCCATTCGCGTGGATGCGGATACCGATGCCACCGAGCAGTTCCAGGGCCCGCTCGTGGTGCTGGCGAGTCGGTTCAGCGCTTCCGCTTCGGAAATTTTGACCGGTGCGTTGCAAGACTACGGCCGTGCGGTGGTGGTGGGCGACTCGTCGACGTTCGGCAAGGGCACGGTGCAAAGCGTGCTGCCTCTGGCCCACATCATGGACGACGCTGGGCTCACTCATTCTTACGACCCAGGCGCTCTGAAGGTCACGATCGAGAAGTTTTATCGTCCAGGTGGCGCCTCGACGCAGCTGCGGGGCGTCGCGTCCGACATCGTGTTGCCGTCGACGAGTGACTTCGGCGATGTGAGCGAATCGGCCATGAAAAGTCCACTGCCCTGGGATACCGTGCCGCCGGCGCTGCACGACCACGCCGACGCGGTCGAGCCATACCTGGCTCGGCTGCGTCAGGCATCCAGCGCCCGTGTCGCGAGCGAAAAAGCGTTTGCGTACGTCGCCAGTGACGTGTCACGGCTTCGCAAAAACTTGGCCGACAAATCGGTGTCACTGAACGAGGCCGAACGGCGCGACGAGATGGCGCAAGCGAAGGCGCGTCAAAGCGAGCGGGATGCGGCGGGCAAGAAGTTGCTGGCCGCCGCACCGAAAGCGTATGCGATTACCCTCAAAAACGTCGACTCGCCCGGTTTGCCAGCCACTACTTCGCTTGCGGATACCCGGGCCACCACCGACAGCGAGCACAAGACAGCGCACGCTCTGACCGGTCACCAGGCGGAGCGAGCTTCGGTCGACGATACGATTTTGAACGAATCGATCCAGATCTTGGCCGACTATGTACGCCTCGCGCCGCGGCTCGATTGGCGATAGCGCTCTCGTGATCGCTGTCGCGATGGGTTGCGCTCCGGTGCCAGGCTCGACTCATGCTTAGGGAAGGGCCGGCGCTTGCGTTGCGTTGTCGGTGTTCGCTTGCCAGGCTGCACGCTTGGGCCGGCGTTCGTCGACGGGCTGCCGAATTGGCTCATTTCCCTGCCTAGCTGGCCGCGCGGAAGAAGGGCTGACTCTCGCCCCACCCGGGCGGCAAAGGCGCGTCGATGGCGCGCTCAAATCAACGCCGCGAGCCGAGCTGGCTCGTCAATCGCCACGAGCAATGCTCGGAAGCGCGACAACCCGAGGCGGCGAGTGAGCAGGAAGTGCCGACCGAGCGCGCGAGCGTAGCGGCGCGCTCCGAGCACGGCCCCGTGGCTGTTCACATCGGTAACGCAAATCACGAGGTCCGAGCGCTCAACCAATGCGCCGAGCGAATCGGAGCCACGGCCGGCCATATCACCGCCATGGAACTCGAACGAGTGCCCTCTGCTCGCCGCCGCCGCCGCGTAGCGCTGACCGCCCCGCTCTACGCCTCCAACGATTCCGATGTGCATGCCGAGATTCACCGTTTTTGACGTTCAAACCGTTCCGTATCGAGCCGAGCGGCGCTTCGCGCGCGCGGCCGATGGTAAAAAACGAACGCGGATGAGAGGCTGGGTCGCGGCAAGCTTGAGCGCGAGGAGACCCGCCAGCTCGAACACCAAATGCTTTGCGTGAAGGTCGTCGTTGAGCGCGGTGAGCACGACTTCGCGGCAATGCGCCGCGGAGAGCGCCTCCGCCCAGCCAGAATTCGAAGATTGCCGACAGGTCCAAGTCGTGGAAGCGGTCGTTTCGAGCTCGGCCTCCAATTCCACCTGAGTCGGCTCCAAGTCGGTTGTTCCGCCATCGTTCATTGGGCACCACGCCACGACGACCCGCGCGGTGTTTGCGCCGCTCCGGGCGCCTCCCTCGAGGACCGATAGCGGAGCGTGACGCACTGAGCGCGTATATTCGACCTTTGATGGTTGGGGCAAAGCGGGCTCCTAGCCGTGACCTCGGTCTTACGCCCGAGCTTCAAGTCTACTATAAGAGACACGGAACTGGTCGTCAACACCGAAAGTCGTTGCGGGGTCGCCCCGGGCTTGCTCTCTCTCCGCTGGCCGTCGGAGGGCGCTGCGCGCGCCGTTATCGCTCAGCGACCGCCATCGTGTTTGTAACATAGCGATGACTCTTATTTGCAAGACAGAGCCAGGAGCTAAGAGGCCGGGTGCACGTGGTCGGCGCTTTTAGTTCCATGCCCGTCATCGCGGCTCAGGCATCCTCCCCGACGCAGCTTTCTCGAGTGCGAAATACGGAGTTTGCTTGCCCGCCTGTTGCATATATGCCGTGCACCGCGTGACCGGAGTGCAGCTCGATGAAACGACTAGGCTCGAACGGTACAGAGTGTGCGAGTATCCCTCGCGGGCCGACGGTTGCCGTCCACGAGCGGGGCGCGTGTAGGAGCAAGGCAGTGTGCAATGGAAGAGCAGTGCGCGACGGAATTAGTGATAGCGCGCCCTGATGAATCGGGGGCGCGCGACGCACAAAATCAGCCGGCCGGCGCGGCCGGTGGGCGTTTTCCGATCGTCGGCATCGGTGCGTCCGCCGGCGGATTGGCCGCCTTCGAAGCGTTCTTCTCTGGCATCTCGGCGCACGAGCACAGTGGCATGGCCTTCGTCATCGTCCAGCACTTGGCGCCCGATCACGAAAGCATGCTCGTCGAGTTGGTCAAACGCTACACGCAGATGGAAGTGCTCGAGGTCGTAGATGGGATGCGAGTTCTGCCAAACTGCACCTACGTCATCCCGCCCGATCGGGACATGGCCTTGCTGAATGGCTGTCTGCAGCTGTTGGAGGCAACGGTTACGCTGGGTCAGCGTCTATCGATTGATTTCTTCTTCAAATCTTTGGCGCAGGATCAGCGTGAGCGTGCGATTTGCGTGATCCTCTCGGGGGCTGGCAGCGACGGCACCGAGGGGATGCGCCTAATCAAGGCCCAAGGGGGCATGGCGATGGCCCAGAATCCCGCATCGACTGATTACGACTCCATGCCGCGCAGCGCAATCGCTACCGGGCTCGTCGACTACACCTTACCCCCGGCTGAGATGCCCGCGCAGATCTTTGCTTACGTCTCACGCACCCAGGGCAAGTTGCCTCACGACTACACGTCTTCGAGCCCGAAGGCCGACGACGTGCTGAAGAAAATCTTCGTATTGCTTCGCGCGCACACGGGTCATGATTTCTCGCAGTACAAGCTGAACACGGTCAGCCGCCGCATCGATCGACGCATGGCGGCTCAGCAAATCGAGCATTTGGAAGATTACCTGAGCTACCTGCGAGAGAATGTCGGTGAGCTAGATGCCCTCTTTGGAGACCTGCTGATTGGCGTGACCAGCTTCTTTCGCGATCCCGAGGCCTTTGCCGCGGCCGAGCAGCAGCTTGCTTCGCTGCTCGCTGAGCGGCCTGCCGATTCCGTCCTTCGCCTTTGGGTTACCGGTTGCTCCACCGGAGAAGAAGCCTATTCCCTGGCGATTCTGTTGAGCGAGCAGATGGACACGGTGAAGCGGAACTTGAAGTTCCAAGTCTTTGCCTCGGACATCGATAGTCGAGCCATCGACGT
Organism: Myxococcales bacterium; assembly: GCA_903642325.1. Lineage (GTDB taxonomy): Bacteria > Myxococcota_A > Polyangia > Polyangiales > Polyangiaceae > PMG-095. The sequence goes on along the minus strand of CAHJWM010000030.1, from coordinate 24,296 downwards.
GGCTCGTACCGGACTTTATCCAGCGAGCATCGCCATTGATGTCTCGCCGGAGCGTCTCGCCCGCTTCTTCGTGCGCGAGGACGGCGCCTATCGCATTCACAAGAACATCCGTGAACTCCTAGTCTTTTCCGCGCACGACTTAATCAAAGATCCGCCGTTCTCCAAGCTCGACCTCGTGAGTTGCCGAAATCTTCTGATCTACATGGGTCCGGAGCTCCAGCAGAAGTTGATCCCGCTGTTCCACTACGCGTTGAATGCCAACGGGCTGCTTTTTCTTGGCTCTTCGGAGACGGTGGGCGATGCGCTTGGGCTGTTCGAGCCAGTCGACCGCAAAGCCAAATTGTACCGGCGAAAGGGCGATGCCAAGAATTCCCGCCGGCCGACTGTCGGCATCGCGCCGCGCAGCAGTTCGGGTGCGCCGGCGGCGCGCCGCGCCCCGAACAACGGCGAGCTCCCGCTGCGCGAGCTAACCGAACGTACCTTGCTCGCTCGCGCGCCGGTCGGCGCGCTGGTCAACGAGCAGGGCGAATTGCTCTACCTCCACGGCCACACCGGGAAGTACCTGGAGCCTGCACCTGGTGAGGCGGGGCTCAGCATCTTGAACATGGCGCGCGAAGGTCTGCGGCAACCTCTAAACAGCGCGCTCCACACCGCGGCCCTACAAAACAAAATGGTTTCCCACGCGAAGCTTCGCGTCAAGACCGACCTCGACTCGACGACGGTCAATTTGATCGTTCAGCCCGTTTTCGCCGGAAGCTCTAGCGCCGAGCAAGCCAACTTGTTTCTGGTCTCCTTCGAAGAGGCTCAGGTCGTCGGTGCAGAGGCGGCGTGGGATGGTGACGATGCGGGCGCCGATCACCCCACTGAAGTCGCCACCAGCGACATGGGCCGGCGGCTCGCCGAGCTGAGCCACGAGCTTCGGACCAAAGACGCGTACCTGCAAAGTACACAAGAGCAAATGCAGACGGCGAACGAAGAGCTCCGCTCGTCCAACGAGGAGCTTCAGTCGACGAACGAGGAGCTTCAGTCGACCAACGAAGAGCTCGAGACTTCGAAGGAAGAGCTGCAGTCGCTAAACGAGGAGCTAGCGACCGTCAACTCGGAGTTGCAGATTAAGGTGTCTGATTTGTCGCAGGTCAACAACGACATGAACAACCTGCTCGCGGGCACGGGCGTAGGCACGATCGTCGTCGACCATCAGCTGCGCATTCAGCGGTTTACAGCCGCGGTGACGCCCTTGATCAATCTGATCCGCACCGACGTGGGGCGGCCCCTCGCTCACATCGTCTCGAACCTCATTGGCTACGACCGTCTGATTTTCGACATACAAGACGTGCTCGACACGTTGAATCACAAAGAAGTCGAGGTCAAAACCCGCGCGGACATCTGGTACTTGCTGCGCATTCGACCGTACCGCACGCTGGAGAACGTCATAGAGGGCGCCGTCATCACGTTCATGGACGTGAGCGAGCAGAAGCGGGCCCAGGCCGCGATGCTCGAAGACGAGTCCCTACGGCGGATGTCGGCCGTGATGCGCGATGCCAGTGACGCGATCACGGTGCAGGGCTTGGACGGCCAAATCCTGGCTTGGAATCGTGGTGCAACTGCTCTGTACGGTTGGAGCGAGGCGGAAGCCTTGACCATGAATATCCGGCATCTGATTCCGGAGGCGCATCGCGGGGCGGCGGCGGCGGTGCTGCAGCGCCTGATGCAGGCCGAGGTGCTGGAGCCCTACCGCATGCGACGCCTGACTCGGGATGGGAGGGTCATCGAAGTCTCGCTGACCGCCACGGCCTTGGTGAATGAGTCCGGAGACGCGTACGCCGTGTTTACTACAGAGCGAGAATCAAAGGACTCCCTTGCCTAACGAAAACAAAGAGCCAAGCGAGGCCCTTGCCGAGTCCGGCATGTTCCAGACGGCCGCGGCCGCGACCGCGCGTGAGTTACGCGAGCGAGCGCAAGCCCAAGTACGCGAGCGCGCCCCCAAAATCCCGCAGGACTTCAGCGCGCTTTCCGCCGATGCCGTTCGCAAGCTGCTGCACGAGCTCAGTGTTCACCAGATTGAGCTCGAGCTTCAAAATGAGGAGCTGCGCCGAGCTCAGGAAGAATTAGAGGGCTCGCGCGCTCGCTACTTCGATCTCTACGATCTGGCGCCGGTCGGCTACTTGACTATCGGCGAAACGGGGCTCGTGGTGGATGCGAATCTCACCGCCGCGGGGCTTTTGGACGTGGCGAGGAGCGCCCTAATCAAGCAGCCATGGACTCGCTTCGTTTTCTTTGACGATCAAGACACGTACTTCCTGCACAGAAAGCAGGTTATGCTCAGCCGCGCGCCGCATGGCTGTGAGCTCAGGCTCGTGAAAAAGACCGGTGAGCCCTTCTGGGCGCGGCTCGAGGCCCGCACTGCCCAAGGCAGCGACGACATACGCGTCGCGCTCAGCGATATTTCCCTGCGCAAGCGCGCCGAAGGGACGCTTCGCGCGAGCGAAGCGCGCTATCGAGTCTTGTTCGCGAGCTCTCCCAACGCTTTGCTGACCCTTGCTCCGCCCAGTTGGAGCTTCACGTCCGCAAACGAAGCGGCCGTGACGATGTTCGGCGCTCGCAACGAAGCCGACTTCATTTCGCAGTTGCCGCGCTGTTGCTCGCCGGAGCGGCAGCTGGATGGCTGGCTCTCGGAAGACAAGGCGCGATCCATGATCGCTCTGGCCATGCAGAACGGCAGCCATTCCTACGAGTGGACCTATCTGCGGCCGCCTGCGGGCGAGTTTCGGGCTACGGTGACCTTGGCGCGTATGGAGGCGAACGGCATGCCCCTGCTCGAGGCGACCGTGCGTGACGACACCGAAGCCCAAAAGCGTCGAGCCATCACCGCTCAAACGGAGCGATTGGCCAGTATGGGGCTGCTCGCGGCGAGCGTCGGCCACGAGATCAATAACCCGCTCGCCTACGTGCTGAGCAACCTCGAGACTTTGACGGAAGTTTTGCCGAAGATCGCCAGCGCTTGTGAGCGCTCCCGAATGTTGCGCGAGGTCGCGGGCGAAGAGGCGTCCCATCAGGTCGTCGGCGAAGACGCGGGGTTCCTCGAGCCCGCGATTCTGGCGGCGGCCACCCAGCACGCGCTCGACGCATTGGAAGGCGCGCAGCGAATAACTCGCATCTCGGGTGTTTTGAGCGCGTTTTCGCGGGTGGACACGGCGGAGCTGCGCACGGTGGACTTGCACCTAGCGGTCGACTCGGCGATCTCGATGGCGTCGAACGAGATTCGGTCACGCGCCACGCTGATCAAGGATTTTGCCCCCACGCTGCCCGCCGTGTGGGCATCGAGTGGCAAGCTGTCACAGGTCTTCCTAAACTTGTTGATCAATTCGGCCCACGCCATCGCCGAGTGCCGGCTAGCGGAGCATCGAATCGCCGAGCACCAGCCCGCGGAGCACAGCATTACCGTTCGCACTTGGTCGGAAGGCAGCCATGTGTTCGCGGAGGTGAGAGACACCGGCACGGGCATTGCCCCCGAGAACATCGCCCAAGTCTTCGAGCCATTCTTCAGTACCAAGGAGATCGGTTCGGGCTCGGGTTTGGGGCTTTCTATTTGCCGCAGCATCCTCGCGGAGTTTGGTGGCGACATTCGGTTGGAAAGCGAGGTTGGCATCGGTACGTGCATCACGGTGCTGCTTTTTGCGGGCGTCGAGCCGCCGCAGGCACGCGGCTCGGAAACGCTGCTGCGCGTGTCTGCGCCCTCCAGCGAGCGCGGCCGGATCTTGGTCGTCGATGACGAGGAGCCGCTGCGCAGAGTGATGACGCGATTACTCATCGAGCACGAAGTCGTTACCGCGGCGTCCGGCGCGGAGGCCCGAGCTATTCTCGAAATAGACCAAGCGTTCGATGTCATTCTGTGCGACCTGATGATGCCTCAGGTGTCAGGAGTGGATCTTCACCGCTGGCTCACGGCGCACAACCCCCCCCTTGCCCGACGGTTGGTGTTCGTTACGGGGGGGGCCTTCGGGTTGGTCGCAACTCAGTACCTGGCGGACTCGAGCAATCTAAAGATCAAGAAGCCTTTCGATAGCGCTGAGCTCGCGCGCGTCGTTTCCAAGCAAATGGAGAAGGCCAAGAGTGAGCCCCCGCTCGGCTCCCGCGGCCAAGGCCATCGAAATGCAAAGTAAGAACATGTCCGAAACCAACCAGATCCAAGCCACGACCGGCAACCCTGCTGACTACGTCACCCCGCCTTTCCTGGTGGCAGCGGTGGGGGCATCGGCCGGGGGCCTGGAGGCCTTCTCGAAGTTGCTCAGTGTCATGCCGGTACGGGCGCCGCTGGCGATCGTTTTAGTGCAACACATGAGTCGCACTCATCCGAGCATGCTGCCCGAGATCCTCGCGGCTCGCACCACCCTCGACGTGGTGTTGGCTACCGACGAGGTACGTGTGCAGTACGGGCATGTTTACGTGATCCCGCCCGACAAACACATGACCGTGATCGACGGCCACCTTCGCATTCGGCCGCGCCCCGAGGGCGGCGTATCGGTTCAGGTCAACGCGCTATTTCAGTCGGTGGCCGAGTTTTACCGCGCAAAAGCCGTGGGTGTGGTCCTTTCCGGCGCGCTGAGCGACGGCGCTGAGGGCCTGCGAGCGATCAAAGCCGCAGGCGGCACCACGATTGCTCAGCGCCCGGACGATGCGCAGACGGAAGGCATGCCGCGGGCGGCCATCGCCACGGGCGACGTCGATCTGATCTTGCCGGTAGAGGCGATAGGCGAACAGCTCCTTCGCCTTGCCGAGTTGCCACGTTACAAGGAGCGCTGAGAGGCGCCTCCCGGTTCGCGTCAGTCGTCGAACCCGATCGACTTCAAGGCTCAAACGCGCGGCTCGTTGCGATCGCCGCTGCTCCCCGGAGCCTCGTCATCTCGAGACCGAGAGCGAGGGCGACCCTGTCACCTGATTGCCGCGGTGCTCGGCATGGTAGACGACTTGACTTCTTGCGTGCTCGAAGTCCTAGACTCCGTGCATGCGTTACAATCTTCTAGGTAAGACCGGTCTATATGTTTCGGAGTTGTGCCTCGGCGCCATGACCTTCGGCGGAAGCAAGGGCATGTGGCAATCCATTGGCCAGCTCGGAGACAAGGAATCTCTAGAATTGGTTCGGACCGCAATCGAGGCCGGCGTCAACTTCATCGATACGGCGGACGTGTATTCCGACGGGGACAGCGAGCGTCTACTCGGCGCGGCGCTGAAGTCGCTCGATCGGCCTCGCGAGCAGCTGGTAATCGCGACGAAAGTTCGCGGGCGCGTGGGCCCGGGAGTCAATCAAGTGGGACTCTCTCGCGCGCACATTCTGGGTAGCATCGACGGCAGCCTACAGCGGCTCGGGCTCGATCACGTCGATCTATATCAGATCCACGGCTTCGATCCCGCAACACCGATCGAAGAAACCGTGCGCGCGTTGGACGACGTGGTCCGCTCGGGCAAGGCACGCTACGTCGGGTTCAGCAATCTGCCGGCGTGGCTCGCTTCCAAAGCCATCACCTTTGCGGAGCAGAACAATCTAGCGCGCTTTCAAAGCGCGCAGGTTTACTACTCGATCGCCGGGCGCGACATCGAGCGGGAGATCGCTCCTCTATGCCGGGCGGAGGGTGTCGCGATCTTACCGTGGAGCCCCCTGGCGGGTGGGCTACTGTCGGGTAAGTTCGACCCGGATAAGAAAGGCCCCGCGGACGCGCGCCGCGCTTCCTTCGACTTCCCACCCGTCAATATGGAGCGATTGCCGCGTGTGCTGACTGCGCTGCGCACGGTTTCGGAGGCGACCGGCGCATCGGTCGCTCGCGTGGCGCTGGCTTGGCAGCTGACTCGGCCCTTCGTGACGAGTATCATCATCGGCGCCAAGCGCCCGGAACAGCTCATTGACAACTTGGCCGCGACTGAGCTCACGCTCTCGAGCGAGCAGGTGACCCTGCTAGACGACGCGAGCGCGTTGCCCGCCGAGTATCCAGGCTGGATGGTCGAGTTTCAAAACACCCGCGACCCGCGTGGAGCGCCAAACCCACCGAGCGAGGCTCAAATTCGGGCCACGGTTGCGCGACTGAAATGAGACAAGCATCAGGAAGGCCTTTTGCCGAACGAAGTGCGGGTGCTTTGCTCGCCGGCGTGCACGAGTCTTGCAGACCACGTTGATGTTTCGGTGGACGGATGAACGGCCAAGCAGCGCGCGCCTACGTTGGCATCTCGGGCTGGAGATACCCTCCTTGGCGTGGAGTTTTTTATCCCAACGGGCTCAAGCAAGTGGGAGAGCTTGCCTTTGCAAGCCGCCAGGTACCGACCATCGAGGTAAACGGATCGTTTTATTCGTTGATCAACCCCGCGTCTTATCAAGCCTGGTACGAGCAGACGCCAGAGGACTTCGTCTTTTCCGTAAAGGGCGCCCGCTACATCACTCACTTGAAGCGGCTGAAGGGCGTCGACATCGCGCTCGCAAATTTTTTCGGCTCAGGCGTCATGCGGCTGCGCGGCAAGCTTGGTCCCATTCTGTGGCAACTTCCGCCGCAAACGAGCTTCGATCCTGAGCGCCTAGCGAGCTTCTTCCGTCTCTTGCCGAGAACGACAGAGCAAGCCGCGGCGCTTGCTCGCGGGCATGATGAGCGCTTGGCCGGGCGGAGTGAAACGCAGGTGCTGTGCGATTTGCCGGTGCGTCACGCGCTCGAGGTCCGTCATCCGAGCTTCGCCGTGCCCGCATTCTTGGACTTGCTGCGGGAGCATCGAATTGCCCTGTGCGTCGCCGATAGCGCCGGGCTTTATCCTTGCATTCGCGAGGTCACGGCAGACTTTGCTTATGTCCGATTGCACGGTGACAAGGAGCTCTATGCGAGCGGCTACGGCCCCGCCGCCCTCACGCGCTGGGCGGATTGGGTCAGGCCATTGGTAGACTGCCAAGCCGACCCTCGAGACGTATTCGTGTACTTCGACAACGACCTCAAAGTGCGTGCTCCGTTCGATGCAATGAACCTGCAACGTCTGTTGAACGGTCGGCGAGTCAAACGTTTGCCCGCCGGCCTCACGCGCCTGAGCCCGACACCGGTCGTTACTGGGCCGTCTTGGAGAGGGGTCGGGGGCCCAAGCCGCTGACTCCGGCATTGGGGCGAAGGCAGGCAGGGCGGTACGAAGGCAGGCAGGCGAGGCGCGGCGGTACGCGTCGATGGGCGACGAGCTGCGCGCCTTCCAAGAAGCGAACGCGTGCCGATGCGGCTTCCCGCTTTCCGCCTGTGATTCTAGTCGGCGCGCGCCTTCGAAGAGGCCTTTTTTACCGTGCGAGGGCGGCGCCGACGAGTTGCGCCGCGAGCCGCCGCCTTCTTGCGAGTGGCCTGGGTCAGACCGGTGCTCGGCGCGCTGCCGAGCTCCTTCCAACTCTTCTCCGTAACCTCTACTCCGAAGTGCTTTGCCGCCAGTTTTATGTTCGCGAACGCCCGCGTCCGCTCCGCGTCAGACACCCCATCCACTTGATCGAAGCGAGCCACTGCATTCCGCACATGCGACGCATTCGTCATGGGCTCCTTCCGCTCCTTTGGAAAAGCAAAGACGCTATCGGGCAAATCACTCCGCTTACCCAGGCGCCCCTGCTTTTCGAACGGCTTCCACGTTGTTGCCATCACCCACTACTCCTTGCCAAAGCCCGGCCGTCTCGATGCAGCATTCGCGCCAGACGCCTCGAGAAAAGATGGGCGCTCGAGGTCCAGCATCGCACCTCTGCGGCCGACCCTGTTCCCGACGACTGCACGCCGTCAGCCCGTCGTTTTCGACAACGAGAGCGGGTAGCCCACCGGCTGAAGCAAGGCTTGTTGCTCGAGCTCATCAGTGCACAGCGCGAGGGCCGACGCATAAGCGAGATGAGCGCTCAGGTTGACCGCGATTTCACGCGCACTCGCCCGCCATTCCGGCCGCATGATTTTCAGCGCGGGCAGCACGATGAATGACCCAACGCCCCAAACGCCGAAGCCAAACGCGAGCACCGTCTTGGCCGACGCCCGCGTTTGCCCAAAGAGCAGGCCATACACGGCGCCCCCGCTCATGCCGTAGCCAATGTGCAAGGACTGGTCGAGGATGTGATGTAATGCGCGCGCGGAGGGCGATCTTGGAGCACGCCCGGGAAAGGTGTGCTGAGCCCAAACTTCGACCGCTTGCGGAACCATCTGCTCGATGAGCCCCGCGCGGTGCGCGAGCATCCTGAGCACGGTCATGCAGGCGGCGCCCATGGCGCCGCCGAGCGCGCCATGGAGGGTTCTTCTGAGCGTGGGCGTCATCGTCGCGACCTCGCGGGACTTCTGTCCGTGATTGAGCTTGCCCGCTCGACGGCGTGCGAACGCTGAATGCGAGCCGTGCCGCTACTTCTTGGGCACGATCACCGTGACCGAGTACGGGGGGAGCGAGACGGCGAAGGAATTAGCACTCACCGCGGTGAGCGAAGCCCCTGCGACCAGGGACGCCGACGCCGCGGTCAACCGATACACGTCAGCTGACGCGTAGGATGTGGTGTAGTCGACATTTACGGTGGTCGGCAGCACGGTATCGCTGCGGTTCAAGGCAACGACCACGACGCGATCGGGGTTGGTGCTGTCGACGCTGGCGTAGACCGGAGCGAACGAGGTGGAGGTCGTGGAGGCGCCGACAGAGGTATCGCCGAAGCTGTCGCCAGCTCCGTCGTAATTGCGAAAGGCGTTGAACGCAGCGGCCACGAATTCGTCGCTTCCCGAGGTAGACACGTAGGCGGCTAGGTCCACGCCTTGCGCGCCGAAAATGCCAAGAGTATCCGCCGCCGCCAGTGCACCGCTGATCTCGCCTCCGCCCCCGAAGGCCCACTCCGAGATGGCCAGCTTGGTACCGGGGTAATTGTCGGCAATTTTCTTTTTGAGCCACGGAAGCAGCGAGACCGGCGCCTTGCTGGCGTTGGTGATCCAGCTGCTTTCGATGAAATTGCCGTCCCAGAACGAGCGTGGCGCTTGCACGCGCGCGGCGGCTACGCCAGGCGTGTTGCCATCATAGATGACACGTTGCCCGCCGCCCGTCGCTTCGGAGTACCAATGCACATCGAGGTAGTCGATCAAGCGCTTGCCGGCAGTGGTGGAGGCGGCCTGCATGTGCGCTAGGTAATAATCCAGAAACACGCCCTTGCCGGCGGCATCCGGCGCGTCTTGCAAGGTCGTAAAGCCGTAGTAGCCGTAGCCCACGTAGCCGGTGACCTCTGCCGACGGCCAGACGTTTCGCAGCATGGTCGCATAGTCGACGTTGCGTTGAACGACCTCCGCATAGGTGGCCTTGTTCGGATGAACCGCGGGCTGGTCGGTGGCCCAGGTGTCTGGTTGGTTGTCGAGCGCGAAGACGACCTTGGCCGTGCTAACCTGTGAAGCCAGCAAGCTCACGAACTCGTCCTGATAGACCGACGCGTCAGTGGTGTCGGGCGTGGCGGCCAGCGCACTGCCTTTAGTGGAGTGGTTTTGCTTGAAGCGCGTGTTCAAGTAATCTGCTGACTTACGCACGTCCCCCGAGCAATCCGGGCTGGCGGAGCCTGGCGCCTCGTCAGCGGCGACGTAGTCGAGCGTGGGGATGGTGACGAGCGTCGCGGCGCCGACCGCCTGCGCGGCCGTCACGACCGAGGTCACCGCCGCGCCAGGCACGGTGCTGCTACTGATTGCTGCGTCGTTTTCGTAACAATTGTCGACGGCGGCGTTGGAAGCGTTGTTCTCCCAATTATACGTGGACCAGGCGTGCGCGCCGAGCCGGCACAGCCCATACTTGGCCGTTGCGCTCCCGCACACGATACTGCCGTGGGGATTCACACCGTAGATCAGCGGAGAGATCTTGTGCTGCGCGTCGGCGACGTGGATTGCCAGAGTGACGGTGCTGGGCGGTACCTCCACCACCACTTCGCCAACCCCAGCCGCGCCCGCGGCGTCATTACCAGCCCCGGCCGCGCCGCTTGCGCCGCCCGCTTCCCCGGCCGCGCCTGCCTCGGGACTGCCGGCGTCACCGTTCTGGGCGCCACCGCCATGGCCGCTGCCCGCTTTGCCCGACGGGGCCCCGCCGGCACCGCTCGTATTGTCGCTGGAACCATCATCGGAGCTGCTGCCGCAAGCGAACGCGAACAGCATCGGAACACTCAACCATAATATTCGCATAAGACCGCCCTATGTTAGTGCTCTGACCTTAGCAACTCCAGCCGTCAGCGCAATGAACCGGCACACATTCATTTAATTGCCACGAGTGTGAGCGAGGCGGCCGTGCGCCGGGGTCTGAAACACGGGCGAGACGCGAGGCGGCGGTCGAGAGGGTTGCCAACGGGGTCGTTCTAAAACACCGCTCGAGGATTTGGATCAGTGGCGGGCGACGTTTACTTGGAGGGTCCGGCTTCCGTGTCCCCTACAGGCTAGGCGAGCGTCGGCCAGCTCGTCAATCCGTCCGGCCTAGTCATTTGTTTGCGTTGCGCGCGCCAGCATCGTCTCATCCCCAAAACCACCAACCGCGAAACGGCTGACTTGCCACGCGCCGCAGCGCCAAAACTGTGTAAGTGCGGCGAAGTTCTAGGGTAGATTCGTATGGAAACGAAGGGACGACCAGCGATGATCGAAGACATTCGCAACATTCTGAAGGAACACGGGCGCCTTTCGCTGGATACGGCGAGCCTCAGCGAAGAAAGCGACTTGTATCAAGCGGGTCTCACGTCTCACGCGAGCGTGAACGTCATGCTCGCGCTCGAGGGCAAGTTCGACATCGAATTCCCTGATCGAATGTTGAAACGCGGCGTCTTCGAAAGCATGTCCTCGATTCGCGCGGCAATCGAGGAGCTGACCACCGGTTCCTGAGCCTACCGGAGAGGAGTCGATATCGTGGCAAACCATGTCAGCGAGTCACGTCACGTCACCGCCGCCAAGCGGATCGGCAAGGAGGTCGCCGCGCCGAATGCGCGGAGTGTCGATCGCGACTCGCGTTTCCCGCGGGAGGCGCTGGATGCTTTGAGGGAGGCTCGGCTGCTATCGGCCTTCGTCCCGAAGGATCTGGGCGGGCTCGGTTGCGGCATGATCGAGCTGTCGCAGATGTGCGAAGCGCTTGGCCAGCACTGCTCGTCCACGGCAATGGTGTTTGCGATGCATCAAATCCAGGTTGCCAGTATCGTTCGCCACGCGGGGAGCTCGGGCTTCTTCCGCAACTTTTTGAGCGAGCTCGTAGAAAAGCAGAACCTCATCGCATCGGTCACCTCGGAAGCCGGCGTCGGCGGGGAGATGCGCAACAGCGTGTGCGCCGTGGAGTCCCAAGGCGATCGCTTCAAGCTAGACAAGGACGCAACGACCATCTCCTACGGAGCGCACGCCGACGAGCTCTTGGTGACGGCGCGCCGCTCCACCGATGCGCCCGCCAACGATCAATCCTTGGTCTTGGTGCGCAAGGCGGATTACACGCTGGAGGTCAACGGGGTGTGGGACACCCTCGGTATGCGCGGCACGTGTAGCCCGCCGTTCAAGCTGCGCTCGACGGGCCGCATGGATCAGGTCTTGGAAGCCGGGTTTGCGGATATCGCGGCTCACACCATGGTGCCGTTCTCGCACGTTTTGTGGGCCAATTGTTGGCTGGGCATCGCGACGGCGGCGGTCTCCAAAGCTCGCGCGTTCGTGCGCTCCGCGGCGCGCGCCAAGCCGGGCACGACCCCGCCCAGCGCGCTCCGCTTGGCGGAGGTAGCTGGCATGTTGCAAAGCTTGCGAGCCAACGTGCACGACGTCGCCGCGGAATGCGAACAACTGATGAGCGCGCCCGACGCCGGGACCGAGGTATTGTCGTCGATCGCATTCGCGCTGAAGATGAACAACGTGAAGGTATCGACATCCACGACGCTCGCCGACATCGTGCAGCGCTGCCTCTTGATCTGCGGCATCATGGGTTACAAAAACGACTCCAAGTTTTCTATTGGCCTCTATCTGCGGGACGCGCTGTCGGCCGCGCTGATGGTCAACAATGATCGGATTTACGCGACCAACGCTTCCATGCTGCTCGTGCTGAAGGACGATTGATCCATGGCAATCACCTACTCCTCTCAAGACCTTTACGACGAGCTCGTCCGGCATAAGCTGATTATCCCCGTGGGCGTGCCGGGCGCGTTCGGCCGAGGCGCGGTGTTCGAGGACGTGCTCGCACGTTTCAATGACTTGGTGACCCGCCTAGCCAAGAATGACGGCGCGGAAGTGATGGCGTTCCCACCCATTCTCGATCGGCAGGTGTTCGAGAAGAGCGAATACTTGGATTCGTTCCCCCAGTTGGCGGGCACCGTATTTTCGTTTTACGGCACCGATCTCCAACACAAAGAACTGAGCCAACGGATCCATGACAAGAAGCCGTGGGAGGACCTGCAAAAGATGACCGGCGTGGTGCTCACGCCAGCCGCGTGTTACCCAGTGTACCCGAGCTTTACCGGGACCGTTCCGGCGGAGGGCCGCTTGGTGGACATGCAAAATTGGGTGTTCCGGCACGAGCCCTCGCCCGAGCCGACTCGCATGCAGGCATTCCGCGTGCGCGAGTTCGTACGCGTGGGCTCGCCGGATGCCGTGATCGATTGGCGCAACATGTGGCTCGCGCGCGGCGTCGAGCTGCTTTCGTCACTCGGTCTGCCCGCCAAGTCGGATGTAGCGGCCGACCCGTTCTTCGGGCGTGGTGGGCGCATGCTCGCCGCCAGCCAGAAAGAGCAGAAGCTCAAATTCGAAGTCCTCGTCCCGGTGATCTCCGAGGATAAGCCCACCGCGGTTTGCTCTTTCAACTATCACCAAGAGCACTTCGGCAAGATCTTCGAGATCAACACGCCGGACGGGGCCATTGCTCAAACCGCCTGCCTCGGCTTCGGCATGGAACGCGTAGTGATGGCCCTCTTCCGGACGCACGGCTTCGTCCCTACGGAGTGGCCGAAGCACGTGCGCGAACAGCTGTGGCCTTGAGCAAAAGCTCGGTTTGGGGGTTGGACGCAGCCACCTATCAGCGCCATGCGCTGCACGCGGAGTCGCGCGCCTGGATAGAGAAGAATTGCTACATCGACGTCTGGCTCGAGGTATTGCACTCCGCCAAGCTCGACCCCACGGCAAGCTTGGCCTTCACCGTCGCGAGCGACTTCGACGGCGATCAGTGGACATTTTACAAGCCGCCGCACGTCGACCTGAGCGTTCTGTACGGCATCACCGTGCAAGAGCTCAACGTTTGGAAGCCGCTCCTCGAGCATGCCTTGTTCCACACGAGCCACGGCCGGCTGGTGTTCACGGAAGCGGACGCCTTCTGGTTACCGGACACCGCGGGCACCGATTACCGTACGCAGCATACGAAGAGTACGATCGCCATCGAGTCCATCGACATCGAAGCCAAGCGGCTCGGCTACTTTCACAATGCCGGCTACTTCAGGCTCGAAGGCGAAGATTTCGTGCAGACGTTCCGGCTCGGCTCAGCGCCGGATCCGACGTTCATGCCGCTCTTCGCCGAGCTCGTGAAGCTCGACCGCGCGGAGCGTTTGCCGGACGCGGAGCTTGCTGCGCGCTCTCGAACGCAGCTCCGCAGCTGGCTCGAGCGCCGGCCCGCGAGCAACCCCCTGCGCCGCTTCGGCCGGCATTTTTCCGAGGAGCTCGAGCACATTCGCGCCCGGGGCATCGGCTTTTACCACGCCTTTGCATTTGCGACGACGCGCCAAGTCGGCTCGGGCTACGAGCTCAGCGCCGCCTACCTGCGTTGGTTGGAAGAGCGGGCGCCCAAAGGCTACGAGTCAGCAGCTCGCTCGTTCGAGGAAATCTCTCATGGCGCGAAAGCGCTGATCCTCAAAGGCGCGCGCGCGGCTAGCTCGAAGAAGCCGGTCGATCTAGAGCCCGCGTTCGAAGACATGGCCAAGCACTGGGACGCCGCCATGGCCGCCCTCGACGCGATCGCGTAGGACGGGGCGGAGCAATGGCGCGAGTCCGTACTGCGACGAACTACGGAGTCGAACCGCTCGTCGCCCATTGGCAGCTGACGGAGGTCGCGCAGGGCACCACGCTCGCTTCCCCCGCCGAGCTCGGGCCGCTACAAGAGTGGCTCGTTGCGCACTGCCCAGGCACGGTGGCCAGCGCATTTCGGGCACGCAAGGCCTGGGATTGGTCCAGTACGCGCGCGTTCGATGCCTGCGAGTGGTGGTACCGGGTGCGTTTCGCAAGCGCGCCGTGCGCTGCCGATGAAGCGCTCTGGCTCGGGCTGGACGGGCTGGCCACGTTGGCCGACGTGTGGCTGAACGGGGTGCATGTACTGCGTTCCGAGAATATGTTCTTGGCACACGAGCTCGACGTGTCCTCTTTGATCGGCCACGAGAACGAGCTCCACATTCGCTTCGCTTCCCTCGACGTCGCGACCTCCGCCCGCCGGCCGCGGCCCCGTTTCAAAACGCGGCTCATCGAGCGCCAACAGCTGCGCTGGTTCCGGACCACGTTGCTTGGCCGCATTCCCGGTTGGACGCCGCCGGTCACGGCAGTCGGCCCGTGGCGAGGCGTGCGCTTGCAACGGCGGCGGCACCTCTCCGTGCGCCGCGCCGAGCTCTGCGCTCGCGTCGTGGGCGAACGGAAATCGTTGCGCGCACACGTGGAAGCGGAAACCCTCGGCGCGAATCTGGAGTCGGCGACGCTGCACGTCGGCTCGAGCTCGATCCCGCTGCGCCGCATGGCCGAGGGCACGACTCTCACCCTCGACGCCGAGCTCGAGCTCGAAGGCGCGGACCTTTGGTGGCCGAACGGCTCGGGGTCTCAGCCGCGCTACCCGGTTCGGATCGCCTTCCGAGTCGCCGGCCAGAGCTACGAGCTCACTTTCGACGCGGTTGCCTTTCGCCGCATCGAGACCCAAACCGAGGCCGGGCGTTTTGCGTTGCTCGTGAACGGAGTGGAAACGCGCTGCCGCGGTGCCTGCTGGGCTCCGACCGACGTCGTGTCGCTCAATGACGATGAAACGACGGTACGCACTGTCGAGCAAGCGAGCGCCGCGGGCATGAACATGCTGCGCATCGGCGGCACCATGATTTACGAATCGGATGCCTTCTACGAAGCCTGCGATCGTCTCGGCGTCCTGGTCTGGCAAGATTTCATGTTTGCGAACTGCGATTATCCGGCCGATGATCCCGTCTTTGCGGACAGCGTGCAGCGGGAAGCCGAACAGTTTTTAGCGCGCACCGAAACGCGTGCTTGCTTGGCCGTGCTGTGTGGAAATAGCGAGGTGGAGCAGCAAGCTGCCATGCTGGGCCTGCCGCGCGAGGCTTGGAGGTCTTCACTCTTCGAAGCTCTGCTGCGCGACGCGGTGGTCGCTCGTCGCGCTGACGTGCCCTATGTGGCCTCCACGCCGACCGGCGGCACGCTGCCGTTTCAAGCCGACGCGGGCCTGACGCATTACTACGGGGTGGGCGCGTACCTCCGCCCGCTCACCGACGCGCGGCACTCAGGGGTGAAATTCACCCCCGAATGTCTCGGCTTTGCCAATATTCCGGAGGCTTCGACAATCGAGCGCTTGCTCGGTGACGGGCGCGCACCCTTTCACGATCCACGCTGGAAAGCGCGCGTTCCGCGCGACAGCGGCCCGGGCTGGGACTTCGATGATGTGCGCGATCACTACACGAAGCTGCTCTTCGGCATCGACCCGGTGGCGCTCCGCTATGAAGATCAAGAACGGGCGCTTGCGCTCGGGCGAGTGACCAGCGGTGAAGTCATGGCGCGCACGATCGCGGAGTGGCGGCGTCCGGCTTCGGGCTGCCGCGGCGCATTGATTTGGTTTTTGCGTGACCTCTGGCCTGGCGCCGGCTGGGGCCTGATCGACGCACATGGCTTGCCGAAGGCGGCTTATTATTACGTTAAGCGCGCCATGCAGGCTCAGGCAATATTCCTTTTGGACGAGGGCTTGAATGGTCTCTTCGTCAACGCGCTCAACGAGCGTGATCGGTCGCTTTCGGCGGAGCTCGAGCTGCGCGTGTATCGCAATGGCTCGACGGCGGTGGCAACCGCCAAAGCTGCGTTGGAAATTCCGGCGCGAGGTGCGCTCGAGCTGCAAGCGTCTGCGCTCTTCGAGCACTTCATCGACTTGACGCACGCGTACCGGTTTGGGCCGCGGCAGTTCGACGTGGTCTGTGCGTCGCTGCGCGATGCGAGTGACGGAAACGTGATCTCGGAAGCCAGCTACTTTCCCGGGGGGCTATTGCCGAGCACGGTCGACGATATCGGGCTACAGGCAAAGGTCGAGCCCGCTGAAGGCGACCAATGGCGTTTGTGTTTACAGAGCGCAAAGTTCGCTCATGCCGTGGCTTTGGATATCCCCGGATTTTTGGCCGAAGACGCCTATTTCGACCTCCGCCCCGGGGTGGAACGCAGTCTGCAGCTCCGGGCCGAGGTCCCCGGCGCCACGCCCCGCGGGTTCGTGCGCGCGTTGAACGCCCAGGGCCCGACGCGAGTTTCCATCACGGCCGGCTAGGGCCGTCACAAGCTGAGCAAAAACCGTTTCAGCGCGCGCAACGCCACGAGTGGCACCTCATGTCCGCCGTCGAACGCACAGAACTCGAGCCCCCAGCCCGCGGTCCGCAGATCTGCACCAAAGCGTGTGGCGGCTGAAAATGCCAGGTCCGGGTCACTGCGACCATGACTGATGAACGCGCGCGTGCCCGCTCGCCGCACGAGCAGTGGGTTCCACCGCCGCTGGGCGATGCGGGCACCCGAGAGCTGCACAACGGCCGACAGGGCTCGCCGACTGTTGAGCGCGAGATCGAAAGCGAGCATGGCTCCTTGCGAAAATCCGCCTAAAATTAGCGGGCTTGGTCCTGCTTCGGCCGATAGCGCATCGAGCAACGCATTCAGCTCGTCGCGCGCAAAGCCAAGCCCTGGCGGTTCGAAGTCAGACAGGTCGCGGGCCGCGCCGTCACGCATTGCCTGTTCGCGCGCCGAGCCGTCGCTTGGCCACCACGCTCGCCCCGGCCGACCATGAGCCGCCAGGTCGATGAAGCCGCTCGGAAAAATGAACCGCCCCGGCACGCCCATCGACCGAGCGAATGGCTCCAAATCCTCGGGACCGCCGGCAAAGCCATGCAGAAGCACCACGAGTGGCCCGTGGTCACCGGTAGTGACTCGCAGTAGCTTGTCCTGCCCGGGGTACACCGCTCTTCATTAGCAGAGGTTCTCGGGCTTCGAGAGGACCTCATCGGTGGCTCACCTACGAATGGCAGGTGCCGCAGGGCCGTTGCTCCGCTCAGGGCGTTCGAGAGGGCGCGGCCCGTGCCCGCAAAAACTGCATGACTTCCGTCGCAGCGGAGGAGCTCACCGAGAACAACCGAAATACCGCGGCGTCTAAACGCTCGAGACGCGCGGTTTCGACCCCGAGGCGCGTGAGCTCGGTGGTCAGGTCAGCGATCTGCGCGTGCAACGCAGAATCGGCGGGCGGCCGCGGAAGCGCGCGCAAATGCGCAATCTTGACCTGCGGAAAGACGGCCTGGCGGGCGTCGCGCCGCGCCGCCAGATGAAGCGCGCGATACAATGAGCTGTTCAACAGCCCAACCATCAGCGCGGGGGGCAGCCCTTCGAGCTCGAAGCCCGCCAACAAAGAATTACGAAAGGGCAATCCGCGGTGCAAGGCCGCGATCGGATAGCGAGCCGTCTGGCGAATCACGAAGCGCACCCGGCCGTAATCGTCTCGGTCGCGCAAACGACAGCGTGCCCGGGCCAATGCCTCGCGGTCCGGAGCGAGAAAGAGGCGTGGCTCCCCCTCGGTGAACTCACGCACATCACGCCCTTGGAGCAATGGATACACGTGGCGCGCGTCGGGCAAGGACGCCTTCAAGAGCAGGCTCGCGGCTACGCCGCCAGCGGTCTGAAACCCCATTTCGCCGAAAAGCTCGCGCGGAAATGCGGGCAGGCGGCCAACCCGTTCCAATACATCAGGCGCTTCGACCTCGGCCGCTCGAGCACCCGCGCGCTGGCGTTCGGCGAGCCGAAACGGCAGCGCACTGGCCGCGTGATCGCCGGCGTGGCCCGCGCTGGCCTCGGCGATCAGCGCAAAGCAGGGCTGAGTCACCGACTCGAACGCGTCTTGCCCGAACTCGAGCATCGGCTCGCACGGTGTATGACTCGCGCGTACGGCACGACGAACGGCTCGATAGCCGTCGAGATCGGCGATCGGACTCGGAAGTACGAGGGCCACGGTGCCGTGTGGAGCGATGCGCAAGGCGCGCTCGACGAACAACCCGTGTAAGGTTGGATAACCTTTGAGCGTCGTGTAGTGGGCGGTCAAATAGGCTTTGCGCGCCGGCGCGAGCGGCTTTGCTGCGCGGCCCGCGTACGCTACCCAGGGCGGGTTGCCGATCACCAAGTCGAAGCCACCTTGCGCGAATACCTCGGGAAATGCCCGCGGAAAATCGAGCTCGGGGCCGTGAGCGCCGGCTGCAGGCAAACTCGTGCGCGAGCCAGTGAGCGAAAATGGCGCGCCAATCAAAGCATCGCCGACACGCAGATTTCGCCCGGCCTCGTGCAAAGGCAAGCGCGGGTCCTCGGCGAATAGGCACAGCGCAGCCTCCGCGACCGCAACCGCGGTGGGATTGATGTCTACGCCATGCAGTACGCGCGTCACGATCGCATGCCGCCTCGCGCCGTCCGCCGGCACGCCGTCCCGTGCGGCGAGGGCGCGCGCGACCTCGACCAAGAAAGCTCCGCCACCCACCGCCGGATCGCAGACGCGAAAGGCTTTCACGAAGTCGTGCGTGCCGTGCGACCCGCGCTGGAGTTGGCGTTCGAGGGGCCCAAGCGCGCGGGCGACGACGACCTCGGTCAAGGCGCGCGGCGTGAAGAAGGTGCCCGTTTGCTTGCGCTTCGTGCCGGCCGATAACCCGAGGATGCCGTGCTCGTTGCGACATAACCCCTCACTCATGAGCAGCTCGTACAAGTTGCCGACGAGCTCCGCGGGGCAAGCCGCCAAATCCACGCCGTCGGCCGCTAGCCCGTCGGTGAGCTCGGCTCGGAACGCCGCCTCGGCTCCTGCTAAAAGCGGCGGGAATTTCCAGCCCGGCCCGCCCGCGGAGTGATCAGGCTGCAGCTCCAGCTCCAGGCTCTTCACGACGAACAGCCGGCCCTGCGCAACATCCTCGGGGCGTGTGAATAGGCCGCGGGCGCGGCCGAGCATCAGCACCACGAAGCGTAGCACGGAGGCGATCAGTGCTTCGTGGATCACTTCGGCCTCGAGCATTCGGCTTTGTTTTGCGCGGCTCGTTCCTGGCGCATTCAGGAACGCGAGCGTAGCGAGCAGCGCGCGCCGGGCGCGCCGATGAAAGCACAGCGCGAGCTGCGACTCGCGGCTGTCCATCAACGACTCGAAAGCAAACGGCGGCCGAGCTCCAGGGCCGCGCGCATGCCGTCGGCTTCGGCGACGCCGCGCCAGGCAATGTCATAGGCGGTGCCGTGGTCTACGCTCGTGCGTACGATCGACAAGCCCATGGTCACGTTGACGGCATCGCCGAACGCCACGAGCTTCATCGGGATCGTGGCCTGGTCGTGATACATCGCCA
Source organism: Myxococcales bacterium (assembly GCA_903642325.1). Lineage (GTDB taxonomy): Bacteria > Myxococcota_A > Polyangia > Polyangiales > Polyangiaceae > PMG-095. Next base: position 4,747 of record CAHJWM010000030.1, on the reverse strand, counting down.
CCACCCCTTGGTACACGCCCGCGGCCGCTTTGCGAAACGCGGTCTCGGCGCCGAGCGGACCCAACACCCGCACGCGCCGGCCAAGACGCCGTTCGGCCAAGCGGATCCCGGGCACGATTGCCCGCCGCTCTTCTTGACCGAGCAGCTCGCTTTCGCCAGCGTGCGGATTCAGCGAGCAGACCGCCACGGCGGGCCGCTGCTTTCCCAGTGCCAAAAGCAGCTCGCCTAGATGAAATGTGGCGTCGCTCACTGCGCGAGGCGTGAGCGCGCTCGGCACATTCGCGATTGGCAGGTGCGTCGTCACCAGGCTGGTGACCAGCGATTCTGCGGCAAAGCACATCACGCTCAACGGCGCCTGATCGAGATCGCGCAGCCACTCGGTATGACCCAAGAAGTGTCGCGAGCCAGGCGCCCCAGAGTGAGCGATGGCGGCTTTGCTCACTGGCCCCGTAACCAGCGCGCGCCCTGGCCCGGCCTTCGTCAACCGGTAGGCTTCGTTGATGTAAGAGAGCTGGGCTGCGCCCGATTCAGCGGTGGGCTTACCGGGCTTGCGGTCGCGCCGGCCGAGCTTCGAGCCCACACTGTGCACGTAAATGGCCCGCGGATCAGTCAAGTGACCCTCGAACCTCACTAGCCGCGCTCTTGGCACGCGCACGAGCTCCGCGGCCTCCTGCAGTAGCTCGAAATCGCCGACGAGCACGGTGCCCCGAACCTTAGAAGCCGCTTTCACTGATACCTCGGGCCCGATGCCGCACGGACAGCCCACTGACACCACCAGCCAGTCAGAGTTCGAAGCAGCAGCAGCGACGCGCGGCATGACCGGGTCCGACTAACAGAGGCAATCGAGCCGCGCAAAGCCCCGGCGAATAGCCGCAGAAAACCCGCGATAAGCTCAGTGTCGAGGGCGGTGCGCGAGGGCCCCGACACGTTGCCCGGCCACACCCGCAACACGTGCCATGCCCAGTCGAGCGTTTCGATCGGTGGAGCGGACGCGAGCGCAGAAGCGGGGAAGCGGTACCCGGCCGCATCGCGCTCCCGTAAAACGGCGAGCACTAAGAGGGCCGAGACGGCGGGCCGCTGACATAGACGCACGACCCGCAGCACCCGGGCGATGCGGCTGGTGGGGGGCGCTCGCCAGGCACTACTGCAGCTCGCGGCGCGAAAAGCGGGCCCGAATTAGCGGATGCGCAGGCGAGTCGCAGACACTTGCCTCGCCGAGTCACGTGTTCCGAGCTCCAAGCCCAGGATCGGCAGGTTCGTCGCGACCGCGGGCGAAGGTTCCGCTTAATAATCCGACATAACAACGAAATGCGGGCTCAGTATGGCGGACTCAAGATGCAAGGAGTGCAATCCTCGCCAGCTATGAGCGTCTCCGAAGAACCCATCGAACACTTGAGCGTGCTGTACGTCGAAGACGACGAACGCCTGGCGCGGCTCACCGCGCAATACCTGCGCTCGCATGGCGTCGAGGTCAGCGTGGTCGCGCGCGGCGACCAAGCGCTGACCGAGGTGCTGCGCGCACGTCCGGATGTCGTGTTGCTCGACATCATGCTGCCGGGAGCCGACGGTCACGAGGTGTGTCGCAAGCTTCGCGAACGGGTCGCCGTGCCCATCATCATGGTCACCGCGCGCGGTGAGGAAGCCGACCGGGTGATGGGCCTCGAGGGCGGGGCGGACGACTACATGAGCAAGCCCTTTTCGTCGCGCGAGCTCTTGGCGCGGATTCGTGCGCAGGCGCGCCGCGCGCGTGGCAAAACCGGCCCGGCCACTCCGCGCATCGAGCTCGGCGCCTTGGTCGTCGACAGCGCGACCATGGAGGCGACCCTGAATGGGGCGCGGCTGGCGCTCACGACGCATGAATTTGCGCTACTGCGCGTGCTCGCCGAGCGGGCCGGTCGGGTGCTCGCGCGCGAGCAGCTTCTAGAGCTCGTGCATGGCTCCGCGGACGAGGCATTCGATCGCTCGATCGACGTACACATCTCGCGCTTGCGTCACAAGCTCGAGCGTGACCCGAAGAACCCGCGCTATCTAAAGACGATCCGCGGGGCAGGCTACATGCTCGCGCCCGACGACACATGAAAGAGCGCCAGCGCGCCGGGATTGTTTGGGCGGCTGTACACCGTAGGGGCGGTTCAATTCTCGCTCGTGGTGTTGTGTGCGTCGATTATCGGCTTCGTGATGGCCCACCTGCCCGGACGCTGGGACATGCAGACTCTGCATGCGCGCCTCAGACCCTTCGCCAACGATCGAGCGGCGCTCGCCCGCGAGCTGCAAGAGCTGCGCGCGCGCGATAAGCTCCTAGTCTCGTTATACGACGAGCGTGAGCGGCTGTTGATCAGTAACGTCGTGCCGGCCTTGCCGCCGCCGCGCTTGGGGGCAGCCTGGCCCCCAGAAGAGCTCGAGCCTCACCCTCCGGAGGCTAACGCCCCGCCGTTTTCGAACCCGCATCCTCATTTCAATGGGCCGCATGGACACTCGCCGGACACGTTCGCGCGCTTCGAGCTCGATGGCCAAGGTTGCCTGCTAGTAGTGCGCTTCGAGCATCCGAAACCAAGCCCATTGCCGCTGGTTCTGACCATGATTTCCGGCATGCTGGTGCTGGGCGCGGGCGCCTTTCTGACGGCCCGCTGGATCGCTCGACCGCTTTCCCAGTTATCGCGGGTCGCGATCTCGCTCGGTCGAGGCGACTTACGAGCGCGGAGCGAGCTCGAGCGCAATGACGAAGTCGGCGATGTCGCGCGCGCCTTCGACGACATGGCCGAACGCATTCAACGTTTGCTCCAGAACGAAAAGGAGCTACTCGCCAACGTTGCTCATGAGCTGCGCACGCCGCTCGCTCGCATCCGCGTAGCCCTCGAGATCGCGGGCGAAGGTGACGCCGAGGCGGTGCGCGGCTCGTTGTCTGAAATTGCCGTCGATTTGACGGAGCTCGAAACGCTGTTCAACGACGTGCTCACGGCCGCGCGCTTCGAGCTCGTCGACGGCATTGCACCGAGCGCGGGGTTTGCGCTGCACCTCGAAGAAATCGCACCGCAGACCATCGGCGAGCGGGCGGCCGCTCGCTTTCGCTCGAATCACCCAGCTCGGCCATTCAACGCGCAATTCACCGATACCCCGACGATGGCGCGCGCCGATCCGGTGCTGCTGCGCAGGGTCCTCGACAACCTGCTCGAAAATGCGCATAAATATTCTCCCGACCCCAATACGACAATCTCACTCAGCGTCTCGCAAATCGGTGACCGCGCTTGCTTCGAGGTCTCCGATCAGGGAATGGGAATTCCGGGCGAAGATTTGCCGCGCGTGTTCACGGCCTTCTTTCGCGGCGAGCGTAGCCGCTCGCGAGGCACGGGCGGTGTCGGCTTGGGGCTGACCCTGGCCAAGCGCATCCTCGAAGCACACGGCGGGAATATCGAGGTCGAAAGCGTGGCCGGCAAAGGCAGCACGTTTCGCGCGTGGCTGCCGATGCCCCCCACCGGCGTGCCTTTCAGCGCGCGAGCGAGCGCAACGGAGGGCTGATCGGCGCGACACGGCGATTCATCGTGCGTGCTCGCGCTGCGCCGCTCACTGGGTCAAGAAGGGAGCGGCCTCGAACAGCTTCAAGAACGTGGCAAAGCCGGGGTTGACGATGCTTTCGTGGCCCACGTGTTGCGTGCCGTGGATGAGGCAGACGACGAGCGGGTACAGCTCCGGACAGCCCACGATCTTTTTACAAGTGCTCGCGGGGTTGCCGCCGCCGATCGGAAAATCAACGAGCTCTAGCAGCGGGTCGTCATAGGAAGTCCCAATCGTGCAACCGTTGACGGCCATGGCGCGCTTGATGGCAAGCTTGTTATTGGCCCAGGGGTTATTCACGTCCCCGTCCTCGTGCACCCACATGCCGGCCATAGGGCTCTTGGTGCAGGTCGGCGCGTACGCCGGATTGTCGGGTAAGCCACCGGTGTTTGGCATGATGCCGCGCACGGGTCGCTTGGCATCGCCCGCGTATTTGCAGCCCAGCTCGTTCGTGAACCAGGCGCCGGTGCTGAAGCCGGCCGCGAACACGCGATTGCGATCGAAGCACAGTTTGTCCGCCAACTTGTCGTACAGCACTTCGTAAAAGTTCCAATCGACGGAGTCGTCCCCCTCCTTGTCGTCGAAACAGCGCAAGCCCGAGCCCGAGCTCGCACCGCCCGGGCCAGGCTCGACCACGTGATCGATGGCGAGCGGCGGGGGAGACAGGCCGACTCCGATCACGCTGTTGTTCGCCAGCGGCTGACCTAGGCCGTTTAGGGAATAGACCCCCCTACCATCGCCGCCGCAGCCGCTGCCTTGCAGGACGATGGGGTAAGCCTTGCTCTTGTCGTAACCCTTGGGCAACGTGACGTAGTACTCGCGCGTGTAGGACCACGGCCCGCAATTTTTGCTGTCCGCGCAGTTGGCGTCCTTTGTACCCATCGTCAAGACCGTGGCTTTGACTGCGATCTCGTCGGCCTGACCGGGGTCCTGGCCGCAGCCCTTGGTCGGGAGCACCTTCGTGATGCTGTCGCTGCCGCCGCCAGCACCGCTACTCCCGCTCGCGCCGCCGGTTCCGCTCGCGCCGCCGATTCCGCTCGCGCCGCCGGTTCCGCTTGCGCCGCTCGCAACGACGGTCCCGGCTGAACCGCCTACGGATCCGCCGGGCTCACCGCCGGCGATTCCGCCGTTCGCCGGGGAGCCTGCGATTCCGCTCGCCCCGCTCATGGCGAAGGCGCTGCCGCCCGCGCCGCTG